>CAYULI010000075.1:0-3363 GCA_964445795.1 uncultured Nitrospira sp. | reverse complement strand
AGAAGGGCCACACCGGATTCGGCGATCGTCTCGAATCCCGCCGGTACACGAATCCTCCAGATGAGCACGACACCGCCTATCATCAGCAGAGTTAGCGTATGACCGATTCCCCACCACAAACCGACCGCGCCCGAAGCCGAGAGGGAAGGCCGCTCGGCGAGCACGGTCGAGACGGCGGCCAGGTGATCGGCATCCAGCGCGTGTCGGATCCCAAGCAGAAACCCCGCTCCCAGCAATGTCAGAAAGGACGGATCGGTCATGAGACGACCTCGGACCTGACACCACAAAAACAATCGCAGTTCTTGCGCTCGTGCCGTTTCATCGCGGTGCACTGAGGGGGCTGAGGCCGAAGGCCGCCGGGGCGTCTCGGAAGCGAGAACGACATAGACGTATGGTCTGCGATACGTCGAGAAGGTCGAGCGAGAACGGCCAAGCCGGATGAGAGTCTCGCTACTGATTCAACCGCCGCGGGCATGCATTTCGAGGTGTGGATCTTCGCGCAGCCGATCGATCCCGATCAGACCGCCTTCCCGCAACCCGACCTGTTCCAGTGCCTTCCGGTCTTCCGCGCCTCGATCCCGACGCGCCGCCCACTCGGCTCTGATCAGCGCCCGCATCTCTTCCGGGCTCGCGCCCCGGCGCAGCGGCTGCCGCAGATCCGTCCCCGACGTCGCATAGAGGCATAGGTACCACATGCCGTCGGCCGTGACGCGACTGCGGTCGCACTGCGCGCAAAATGGCGTGGTGGTCGAAGGAATAATCCCAAAGGTCGAGCCGTCGGGCAAGAGAAATCGTTGCGCCGGTGCGGCTCCGCGTTCAGGAAGCGCCTTGATCGGCCCGTAGTGCCCGCTGAGTTGCTCCAGGATCGCGGCGCGGGACAATACCTTGTCCATGGACCAGTCATTAGCCCCACCCACGTCCATGTATTCGATGAAGCGCACCTCGGCCTTGTAGTGCTTCGCGAATTCGAGCATGGCGACCAGTTCATCGTCGTTGAATCCGCGGATGGCGACCGTGTCCAATTTGAGATTGCCAAAGCCCGTTTTGCCGACCGCCTCGATCCCTGCGATGACCCGGGCAAACTCATCCCGCCTAGTCAACTGGCGGAACCGCTCGGGCCGCAACGTATCCAGGCTTACCGTGACGCGATGGAGTCCCGCCTCGTACAGCTCCTGCGCCTGATCGGCGAGCAGAATGCCGTTCGTCGTCAGCGCGATTTCGGTGATGCGCCGGTCCTTCAGGAGCAAGCGGATGAGGCGCGAGAGATTCCGCCGCAACAGCGGCTCGCCTCCGGTCAGCCGAACCTTATCCACGCCCAGGTCGGCGAAATACCCGGTGAGGGTCGCCATTTCCTCGAACGTCAAGACATCCTCGCGCGGAAGCCACACGTAGTCTTCCTCCGGCATGCAATAGCGGCAGCGAAGATTGCAGCGGTCGGTGACGGAAAGACGCAGGCTCTTCAGCGGGCGATTGTACGCGTCGAAAACCGGCAAGCCAGCGGCGCTGTCAGACTCTTGGGACATACGGATGACTCGTCCTCCGTCACGCCTCTCGCGTCACGGATGTTCTTCCACCCAGACTTCACCCTGCGGCGTATGTTCGAGTTTCCAGATGGGGGTGATCTGCTTCAACTCGTCGATCGCCCACTTACAGGCACGGAACGCATCCGCGCGATGCTCGGCCCCGGCGATGATCAGGACGATGTTCTCGCCGATAGAAATCTCGCCGTACCGGTGGATGATTAACAGTTCCAGAATGTCGAAATCTTTCAACGCCCGCTCACGGATCTCGCGCAGTTTTTTCTGCGCCATGCCTTCGTAGTACTCGAAGGTGATGCTGTCCACGTCGCGACCCTTCGAACGGTCCCGCGCGATGCCGAGAAACGTCGCGATGCCCCCGATCCGCTTCGAGCGGCTTCGGACGCGGTCCAGTTCCTGATCGATGGAAAAGTTCTCCCGCTGCACCCGCACAAACTGGGCCTCATCAAGCTGACCTTCCACGGATGCTCCTCCCGCGAACGGCGGTAACAATGCGATTTCGTCGCCGTCTCGAATTTCCGTCTCCTCGTGCGCAATCTCCTGGTTGATCGATACCAGGACCTTCTTCTTGTGGATCAGCTCGCCGATCTGGGGATAGTCCCGGTCGAGCAGGCGGACGAGATCCCGCACCCTATGCCCGTCGGACAACGCCACCGAGAGATTTTCCCGATTCCCTGCCACGGCCTTCATCATGCCAAACAGTTTGATCGTCGCCATGGTCGAAGCTACGAGCAGTTGGGCAAAACACGACTGCTCCGGCGCGCCACCGCATGGCTGCCGGCTATTCGCTGCTCGCTCTGCGCTCTTCCCTCGTGTAGGTCCCGGACTTCCCGCCTGACTTCGAGAGCAGGCAGACGTCGCCGAAACTCATCCCCCGATCGATCGCCTTGCACATGTCGTAAATGGTCAATGCCGCCACCGAGGCTGCCGTCATGGCTTCCATCTCCACCCCGGTCTGCCCCGTGGTTTTCACCGTGGCCAAAATGGAAATCGAGCAGAGACCCTCGCGGCTGGGTTGAGGTTCTTCTTTGAAGGTAATGTCGACGCTCGTAATGAGGAGAGGATGGCACATCGGGATGAGGTCCGGGGTTTTCTTGGCCCCCATCACGCCGGCCACCTGCGCAACGGCCAGCACGTCGCCTTTTGCAACCTTCCCGCGTTGGATCTTCTCCAGCGTCTCCGGCTGCATAAACACGATTGCCTGCGCCGTGGCAACCCGCTCGGTTGATGCCTTGGCACTCACATCGACCATCCGCGCGCGGCCCGCCTCGTTGAAGTGGGTAAATTCCGCCATTTTGTGAGCCGAATCAGCGCGTTGCAACCGGATCCGTAGCAGGATTATAGGTGCCGCCAGAAACGAAGGTCAAGCTGAGAAGTGCCGGTCTGATCGCCTCCCTGCTCGCGGAACCCGCGGCCTGGTGGGAATACGGAGCTCAAGCCGCCGCGGGGATCAGGAGCAAGTCGACGAGGACGGATCGGCGATATCGATCGCGACCGGACGAATCGACAGCGAGATTCGCCAGACACTCTTGGACAGTTTCACGCTGAGATACCTTGATAAGTGCTGGATTTCCTTTTTAGACTCGCCATCCTCTGAAGTGAGGGCCCCTTTGGCAAAGCGCAAGAACAACACAAACACAATGGGCTCGACCTCCGCCAATCTCGGCTTCGAGGCCAAGCTCTGGGCCGCCGCCGACGCGCTGCGCGGCTCGATGGACGTCGCCGAGTACAAACACGTCGTGCTCGGGCTCATCTTCCTCAAATACATCTCCGACGCCTTCGAGGAGCAGCACGCGAAGCTCGTCGCCGACAAGAAGAGCGGCGC
>CAYULI010000074.1:0-3980 GCA_964445795.1 uncultured Nitrospira sp. | reverse complement strand
AGGATGAGGACAACATCATCGGGACGGCCTTCATGCCCTACGTGCAGAACGTGGCCGGGTTGACGTCGGTGAACTACCGCGCCGAACCGTACAAGTTCCGCGAAGAGCAAGGGTGCTCGCTGGGCAAGATCTTCCAGCCCTGCGTGGTAGACAAACCGGAGGATCCGGTGACGCCGGTGATCGAGGCGCATGCCGGTGACCCGGTCCGGATCCACGTGATTGGGGCCAACAGCGAGCAGAATGGGATGTTCGGGATCGAGGGCCACGAGTGGCCGATCGAGCCGTACATGCCGGGGGCCGACCACATCAGCGTGGTGGAGTATGCCGGATCGGAGACCCTCGATGTGTTCCTCCGTGGCGGTGCGGGCGGACCGTACCGGCAGGTGGGAGACTTCGTGTGGTCGAACCAGCGGCTGCCCTACACGCAGTCTGGGCAATGGGGCTATCTCCGTGTGTTGCCTGTAGGCGACTCGCGGATCCAACCGCTGGGCGTAGTCGGTATGGGCGCCAAGCGCGCGGATGTGCAGCCCCAACCGCAGGCCATTCCGACTGCCATGAAGTAAGCGGGTTGGACATGGCGTAACACCTGGTGGGGGAGCTGCCCGTAACACGTAGCTCCCCCATCGTGTTTCTGGACCCCTTGCCCAATCCTCCCTGTGAGGAGAGAGGAGAAGATAGGGAGGAAGAAGCCGGAGGAGAACGATGATCAGACGAATCGTGGCGGGATTACTCGCGGTCAGTCTCGGCGCATCCGCCTACGCCTATGAAGAAATCACGGTCACGGAGGGTGGAACCCTCACGGGGACCGTGACGCTGCAGGGGCAGATCCCGAAGCCGAAAGGATACAACCTGACGACCCTGCCGGACGCAATCTACTGCGGGCGCATTTCCGACGGCAGGGGGTGGCGGTTGCTTCAGCCGTTCGATGTCGGAGGCGACGGCGCGTTTCGTCAGGTGGTCGTATTGCTAGAGGATATCGAAAGGGGAAAAGCCTTCGGACCCTATACGCCTCCGCGCATCGAAGCGCGCGACTGCCGCTTTGTGCCCTTCGTCAACGTGGTGCGGGATCATCATGATGTGGTGGTGATCAACATGGATCCCGCCATGCACGACATTCAGGCGTACGAAACGTCTCAGCTCGGACCGCGGGTCCTCTTCAACGTTCCGTTGCCGATCAGTACGCGTTATCCCCGCGAGGCTGGGTTGAGCGCCCATTTCCATAAACACTTTGAAGGTACGCCAGTCACGCAAACGGTCAAGATGACGAAAGGCCGGCACATCTTCACCATGCAATGCGGGTTTCACGCCTACATGGAAAGTTGGGCGCTGGTGGTCGATCATCCATATTTCGCCCTTACGGACGAAAGGGGGAGGTTTCAGATCGCGGATATTCCGCCCGGAACCTACAAAGTTACCATCTGGCATCCGTACGTTCACGATTCCTACGAGCGAACGGTGACGATCAAGCCGAAGGAGGAGACGACGGCGGATTTCACGGTGGCGGTGCCGACCGGACGGCTGTATGCCAATCAAATGGTCGAGAATGCGTATGTGCGCTATACCGTCACGGAAGAGGTGCAGTCGCAGATCGTCCCGACACTGGAAAAGCAAACATACTGATGGATGAGAGGCCGAGGCGAGGAGCCGAGAAACAATGAGGAGCGGAAAGAAAAGCGGTTCGATGTTCACGGTGGCGCTCATGTGCCTCTTGCCACTGGCCAGCGGTCTTGCCGCTTGGACGGTCGCTCGGGCCGATCACGAATCGCCGAAACAGCCGCCCTTGTGGACCCCGCTCGATGAGGCGGAACGGCTGGCTGCCCTGGGAGTGCCGGGAGGGATGGTGACGGTTCCGGCCGGCTGGTTCCTGATGGGCAGCGATCCGAAAGTCGACCGGGCGGCGGGCCCCCAGGAACTTCCCCAGCACCGGGTCTATCTCGATGCTTTCGAGATCGACCGGTACGAAGTGTCGAACGTGGAGTACTTACGGTTCGTCCTTGCGACGGGCGCGACCTGGCCGCGCTTCTGGCGAGAGGAGCCCTTCCCAGAGACGATGGCGTGGCACCCCGTCATCAATGTGAGCTGGGCCGAAGCCGACGCCTATTGCAAGTGGGCCGGGAAACGCCTGCCGACGGAGGCCGAATGGGAGAAGGCCGCGCGCGGCGAGGACGGACGGATCTTCCCGTGGGGCAACGAGCCGGCGGGTTGGATCAAAAGCAACATCGCCCATTCCGGATCGAAGCGAGGGTTCAAGTACCCGCCGCTTGCCAACATCAATCGCTACGACAAGGGTGTCAGCCCCTACGGGGTCTATCAGATGGCCGGCAACGTCAGCGAGTGGGTCGCCGACTGGTTCGATCCCGAGTACTATCGGCGCGGCCACGACATCAATCCGCAGGGACCGGAAACCGGAGAATTGAAAGTGTTTCGCGGCGGCTCCTGGAACGAGGACCCGGAGGTCGCCCGTTCCGCCGGCCGCAACGGGGGCGAGGTCGATCGGCGCAGTTATTTGACCGGATTCCGCTGCGCGCGTTCTGCAACACCATCAAGCGTTACCCGTCACTCGTCGATCGATGAAGAGCCGGCGCGGCGAATTACCTTCCGGCACGAATGACGAATGACGACCGACGAATAACGGATTTCGGAAAGAAAGAAGGAGGCCGCATCGTGAACGAGAAGGAAGTGCAGAAACTCAGAAAGTGGGAATGGGGCGTCAACGCTGCGCTGGTCATCGCGGCGCTGCTCATTATGGCGCGGATGGCTTGGGGGCTGGATGTCCAGGATATCGTCGTCGAATGGACCAAGGCGGGAAAGAAGATCGCGGCCGAACGCGTCGCCAACTGGGCTCCGAAGGAGGCGATGGTCGTGGTCCCGGCCGGAGAGTTTCTGATGGGCAGCGACAAGAGGGTCGATCGCAACGCCTACCGGTCGGAGTTGCCGCAACGGCGGGTGTACCTGGACGCCTACGAGATCGATAAGTTCGAGGTCACGAATTTGCAGTACCTCAAGTTCGTCCTGGCGACCGGGCGCAATCCTCAAATCGACTGGCGCTACGACGGCGGCAATTTCCAGGAAACGATGGCCCATCATCCGGTCATGCACGTGAGCTGGTACGACGCCGACGCCTACTGCAAGTGGGCCGGCAAGCGGCTGCCGACCGAGGCCGAATGGGAGAAGGCCGCACGCGGCGAGGACGGACGGATCTTCCCGTGGGGCAGCGAGTCCGCCGGACTGACACGGGCGAATTTCGGACGGACCGGCCTATCCGGTCCGGTTCGTGACCGACCCGAACGGCTGTTGCTCTATCCGCCATTGATCTCGGTGGACAAGTACGAGAACGCCCTCAGCCCTTACGGGCTCCATCAGACCATCGGCAACGTCGCCGAATGGGTGGCCGACTGGTACGACCCGGACTATTACAAGGTCGCGCCGGACCGGAATCCGCAAGGGCCGGCGACGGGCACGCAGAAGGCCTTCCGCGGCGGCGGCTGGATGGACAGCACGAAGACCATGCGGGTGGCCATGCGGAACGGAACCGACCCCAACACGAAAATCAACTGGCTGGGGTTCCGCTGCGCGAAGTCCATGGAATCGTCAAACCTCCATCGTCAGTCGTCGATCGAGCCGGACGGACGCGTGGCAGTTCTTCCCGAATGACGGACGACGAATAACGAGCGGGGGGCGGATGTGAAACGTGTATTCACCAAGCTGATGTCTCGGGCCGGCGAGCCGCATTCACCGCAGCCGACGGAGGATCATTCCGATCCTCCGCAACAGACCCAAGGAGGGGGACATCATGCAGGTTCGGAGGAGAAGCAGGAACATTGGAGCGAAGTGTGCCGCAGTTGCGATCGTGCTGGGCCTCGGTGTTTGTGGTGCGTGGCCGGCTTCGGCTGACGAGACCGGCAATATGGTGGTCTTCAAAGGCGGGTTCATGCAGCTCAACAGCGATCGGGGCGGGGAAATTTTTACGGACACTCAAA
>CAYULI010000073.1:0-4262 GCA_964445795.1 uncultured Nitrospira sp. | reverse complement strand
CGCGCCGTCGTTCGGTCGCAAGACCATCTTCCTGTTTCCGGGGTTTGCCAGCCCCTTCAACTATTACCTGCAAGGCAACTTGTCGTGGGAGTTGGATATTTGGGGGCGCATCCGCCGGTCGAACGAAGCGGCGAGGGCCGATCTGTTGGCCAAGGAAGAAAATCGCCGGGCGGTCGTCTTGCAGCTCGTCAGTGGTGTGGCCGAAGCCTACTTCAACCTGCTGCAGTTCGACGCCCAGCTCGACATCGCGAAGCGGACGCTGCAATCCTGGGAAGAATCCGTCCGGATCGCCCAAGCGCGCCTGAAGCAGGGCCTGACCTCGCGGCTCGATACCGATCAATTCGAGGCTGAGCGTGCCAATGCCGCCGCCCGGGCCGCCGAATTAGAACGGCAAATGGTTCAGGCGGAAAATCACCTCAGCGTGCTGCTGGGGCGGAAGCCGTTTGCGATCCCGCGCGGTAAACCTCTCGCCGAGCAAGTGGTTCCTCCGGAGGTGCCGCCCGGGCTCCCGTCCGAGCTGTTGCAACGGAGACCGGATCTCCTGGAAGCCGAACAACAACTGGCCGCCGCCACCGCCCGCATCGGGGTCGCCAAAGCCGACCGGTTTCCAAAAATCTCCCTGACTGGCCTGCTCGGCGTCGCGCATCCGAAGCTTTCCCAGCTCTTTACGGATCCTTCTTCTTTCGGCGTGGCGGGCGCGGGGCTGGCTGGCCCGTTGTTGAACGGCCAGGTGCTGGGCTTCCAGCAGGAGGTTGTGGAGGCCCAGGCGAAGCAGGCGGTGGCGCAATACGAACAGACCGTGCTCACGGCATTCCGAGAAGTGGAAGATGCGCTGGTGGCGGTCCGCACGGCTCGTGAACAGAACGAGGCGCAACAAGCGCAGGTGGCCGCGTTGCAGTCCGCACTCCGGCTGGCGGAGTTGCGCTACAAAGGCGGGCTCGCCAATTATCTGGACGTCCTGGTCGCGCGTCGTAACCTGTTCGAGGCCGAATTGGCCATGACCGGATCTCGCCGGCTGCACCTGGTGTCGGTGGTGCAACTCTACAAAGCACTGGGCGGGGGATGGTCGCCGGACATGGATCGCGTGAAGGCGGACGTGAAAGGATAGGACGGATATGGAAAAGCTGGCTCCGACGGATGTCCCGATACACGAGTTGATCGCCCGCCGGTGGAGTCCACGCGCTTTTTCCGAACGGACGGTCGAGGCCGCCACGCTCCGCTGCCTCTTCGAAGCGGCCCGCTGGGCGCCGTCCTCCAACAACGAGCAGCCCTGGCGATTTCTTGTGGCCGTGAAGGAGAACCAGGAAGAGTTCGACCGTCTTCTGGCATGCCTGCTCGAAGGCAACCGCAAGTGGGCGTGCTGTGCGGCGGTGTTGATCCTGTCGGTGGCGAGCCTCCGCTTCGAAGATGGCGGCAAGCCGAACCGGCACGCCCTTCACGATACGGGATTGGCGACGGAGAACCTCCTGCTTCAGGCCACTGCACTCGGTCTGGTCGCGCATCCCATGGCCGGATTCGACGGTGAGAAGGCGCGGGCCGACTGCCGGATCCCGCAGGGCTTCGAGCCGGTCGCGATGATTGCTCTCGGGTACCCGGGGGACCCGTCCGTGCTGCCGGACTACTTACGCGAGCGCGAGGTCAAAGGCCGCGAGCGTCGGCCGGTCGGGGAATTCGTGTTTGCCGCCCAGTGGGGCCGGACGCTCCCGTTCGTCCGGTGAGTTGTGGCCCGGTATTCCCCTGCCACCCGACATCTCGCCAAGGTCGATCCGGTGATGCAGCGGCTGATCCGCGACATCGGACCCTGCCGGCTTGTGCCCAGTCGAGGCCGGTCGCCGTTCGAATCGTTGGCGCGTGCCATTGCCTACCAGCAGCTCCACGAGAAGGCTGCCGAGAGCATGCTCAAACGGTTGATCGCTTTGTTCCCCGGCCGTCGCTTTCCCAGTCCGCAGGACCTGCTCTCGATAGAAGCGGAGGCGATCCGGAGGGCTGGATTCTCGCGCGCAAAGGTCGTGGCGTTGCGGGACCTGGCCGCGAAGGCCCTGGACGGTACGGTGCCGACTGGTGCCGCGATCCGGCGGCTCGACGACGAGACCGTGATCGAGCGGCTGACAACAGTACGCGGCATCGGCCGATGGACGGTCGAGATGCTGCTCATTTTTCACCTCAACCGTCCGGATGTGTTGCCGATCGACGACTTCGGGGTCCGGAACGGGTTTCGGATTGCGTATGGCCGCCGCACGATGCCCACCCCGCAGGAACTCAAGAAATACGGGGAACGCTGGAGACCCTACCGCACTGTGGCCTCCTGGTATCTGTGGCGCGCGGTGGATCAGGCGAAAGTGGCGAACGTCAAGAAGCGACCATGACCGAGAGAGAAATCGGGGTGGATCTCGACCGCCTGATCAATCCGGACAGTCCGATCGAAATCGGAGCGAACGCGGTCGTCTTCGGGTGATCGCGACATCTGCATGCTGAATAAACTCGCCACCTGGATCGACCGCAATATCCTCTCGCTGGGCCGTGAGATGCGGCTCTCCTATCTGCCGCCGCTCATGGTCTATCTGGCTTACGGCATTTCCGGCCTCACCGGTATCGTCGGGACGTTCTTCGTCAAGGACTACTTGGGCCTTTCCGCCTCGTTCCTTGCCGCGCTCGGATTCTGGGCGGGGATTCCCTGGGCGCTCAAAATGCCCATCGGCCACACCGTCGATCTCCTGTGGCGGTGGAAAAGTTGGCTCGTCGGACTTGGTGCGGGCCTGCTCACGATCAGCCTCGGCATCATGGCGGCGCTGATCGGGAATCGCGACGCGATGACGGCGATCCTGCCGGCGGAGGTGTGGTATGTGCTCAGTGTGCTCCTGGCTCCGGTCGGCTACGTGATCCAAGACGCCGTCGCCGACGCGATGACGGTGGAAGCCGTTCCCCGTGTGGACGAGCAGGGCCAGCCGTTCGACGAGCAGACCCGCAAGCTCATGCACACGACGATGCAAACCCTCGGCCGCGTGGCGATCGTCGGCGGAGGCATCATCGTCGCGTTGATCAACGTCTATGTGTTCAGCGGCGTCGAAGGCCTGCCGCAGTCCGAGATTGTCCGGCTGTATCAGCGCATCTATCTCATGGCGCTGGCGATCCCGATGGTGTCGGTCCTGGGCGTCGGTGTGGCGTGGATCCTGCGGCGAAGGCAGACGCGACAGCTCATCCGGCAGGGCTTCTCCCCCGAAGAAGCCGACCGGATGGTCCAGGTGCGGGATGCCTCGGACGAGCCCACGAAACCCAACTGGGGGATCCTCGGCGGGAGCCTGGCGTTTGTGCTCTTCACGCTCACCGTCGGATTGGGCGGTTTCCCTTACAGCGAGGAAATTGTCTTTGCCGGGTCGATGGCGATCGTCCTTTTCTTAATGGCCCGGCTCGTTCGGGAACTGGAACCGGACAAGCGTTCCACCCTGGTCGGCACGGCGGTCGTCGTGTTCATCTTTCGCGCGATACCTGGGACCGGTCCCGGCACCACCTGGTGGATGATCGACCGACTGGGGTTCGATCAACAGTTTCTCTCGGTTCTCTCGCTGATCGGCAGCAGCTTGGCACTGGCCGGTATGTTCATTTTCCGGCGGTTCATGGCAGAACGGTCCATCGCCTATGTCGTGGGGTTTCTCACAGTGATCGGGACGATTCTTACTCTCCCGATCGTGAGCATGTATTTTGGATTGCACGAATGGACGGCCAGGATGACCGGCGGAGTGGTCGATGCCCGCTTCATTGCGCTGATCGACACCGCGTTGGAATCGCCGCTCGGCCAGATTTCCATGATTCCCATGCTGGCCTGGATTGCCAACAGCGCGCCGGCCAAACTGAAAGCTACCTTCTTTGCGGTCATGGCCTCGTTTACGAACCTTGCGCTGTCCTTGAGCCAGCTCGGCACCAAGTATCTGAACGAGATCTTCGTCGTGACCCGCGAGATCCGCGATCCAGCGACCGGGGCCACCCTTACTCCAGCCGACTATAGCCAGCTCGGCTCGCTGCTGATCTGGCAACTGATCCTGGGCCTCGCGCTCCCCTTCGCCGCGATCATGTTCGCCAAGATCACGCGATTCGAGAGCGCCTAGCCGGCTGGCATTCCCTTGACTCGTGCGGTATCATGAATATCTGCAGAACACGTCGTTCGTGAAACGAGAAGCGTCTCTCGTAGGAAGAGAGGCCGCTGGCGCTTCACGAATGACGAGTGACTTTTCACGATTTTCAAGAAAGAAAAGGGGGCGACCGGT
>CAYULI010000072.1:0-5044 GCA_964445795.1 uncultured Nitrospira sp. | reverse complement strand
GCGCGACAAGTGGGGCGGCCGATCTTCTTCTCCACCGCCATCATTGTGGTGGCCTTCATCCCACTGTTTACCATGACAGGTGTGCCGGGAAAGATCTTCGCACCCATGTCGATCACCTACGGGTTCGCTTTGCTTGGCGCGTTGCTCATGGCCTTCACGCTGGCCCCAGTGCTCTGTTCATTTCTGCTCACCGGGCCGATCAGCGAGGCCGATACGCCCGTCGTCCGAACGGTCCGGAACCTCTATCTGACGGTGGTGACGTGGGCCCTGGATCACCGGAAGGTGGTCGTCGCAGTCGCGGCCGGGCTGCTCGTCATGACGTTCGTGATGCTGCAGTTCCTAGGCGGGGAGTTCATGCCGGCCCTGGAAGAGGGCAATTTGTGGGTGCGCGCCACGATGCCGGTGGACATCTCTTTCGAGCAGGCTGCGCGCCTGGCGAGCGACATCCGCCGTATGTTCCGGGAATCGCCCGAGGTCGATACCATCGTCTCCCAGCTTGGGCGCCCTGACGACGGCACCGATCCGACGAGTTTCTTCAACGCGGAATTCCTGGCGAACCTGAAGCCCGCGTCGGAGTGGCGGGCGGGATTGACCAAGGAGAAATTGATTGAGGAAATTGACGCGCGGCTGAGGGCGATTCCCGGCGTCATCTTCAACTTCTCCCAGGTGATTCAGGACAACGTTGAGGAGGCCATGTCGGGCGTGAAAGGGGAGAACTCTATCAAACTGTTCGGTTCCGATCTGAAGACGATGGAGGCCAAGGCCGTCGAAATTGAAGCGGCGATGAAGGCGATTCCCGGCGTCAAGGATCTGGGCATCTTCCGCTTGCTCGGCCAGCCCAACTTGCTCATCCAAGTGGACCGGCAGGCCAGCGCCCGGTACGGCCTTCAGGTGGCGGACGTAAACGCCGTGGTGCAGGCCGCCGTCGGAGGTCAGGCTGTCACCCAAGTCTATGAGGGCGAGCGCCTGTTCGATCTCGTCGTGCGCTTTCTGCCAGAGTACCGGCAAGATGTGGAGTCGATCGGCAACATTCTGGTGCACACGCCGGGCGGTGCACGGATTCCCTTGAAACAGCTCGCCAACATTACGACGCAAACCGGCGCCTTCATCATTTATCGGGAGAACAACGAGCGCTATATTCCGATCAAGTTCAGCGTGCGCAACCGCGATTTGCAAAGCACGGTCGAGGAAGCCCAGGCGACCCTAGCGCGCCGGGTGACGCTGCCCGAACGGTACCGCATGGAGTGGGCCGGGCAGTACGATCAGCTCAAGGACGAGCAGAAACGCCTGGCCAAGATCGTTCCTGTCAGCCTGTTGATCATCCTGTTCCTGCTCTATACGACGTTCGACTCGCTGAAGAATGCGTTGCTGGTCCTGTCCACTGTTCCATTCGCCCTTGTCGGCGGGGTATTGTCGTTGATCGCGACGCATACGCACTTTAGCATCTCTGCGGCGGTCGGCGTGATTTCGACGTTGGGTGTCGCGATTCTGGGCGGCGTTCTGTTGATTGCCCGCATCGAGGAGTTCCGGCGTACCGGGCTCGACCTTCGGCAGGCGGTGCTCCGCGGCGCCGACGTGCAGATGCGTCCAATCCTCATGGCGACGCTGGGCGCGGCCATCGGTCTATTACCGGCGGCCGTCGCGACAGGCATCGGGTCTCAGGCGCAGCAGCCTCTGGCGCGTGTGGTCGTCGGTGGCATGTTGACGGCCGCCTTCTTGATTCTCGTGGTCCTGCCAGTGTTGTATGTGATGGTGCATGGGCCGGAGGCGGGGCCGGAGGACAACGGCGAACGCGAATGAGGGGTAATCTCATCACAAAAGGAGTGCAGACAACGTGACAAAGGATCAGGCGAGACAGACGGTGTTCGCATGCGTGGTGGGCGTGGTCGCGGCGTCTGCGAGCACGCTCTGGGCTTGGACCGGTCATGGCGGGACGGCCGTTCCGGTGCAAATGCCGTACGAGGCGCCTCCGAAGAACCAGGAGGTCCCCGATGTGTCGGTCCCGCCCAATACCGGGCCGCTCAGTCCGGAAGAACTCAAGCGGGCAGAAGCCTTGCTCCCTCTGTTGGAAGGAAAGCAGGAGTTCTGGGCGATGGGCGAATTCGTCCATCTCGGCGAGTCCGCCGTTCCCGTGCTGGTCAAGGCGCTGACGATGCCGAGTCCCCGGATTCGATACAACGCAATCGAGACGTTGTCGATGATGAAAGGTGTGTCGGGGGTGCCGGCCCTCCTCGCATCCGCCAAGGAACCCAGTGAAATTCCCCGCGTCCGCGAACACGCCCTGCGCGTCGCGATCCGCTTGGACCCGGCCAAGACGCCCGAGGCCATCGAGGTCATGTCCAAAGACCCCAACCCGTCCGTCCGTAAGGCGGCGGCCTTCGAAGCGCGGTATGTGCGCCAGAAGTCGGTAATCCCTCTTTTGATTCCGATGCTCACCGACGATGAACGGTTCGTGGCGATGTCCGCGCTACATTCGCTCTGGATCCTCACGCGCCACGAGACGGAATTTCATGATTGGGATACCTCGACCAAACAAGACCGCCAGGCCTGGTCCGCCGAGTGGGTCGAATGGTGGGACGCCAACAAAGACACCTTCGAGATCCCGGAGCCTCGGCAGCCGAGAAAAACGCAGTAAGAGTCTCGCGCCGGTCGGTTGCGTGGCCGAAGCGCCATGTGTTACGAATAAGCCAATCGCCCAGTTGGCGTGGTTGACACGAACATGGCCGTATTGAAAATCGCAAAACTCGGGAACCCCATCCTCCGAAAGATCGCGGCGCCGATCGACCCGCGGGAGATCAAATCGCACGACCTTCAGCGGCTCATCGACGATATGTTCGAAACGATGTACGAGGAGCCGGGCATCGGACTGGCGGCGCCTCAGGTCTCGCGCTCGATCCGATTGGTGGTCATGGCGTGTGAAGGCGAAGGCGGATTCCCCGAGACCGTGCTCATCAATCCCTCCATTCTGTATTACGGCCCTGACCAGGTCGAGAACTGGGAGGGGTGTTTAAGCGTCGACGGATTGCGCGGCAAAGTGACCAGGCCGTCGCTGGTCCGAGTCACGGGGCTGGACCGTGACGGGAAACCCCTGGACATCGAAGCGACAGGGTTGTACGCCGTCTGTATCCAGCACGAGCTGGATCATCTGGACGGCAAGGTCTTCCTCGATCGCATGACCGATCTCTCGACGCTGACGCAGCTCCATGAATTCTCGCAATACTGGCAGAAGGAACCGTCGACCGTCATCTAACCGCATTGTCCGTTGACGTATCCGTGAAATCCCTTCTCCGCGTTCTCCACTATCTCCACCCCTATCGTGGCCTGGCCTGGGCGACGCTCGCCTGCGCGGCCTGTGCTACGGGCATGGAGTTGGTGCCTCCCTGGATCGTCAAAATCGTGATCGACGACGTAATCCAGGCCGGACAGGCGGCGCGGCTGCCCTGGGTATTGGCCGCCCTCGTCGCGGCCTATGGGCTGAAGAACCTCTTCGCCTCGCTGCGTATCCGGCTGAATAACCGACTGGAGCAGACCGTCGTGCATGATCTGCGCAGCCAGATCTTCGCGACCCTGCAGCGGCTGTCGATCACCTATTTCGAGAACCGTTCGACCGGCGAAATCATGTCGCGCGTCACGAACGATACGGAGCACGTGGAGCGCATCTTCATCGACGGGCTGGAAGGGGCCATGACTGCCTCGCTCACACTGGTCGGCATCACCGTGATGCTGTTTGCGCTCAATTGGAAGCTGGCGGCGCTTTCCCTGTTGCCGATTCCCGTTCTGGTGGTATCCGCAAGCTGGTTCACCAGGACGGTCCATGGCTACTATCACCAGATTCGGAAGAGCTCCGCCGAATTGAGCGGCTATCTGCAGGATGCGCTGTCCGGGATCAGAGAGACGATGGGATTCAACCGGCAGGCCCACGAACAAGCGCGGTTCGACCGGTTGAGCCGATCCTATAGCGACGCCAATCTGAAGGCCATGTATTTGTGGTCGCTGTACTCGCCCGGCATGATTCTCGTGGGCAGCCTCGGCACGGTCTTAATCCTGTGGCACGGCGCGGGCGAAGTGCTGGCAGGTCGGCTGACCCTCGGCGAGTTGGTCCTGTTCCTCTCGTACCTGGCATTGTTCTATGTCCCCATCAATCAGATTCACTCCGTCAACCACATGCTGCAGCACGCGCTGGCCGCGAGCGAGCGCGTGTTCGAGGTCCTGGACGCGGTCCCCGATGTCGCGGACCGGCCCGGCGTGACCGCTCCCCCGCACAAGCTGCGGGGCGAGGTCCGCTTCGAGCAAGTCCGGTTTCACTATCGTCGCGACGCGCCGGTGATCAAGGGCTTGTCCGCGTTCGTGGCGGCTGGAGAACGGGTGGCTCTGGTGGGGCCGAGCGGAGCGGGAAAGAGTACGCTGGTCAGACTGCTCATGCGTTTCTACGACGTGACCGGCGGCACGATCCTGCTCGACGGCACCGATGTGCGGGACCTGCCGCTGGCCTATGTACGGCAGCAGATCGGATTCGTCCAGCAGGAGCCGTTTCTCTTCAATGGAACGGTCCGGGACAATATTCTCTACGGCGATCTCGCGGCGACTCAGGCGCAAGTTGAAGCGGCGGCGAAGGCCGCCCGCGCGCATGAATTCATCGCCGCGTTGCCAGAAGGCTACGACACTTGGATTGGTGAGCGTGGCGTCAAGTTATCCGTCGGGCAGAAGCAGCGCGTGTCGATCGCCAGGGTGTTGCTCAAAGATCCGCCCATCGTCGTGTTCGACGAAGCGACCTCGAATATCGACACCGAGACGGAAGTGAAGATCCGCGAAGCCTTGAACGAACTCACGAGAGGGCGCACGACCTTTATCATCGCCCACCGGCTCTCGACCCTCCATGATGTTGATCGAATCCTGGTGCTCGATGGCGGACGGCTGGTTGAAGAAGGACGGCACGACGAGTTGCTGAGCCGGGGCGGTCTGTACGCCGCGCTGTACGAAGCGCAATTCCAGGTCTAGCAGGTTGTTGTGGTTGCCGATAACGGAATTCTCCCGTTATATTTAT
>CAYULI010000071.1:0-5648 GCA_964445795.1 uncultured Nitrospira sp. | reverse complement strand
CCAGCGACCCTCAGCTTAGAAGGCTGATGCTCTATCCAACTGAGCTACGGGCGCGGGCACACTGAGCGGTTCTTATCCGCCGCCATCAACTCACAAGAACCTGAAAGAGGCGGCAGTACACGCCACGCTATCGGCAACACAAACCATTGAGGCGTTTCTCCGCAGGCAACAATTACGATAAAGCGATACCGAGGCTGCGGCACTCACGAAGTGCGGTCTGGTCGGGGCGAGAGGATTTGAACCTCCGACATCCTGCTCCCAAAGCAGGCGCGCTACCGGGCTGCGCTACGCCCCGACGTTGCATCGTCACCGGTCAGGCGTCGTTGGTTAATAGTCAGCAAGAGCGCTGCCTTCGCTCACTCGCGCTTATCGAGCAACCTCCGAGAATTGAATCTGGCGGACGAGCATTTCCCGCAATTTCGTGAATGCCCTGGCGCGATGGCTGATGCGATTCTTTTCCGTGGGCGTCAGTTCCGCCAAGGTCTTCCCCAGTTCGGGGACGAAAAACACCGGATCGTACCCGAATCCCTGCGACCCGGCCGGTGTCTCCGCGATCAACCCTTCCAGTATCCCGTGCGCTATCCGCACATCCCCTTCTGGCAATGCGAGGGCTGCCACGGTCAGGAACCGGGCAGTCCGCCGTTCTGGCGGTATCCCCTTCAACTCGTGGAGCAACTTTCGGCAATTGTCCTCGTATGTCGCCCCTTCCCCGGCATAGCGTGCGGCATAGACCCCAGGACGCCCTCCCAGCGCATCGACCTCCAAGCCCGTATCGTCTGCCACGGCTGCTCGACCTGTTGCGCGGGCAATCTCCATGGCCTTCTTAATCGCATTGGCCTCACACGTCGCGCCGTCTTCGACGACCTCCGGAGCGTCGGGAAAATCTGCCAGAGTGCGAATCCGAATATTGAGATCTCCCAGCAGGGCCGCCAGTTCCCGCCCCTTGTCCAGGTTTCTCGTCGCGAGGACAAGTTCTTTCACCAGGATGCCTCAGTCCAGCGAACCGATCAACTCTTTTTGAATGGCCGTTAGTCGCTGAATCGCTTGCCAACCCAAGGCCAGAAACTCATCCATATCCTGTTTGGCAAACGGGGTACGTTCGGCGGTCCCTTGGACTTCAACATAACGGCCCCGTCCGGTCATGACCAGATTCATGTCCACTTCCGCCATCGAATCTTCCGTATAGGCCAGATCCACCATCACTTCTCCTCCCACCTTCCCGACGCTGATCGCGGCCAGATAGTCGGTGAGCGGCAGTTTTTTGATCAAGTCCTTCTTTTTGAGGACGTGGAATGCATCGGCCAGGGCGATGAACGAGCCGGTGATTGACGCGGTCCTCGTTCCGCCGTCTGCCTGGATGACGTCACAGTCGATCCAGATGGACCGTTCCCCCATTTGCGAGAGATCGGTCACGGCCCGCAGCGCTCGACCCACGAGGCGCTGGATTTCCAAGGTCCGCCCGCCCTGTTTCCCCTTGACCGCTTCTCGGGGCGAGCGTTCGTGGGTCGAACGGGGCAGCATGGAATACTCGGCTGTCACCCACCCTGTCCCTTTGCCCTTGAGAAAGGGGGGAACTTTTTCCTCGACCGATGCCGTGCAAATGACCTTGGTATCCCCCATCTCGATCAGCACCGATCCTTCCGCATGTTTAATGAAATTTCGAGTCACCTTCACCGGTCTGACCTGGTCTTTTCGCCGGCCATCGAAACGCACTAATCCCGCTATCCCGCTCATCGTCGCACTCCCATGCCTGAGGTGGGGGGGAAATTATAGTGGACGATCGGGGAAAGCGCAAACGAGCTACGGCCCTTCCCGTGGGAACGCGGTCGACGTCGATCATTCGACATCTGCGATGAGCGTCGCGTTGATGTACAAAACGAGGACAGGCGGTCGACGAAATCTGTACAAGCGGGTTCCGCCTGCCCTTATCCGGATGAATTAGAACGGATCGCCCCCTATTGACAGAAACTCACGAATGCCTCGCCAGCACAAGCGTTCCATGACATGATGGCCGACGAATCACAGAGCTGAGTTCGATCCACGACGGCTTGCCTCGCAACGATCCGATGGCATAGAAGGTGCAAACGTGTCCGCTGTTCAGTTCCGGGTTTAGGCAACACCCAAATCAGCCGATAGAGACCCTGCGAGGACGCACCTTCCGAGCTTAAGGACACACCGGGTACGCATGCAGATAAATCTGGACCGGAACTCGTATCAGGCCTTACTCGACAACCGTAATATTCTCGTTGTGGACGATGAGGAGCCGATCCGGCGCCTGCTCGGCTATCTTCTGCAATCGCACGGCTACCCTGTCACCTTGGCTTCTGATGCCCGCGAAGCTCGCCAGAAACTCGACATCCAACCGTATGCCCTCATGCTGTGCGATGTGAACATGCCCGGCGAATCTGGAATGGACCTCGTGCGGAGCATCCTCGACGAGCGTCCTCATACCGCTGCCATCATGGTCACTGGCTTGGACAGCTCGGTGCTCGCCAATGCGGCGCTTGACATGGGAGCATTTGGGTACATCGTCAAACCGTTCGAAACCAACGAAGTGCTCATCAATGTTGCCAATGCGCTCCGACGGCGCCGGCTCGAAATGGAAAACCGAATGCACCGGGAGAACCTCGAAGACATCGTCCGGACCAGGACCATGGCGCTCCAGCAGGCCCTGGAATGGCTGGAACGGAGCGAAAAGGAGCTACGGCTGTCGCGGGAGGAGACGATTCAGCGACTCGCTATCGCCGCAGAATTTCGCGACAGCTCGACGGCCCAGCACATTCAGCGGATGAGCCACTACTGCGAGCTGCTGGCCCGCAAGGCCGGCCTCTCCCCCGAGCGGTGCGATCTGATCCGCACCGCGAGCCCCATGCACGACATCGGAAAGATCGGCACGCCAGATCATGTCCTTTTGAAACCGGGCAAGTTTACGCAGGAAGAGTTCGGCGTCATCGCCCAGCACGCCGAAATCGGTTATCGCATCCTCAGCGGTTCTGATGCGGAGCTGCTGAATGTCGCAGCTATCATCGCCTACACCCACCACGAGCGTTTCGACGGGACCGGCTATCCCCGCGGCCTGAAAGGCAACGGCATCCCCATCGAAGGCCGTATTGCCTCGATCGCCGACGCCTTCGATGCCCTGACCACCCAGCGGGTCTATAAGCCGGCCTTCGAACTCGACCATGCCATCGAGCTGATGGTCAAACACCGGGGAGAGCACTTCGACCCGGATCTGCTCGACGTATTCGTCGCATCCATGGACGACATCGCCCGCATCCACGAACAATATGCCGACCGCAACTCTTTCCGCAGCATGATTCGCGAATCATAACCAGAGTCCGTACGGACTTTGCGCATTTCGTTGACCGACTTTTTCTCCATCGCTATACTTTTTTCAACCTATCCGGTCGAGCCCCGCATAGCTGCTTCGGCGCTCCTCGACAACCGGCGGTCGTGACGAAAGGGCTGCCTATCATGGCAAAGAAAACCACTGCGGTCCGCAAGCGTGCGGCCAGCCGAAATTGGATCGCCTATCTGTGCGAGGCGCTGGTTACCTCGGGGGTCATGCCGACCTGGGAGGCCGCGACATACCTGACCGAAAATCTCTTCGGAGAGAAGCCGAATCCCCGCCTCCTAGGGACATCGAATCCCTATGAAGTTACGGCTCAGTTCCTCCATCGCCTCTACCAACCTATCGTCGAGGCCGCCGCGCGCGAAGTGACCGTCCCCTCGCCGTCGATGACCCATATCTTCACCGACATCAGCCTCACCGGGAACTCCGCGGTACTGGTCGTCTTCTTTCCCGGCCCCCACAAACCTCAGCAGCTTCTCATGTTGGATGCTGCCAAGGCCTGGGATCTTGTCTTCCCGGGCGCCGAGTCGTTCAATGCCTGGGCGGAGGAACGGTACAGGCAACTCGTCAATGCGCTACGCGGCGCCGTCGTTAATCTTCACGACGACCTGCTAACGCAAGCGGTGTAATCGGAGTCAACCCATGCCCCGCCGCATCGTGTTTCAGCGGCGAGTTACTTAGCTCGGATCGTAGTTGAGATTCGGCGACAGCCAGCGCTCGATAACCGATACCGGCATGCCTTTGCGGCGGGCGTAGTCTTCGACTTGATCCTTCCCGATCTTCCCCACCGCGAAGTACTTGGCCTCTGGATGGGCAAAGTAGAACCCGCTCACCGAGGCAGCAGGCCACATTGCGAAACTCTCGGTGAGCGTAATGCTTGCATGTTTCTCGACTTGCAGCAAGTCAAACAACAGTCGCTTTTCCGTATGGTCTGGGCAGGCCGGATAGCCTGGCGCGGGGCGAATGCCGCGATACCGTTCGCGAATCAGGTCCTCATTCGTCAGTTGTTCATCTGAGCCATAGCCCCACTCGGCGCGCACCCGTTTGTGGAGGTACTCCGCGAATGCTTCGGCCAACCGGTCGGCCAGAGCCTTGGCCATGATCGAGCTGTAATCGTCATGGTCCTGGTCGAACCGCCGGCAGAGTTCGTCCAAACCGATTCCCGCCGTGACCGCAAAAGCGCCGATGTAATCATGCCGGCCCGAGTCCTTTGGCGCGATGTAGTCGGCCAATGCGACGTTCGGCTGCCCAGCCGGCTTCACCGACTGCTGCCGGAGCGTGTGGATCGTCATCAGAACCGTACCACGGGATTCATCCGTATACAGTTCGATATCATCGCCTACGGCGGCGGCCGGGAAAAATCCATAGACCCCTTTCGCCGAGAGCAGCTTCTTCCGGATGATCGCGTCCAGTACTCGTTGGGCGTCGTCGTACAATTCCTTGGCTTTTGTCCCGACCGTTGGGTCCTCGAATATTGACGGGTACCGCCCCTTCAGCTCCCAGGTGTGGAAAAACGGCGACCAATCGATATAGGGCGCGAGCTCATCCAGCGGCTGATCTCCGATGGTGCGAACTCCCAGGAACGATGGCCTCCGGATGTCGATGGCGGACCAATCGGACGCCATCCGGTTTGCCCGCGCCAGCCCGATCGGCAATAACGGTTTTGCCCCGCGGTCCTGATGCGCGTGCCGCACCCGTTCATAGTCTTCACGAATCTTCCGGACGAACTCCTCCTTGTGCACAGGGCTGACGAGGCTACCCACCACGCCGACCGCCCGCGACGCATCCAGCACGTGCACGGTGGCATGCCGGTATGACGGAGCGATCTTGACAGCGGTATGCGCCTTGCTCGTCGTGGCTCCACCGATCAAAAGCGGCACATCGAACCCTTCGCGAGTCATCTCTTTCGCCACGTGAACCATCTCGTCGAGGGAAGGCGTAATGAGACCGCTGAGGCCGATAATGTCTGCCTTCTGTTCTCGCGCCGTGGCCAAGATCTTCTCGCAGGGCACCATCACGCCGAGATCGATCACTTCGTAGTTGTTGCAGCCGAGGACGACGCCGACGATGTTCTTGCCGATGTCGTGCACGTCGCCCTTCACCGTCGCCATCACGACTTTGCCCTGCGTCCGGTAATTCCCTAGCCGCTTCTTTTCCTCTTCCATGAACGGCATCAAGTAGGCCACCGCCTTCTTCATCACGCGCGCGCTCTTGACCACTTGAGGGAGGAACATCTTGCCAGAGCCGAACAGATCGCCGACGACGTTCATCCCCGCCATCAACGGTCCCTCGATCA
>CAYULI010000070.1:0-5991 GCA_964445795.1 uncultured Nitrospira sp. | reverse complement strand
GATGCGCTCCTTCATCCGGCCGCAATGGGCGTGGGCGAGCGCATAGGCGGTGTCGTTGCAGATCGCACCGACATCGCCCAGATGATTATGCAGCCGTTCCAGTTCAAGAAACAGCGAACGGAGGTAGCGTGCCCGCCGGGGCACGTCGAGGTGCAAGAGGGTCTCGACCGCCTGGCAGTAGGCGAGGGAGTGGCCGATGGTCGAATCGCCGGACACACGCTCGGCCAGCGGTACGGCTCCGGTCAACGTCTGTTGCTCGAAGAGCTTTTCCACGCCACGGTGTTTCCAGAAGTGCCGCACCTCGAGCTGCATGATCGGCTCGCCGGCGACGGAGAAGCGAAAATGCCCCGGCTCGATGATGCCGGCATGGATCGGGCCGACCGGCACTTCGAACACGCCTTCCCCTTCGATGTGGCGGAATCGATACTCTCCGTGCTGGCGTCCCAAGACCTGGTTCCAAAGAAAATCTTTTTTGAGCGGGTGCGTGCCCTTCGGCCAGTGTTCGTGCCGGATCAGGCGGCGAAGATCCGGGTGGCCTTGTGGGATGAGTCCGAACATGTCTCGAATTTCACGCTCATACCATTTGGCGGCATGAATGTGTGGGGTGATCGACGGGAACAGGCGCTCCGTGTCCGGGAGATCCGTACACAACAGCAGCCAATCCTTGCGTTCTTGGAGCGTGAAGAGATAGCAGAGTTCATTCCGGCGGTCCCGGGGCCGATGGTCCACGGCCCAGAGGAGCGACAGGCTGCCGCGCAAATCCGGCTTGGTATGCAGGTAATGGGCGACAAGCGGAATCTGGTCGGTCTTGACCTGCAGGGCCGGTGTGCCGTGGACGACCGTCGCCTCTTGGATTCCATCCGGAAACTCCCGCCGAAGCAACTCCGCTGCCGTTGCCGCCTGTGCCATGTGTCACCTCATCAAAAGTACGTTGACCGCCCGGTCCATCAACTCCCTGACTGGTTCAGGCAGCGCCAGCCCGAACGCGATCAACGCGGCGCCCGTCGCGATCAGCGGCACATGCCCCACGTCCCAACGCTCGCCGGCTCGCACGCCTTCCGGTGGGGCGCCCCAAACCATTGAGGTGAGCCGAGAGGTAAACCCGCCGAATAGGACCACGGCAAACAGCAAAAACACCGTGACGATCGCGAGACTGCGTACATCGTCTGCGACGATGACCGTGAGAAACCGGCCGATGTGCAGCGTGTCGGCAGAAAAGCTCTGCGTGGCAAGCGCCGACACGACCATCATTTCGCTGAGGAACATGGAAAACGGAGGCATCCCCGCGAGCGCGAGGCCCGCCACCACCATGGCCGTCGCCGTGACCGGCTGCACGATCGCCAGGCCCCGCACGTCCTTGATTGTGCGGGTGCCGAACCGCCGATGCACATTGCCTGCTGAAAAGAACGCCAGCGACTTGGCCAAAGCATGGTTCAGGAGATGAAACAGGGCGCCGAATGTACCCGCCGCGCCCCCACTCCGAATCCCGCCATCGCGATCCCCATGTGCTCGATGCTCGAGTAGGCGAACAGCCGCTTGTAATCGTGCTGGATCAGGATGAAGAGCGCAGCCAGGACGAACGAAAGCAGTCCGAAGAGGAGCAGCAAATTCCCCGTAAAGTACTCCGGCAAGGCTTGATCCATAATGGCCTTGCTACGGAGCAGCGCATAGACTGCCACGGTTTCGAGGACTCCCGCCAGCATGGCGACGACCGGCGTGGGTGCTTCGCTGTAAGCCTCCGGCAGCCAACTATGCATCGGCGCCAGTCCGACTTTTGTTCCGTAGCCGACGACGATGAAGATAAACGCCAGCTTCAGCACGTGGGGGTCGAGTTGGCGTGCGACGTCCAGCAACGTGGTCACGTTCAGCGCCGCGCTGACATCTCCCAACACTCGGACCGACGAGTAATAGGTCAAGACCGTGCCAAAGAGGGCCAGCGCAATGCCGACGGAACAGAGAATCAGGTATTTCCATCCCGCCTCGAATCCCTCGCGTTTGCGGAAGAACGAAATCAGAAAGACAGTCGCTAACGTGGTGCCTTCCATGGCGGTCCAAAGAACCCCGAGGTTGTTGGCCGCCGTCGCGGCGATCATGGCGAACAGAAACAGATGAAACAAGAAGAAGAACCGGCTTACCCGCTTGGTTGTGATCGTACCGCGCGCCACGTGGTCATCGAGATAGGACCAGGTGTACAGCGAGCACAAGAACCCAATGGCCGTGATGATGAAGAGAATGAACGCGGAGAGGGGGTCGAGATAGACGAACCCCCAGACCGACGTCAACGACCCTTGTGCCAGCACCTGTTGGACGATGGCTAGTTCGGACATCACCAACGCCGTCATCGTGGCGAGGTTCAATCCATGCAGCAGAGAGGCACGCGTGGTCGCCAGGCTCAAAACTGCCGCCGCGATCGGCATTCCCAGAAGAACGGCTACGGGAACCACGCTCATTCCTATCACGGCATCTCCACCGCACGGCTGAACAGTTTCACAATCGCGTCGAGCATGACGGTCATTCCCGGGGGAACGTTAAGCCCGATCGCCCCCAAGACGGCCACATTGACACCGATGGCGGTACCGGCGAAGAGGCGGCACTGTCTGCCCAACGGCCTCCCTGGCTCTGCCGGAGCTCCTAACATCATTCGCAACACCTGGTAGAGCAGCGTGGCAAACGCCAGTGTCAGGAGGAGCAAGAATATTCCGGCGACCTCCGGCCTCACGGCATAGGTGGACACGGCGATCAGCAGTTCGCTGGCGAACAGTCCGAACGGCGGCATCCCGGCCAGTGCGAGACCGGCGACGAGGATCGCGGTTCCCGCCAGCGGGGCGTGAACCAGGAGGCCTGTCACCCGATCGAGCATTCTGTGCTCGTGTCCGAGAAAGACCAATCCTGCGCCGTAGAATGCCGTGGACTTCGCGAGCGCGTGATTCAATAAGTGCCAGGCTCCCGCAAAAGTTCCCGTCCCCCCGACGCCGAACCCTAGCAGCGCAATGCCGATATGCTCGATACTGGAATAGGCGAACAACCGTTTGAAGTCCCGCTGGACCAGCAGAAAGGTCGCCGCGACGGTCAACGACAGCAATCCCAACCCCGCCACGAGGATGCCGGCAGATTCCGGTCCCACCGTGCGATCCGTGACGATCTTGAACCGCAAGATCGCGTAGACCGCCAGGGTCAACATATTCGCGGACAACATCGCGCTCACAGGCGTCGGAGCTTCCGCATGGGCATCCGGGAGCCAGGTGTGCATCGGCGCGACCCCGGCCTTCGTTCCGTAGCCGATGAGCGCGAAGAGAAAGGCGATCTTGATGACGGCGGGATGCAACCGTTCCGCCGCCTGGTACAGTTGAGACCAGCGCAAGGCTTCGTTCGAGACGTCCAGGACATGTTCGGAGGAATAGTAGATGAGGATGGTGCCGAACAACGCGAGCGAAATGCCGACCGCGCTCAGGATCACATATTTCCAGCCGGCTTCCAAGGCGGCTTTGCTGCGCTCGAAGCCGATCAGCAGGGCGGCAGACAGCGTTGAGCCTTCGATGGCGATCCACATGATGGCAATGTTGTCCTGATTCACTGCGGTCAACATCGCAGCGAGGTATAGATCGAACAGACAAAAGAACCGGCCGTAGCGTGGCAGGGTGAGGTGCCCGCGGGCGAATTCCTCTCCCATGTACCCCACGGCATACAGGGTGCCAGTGCCGCCTACCGCACCGATAATGACATCCAACCAGGCGCTCAGCGCATCGGTTTGCAACAGGATGCCGACCGACAGACTGCCGCGAGCAACGACTCGCTCTAAGACCAGCAACGCGCTTGCCAGCAACGCGCCTGCCTGGACACACTGCAACGCTTCCACGGCCCGGCGCTCCCTCACGAGCAAACTGCCAAGCCCGGCAAGAACGGGCGTCGCGATCAGAACGACCAAAGGCCAGACCATGGACTCCCTATTCTTTCAAGATCGTCAGCTTGCTCGTGTCCACGCCATCGAAGGCGTCCTGCAGCCGGTGCGTATAGATTCCGATGATGAGGGCGCCGACCAAGACATCGAAGAACACTCCGAGCTCAACGATCAGCGGCATGCCATAGGCCGCTGCGGAAGCGCCCAGGAACAACCCGTTCTCCATCACCAGAAATCCGATCACCTGCGTCACTGCCTTCTTCCGAGCGATCATCGTAAAGAACCCGATCAGGATGATGGCCAGAGCGATCGCGAGCGAATCCCGGGTCAGCAGGAACCCCAAGGGAATAACGGGCTGGGTAATGAAGAAGGCGAGCATCACCAATCCCCCGCAGATCAGCAGCCCGGCCGGGACGTTCACGTTCATCACCAACTCCCGTGTGACGTTCAGCCGTTCGATCACGCGCTTGAGTATCCTCGGGATGACGATCGTCTTGATGACGATCGTCAGAGCGGCGGCGACGTAGATGTGGTGAATGCCCGTGAGGAAGGCGACGAGTGCCGCTGTCGCGGCGAGGAAAACCGACTGCAGGGCGAAGAGATCCACGCAGGCGGATAAGCGTCGTTGCGCCACGATCGCGAAACAGGTCAGCAGCAGCAGCGCCGATCCCAAGTCCACCAATTGGGATCCCACCTGTGGACTCAATAGCGACACGTTATCCTCGCAACACGTAGAAGAAAATCATTCCCAAGAGGGCGAGAATGAAGGCGACGCCCAGAAAATCCGTCACTCGGAACAAACGGAGTTTGGCGAACATCGATTCGACGACGCCGATCAGCACGGCTAACCCCAAGACTTTCACGAGGTAGGTTGCCAGTCCCACTCCTAATGAAGCCGGTTGCATGTCAGTCGCAATGCCCCATGGGGCAAAGACATTCGCGATGAGCGTCAAAAACACCAGCAGTTTGAGCCCCGCTGCCCATTCCACCAGTGCCAGATACCGTCCGGAATATTCCAGGATCATGGCTTCGTGAATCATCGTGAGCTCGAGGTGGGTGGCGGGATTGTCCACGGGGACACGGCCCGTTTCGGCGATCGCCACAATGAAGAGTGCGGCGAGAGCCATCAAATGAGGGGACGGATCGGTCACGATGCCTTCAAGCAGCGCGGTCTTATGCACGATGGTGCTCAAATTGGTTGACCCGGCCGTCAGCGCGATGGCGAAGATGGACATGATCATAGCCGGCTCGGTGAGCGAGGCCACGATGGCCTCCCGGCTGCTCCCCATGCCGCCGAAGGCCGAGCCCGCATCGAGGCCGGCCAAGATCAAGAAGAACGTGCCCAATGCCAGCAGGTACACGAGGGCGATGATGTTCCCGGCGAAGCTCAGCGGAATCGTCGAGGTAAAGACCGGCACCAACAGGCCGCCGAGGAGGGTCGAGGCGAAGAGAATGTACGGGGTCGCCGTAAAAATCCATGATGTCGTCGTGGAGATGACCGGTTGCTTGCGAAAGAGCTTTGTCAGGTCGGCATAGGGCTGGAAGACGCTCGCGCCCCGTCGCAACTGGAGACGCGCCTTCACCTTCCGGATCAGTCCCACAATGAACGGCGAGACGGCCAATAAGACGATGATCTGCGCAACGACCAGTGTGATGGCTTGCAGCATAAAACTCGGTTCGTCTGGTTCTCGGCTTGTCTGGTCTCTGTGGTTCGACGAGCGACCAACGGAACAAACCAGATAGCCCAAGCACACGCGCTTCTAAACGGCCAAGAGCAACAGCACCACCAGTGTCAGAAAGATGTACGTCAAATACAGATGAAGGCTTCCGGCCTGGATCACGCGCAGCCGATCTGCCATCGTCGAGAAGCACGTCACGACCGGATCGTAGAGATATTTCTGAAAGATCGGCTCGATATGAAACTCGAATCGCTGCCGCTTGGCAAAATAGCGGGACTCTTC
This sequence comes from uncultured Nitrospira sp., assembly GCA_964445795.1. Taxonomy (GTDB): domain Bacteria; phylum Nitrospirota; class Nitrospiria; order Nitrospirales; family Nitrospiraceae; genus Nitrospira_D. Next base: position 132 of record CAYULI010000070.1, on the reverse strand, counting down.
GAGTAGCTCCGTCTCCACTTTGACGGTGGGCCGATAGATCATGCTGAACACCCGCTTAATCGGCTGCACGAAACCGGTGGCCGTGTACTCCATACGATGACTCAAATTGATCCCGCAGCCCCACGTCTTGTA
>CAYULI010000069.1:0-7451 GCA_964445795.1 uncultured Nitrospira sp. | reverse complement strand
GCACATCGGTCTCCAAAACCGAGAGTCTGGGTTCAAATCCTAGTGCCCCTGCCACGCAGAGCCAATTCAGTTGGGTGAGCTGAACGCTGGCTTGTGATTCTGGAGGAGCGGAGGATCGGATGTTCAAGCGGATGACAGAATCGATTCGGACGTTTCTCGCCGACGTGCGGGGAGAATTGAAGAAGGTTTCGTTCCCGACCCGAGCCGAGACAATCGGGTCTACCACCGTCGTCATCGTTTTCTGCATCATCATGTCGCTGTATCTATCCGTGATCGACTCGTTGCTCGTCTGGTTGATCAGCAAGATCATTTAACTTGGTGCCGGCGCGATGTCGATGCGGAATGTGGAGCGGGGGTCCGATCTGTAGATCAGAGGGTGGTGCATGACGAAGAACTGGTACGTCATTCATACGTACGCGGGATTTGAAGGGCGCGTTAAAGCCAGCTTGCTGGAGCGTGCCAACCAGATGGGACTCGTCGACAAGCTGGGTCAGGTTCTGGTCCCGACGGAAGATGTGATCGAAATCAAGGATGGCAAACGCCGAACATCCCGTCGCAAGTTTTTCCCGGGCTATGTGCTGGTGGAGTTGGAAACGCCGTTGGCCGATGAAACCCTTCAGATGATCAAGGAGACTCCGAAGGTCACGGGTTTCGTCGGCGGGGGCGCGCAGCCGATGCCTCTGACCAACGAAGAGGTGGAGTCCCTGCTCAAGCAGGTCGATGCCGGCCAAGCCGGGCCGCGCGAGCAGGTGAAGTTCATCAAGGGCGACAACGTGCGCATCATCGACGGTCCGTTCCTTGGGTTCAATGGAGTGGTCGATGAGGTTGATCAAGACCACAGCCGGTTGAAGCTCATGGTGAGCATCTTCGGCCGCTCGACGCCGGTGGAGTTGGGATTTTCGCAAGTGGAACGGATCTGAAAACGGCAGTCATCTATTGGCAGTTAGCCCTCGGGCGTCAATCGGTGGCTGATTGCTCAGGAGAAGATCATGGCAAAAGAAGTGTCCGCGCAAATCAAGTTGCAGATTCCCGCAGGGAAGGCTAATCCCGCCCCTCCCGTCGGTCCATCGCTGGGCCAGCATGGCGTGAACATCATGGAGTTCTGTAAACAATTTAACGCCAAGACCCAGAAGGAAGGCGACAGCATTATTCCGGTCATCATAACGGTCTACAAGGACCGTTCTTTCTCCTTTATCATGAAAACGCCGCCGGCGTCTGATTTGCTGAAGAAGGCCGCCGGAATCATCAAGGGATCCGGTGTCCCGCAGAAGGACAAAGTCGGCAAGATTACGCGGAAGCAGTTGATAGAGATTGCCCAGAAAAAGATGGCCGACCTGAACGCGGCCGACTTGGAGGGGGCGGTCAAGATCATCGAGGGCACCGCCCGCAGCATGGGGGTCGTGGTTCAAGGGTAGATACGGGCGAGGCTGGAGGGTGTCTGTGCTCGCCGATCGCGCACAATAATGCGCCGGTCGTTCGCTGTGCGCAATGGAGGCCCATCCAGCCACGTCCTATGGGTTTGTGGTTTAGGGGGGGGAGGAAGCAAATGGGAAAGAAAATGAAGGCCGCCATCGAGAAAATCGAGCCGCGCCCCTACGGGCTGCGGGAGGCGGTCGAAGTCGTTAAGAAAGCAGCCTATGCGAAGTTCGACGAATCCGTCGATCTGGCGCTCCGGTTGGGGATCGATCCGAAGCGATCGGATCAGATGGTCCGCGGCACGACGTCGCTGCCTCACGGGACCGGGAAAAAAGTTCGCGTGTTGGTGTTCGCGAAGGGTGAAAAGGAACAAGAAGCGCGTCAGGCCGGTGCGGATTATGTCGGTGCGGATGACTTGATGGAGAAGATCAAGGGCGGGTGGATGGATTTCGATTGCGCGATCGCCACTCCCGACCTGATGGCCGCGGTTGGCAAGCTGGGAAAAGTTCTCGGCCCCCGCGGGCTGATGCCCAATCCCAAGACCGGGACGGTGACGTTCGAGGTGGGAAAAGCGGTGAGTGACATCCGCAAGGGGCGCGTGGAATTCAAAACCGAGAAGGCGGGCATCGTCCAGGTGCCGGTCGGAAAGGTGTCGTTCGAACCGCAGAAGCTGTACGACAACGCGGCTGCGATCATCGAATCGGTCATGAAGGCGAAGCCCGCGTCTTGTAAGGGGCGGTATCTCAAGAGCGCCACGATCTCGAGCACGATGGGGCCCGGCGTGAAGCTGGACACGGTCGCCTTGACGAAGCAGTGGAGCTAAGGAGCGTCAAGCGGTAAGCAGCAATCGGCGGAACCGAGATCCCCTGGTCAACGATTGACGAATGACGATGGACGGTTTCCTGCACGGAAGGGGAGCAGCATGAAGAAGGAAGAAAAAGCCACAGCAGTTGCGGAGTTGGCCGAAAAGTTCAGCCGAGCTCGATTGGCCATCTTGACGGAGTGCGTTGGCCTTCCGGTCAACCAGGTGACCGAACTGCGGAAGCAGCTCCGCGGGGCGAAGGCCGAATACAAAGTCGTCAAGAATACGCTCGCGGCTCGGGCGGCCGAAGGTACCACGCTGGCCAGTCTGAAGGGGCACTTGAAGGGGCCCACTGGCGTCGTCATCGGGTATGACGATCCGGTGCTGCCCACCAAAGTGTTGCGGGACTTCATCGCCGCGGAAAAACGCGAGGAGAAGATCCGTATTACCGTCGGTCTGCTGGAGGGTAAGATCGTCCAACCGGCGGAACTGGCGGCTGTCGCCAAGCTGCCGAAGAAGGAAGTGCTGATCGCGATGCTGCTGTCGGCTATGCAGGGGCCGATCCGTGGCGTGGTCTACACGCTCAGCGCGGTGTTGTCGAAATTTGTGCGGGTCATTGCAGCCATTCAGGACAAACGGAAAGGAGAAGGGGAGATGCCAGCCACAGAAGGAAAACTGTCACAGGAAGAGTTGATTAAGGCAATCGAGAGCATGAGCGTCCTTGAGCTCTCCGAGCTCGTGAAGGGGTTGGAGTCGAAGTTCGGCGTGACTGCGGCTGCCCCGGTCGCTGTGGCGGCAGCGCCGGCGATCGGTGGTGCGGCGGCGGCACCGGTCGAGGAGAAAACGGCGTTCGACGTCATTCTCGTTTCCGCGCCGGCGGAGAAGAAGATTCAGATCATCAAGGTCGTGCGCGAGTTGACGAATCTCGGGCTGAAGGAAGCGAAGGACCTCGTGGAAGGTGCGCCGAAGCCTGTCAAGACCGGCGTGGCGAAGGAAGAAGCCGACACCATGAAGAAGAAGCTGGAAGAGAGCGGCGCGAAAGTCGAGGTCAAGTAGCGTCGTCGTTTGTTGATCGTCGCCGGTCAATCGGCGCAGATCGCTTTGGTGTGTGGTTCGCGGTGGGCCAGTGGCCGTTGGCCACTGGCTTCGTTCACTGACCGATTAGTCTGGTAGTCTGGAGGAGCAGCTGATGCCTGAAACGACTCTCCAAGAGTTCGTCGAACGGAAAGATTTCTCCCGTATTCGGACCAACATCGATATTCCCGACCTGATCGAGATTCAGAAGCGCTCGTACGAAGAGTTTCTACAAATGGAAGTCGAGCCGGAGCGCCGCAAGGATCACGGATTGCAGGCGGCGTTGGCCAGCGTCTTTCCTATTCCGGACTATAACAACACGGCGGTCATCGAGTTCTCGAGCTACACCCTGGGGACGCCGAAGTACGATGAGCGGGAGTGCCTCGAGCAAGGGATGACCTTCGCGGTCCCATTGAAGCTGCGTGTGCGCTTGGTGGTGTTCGACAAGGAAGACAAGGGGCCGCGCAAGAAAGTCCTCGACGTTCGAGAGCAGGAAGTCTACGTCGGCGAATTGCCGCTCATGACGGAGCGGGGAACGTTCATCATCAACGGCACTGAACGGGTAGTGGTCAGCCAGTTGCACCGTTCGCCCGGCGCTTCGTTCACGCACGACAAAGGGCGCACGCACGCGAGTGGCAAGGTACTCTACTCCGCACGAATCATCCCCTACCGCGGTTCTTGGCTCGACTTCGAGTTCGACGCGCGCGACGTGCTCTATGTGCGCATCGACCGCCGCAGGAAAATGCCGGCGACGATTCTCTTAAAGGCGTTTGGCTACTCGAGCGATGACCTGCTCAAAATGTACTACCCAGTGGAAGAAATCCGGGTGGTGAAGGGCAAGTTGTTTCGGAAGCTGGACGCCGAGATTCACCAAGGCTTGCGCTGCTCCGCGGAAGTAACGGAGAAGGGTGCGAAGGAGCCGCTTGTCCGCGAAGGCGCCAGGCTGACTAAGGGGCTGATCGCCAAACTAAAAGCGGCTGGGGTGAAGGAGATTCCTCTGTCGCCGTCGGAATTGGTGGGACGAGCCGTCCTGACCGAGCTCGTGGATTCCAAGAAGAACAAGCTGGCGGAGAAGAATCAGCGACTCACGGCGGAAATCGTGGAGCGGATCGTCGAGAGCGATGTCGAGGAGTTCAAAGTGATCTATCTCGACACGGCTACGGCGACTCCGGTCATCCTCGATACGTTGGAGATGGAGAAAATCGCGTCGAAGGAAGAGGCGATGGTCGAAATCTATCGCCGGCTGCGCCCTGGGGAAACCCCGTCCGTCGATACGGCGCGGGCGCTGTTCGACAACCTGTTTCTGAACTCGAAGCGATACGATCTGTCACCGGTCGGCCGGCTTAAGCTGAACAAGAAGCTGGGCCTCGATCTTCCGCTCGAACAGCGGACGCTGACCGCCCAGGACATCGTCGAAGTCATTCGCTATCTCGTCAACTTGAAGATGGGCAAAGGCGAGATCGACGACATCGACCATTTGGGTAACCGGCGAGTGCGATCCGTCGGAGAGTTGCTCGAAAATCAGTTCCGGCTTGGGTTGGTTCGAATGGAGCGCAGCATTAAGGAACGGATGAACCTGCTCGACATGGAGACGGTGCTGCCCCATGACTTGATCAATGCGAAGCCGGTCGTGGCGGCGGTGAAAGAGTTTTTCAGCAGCAGTCAGCTCTCGCAGTTCATGGACCAGACGAACCCCCTGGCGGAGATCACACACAAGCGCCGACTGTCGGCCCTGGGGCCTGGCGGTCTGACCCGCGAGCGGGCCGGGTTCGAAGTGCGCGACGTACATCCTTCTCACTACAGCCGCATCTGCCCGATCGAAACGCCGGAGGGTCCGAACATCGGCTTGATCACGTCGCTGGCGACCTATGCACGGATCAATCAATTCGGGTTCATCGAAGCGCCCTACCGGAAAGTCGTCAAAGGGCGCGTCACGGACGAGATCGAGTTTCTCTCGGCGATCGAGGGCGATAAGTATGTTATTGCTCAGGCAAACTCCAAAGTGGACGGATCGGGGCGACTAGTGTCAGAAACGGTATCGGCCCGCCACGGAGGCGACTTCATCACCACGACACCGGACAAGGTCGAGTATATGGACGTGTCGCCGAAACAGGTCGTGAGTGTGGCCACGGCCCTGGTGCCGTTCCTCGAACACGACGACGCCAACCGCGCCCTCATGGGCTCCAATATGCAGCGCCAGGCCGTGCCGTTGATCACGTCGGAAGCTCCGTTGGTCGGCACCGGCATGGAGGCCGTTGTGGCCCGCGACTCCGGTTATGTCGTACAGGCGCGCCGTGCCGGCGTGGTAGAGAGCGTGGACGCGACCCGCATCGTAGTGCGCGCGGATTCGAAGGAGGGCAAGCGGGGCAAAGACTCGGGACTGGACGTCTACGACCTGATCAAGTTCCAGCGGTCCAATCAGAACACTTGTATCACGCAGACCCCTGTCGTCCGGGTCGGTCAGCCGGTCAAGAAAGGCCAAGTTCTCGGAGACGGGCCGGCCATTGATCACGGAGAACTGGCCCTGGGCAAGAACGTTCTGGTCGCCTTCATGCCCTGGGGTGGGTACAACTTCGAAGATGCGATCCTGCTCAGCGAAAAGCTCGTGCGAGAAGACGCCTTTACCTCGATCCACATCGAGGAGTTCGAGGTGGAGGCGCGGGACACGAAGTTGGGCAAAGAAGACGTGACCCGCGATATTCCGAACGTCGGCGAAGAGGCGCTGCGCAATCTCGACGAGAGCGGCATCATCCGTATCGGCGCCGAGGTAAAACCTGGCGACATTCTGGTCGGTAAAGTCACGCCGAAAGGCGAGACCCAGTTGACGCCGGAAGAAAAGCTTCTGCGCGCCATCTTCGGCGAAAAGGCTGGCGACGTGAAGGATACGTCTCTGACCGTTCCACCCGGGGTGGAAGGAATCGTCGTCGATGTGAAAATTTTCTCCCGCAAAGGCCTCGACAAGGACGAGCGCTCGAAGAGCATCGAGACCGAGGACCAGATGAAGCTGCAGCGCGATCACCACGAGGAACTGCGGATCATCGACGAGGAAAAGACGAAGAAGATCCGGAAGCTGTTGCTCGGAAAAGTGGTGGGCCGCGATCTGATGGACCCGGATACGGGCGACGTGATCCTCAAGAAGAAGGGGAAGCTGACGGCGGAAATTCTCAAGCGGCTGCCCGACGACACTGTCCGGCACATCATTCTCAGCGATCCAGACGAGCAGAAGGAGCTCGAAGACATCGAGCGGCGGGCGAAGGAGCAGATCGAGATTCTGCAGACTTTGTACGACGAAAAAGTCGGCCGCTTGAAGCGGGGCGACGAACTGCCGCCCGGCGTCATCAAGCTCGTGAAAGTCTACATTGCGATGAAGCGCAAGATCCAGGTCGGCGACAAAATGGCCGGCCGTCACGGCAACAAGGGTGTCGTTTCTCGTGTGCTGCCGGAGGAAGACATGCCCTATCTGCCGGACGGGACGCCGGTCGAGATCGTGCTCAATCCGTTGGGCGTGCCCTCGCGCATGAACGTCGGCCAGATTCTGGAAACGCATCTGGGGTGGGCCGCCAAAGCGTTGGGTATCAAGGTGGCGAGCCCGGTGTTCGACGGGGCATCCGAGAAGGAGATCAAGGACCTTCTCAAGAAGGCGAAGCTCCCGACGAGCGGGCAGACCCAGTTGATCGACGGCCGGACGGGCGAGCCGTTCGGCAGTCCCGTTACGGTGGGTTACATGTATGTGCTCAAGCTGCACCACCTGGTCGATGACAAAATTCACGCGCGGTCGATCGGGCCCTACTCGCTGGTCACTCAGCAGCCGCTGGGTGGGAAGGCGCAGTTCGGCGGTCAGCGTTTGGGAGAAATGGAGGTCTGGGCGCTCCAGGCTTACGGCGCGGCGTCGACGCTCCAGGAATTTCTCACGGTCAAGTCAGACGACGTGCCTGGCCGGTCGCGCATGTATGAAGCGATCGTGAAAGGCGAACCCTTCCTGGAACCGGGGTTGCCCGAGTCGTTCAACGTCTTGGTCAAGGAGCTGCAGAGTTTGGGGCTCGACGTCGAACTGGTCAAGACGCAAGACTAACCGCTTGTGAGCCGGCCCGTCGCCGGCGTCAGAGGAGGTCACTACCTTGGAAGGCGTATACACTCTGTTCGAAAAGCCGCGGGATTC
>CAYULI010000068.1:0-7456 GCA_964445795.1 uncultured Nitrospira sp. | reverse complement strand
ATCGTCCCGATGTTCACGTGCGGCTTCTTCCGCTCAAATTTCGCCTTCGCCATACCCCTCCCCCTCTACACTACTAATAAGAATCAAGAAAGTTATTCGCCGCGATACTTAGCGATGATTGCTTCGGCGATTTGTCGAGGCACTTGGTCATACCGATCGAACTCCATGCTGTAGGTCGCGCGGCCCTGCGTCCTGGACCGGAGATCCGTGGCGTACCCGAACATCTCACTGAGCGGCACCGACGCCTCGATCGCCTGCGCGCCGGCGCGAACCTTCATGCCCTGGACCTTGCCCCGACGCCCATTCAAGTTGCCGATGACATCCCCCATGAACTCTTGCGGGACGAGCACTTCGACCTTCATAATCGGCTCGAGCAACACCGGATCAGCCTTCTTACACGCGTCGGCAAATGCCATCGAGGCAGCGATCTTGAAAGCCATTTCATTCGAATCGACGTCGTGGTATGAGCCGTCGATCAGAGTCACCCGGATATCGCGCAATGGATAGCCCGCGATGACGCCCGTCTCCATCCGTTCGCGGACGCCTTTTTCCACTGCAGGAATGAATTCCTTCGGAATGACACCGCCGACGATCTTGTTGACGAACTCTAGACCCTTTCCTGGGTCCGACGGTTCGACGACCAAGACCACATGTCCATATTGGCCACGGCCGCCGGTCTGCTTGATGTACTTCGCTTCCGCCTCAGCCTTCCGTCGGATCGTTTCCCTAAAGGCCACCTCCGGCTTGCCCACATTGGCTTCGACCTTGAACTCGCGCAGCAATCGATCGACGATGATTTCAAGGTGGAGCTCGCCCATGCCGGCAATGATCGTCTGCCCTGTCTCCTCATCGGTCCGGACGCGGAACGACGGGTCTTCCTGCGCGAGTTTCTGGAGCGCAAACCCCATTTTCTCCTGGTCCTGCTTCGTCTTAGGCTCGATCGCCATCGCAATGACCGGCTCGGGAAACTTCATGACCTCCAGAAGCACTGGCTGTTTTTCGTCAGCCAGCGTGTCGCCGGTCGTAGCCCCCTTCAACCCGACCGCCGCAACAATATCCCCAGCATAGGCCGCGTCGATCTCTTCCCGCTTGTTCGCATGCATCTTTAGTAAGCGCCCGATGCGATCCTTGGTCCCCTTTGTGACGTTGAGCACGGGGGTTCCGGTCTTCAGCGTGCCGGAGTAGACCCGGAAATACGTCAGCTGGCCGGCGAACGGATCCGACATGATCTTGAAGGCCAACGCGGCAAAGGGTTCGGTATCGGAGGGTTTACGTTCCACTTCCTTTCCCGTATTGGGATCGATCCCCTTGACGGGCGGAATGTCGAGGGGGGACGGCAGATAGTCCACGACCGCGTCCAATAACTGTTGCACCCCCTTGTTCTTGAAAGCGGAGCCGCAGATGACCGGCGTGATCCTCATGGCGATCGTGCCGGCCCTGATGGCCCGCATCACTTCTTCCTCCGTCAGAGGATGACCGTTCAGGTATTTCTCCATGACCTGATCGTCGAACTCGGCCACAGCCTCGAGCATCTTGTCGCGATATTCCCGGGCCTGCGATTTCAGATTGTCTGGGATCTCGTCCACCTGGTACTTGGCACCCAGCGTCTCGTCGTCGTAAAAAAAGGCTTTCATCTTCACGAGATCAACCGTGCCGCGGAACTCGGCTTCGCGTCCGATTGGAATCTGGATCGGCACAGGGACGGCCCCAAGCCGATCGATGATCGACTGGACGCTGGCGTAAAAATCAGCGCCGACGCGGTCCATCTTGTTCATGAAAGCGATCCGGGGGACGCGATACTTGTCCGCTTGCCGCCAGACCGTTTCCGACTGAGGCTCTACACCCTGCACCGAGTCAAACACCGCGACAGCGCCATCCAGCACACGGAGCGACCGTTCAACTTCGATGGTGAAATCCACGTGACCCGGCGTGTCAATGATGTTGATGCGATGATCACGCCAGAAGCAGGTCGTCGCCGCGGCCGTGATGGTAATCCCGCGCTCGCGCTCCTGCTCCATCCAGTCCATGGTCGCGGCGCCTTCATGGACCTCCCCCATCTTATGCGTCATCCCGGTGTAGTACAGGATACGCTCGGTGGTGGTGGTCTTCCCGGCATCGATATGCGCCATGATGCCGATATTTCTCGTGCGCTCTAGTGGTGCTTGCCTGGCCACAGCATTCCCCTTAAAAAACACGCGTGCTGCACGTCGAGCCGATGTATACCGCTGCGACTCAGGGGCACCCCGCGTCTGCGGATCGCAGCACGGCCCAACTGCAGCACAGAACGACGTTACCAGCGATAATGGGCGAACGCCTTGTTGGCCTCCGCCATCCGATGCACGTCTTCCCGCTTCTTAACCGAAGCCCCCGTATTATTCGACGCGTCGAGCAATTCCGCGGCCAGCTTTTCCCGCATGCTCTTGCCGCCTCGCGTCCGCGCAAACTCGGCAAGCCAGCGAAGCGCCAACGAAACCCGACGGGCCGGCCTGATCTCGACCGGAACCTGATACGAAGCTCCGCCGACTCGCCGGGACTTGACCTCGACGATCGGCTTCACATTGTCGATGGCAGCCCGGAAGACCTTCAGCGGGTCGCCGCCGGTTTTTTCCTGAATCGCATCGAACGCGCCGTAGCAAATCCGTTCGGCAGTACTCTTTTTGCCCCGACTCATGAGCGTGTTAATGAATTTTCCGACGAGCTTGTCCCGATACCGGACATCGGGAAGCACTTCTCGTTGACCGAAAAACCTGCTTCGTGGCATCTTCTACCTATTCAACTCGTCAATCGAACAATACTACTTGGGCCGCTTGGCCCCGTACTTCGAACGGCTCTGCTTCCGATCCGCCACACCCACCGCGTCCAATGCGCCTCGCACCAGGTGGTACCGCACGCCGGGCAGGTCTTTGACGCGGCCGCCGCGTACGAGCACGATGGAGTGCTCCTGCAAATTGTGCCCGACGCCAGGAATATACGTAGTCACTTCCATTCCATTCGTCAAACGCACGCGAGCGACTTTCCGCAAGGCCGAGTTCGGCTTTTTCGGCGTCGTCGTATACACACGAAGACAGACACCGCGTTTCTGCGGACAGGCCTTCAACGCCGGGCTCTTCGTCTTGGCCTTGACCAGCGCGCGACCTTTTCGGACGAGCTGATTGATTGTCGGCATCGTTCTCAAACCCTCTTCAAATACGAAAAATTCCCTGCTCTCAAGAGCAAAGCCGTCGGATTATAGTGATGCAACTGCTGTCTGTCAAGTGAGGTACAAGCGCCCCGTACCTCTTAGGATCGCGCCGTATCGCCGGTCGGCGTCGGCGCCTCATCTTGACCGGCCGCCACCGCCGCCGGAGCCGCGCCCACGACGACCGGTTCCGGCTTTTCACTCATCACAAAGGTATCGCGATACTCTTCGAACCCGGTACCCGCCGGGATCAATCGGCCGACGATCACGTTCTCCTTGAGACCGCGGAGAGTGTCCTCGCGCCCGTTGATGGCCGCTTCGGTCAGCACACGCGTCGTCTCCTGGAACGAGGCCGCGGAGATGAAGCTGTCGGTCGTCAAGGCAGCCTTGGTGATGCCGAGCAGCACTGGCTTGCCCAGCGCCGGTTTGCCCCCCTTCTCCAGCACGCGCTCGTTCTCTTTCTCGAAGACGTTCTTGCTGACTTGACTGCCAGGCAGGAACTGCGTGTCGCCGGGGTCTTCGATCCGCACCTTGCGCAGCATCTGCCGCACAATGATCTCGATGTGCTTGTCGTTGATCGAAACACCCTGCAGTCTATATACGTCCTGAACTTCGTCAACCAGGTATTTCTGCAGCTCATTGGGCCCGAGCACGTCTAGAATGTCATGCGGATTCGCCGATCCGTCCATCAACGGCTCGCCCGCCCGGACCCAGTCGCCCTCGTGCACGTTCACGTGCTTGCCCTTTGGAATGAAGTATTCCTTCACGTCGCCCATCTTGTTGTCGACCAACACCTTGCGCTGCCCTTTGACGAAACCGCCATACGACACTTCGCCGTCGATCTCGCTGATGACCGCCTGCTCCTTCGGCTTCCGCGCCTCGAATAGTTCCGCCACGCGGGGCAGACCGCCGGTGATGTCCTTCGTCTTCGTCGTTTCCCGTGGAATCTTCGCGAGGACATCACCGGGGTATACCGTGGCACCTTTTTCCACGAAGATATGCGCGCCGACCGGCAAGAGATAGCGCGCCACCGTGCCAGTGCCACCCGAGACCTTCGCGGTCTTCCCGCTTTCGTCCTTGATCGACACGCGCGGGCGCAGCGTCGCGCCACTGTGTTCGATGATAACCTTTCGGGACAGGCCCGTTACCTCGTCGAATTCCTCCTTCATCGTGACGCCCTCGATGATGTCCCCGTATGCGACCTTCCCGCCCACCTCAGTCAAAATCGTGAGCGAGTACGGGTCCCACTCGACCAGTTTCTGCCCCACCGCCACGGGATCCCCGTCCTTGATCTTGATCTTGGCTCCGTACACCACCGGATACTTTTCCCGCTCGCGGCCGTTTTCATCGACGATGGCGATCTTCGCATTACGGTTCATGACCACCCATTCGCCCTCTTTGTTGCGGACAGCGATCCCGGCGTTGTGCACGTCCGCATTCTTCTTCGCATCAAAGCTCATGAACTTAATACGACCGGCATGCTTGGCCTCGAGCACCGTCTGCTCCACGACCTTGCTGGCCGTTCCGCCGATGTGGAACGTCCGCATCGTAAGCTGGGTGCCCGGCTCGCCAATCGACTGCGCCGCGATGACGCCCACAGGCTCGCCTTTCTCGACCAGACGCCCGCGCGCCAGGTCTCGGCCGTAGCAGGCCTGGCAGACGCCGCGTTGCGACTGGCATGTCAGCACCGAGCGGATTTTTACGCGATCGACGCCGGCTTCGACGATCGATTTCGTCAGATCTTCGTTGATCTCCTCGTTGCGAGAGACGATGATTTCGCCGGTCACGGGATCGCGAATGTCCTCGGCCGCCAGACGGCCCAGGACGCGCTCTTCGAGCGGCTGGATGATTTCGCCGCCTTCCACCAGCGCGCTAACCATGATGCCGTCGTGCGTGCCGCAATCAATTTCGCTAATAATCACGTCCTGGGCGATGTCGACGAGCCGCCTCGTCAAGTAACCGGAGTTGGCCGTTTTCAGCGCCGTGTCGGCGAGCCCCTTACGTGCGCCGTGGGTGGAAATGAAGTACTGCAACACCGTTAACCCTTCACGAAAGTTCGCCGTAATGGGCGTTTCGATGATCTCACCAGACGGCTTCGCCATCAGACCGCGCATCCCGCCGAGCTGGCGGATCTGCTGCGAGCTACCCCGCGCACCCGAGTCGGCCATCATGAAGATAGGGTTGAACGACTCCGGCTTGGCCGGATCGCCGCCCGCGCCGAGCTCCTTCATCATTTCATTGGCCACTTGCTCAGTCACATGCGCCCAGATATCGATCACTTTGTTATAGCGCTCGCCGTTGGTAATCAGCCCCTCGGCATACTGCTTCTCGATCTCGTTGACCTCGCGCTGGGCCTTTCCGATGAACTCTTCCTTCTTGCTCGGAATGTGCATGTTGTCGATGCAGATCGACACGCCTGCGCGCGTCGCGTAGGTGAAGCCGATGTCCTTAATCTTGTCGAGAAAGACCACAGTCTCTCGATGCCCCGTCTGCCGGTACACCGAGTCGATGAGCTTCGTCATCTCCTTCTTCGTCATAAGCTTGTTCGCATGCGCGAACGGCAGCCCTGCCGGCAGGATTTCGGACAGGAGCACACGGCCGACTGTCGTCTGGACCAAGGTTCCCCCAATCCGGACCTTGATCCGGGCGTGTTCCTCGACCTCGCGCGCGTCGTATGCGATCCGCACTTCCTCGGGCGAACCGAAGACCTTGCCCTCGCCTTTCGCTCCCACCCGCTCTTTCGTGAGCCAGTAGCACCCCAATACCATGTCCTGTGACGGCACGGTGATCGGCTTGCCATTGGCCGGCGACAGAATGTTGTTGATCGACATCATCAACACCCGCGCCTCGACCTGGGCCTCCACCGACAGCGGCACATGCACTGCCATCTGATCCCCGTCGAAGTCCGCGTTGAATGCCGCGCAGACCAGCGGGTGCAGCCGGATCGCCTTCCCTTCCACCAACACCGGATCGAACGCCTGAATGCCCAGCCGGTGCAGAGTCGGCGCGCGATTCAGCAGCACCGGATGCTCACGGATCACTTCATCGAGCACGTCCCACACTTCCGGCCGTTCCTTTTCGACGAGACGCTTGGCACTCTTGATGGTCGTCGCAGCGCCCCTTTCCTCCAGCTTATGGAAGATGAAGGGTTTGAACAACTCCAGCGCCATCTTCTTCGGCAGCCCGCACTGGTGCAACCGAAGCTCCGGCCCAACCACGATGACCGTACGGCCGGAATAGTCCACGCGCTTGCCGAGGAGGTTTTGCCGGAACCGACCCTGCTTACCCTTGAGCATGTCGCTGAGGGATTTCAACGGGCGCTTGTTGGGCCCCCGAATGGCCCGGCCCCGGCGGCCGTTGTCGAACAACGCATCGACGGCCTCCTGCAGCATGCGCATCTCGTTCCGGATAATGACGCCCGGCGCTTTGAGCTCCATCAGACGCTTCAGCCGGTTGTTCCGGTTGATCACGCGACGATAGAGGTCGTTCAGATCGGACGTGGCGAACCGCCCGCCGTCTAACGGCACCAGCGGACGCAACTCCGGCGGCAGGACTGGAATCACGTCCATGATCATCCACTCCGGCTTGTTGCCGGACTTCCGGAACGCTTCGAGAACCTTCAGACGCTTGGCGTATTTCTTCTTCATTGCGGCCGAGGACGAGGCTTTCGCCTTGACCTGCAGGTCCTCCCACAAGGCATTGATGTCGATCTTGCGGAGCAGGTCGCGGATGGCCTCGGCGCCGATGCCGACCTTGAAGCCGGAGGAACCGAACTCGGACTGCAGCGACCGTAACTTCTCTTCCGACACCAATTCTTTCTCGGTCAGGTCGGTCGAGCCCGGATCGACGCACACATAGCTCTCGAAGTAGAGGATCTTCTCGAGCTGCTTGAGGCTCATGTCCAACAGGGTGCCGATGCGGCTGGGCACGCCCTTGAGGAACCAGATGTGGGCCACCGGCGCCGCCAGCTCGATGTGCCCCATACGCTCGCGGCGCACTTTCGACTGGATGACTTCGACGCCGCACTTGTCGCACACGATGCCGCGGTGCTTCATGCGCTTGTACTTGCCGCAATTGCATTCCCAGTCCTTGATTGGACCGAAAATTTTCGCGCAGAACAGCCCATCTTTCTCCGGCTTGAAGGACCGGTAGTTGATCGTCTCCGGCTTCTTTACTTCACCATACGACCAGGAGCGGATCTTCTCGGGTGACGCGATGCGGATCCGCATCGCGTCGAACGACACCGAATCCCGCGGCTTTTCGAACAACGTGTATACG
>CAYULI010000067.1:0-7832 GCA_964445795.1 uncultured Nitrospira sp. | reverse complement strand
TTTGAGCGCCATCTGGCGCAGCTCCTGGGCGCGGGCCGATTCGGGCGCCTCAACCGCGACAAACGACCACAGCGGCACCTGGGCAAAGATGAGATATTGCTCTTGCACGGCCAGTCGCACGAGATTGTAGAGCGACAGATCGGATTCCGTCAGCAAAGGAGTCGGATCGATCGTCACGTTCGGCGGGAGGCCATGTACCGAGGTTTTCCGGCCCGCATTGCGGAAGCCGGCCCGCAGTATCCAAAGGAACAGCACCACAAGAACCGCTCCTCCGACCAGAAAAACCGTGTCCATCGTCTCAGCTAGGTCCTTTTGCGGCGAGACGGCAATTTCCTGACCCAGCCCGGACCGCTGGGCACGATGCAACCCAGCAGGGTGGGGTGATCTGCGCCTGTGACGGCCGGAACATTTCCACATTGGTCCGTCACCGTCTGATAGGCCAGGACGGCAAATGCGACGGCCTCAAACGCTTTGCTATCCCATCCGTGCTGCTCGAAGGTCGTGATCGGCACGGGCATGAACACCTCGGTAAGGTGCGCCATGATCGCACGGTTTCGCACACCACCCCCTCCGACGATGATTTCGTCGATTGCTCCGCGAATCCATCTTCTGGCGGTGCCCACAGCCTCGGCCGTCCATCGGCTGCAGGTGGCCAGCAGATCCTCCAGAGAGAGCTGGCGCGCCTGCGGGATCGCCAGCAGGTCGTCGATCATCTTCGTTCCGAACGTCTCCCGTCCGGTCGATTTCGGAGGAGCCTGGGAAAGATAGGGATGTGCGAGCAATTTCGCCAGGAGTCTTCCGTCCACGCGGCCTCGGCTCGAGAGACGTCCGTCCCGATCCATCGACATGCGGCCATTCGTCATACGGGACATCAGGCCGTCCAACACCATGTTGGCCGGCCCAGTATCGAAGGCCACGATTCCACCGGTGCCCCTTCCGGGCGGCAGATAGGTCACGTTGCTGATCCCGCCCAAGTTCACGACGAGACGCGCGCGGCGCGGATGGCGGAAGAGCAAGGCGTGTACGCCGGGCGTCAGGGGCGCGCCCTGTCCACCAGCCGCGATATCGCGGGGGCGAAAATTTGCGACGGTGGTGATGCCGGTTCGTTCGGTAATCACGGCGGGCTCGGCAAGTTGCAGCGTGGAGCGGATCGCTCCGACTCCTGCAACCTGGACTCCGTGCGGAAGGTGGTGCACGGTCTGGCCGTGCGATCCGATCAGGTCTACATCTTTCGGATGGAGCCTCGCCGCGCGGATCACGCCCAGCGCCGCGTTGGCAAACCACTCGCCGAGCAGTGCATTGAGGTGGCACAGCTCGGACACCGTTCCGGAAACAGATGCGTCGAGAATGCGTCGTTGGAGAGAGCGGGGATAGGGGAGCGGCTGAAACGCGATCATCCTGACACGAACACCCAGCTTATTGGGGCTGATCTCGACGAGCGCCGCATCGACGCCATCACCGGAGGTTCCGGACATCAATCCGACTACTTTCATGGTGCTACGATCCTTTCACCCAAGGGAAGCGGCGGCAACAACCGTATTCGCGTGTGCTACGCTAATCGAACTACTGCGTCCGGTCAAGCGAATGCGAGGTTGTCTTATCCCGCGCACCGCGGTCACGCCGGTCTCGTTGACATCGCTGCACCTGGGTGTTACCGTCCCCGCCCATGTTTGCGCCACGTCTCGCCGGAATTGCGGTGGCGGTTCTGGCCATTTCAGTGGTAACGGCGCTGGGAAACCGAGCGGCTCCTGCCCAGGACCCGATTCAGGTCGTGGTCACGCTGCCCGTCCTGAAAGATTTTGTTGAGCAGGTCGGCGGCCGCCACGTCCGCGTGACGTCGTTGCTCAGCGGTTACGAGAACGAACATACCTATTCTCCTAAACCCAGCGATCTGGTCGCGGTGCGGAAGGCTCGGTTGTTGTTCGAGGTCGGAATCGGTTTGGAAATTTGGGTTTCCTCTCTCGTGAAGAATGCCGGAGGTTCCGCTTTGCAAGTCATCACGACGTCTCAGGGGATTGGCTTAGTTCGCGATCACGGGGACCCGCACGACCACGCTCATGGAGGGGAGGGAACGGTTGCGGGCGGCAACCCGCACGTCTGGCTGGACCCTGAAAATGCAGCCATCATGCTGCGGCATGTCACCGAAGCCCTCATCAGGGTCGCCCCCGAGCATGCCGCTGATTTCCGCAACAATCAGGCCGCCTACCTTCAGCAACTGGACCGGGTCAGAAAGGAGCTCACGGACCGAGTCAAACGGCTGCCCGATCGCCGGTTCGTCGCCCATCATCCCGCCTGGCCCTACTTCGCGCGGCGGTTCGGTTTCGACATCGTAGGCACCGTTCAGTTGCAGCCCGGCACGGAGCCGTCGGCCCTCCACTTACAAACGCTCATCACTCTAATCAAAAAAAACCGGATCAAGGTGATTGTCTCCGAGATCCAATTAAGCCAGAAGTTTCCGGATCTGCTCGCCAAAGAGACAGGGGCTAGAGTCGTCGTCCTGACCACGCTCCCGGGGGGACTCCCCGGAACCGACACCTATCTCGACATGCTCCGCTATAATGTGCTCCAATTGGCAAACGCCCTCGAGGCCGCGTAAGGACCGCCGGCATCGATCATGGCCTGCACCGCCGGAAGGAGCCCTGGTTTCCGTGTCAGCCCTGCGCAATCCGATTATCCGTTTTGATCACGCCACATTCGGATTTCCCGGCGTGGTCGCGCTGCAAGACATTTCTCTTTCGATCGACGCCGGGGAATTTGTCGGTGTCATCGGCCCCAACGGCTCCGGGAAGACGACACTCTGCCGGGCGGTCCTCGGCCTCATCGCACCCATCGCGGGCCATCTCCATATCTTCGATTGTGCCTGCGACGAGCTACGCTGCCATCATCGCGCCAAGATCGGCTACCTTCCCCAGAAAGGGGTGGTGGACCGGGATTTTCCGGTGACCGTCCTTGAAACCGTGATGATGGGGCGTTACGGCGCATTGGGCTTATGCCGGCGCCCGGGCCACAAAGACCGCGAAATCGCCATGGACGCCCTCGCCCACGTCGGCATGGACGGGCATAAAGACACCGCCCTCGGGCGATTGTCCGGCGGCCAACAGCAGCGCGTCTTCATAGCGCGAGCACTGGCCCAACAACCCAAGGTGTTGCTCCTCGACGAGCCGACGACGGGCCTGGATATCACCGCGCAGCACAATGTGATCGAACTGGTGCAGCATCTGCACGATGAGCTGAAGCTTACAGTGCTCTTGATTACGCACGACATCAACATGATCCGGAGCCGTGTCGATCGTTTGGTGCTCTTGAAGACCCGGCTGTACGCGGAAGGCTCTCCGGCCGATGTGCTGAAACCCGACATCCTGAGACAGGTGTACGGCAAAGACCTTGTGATCACGGAGAAAGACCTCGTCATCGTCGAGGACTACCACCACCATCATTAAGAGGGCCCCACGAAACGATATGCTCGACCTCCTGACCTACGACTTCATGCAGCGCTCCCTCCTTGCCGCAGCGATAGTGGGTGGACTCTGCTCCGTGATCGGCGTGTTCGTGGTACTCCGGGGCTTGGCGTTTGTCGGTGCCGGGACGTCGCATGCGGCATTTGCCGGCGTGGCTTTGGGCTATCTCACAGGGTGGCCGCCGTTGCTCCTGGCGATCCTGTTCGGCTTGGCCACCATCTGGATCACTGGCTGGGTTGAAGAGCGGGGCCGGATGAAACTGGATGTGTCGATCGGAATTCTCTACACGACGACCATGGCGCTCGCGATCTTGTTCATCGGATTGATGAAGACCTACAACGCCGAAGTGTATGGCTATCTGTTCGGCAGTGTGCTGTCGGTCACGAACGAGGAGTTGCGCGTGATCGGAGGACTGAGCATCGCTGTGTCGGGCCTGGTGTTCCTCTTTTCAAAAGAACTCTACTTCATCGCCTTCGATCAGGAAATGGCCGAGGCCTCGGGAGTTCCCGCCCGCCGGATGTTTTTTCTCTTGTTGACGTTGGTGGCCCTGACGGTCGTGGTCTCGCTGAAAACCGTTGGGGCGATTCTCGTCTTTGCGATGATCCTGATTCCGGCTTCCACGGCCTATCAACTGACGCACAGCCTGACGACACTGACCGTTTACTCCGTCCTGATCGGCGTGACGACGGCGGTCTCCGGAGTCGTCATCTCCGCGGTCTGGGATATCCCGTCGGGGCCGGCTATTGTTCTCCTCGCCACAACAGTTTTCTTCATCGCCGTTCTGCTTTCACCCAAAAGAATGAAGTGCGCAACACCGGCGCATGTCCACTGAATACCTGGTGAAACCCTGGTTCCTAACCGAACTGTAGGCCACTGTGTACAGCAACTGTGTCATTCATACATCACACAGAGAACGGTGCAAGGATCGAGAAAGAACCGGGCGCTTGGATCTTAGGTGGGGCATGCCGTACTTGGGACTATTCCCGCAGAATGAAACAAGTCGATTCTCCTATGCCGGATGAGGCATAAGATTTGCGGGGGGTTAGGGAGGAATCAACTGCCATCATAGGTATCGAATGCACTAGAGGAGGACGTTCATGCGACGTGTAACGCGACGATCAGTCGTCATTGGGTTAATGCTGGCCAGTCTTGTCTTTTGCCTGTCTCCGGTGGATGCCGTTCTGGCTGAAGACGCAAGACAAAATTTTGGAGGGATCGAAGCCGGGAAATGGGTCCTAGGAATGCGCGCAGGGTTTGCCCCTTTGACCCAATCGCTCACGAGCAATACTTCCACCGATGTCGGCTCGCTGGTGAATTTTCAAGCGATGTATAGCCTGAACACGTGGCTGCTTGTCGGGATGATGCTTGAATGGGAGCGGCACGCGGTCGATCAAGAGCGGCCATCCCTCGACCTTGGTCACCAAGACACGGTATCTGTTCTCCCGACCGTCGAACTTCGTCCGGTCAAATTCGGTCAGCTCAGCCCTTACGTCAATATGAGTTTCGGAGTGAACGTGAACAGTTTCGGCGAGGATCGTGGGGTTGGTAGAATTTCGCCAAGCAACACCTTTGCGTGGCGCCTCGGATGGGGTGGCGATTATATGATCACCAGGCAGTTCGCCCTCAACGCTGAAATGGCCTACAAGCGCAATGATGGGCATGCGACGCGGAACGGAGCGACCATTAACGATTGGAACGCCTCGTCCTTCGGCTTCCTGGTCGGGGTGAAGCTGTATTTCTAGGCATCCCTTCTTTCGGGGCGGACTGTCCGCGTCGTCGGATAGTCCGCCTTTCTTCGTCGCACGCCGCGATGCCGACAGCCCATTAAAGCCTGATCGATCGCCGTTTCACTCCTGCGGTCGGATCTCAGTGAGAAACCATGCGGGACAGTGCAACGAGCTACTCGAGCCGGCTTTGCTTGGAACGGCTCCACACCATGCCGGTCTGTTCCTTCGAGCTGAAACCAAGCTTTTCGTAGAAGCTGGGACGCCGCGTGCAGAGCCAGAAGAGCTCGACCTTCTTGAGACGGGGATGATGAAGAATCCGCTGGACAATTTCTGTGCCGATGCCTTGCTTCTGATAGGCCTTGTCGACGATGACGTCCCAGATGGTCGCGCGATACACAAAGTCCGTGAGGGCGCGGGCAAAGCCGACTAATTGATCGCCATCCCATGCGCACAGCGCAACATCGGTATGGCGCAGCATTTCTCGTGCGTCATCCAGCGTGCGGCCTTTGGCCCAGGGCGCTTGCTGGAACAGCTTGAGCAATTGTTCCGGAGCGAGATCCTTCTTGTCCGAGAAGGTGACGGCGGTCTTGAGGGTGGTCGGCATCTTGTATTAGAGTACGGGGGTGCTCATGCTGCGCTATGAATCGGCAGAGTGTACGAGGAAATGCATGTCAACGCAAGTCCGTAGCTGCCCTAGGTGCTCGAAGTTGATGTGGCTCAAAGACGATCAATTCGAAATGCTTGACGAAAACACTGTTCGGACGAAATGTCCCCACTGTGGCTCGACCGTTCGCTTCAAGTTAGTGGTCGAAGGAACCACCGCCTCGGGCCCCAAGATGGGGCACTGATCTAAGAGCGATCGTCCCCCGGTTTCAACCAGTCCTCCTCAGCAGCCTTTGCCACCCACGGCGAGAGCGAAGAGCTGAACGCCCCCGGCCACCATCACATTCCCCGTCCGGCACCATCCAACTCCGGCGTGTTTCCCGGCAGAATGCGGTGCAAAGCCGCCCGGTAATCCCTGATGCGTTTTTCGTCGATCCGCCTTACCTCGATCTCCTTATCCCGCCACATCCGCTCCAGATGGTCGAGTGCGGCCAGCAACGGTTGCACCGAGCCGAGCAGGTTCCCCGTCTCGAAGGACTCGAGCGATTCGACAAAGGAGCTGTTCAGTCCCTTATAGGCCGTCCCGGCACTTTGAGTTCTGAACCTGGTTACGATCTCTTCGTACTCATCCACCGCTTCCAACTTGGGCTTCACGCCGGTCGGCACGGCGGCCAGATGGACGACAGGCGGCAACTTGGCCGCATAGGACTTTAATTGAGCGGACAGCCCCCCGATGGCATCGAGAACGTCTCCCGTGTGCATATCACTATCCCGTCAATAGATTCTGCATACGCTTCGCCGCTATGGCTGTCAAGATTCCTTGGCTGGCCTTGACCCCGACAGCAGTTCCAGCGCCTCTGCAATGTCGCGCATGTCCGGCGGCAACGGCCTGGTAAACTCGATTGGTTTCGCGGTTGCGGGGTGGTAAAACCCGAGCGTCCGCGCATGGAGCATCACTCGCGGGATCTTGACGGAGTCAATGGCGCAGACCTTGCTCCCACCATAGGTCGGATCGCCGAGAATGGGATGTCCAAGTGCAGCAAGATGGACTCGCAGCTGATGGGTGCGGCCGGTGCGCGGATAGAGCAGAACATGCGCCGCCAGTTTTCCATACCGATGATCGACCTTATATTCCGTCACGGATTCTTTCGGCGCCGTGGTTCGGATGGAGAATGTTTTTCGTTCTTTGGTGTCGCGCCCGATCGCCAGTTCGATCAGGCCGTGCCCCCGCTTCGGCGCACCCCAGATCAAGGCCTCGTACACTCGGACGATCGTGTGTTGCTTGAACTGGGCGGACAGGTGGCGATGGGCCTGATCGGTCTTGGCAGTCACCATCACACCCGACGTCTCCTTGTCGAGGCGATGCACGAGACCGGGCCGTTCCTTGCCGCCGATCGTCGAGATCGTGCCACCGGACGTTTCGAAGTGATGGAGTAGCGCGTTGACGAGCGTACCGGTCCAGTTCCCCGGCGCCGGATGCACGACGATACCGGGCGGTTTGTTCAGCACCAGGAGGCTCTCGTCTTCGAAGAGGACTTCGAGGGGGATGGGCTCGCCTTTCAACTCCAGTGGTTCCGGCCGCGGGACATCCATCGTAATCTTGTCGCCTGGCTTGATCTTCTGGCTCGGCCTGACGACCTGGTCGTTAATCCGGATGCGCCCGAGCTCGATCAAGCGCTGCAGCGCCGAGCGCGAGATATCCCGTTGACGATTGACGAGAAATATATCCAACCGTTTTGGCTGCTCACCAGATGTCACGATAAACTCTGTAATCATAATACCTGGCTCACGCTACTCAAGAGCCCTGGTCGAATGCAATCAGGGGTGCGCCGGCATGTGCCTGCTCGCTCATGGAGAGCTGTGCTATCCACCGTGGTCGCCCCCCCATCGCAGGAGGCGCCGACATACAAACCATCGTCTGTGTCGCAAGCGGGCTGTCAATCCTCACCGCCATACTGGCCGTCTGTCGAGGGCGGCGGACCAAGACAGTAGAACCTATCTCAAAATAGTTGTGCCGATGAAAAAAGTCCCTATAATGCGCCCG
>CAYULI010000066.1:0-9295 GCA_964445795.1 uncultured Nitrospira sp. | reverse complement strand
CCGCGGCGACGGTACCCGCCGAGACCTTTAAGAATTGCCGACGTGATAGAAACATGAATGACACCTCCTAAGTTGAGGGCTCAAAAGCCCATGCTCCTTCCTCTCACACACAACCGAAGTTATCCCACCCCCCCTCATTCGAGATTTGAACGGTGACGCTGAGCTGAAAAAATTGTGTAGCCGATGTCACTGACTTCGCTGTGGCATCCGTGGAAATTTCAGTCCTGCCTTTGGCGGCTCTGGGCATAGCAGATTCGTATAGTTCGCAATAAGTGAACCATTTGCTTCCCGGGATGATCGAGATAGGATTATTGCCATAAGATATTGAAATACTGTCAGTTTTAATTATTTTCCAACTTGATCACCTGCAAGAATTCACAGTAACTTTGGAGTAGTTTCCGTATCATGTGAGATGGCTTATAAAACATAAAAAGTGATAATAAACATAATAAATCAATATGTTATGAATTTTACTGGCGTTTTATTCTGCGTAGTTACTTGTTGGTAACACTTTGAGGGGTGTAACCAGAAAAATCGAGGATTTTGCGCTGATCGATCAGCTTGACAGCGCATAGAGGGCTCAGTAGAATCCCACCCCTCTCACAAATCGGAAATTGAGCGGGAATAGCTCAGTGGTAGAGCATCGCCTTGCCAAGGCGAGGGTCGCGGGTTCAAATCCCGTTTCCCGCTCCAAAATTTAGCGCACTCCTAGATCGCTGGCGCCCAAACCTGGCGCCCATCTCAACAGTAAGTTGACCATAGACAGGAGGATTATCCCCGGCTGCGCGTCCGCTTTTTTTATTTTCCGCCAGCACTGCCACTCCCGTGGCGTCTTCTCGGACCTTGCCTTGGTTGTGTTGTTTAGCCAAAATTCTCGCGCGGTGGCTGCACCACGCCATAGCCGAACCCCTTGCCCGGCAATCGGGAGTCATGACGCTCTTTGCACCCCCGAGCAGCTCGGGCTTTGTCTCTGCAGAGGATGGCCGCGTGAGGTTGCGCCGGATCGTGATCCCGGTCAGCCACTTGCTCCACCAACCATCGGGGGTTCACGCCCTAGGCGGGCTTGTGCATCTCGTCCGTGCCGGGGAGGTGTCCTGCCACGTGCTGCATGTAGGAACTCACGACGGAATGTCCCCGCTGGCCTTGCCCCATGAAAGCGGGTGCAGTTGGACGGAAATCGTTCAGCAGGGCGACATTGTGGGAAGCATGCTGGAATACGCAAAGGCCCACGCGGCCGATCTGATTGCCATGACCACGCATGGGCACAAGAAATTCTTGGACGCGCTCCGGGGCAGCATCACGGAGCGCGTCGTGCGAGAAGCCCGGTGTCCGGTGTTGACGATACTGGCATGGTTACGGTGAGTGTGCGGACTGGCCGGAGATGCCTCAGCGGCGGCGGTCAGGATCAGATGAAAGCCTTCCTCGAACCCCGATAGGCATGCGCGCTACGCCGCCGCCATCGGGATACTGTCGGTAATCGGGGTCAGGACCGTGAACGGTTCCTTGATACCAGCCGTCTTCTTGAAATTCTGCAACCGTAGGATGATGGACGCATTCACTTCCTGACCTTTCGACGCCAGGAGCACGTCCTGGGTTGACTTCAGGTCCTCCCCCAATATCATGCCGGGCCGAAGGTCAGCGACAACGACCGTCCGGGTTTCATACTTGATCTCGCCGGCGAATGCCGCTTTCAAGGCGTCGACGATGGTGGGGTCATACCAGCCTTTTCGCCTCTTGAGTTCGTCAAAGGCCTCCGTCTTCGTCTTGCCGGCCGATTCCAGGGTGTCGAAATCGAGCGCGACTTTCAGGATTCTGGCCTCCATCGGAATGTCGTTACCCTGCCGACGGTCTCCCAGCCCACCAACCCCGTCGTAATATTTGTCCTGGAACCTGATGATCTCCGCCACCTGGTTCATGCGTGGAATCCGCGCGATCAGATCAGCCGCGATGAACGGATGCTGGTTGAAGAGTTGCGTCTCCTCCGCACTCAGAGGGTCGCCGTGGTAGATCTTCTTCAACACCGTTTCCGGAAGAATGACGCACCCGATTTGCGATAACATGGCGGCGGTCTTGATAGGCCACAATTCCGTCACGTGCAATTGCTCGGCGATCGCTTCCGCATACCGGGCGATGCGGGACGAGCGCCCAAAGGCTTCCGGATTGACCAAGGACAAGATATCGCAGAGCACCTTGATACTCCCACTCAGCGTCTGTTCCAGTAGTTCACGTTCGGCTGTGATGAGGCGATATTGCGTCAGCCCGGCCGTGAGCGTGCTCGCGAGCTGGTCCGGGGTGCACGGTTTGGTGAGGAAGCGGAAGATCTGTCCTTGATTGATCGCGTCGATGGACGCTTGAAGATCGGCATGGCCGGTCAGCAGGATTCGGACGGTATCGGGCGATTGCGTCCGGACTTTCGAGAGAAACTGAATGCCGGTCATACCCGGCATTTGCAAGTCGGACACCACCACGGCGAAAGGCCCGCGCGTTTCAAGAACTTTGAGCCCCTCTTGCGGTCCCACGGCCGTTTCCACTTTGAACGCTTTTCGGAGGTGCCGCCGGAATCCTTCCAGAATATTTGCGTCGTCGTCCACGCAGAGAATCGCGTCGTTCATGCAGCAATCTCCTTTTCTGTTTCCCTAGCGAGTTGTCTCCAGAGGGGGAGCCGATCCGTCATGCGTAGCCTGTCCAGATAGACGGCATCGATTCGGGCGGAGCTGTGGCCGGGGCGCTGCGTAGCCTCCTGGTACAGCGCCTGAGCCACATGCACCGCGGTCAGCGGGCGAAAGCCCTCCCCTCCGGCGCAATCGTTCGGTCGGTGATGGTATGCCACGGCCTCGACGATCGGGTCGCTCAGTCCCCAAAGCCCGAGCAGGTACGCGCCGACTTCGGCATGGGAGACGCCGAACTCCGACCGTTCCGCTTCCCACTCCGGCATACCGTCGGTCGAAGCCTTAGCGAGGACGGCACTGACCCGATCGGGCAGGTTCGCCGCCAGCACCAGGGTGCCCACGTTATGGAGTACGCCGGCGGTGTACGCTTGCTCGACTTCGAGGGGAGAGCGCCCTTCAGCTCTGGCGATCGCCCGAGCCACGCGCCCGCTCTCCATGCTTTCCATCCACATACAGTCGATAGGGAAGCTTGCCGCGCTCTCTTTGGGGAATTGCGAAAAAATATGGACCGACAGCACGAGCGTCTGAATGGTGTCCAACCCTAGGAACATCACGGCTTGCTCGACTGTCGAAACCGAGCGGCGCGTGCCGAAGTAGGCCGAGTTCGCCAACTGGAGAACCTTCGCCGTCATGCCCATATCTTTGGCCATGATGGCCCCGATCGCCTGCAACGAGGCGGTGTCCGACTCGACCGCGTTTGTGATCTCTGCGAAGAGGGCCGGGATGCTGGGAACGGTCGTCATTCCCCCCACAAGTCGCCGCAACGAATCGGTCGCGAGCGTGTCGCGCAACGCACAGGCACGCTGGATCACCGCCTTCAACTGTTCTACCTCACAGGGTTTCGCCAGGAACTGATGTGTGGCAGTGATCGAGTTATAGATCAGGGCTTGGTCGCAATGGCCGGACAGGATGATGCGGACGATATGCGGAAATCGCCGGCGCACCTCGTCTAACAACCGAGCACCGTCCATCCCCGGCATGCGCATATCCGAGACCACGACGTCGAACGAAGCACGGTCAAGCATCTCGAGCGCCTCCTGGCCTCCCCCTGCGAACGCCATAGCCCACTCGCCCCGCATGGAGCGCAGCGTCCGCTGGAGGCCATCCAGGATTCTCGGCTCGTCGTCCACAAACAAGATGTGTTTCATGATGATGGTGTCTGCGGGCTAGGCGGCATCCGCATGATCGACAAATCGTCCGAGGATTTCACGAAACGCGGCCCGTGAGCGGCGAAACGCCTCATACACGGCAGGATCAAAGTGACTCCCCACCTTCTTATCCATGACGGTCAAGACCACGTCTTCCGGAAACGCCGGCTTGTATGGCCGAGCCGAACTCAATGCATCGTACACGTCCGCTACCGCCACGATGCGTGCTTCCATCGGAATGGCCTCACCGGACAACCGGTACGGATAACCCGTACCGTCCCACCACTCGTGATGGGCGAGCGCGATCGCCGATGCCATCTCGAGGAAAGGATTGCGCGCGCCGTCGGACTCGACTGTTGAATCAACCGCGTGGTGCCACACCGGCAACCCCATCATAGGATCCTGCCGCAAAATATCGGCGCCGATCGCGCAATGCCGTCTCATAATGTCCCATTCCGCTGGCTTGAGTTTCCTGGGCTGCAGCAGGATGCTGTCCGGAATCCCGATCTTGCCGATGTCGTGCAAGGGGCTGGTGAGGAAGATCAGCTCGGCAAAGTCCCGTGACATCCCCAACGCCTCGGCCAGCACCTTGCAGTAGGCCCCAACTCGTACGATGTGGTTGCCGGTCTGTTCGTCGCGAAATTCCGCGACCCTTCCCAGCCGCCAAATCAGATCCACCCGGGATGCCATCAACGCCCTGGTGCGTTCCTGAACTTTCCGGTCGAGGAGATCGTTCTGTGCGCGGATCTGATCCTGATAGGATTTCAGCCGGAGCACGCTTCGGATACGGGCGACCAGGTCGTCCGGCTCCACGGGTTTATTGAGGAGATCCGTCGCCCCCCAATCCAGCGCCCGCCGCTTCAAATCCCGCTCGGCCGCGCCGGTCATGATGATGACCGGGATATGGCGGAGTTGCGGCGATTGCGACATGCGCCGGAGCAGATCGAACCCGTTGTGTCGAGGCATTTGAAGGTCCGAGACGACGGCATCGATGTTCGTGGCGGTGAGCCGCTCCAGCGCCTCGGCGACGCTCGCGACGAAGGTCATGGTCCATTCCTGGCGATGCGAGTGGAGCATCCGGCGGAGGCCGTCGAGAAAACTCTTCTCGTCGTCGATGAACAGCACGTGCGGATTCATGCGGCGCGTTTTTCCGTTGTGGCCCCGTGCACCGGTTCTGCTCCACCCACCGGCAGACGGACGATGAACGTGGTTCCTTTGCCGACCTGGGTATCGAAGGCGATCGAGCCACCATGCTTGTCCACCACGATGGACCGGCTGATGGCCAAGCCCTGTCCTGTCCCTCTCCCGACCTCCTTCGTTGTAAAGAACGGGTCGAAGATTCTGTGGCGGATGTTCTCGGGGATCCCGGTTCCGGTGTCTGTGACCCGGATCTCCGCCCACTCGCCGACGCGGCGGGAGGAGATTGTGATGAGGCCCTTCTGGCCGGTCCCTTTGACCGTGTCACCGATCGCATGGGCGGCGTTTACGATCAGATTGAGGAGCACCTGATTGATCTCTCCAAGCCGGCAGGGAATGAGCGGCAGGTCAGGATCCAATTCGGTCGTCAACTCGGCGACGTACTTCCATTCGTTTCGTGAAACCGTCACGGTGCTCGTGATGGCGTCGTTCAGATTGGCGCAGGTCAGCTCATCGGTGTCCGGATGGGCGAAGTCCTTCATCGCGCGTACGATTTTGCCGATACGGTCGATCCCGTCGGCGGATTGCGCGATGGCTCGCGGAATCTCCGTCATCACATAGTCGAGATCGGCCGTGGCAAGGGCCGCGTCACAAGCTTCGATCACGTCTGGGCTGAAGACCCCGGTTTCGGCGGATACCAAAAGCTTCCGGGAGCGGTCGAGGAGAGGGAGGAGATCGGTGAACGCGTCGGAGAGGAAACGGATGTTGTCGCCCACGAATTGCGTGGGTGTATTGATTTCGTGCGCGATACCCGCGGCCAGTTGCCCGATCGATTCGAGCTTTTGCGCCTGAGCCAGATCGTGCTCGAGCAGGAGATGAGTTGATCCGATAAACCGTGTATCTGCCACAAGAGACCGGCCATCGCCAGGCTGAACAGCCAGATCGCCACAGCGATCATTCTTTCGGGGCTGCGCAGCATATTCTTCGTTAGAAGGTGAGATGCGTACCGGAACAGAGAGCGCGGTGGCAGGAATGGACCAAAACGATTCAATTTCAGTCCCATAGTTGGAATGGGCCGAGCTAACGGGCGTTCAGACACCGGAGCCGTCCCCCTCGCTATTGCATTGACGCTGAAGGAACCGGCCGGTGTGACGAAGGCGCCCCTTTAACAATTATGTCGGAATAATCGGGGCGTTTCTTAAGACCAAGATGACCGACGTGACCGGCCTGTCGAGCGCCGCCGGCGATGGCTGCAAGACCGTGAACTGCTCTTCCGCGTGATGTCCGTCCCGGGGATCCGGCATCACTCGTTCCTCACCCGGCGCGTGTTACAGGGGAAGAGGAGTCGGCGCCAGCGGATTGGCCTGTCGCTCCGGCCCGGTGAGCCACCGGCCGATGACCGCGCTCAGATCCTTGAACTGGACCGGCTTGGCGAGAAACTCGTCCATCCCGGCGGCCAGGCACCGCGCGCGATCCTCGGCCAGGGCACTGGCGGTCATCGCCACGATCGGCACGCGGCTGCCCGGGGATTCCCGCGCCCGGATGGCGGCTGTGGCTTCGTAGCCGTCCATCTCGGGCATCTGGCAGTCCATGAAGATGAGGTCATAGGGCAGTCGCGTGGCGGCCTCCACCGCTTCGCGCCCCTGGCTGACCACATCGACGCGACAGCCTAGCTTCTCCAACATCTTGGCAGCGACTTTCTGATTGACGGGATTATCGTCCGCCACCAGCACCCGGCCCCTCGTGCGCGCCTGCGCCTCGGCCAGGCTATGGCGTGTAATCAAAGCCTCCCCGTGTGCCGGCACGCCGGGGTCTGGGTCCGGGCCTCGCAGCACCAGGGCCAAACACTCCAGCACCTCTCGGTGGCGAATCGGCTTGGTGAGATAGGCGGCGATGCCCGCCTCCCGTGCGGCCTTGGCCTCCCCGCGCTGGCCGAGCGACGTCACCAGCACGAGGCGAACCGGACGGAGTGCCGGATCGGCCTTGATCCGGCGCGCCAGGTCCAGGCCGTCCATGCCGGGCATCTGCCGATCCACGATGGCCAGATCGAAGGGCGTGCCCGCCGCCGCCGCGTGCCGCAAGGCCTCGAGGGCCTGCGCCCCGTCCTCCACGCCGGCGTAGCGGAGCCCATAGGTCTCGAAGAGATGGGCCAGGATCGTGCGATTGATCGCATGGTCATCCACGATCAAGGCCCGCCGGCCGCGGAGGGACGCCAGCGGCTCGCCGGCCTGGTCGGGCTTCCCGTCAGGCTCCGCCAACCAGCTCAGGCGCACGGTAAACCAGAACCGGCTGCCTGCGCCCGGGGTGCTCGTGACGCCGATCTGGCCCTGCATCAGCGTCACCAACTCCTTCGCGATGGCCAGGCCCAAGCCGGTGCCCCCGTACTGGCGCGTCGTCGAGCTGTCCGCCTGCACGAACGGGGCAAACACCTTCGCGCATTGCTCCGCGGTCATACCGATGCCCGTATCGGCCACCTCAAACCGGAGCGGCACCGGCTCCGAGTCACCGGCCCCCGCCGGCTGGTCCGGAGTGACGGTGACGACGATCTCGCCCCGCTCCGTGAACTTGATCGCGTTTCCGACGAGGTTGAGCAGAATCTGGCGCAGCCGGCCGGGATCGCCCCGCACGAGGGTCGGGACTGTGCCGTGGATGAGGCAGGCCAGTTCCACCCCCTTGAACTGGGCGCGGGCGGCCTGCGAGGCGACCGTCTCCTCGACCGTCGTGCGCAGGTCGAAGTCGAGCTGCTCGAGCACGAGCTTGCGCGACTCGAGTTTGGAAAAATCCAGAATGTCGTTGATGATGTCCAGCAGGACCTCGCCCGAGGAACGGATCAGCTCGCCGTACTCGCGCTGCTCGGCCGTCAACTCGGTCTCGAGCAGCAAGCCGGCCGCGCCGATGACCCCGTTCATGGGCGTGCGGATCTCGTGGCTCATCGTGGCCAGGAACGCGGCTTTGGCCCGGGCGGCCGCCAGCGCCTGGTCGCGGGCCGTGGTCAGGTCCCGATTCGTGTCGGCCAATGCGGCGGCGGTCTGGGTCAATCGGCCGACCGACCAGAGCGAGAGCCCCACCAGGGGCAAGAGGAGCCCGCCTCCCACCAGGGCCACGCCGACCAGGATGGTCCGGATCGGCGCCAGGACATCGGTCCGGTCGACTCGGACCAGCACCCCCCACTCCAGATCGGGCAGGTCGTGCACCCCCTTCGTCCTCGCATAGCCGGTGACGACGTCGAGGTGGCGGCGTCCATGTCGTTCTTCGACGAACCCGCTCGGACCCGCAAACACGAGTCGCGCCGACGGCACGCCGAGCTCCAGTAGATTGATCTGCCCTTCTTCGCGCAACAGCGAATCGGCGATGACGGCCCCGGCGCGATCGAGCAATTGATGTTCGAGGCGCAGCCCGGTCCCCCACTGGGTTTGCAAGGTTTGCACCGTGTGCGCGAACACGTCTTCCAGCACCGGCAAGCCCAGGCTGGTCAGCACCGCCCCCCGGAACTCGCCGCGGTCACCGACCAGGCGCGCGACGAACATCACGTCGAATCCCCCCTCGTCGTTCGGCCGCACCTGGGCCGCCAGGGTCCGGCGGCCCTCCCGCACCGCCTCGAATCCCGGTGCCTGGCTCCAATCCCGTCCCAAGGTGCTGCGGTCGGTCGCGACCAGGATCCGGCCCTGGGCATCGGTCACGCCCGCCCACCGGTACACTCCGTAGGTCTCGACGAGGACCTGGAGATGGTGCGTCAGAGCCGCCCGGTCCGGGTCCCGGAAGACCGGCGCCTGCGCCAGCATCCGGATATCGCCGGCGCGCTCCGCCAACAACGAGTCCAACTGGTGCGCGATGTCGGCGGCCGCCGTCGCCAGCGTCTCGCCGGCCGCCGCGACCAAGCGCGTTTGCATGTACTGGAGTGCAAGGGCGGCTGTCGCACCAATGACGACCAGGCTGAGCAGGGTAAGGGCCCGCAATCGGCGAGCCGACTGGCAGAGTGTGCTATCCATGGTCGAAGACCTGATCGGTTGTGCGATTCTGTCGATTAGAACTCCACGAACTCCTCGCCCGTGCGGCGCCGATCGCGGCCGTTGCCGCTCATGACACCGATTGGCTCTGTGCCCTCGACCGGCTTCGCCGCGACCGGCAGCTTGTTCACCGGAAGCTTGGGCCGAGTGGCTTGGGGCACGGACTTCCCGGCGGGCTTGTCCGCGCTGCGTGCCGGCTCCCGCTTCACCGGTTCGGCGGCCCGGTGGCTATCGGCCTGCCCGATCTTGAACTGCTCCACTTGCCGCATCAACGCTTGCGCCTGGGCCTTCATCGACTGGCTGGCGCTGGTGGTTTCTTCGACCAAGGCGGCGT
>CAYULI010000065.1:0-9366 GCA_964445795.1 uncultured Nitrospira sp. | reverse complement strand
CCATTGTGGAGGATTGGATCTCTATCCAACCCACACGAAAGCCTGAAGAGCCATATTTCTTATATATACCAAAGTACGTGTCCCTATGTCGAGGGTCTGGTTCACACGCAGAACGCCGCGGCGACCAGGGGAGGCATCGGGCCAGCATGTTGAGCAGACGGGGTTTCACTTCTCTGGCGCCCGTCAGGCATCTCAATATCGGAGCGGCCCGCCCTCAGCGCGGCGACCGCGTCTTCGAGCAATGTTCGTGGAAGATGAGCCAGGCGGCACCGTCCTTGCGTAAAAGACTGGTGCACATGCCGACGTCGCGCCCTTCGAGCTCCCCCTGCCGGACGGCCTGGAACAGGTAATCGTAGGTCGCCGACGCCGTGGTTCCGTTGAGGCGGATGCGTAGGTTCGACACGGCGCCGATGAACCGCAGCGTGCTCCCCTGAGTCAGCTCCGCCTCGTAGTCGGCGAGCCATTTCTCGATGGCCGCGTTGGTTTCCGTCAGCCCATCCTGCGTCCCCTCGTAATCCTCGCTATAGAGCCTCAGGATGGCCTGTTTGTCCCGCGTCTCCGAGAACGTCGCGGCCCCGGCAATTGCGGCCTTGATTGTCTTTTCGATGGCCTCTTCGTCCTGTCCAGCCCAACCCGGCGCAGCGGCCATCAACCCCGTCATTAAGACGATCCGCGCCACTCGGCCCGTCATCGCACACCTCGCGGTCATCAGCCGGCGTAGTCGAACCAAAGATCGCGGGACTGGACCAGGCGGACGTTGGCCAGTGTGCCGGACGACACTTCTGGACGAAGGGCATGCCAGATGCGCTCGACCAACTGGTCGCCGGTCACGGCGGAGGTGCCCAGAACTCGGCGGAGGTCCCTGTGATCGTACGCCTTCACGACCCTGTCCTTCACCAGACGATCCAGCGCGCCGATGTCGGTCACCATGCCGGTCAGGGGATCGATGCGCCCCTGTACCGTGACCAGGCAATCCCACTCGTACCCCTGATGCTCATCCCGCACGGCGGTAAAGGAATAGCGCCGCGTCACGCTGGCGGCATCCGAACCGTCCGCCGCCGTCACTTCGGCAGAGAGATCTTCGTCCTCGCACAGCCGGATCCTATGGAGCCGGCCGATATCCCGTTGGGACTCGAGCTTTGTCCAGAGGACACGGGCCAGGTTTTCCGAGGTTGGGATCCGGTCCTTGAAATAGGGCATGTCGAGGTTCAGGTTTTTGTGATCGAATTCTTCGATCACGGTCACTAGCACCCGCTTGAGATCGAAGAGATTGATGACCATGCCGGTCAGAGGATCGACGTCGCCCGAGACGGTGACTTCGAGCAGATAGTTGTGCCCGTGCGCGGGCGGATTGTAACAGGGGCCGAACACGGCGCGGTTTTTAGCTTCGTCCCACTCGGGCCTGATGTAGCGGTGCGCCGCGGCGAATTCGATACGTTTGGTTAGGAAGACCGGCGGCATGCTCTTGAGTTCCGGGTGTTGCGTTTTCGGTTGGGAGCGGCGACGCAACCGTCACCACTCGACGCTACCGACTTTCGCTTAAGTCCGCCAGCCATTCTTCCCGCAGGCTCCCCGGTACGGACACCTCTGCATGGTAGTCGCCATGATGCACCGTCAGCGTGACCGGCTGGCGCAGGTCCGCGAAGGCGGCTTTCATGGTCTCGGTCGGGCGGAACCGCACAAAATGCACCGCACTGATCTTCGTGTCATGGCTGTGACCACCTTCGAAGACTCCGATCGCACGTTCACCGCCGGCGACGATGGCGACCTTATCCCCATGATCCAGCCCCATGAACCGGTCAAGCCACTCTTTCATCTTCGCCTCTTCGGTGATTTCGATCAAGAGGGTCGCGCTGAGCTCGTCCGGAGAAGGCAGGAGCGCGTTGTAGACGTCCAATTCGTCCTGGACCTTGGCCGGGTCGACAATGCGCTCGACGCGGACCATTTCCTGGATTTGAAACTGCAGGGTCTCCCGGTTCTCGAAAACCAACGTGATCACGGGGCCGATGGAAATGCGACGGCGCTGCTTGAGCGCGATAATGCGCGCACGGAAAGCCTCCCGTTGCCGTTCGTACTCGGCATAGGGGATGACGTCTTCGAGCGAAATGGGTTTCATGAACGAGGACTCTTACACGACCGTCAGCCGTCGGCTATCTGCCATCGGCAACCGATCACCTCTGTCTCCTTTGTCTCCTTGCCCCGCTTCCTTTACGACGGCAGCCCATAGGCATCGCGGATGATTTGGATCGGGTGCCGCGTGGGCGTCCCGCCCGCCTGGGTCATGACACCGGCTTGATCGAGCTGCAAACCCGCCAGTGGACAATCCGATGCCACGAGATCGGCCGGCACCTGCTCGATCGCCCGCACGGCTTTACCTGCGATGGTCATCGACAAGGGGAAATACTCCGTCTTGGCCGACCACGCCCCGTCATGCCCCGAACATTTCTCGATCACTTCGACTCGGGCACCGGCGCATTCGAGCAGCTCTTTGGACTTGAATCCGATGTTCTGATCGCGGAGGTGACAGGGGATGTGGTACGCGATGCGCCCCGGATTGCGGGGAAAGTCCGTGGCCAGTTGGCCGTCCTTCTTCAGCTTGATGAGGTATTCGCAAATATCGAACGTGCGCTCGGCCACGAGCCGGGTCCCGGGATCGTGATCCAGCTCCGGATATTCCCGCTTGAGCATCAGGCTGCAGCTCGCCACCGGCACCACCACGTCGTACCCCTGCTCGATCCACGGGCGCAACGACGCAACGTTCGCCGCAGCCGCCTGGCGGATGGCGGCCGTGTCACCGATATCGAAGTGCGGCATGCCGCAACAACGTTGTGCCGGCACGACGACTTGCACCCGGTTTTTTTCAAGCACCTGCACGGCGGCTTTCCCGATGTCCGTGGCCTGGTAGTTGACCAAGCAACTGGAGAAGAGGGCGACCTTGCGGACCGGGGGGCCCGACAAGGCGGCCGGCACGCGCCGGCTGAACCAGCGGGGGAACGTCTCGCCAGAAAAATGCAGCACCTTGCGGTCGCGATGAATTCCCGCGACCAGCTCGAGGAGCCGGCGGACCAAGCGATGGTCCAAGAGCCGATTCGTGAGCGGGGCCGTAAGACTCCCCAGCTTCCCGATGAGATCCGTTTTGATGAGCAGCCGGTCGCGCCAGCGCACTCCCCGTTCCACCGCTAATCGCTTCTTCCACAGGACCATCAAGTGTGGGAAATCGATCCCGTACTGATGCGGCGGCGTGTAGGGACAGTGGTTGAAGCAGAGTTTGCAGTAATAGCACTCGTCGACGACCTGACGGTGGTCGGCCGACGTCAGTTTAGCCACATCGCCTTCACACCGGTCGATCCCGCCGAGCAACGTGTTGAACGAAGGGCAGAGATTGAAGCAACGCCGGCACCCGTCGCAGATCTCGTAGACCCGCAGCGTGTCCTTCTCCAACTGCTCGGGATCGACGGGGTGAGCGAGGCTCAGGCTTTTCATGGGACCACAGGCTGGTAAGAAAGCGCGATCAGCCACAGCGGTCAGCCGTCAGCGCCTGGAAAGCTCCCTCGCCGAACGCTGACCGCTGAAAGCCGAATGGGATACGGCGGTCGCTACGTCCTACCCCTGCTTCAGACTGTCGAGTCCCTTTTGGAACCGGTTGGCGTGCGAGCGTTCGGCCTTCGCCAGCGTCTCGAACCACTCGGCCAATTCGGCGAAACCCTCGTCGCGTGCCGTCTTGGCCATTCCCGGATACATCTGGGTGTACTCGTAAGTTTCCCCTTCGATGGCCGACTTGAGATTCGCCTCGGTATTGCCGATCGGCACGCCGGTGGCGGGGTCTCCGACTTCCTTCAGGAAGTCCAGGTGGCCAAAGGCGTGGCCGGTTTCGGCCTCGGACGTGTCGCGGAACAGACCGCCGATGTCGGGATAGCCTTCGATGTCCGCGCGCCGCGCGAAATAGAGGTATCGGCGGTTGGCTTGCGATTCGCCCGCAAACGCGTGTTTCAAATTCTCATGACTCTTGGTCCCCTTGAGACTCTTGCCCATTGCGCTCCTCCTCTATTTGTATAGATCGTTCAGTGGACTGTATTCGGCCCGGACTGCGTCTGACGCCCACAGGGATAACACAGCCATCCTCGAAGGATCAACGGGCTGTTATCGCGGAATCGGGCGATAGACCGGCAATTCCGCCTGCATCTGTGATAATGGACGGTACGCTCGATCTTTGGCGGAGAGAATGGGCTCCGAGACGGGCCACGGGATCGCCAACGCCGGATCGTTCCAGAGGATGCCACGTTCGTCCTTCGGGGTATAGAAGTCGGTGCACTTGTAGAGAAAAGCGGCCTGGTCGCTGGTGACACAGAACCCGTGCGCGCAGCCGGGGGGGACATACAGTTGCCAATGATTCTCAGCCGACAACTCGACCCCATACCATTTTCCGAAAGTCGGGGAGCCCTTGCGAATATCCACGATGACGTCGTAGACGGCTCCTTCCGCGACCATCACCAGTTTTCCCTGACCGTGCGGCTCTTGAAAATGCAGCCCGCGCAACGTGCCGCGGACGGACCGTGAGTAATTGTCCTGCACGAAGGGGCCGACGATTCCCGCCTCCTCGTACCGTTTCCGATGATACGTCTCAAAGAAGAGCCCCCGTTGGTCCCGGTACACGTCCGGTACGATCAGCAACGCACCGGGAATGTCGAGCGGGGTCACGCGCACGAAGGCCTTCCTCGGGATTACGCAGGCTTTTCTGGCGACCGGGGGTCGACGATATCGGGACCGTCGGGGTACAATTGCGCCAGGCGATCGATGAGCGGTCTGGCCGCCGGTGTGCTTTCGCGGGTCGGCGCACTGACAGGATGATCCCAGGTCAGCGTCGAAATCCCCGCTTCCGCCAGTAACGAACGGATGATGGCCACGCAGGCGTCCAGCGTGAGTTCAGTCCCCCCGCGGAGATCGAGAACACGTTCCGCCGGGTTGACGGGCGGAGGCTCCGTATGGAGGAGGGCCCAGCACCGGTCGAAGATCCTCCGGCGGAGATCCTGGGGCACATTGCAGGTCTGCAGATCGGACGTGCAAAGAGCGGACACAAAGAGCACGAACTGTAGGTCCGGCATCCCCGGGTTGTTGACATCGAGGGTTTGCATGACATCACCATTATCGACGGGCACCTCGGCCGAGTCAATCGCGTAGCCCGCGCGGTCCGGCTTTTAGCGTCTCTCGAGAACGAAGGAACAGAGGGCATATGGTCACCATCGTCTTGACTGGACAACTTCAGACCGCCGACGGGGAACGGGACCTCGCTTGTGAGATCACCGAACCCCTCTCGGTCCGCCAACTCATTCAACGGCAAGGCGTGCAACTCCGCCACCTTCTCCAGTTGATTCGCGAAAAGAAAGTCCTCGTGACGATCAACAAAAAAATCGCCAGCGAAGATTCCCTGGTACACGACGGTGATGCGATCCGCCTGGTCGGCCACGACGGCATGGGGGGCAGCGGCCTGGGTCCCTCGCTCACTTAGACTTCCCCGCAAAAAAGAAGGGCCGGCGTCCCTCGCGGGAGGCCGGCCCTCGTCGGCTTGTCGGTCGCAGCGGATGAGGCCTCGTCGATGCAGCTCACAGCGCTGCCGGTCGCGGACGGGAATCTCTTATTTCTTGCCGAGGATCGCGTCCTTCGCCACCTTCGCGACGCGGAATTTCACCACTCGCTTGGCCGGAATCTTGATCTCTTCGCCGGTCTGCGGATTACGACCGATGCGGGCCTTTCGGTTGGCCAGCTTCAGCTTGCCGATACCCGGCACGGTGAAGACGTTCTTCGCCTCGCGGTAGGCCAGTGAAGCCAACTCGTCGAGAATCTGGACGGCAGTCTTCTTGGTAACCCCCGCCTTTCCAGCCAGATAATCCGCAATCTGCGACTTGGTCATTGATTTTGCCATTCGAGAACCTCCTTGAAGGTAAGGGATGGATGATGGTAACGCGAGACTGTGTTGAATCGCCTGTCTTGAATAACGCCCGGACTTGATCAGCGTCGTGAGACGTTCGTGGTTGCCTCAAGCGGCGAAAACCCGCGAGAGTGTAGCCAAGAGTTCCCAGGCTGTCAACGAGAAAAAGCGCGCCGGTAGTGGGGAAAACCCTACAGCGGCCTCTTGCAGTTCCAGCGTACGGAACGGTACAGTAGTGGCACGCGATCGGGTCACGCCGCCGGCCGACTCGTCGGACAAGCATGCACGGAGAAAGGAACATATTCTATGGGTAAGGAACTGCCGATTCTCCCCTCCAGCGCGCAACCGGCGACGCCAGAACAGGCTGAAAGCTTTGTTTATTCCCGGGTCTTTTGTCAGAAGGAGAACTCTCCGCCGCTCCGGTTGCTGATCGAGTTCTTGAAGGCACGGGGCCAGACCCCCATCGTGCCCTCCAACATCGATGAAGCAGCCCTCGACGAATGGGCTTGGGTGCAAGTATCGTTGGGCTATCACCGGGACCGCAAGCCCATCCACTTGTTTTGCGTGCGGGACCGGGGCAGTTACAAAGACGTCTACGACCAGGAAAAAGCCCAGTTTCTAGATCTGCTCAGCGCTTACGACGACATCGAATCCCAGCTCGTGCGCGAATACGTGACCCGCTCCCGCTTCATCCTCACCACCCGCTTTACCGAGACGGATATGACCGACGAAGGGTACGATTTCAACGGGTGGATTCTCGAGTTCTACCAGGACCAATGCAACGGCATCGTGCAGATCGATAACCAGGGCTTCTACTCGCCGAAAGGCGAGTTGATCGTCGATATGTCGGTCGCCCTTGAAGACTGACGTGTTTTGCGCTCCCACTTACCCGACCGCTTCGACCCTTTTCGATCAGACAGCCGGATGGTTTGAGCGTGCCTCCGCCGCGCTGCTCGGCGACCTGCCCTGCCGCCGAGGCTGTTTCCGCTGCTGCATCGGCCTCTTTCCCGTCACACTGCTGGATCGACAGGAAATCCGGCGGGGTCTTCGCTCCTTGCCGCCGGACCGGCGCGAGACCATGGTCCGGAAGGCGACGCAACAGGCGGTCGTGATTGCGGCAGCGGCTCCGGCACTCGTTCAAAACCCCTTCATCGATGACTGGCAGGACCGGGACATCGACGACCTGGCGGCGCGATTCGCAACGCTGCCCTGCCCGGCGCTCGATGAAGACGGCGGGTGCGGCCTCTACCAGTTCCGCCCTCTCGTCTGCCGCTCGATGGGCATTCCTTCCGACGACGGGCAGATCGTGCAGGGCGCGTGCGAGGTCCAGACCGCCCTGCCGTTGGTTCGACTGTCGAAGTCCCTTCGTCGTGAAGAAGAACTCCTCGCGGAGGCCGAGGCCCAACAGCTCGCTGCGCTCCGCCGCCGGACCGGCGCCGAAGGGGAAGAACTGTTCCTGCCCTTTGCGTTCCTGGCCGAACCGGGAGGCATCCGGCGAGAAGACGGCGACCTAGACAGGACATAAAAGGCTGTGCTAAGATGACTCCCCCTGCTTGCAGGAGCGCCTGTAGCTCAGTGGATAGAGCATCAGCCTCCGGAGCTGAGGGCCACAGGTTCAAATCCTGTCAGGCGCGCCACCAGCAAGCAGGCAGGGACACCAACCACGACATACCGCGAGAAGCACACCCGGTGGGCCGTTAGCTCAGTTGGTAGAGCAGCTGACTCTTAATCAGCGGGCCGTAGGTTCGACCCCTACACGGCCCACCAAACCTCGCTTGCGCGTTCCGCCCGCTCTTCATCGCCGTATCGTGACTGTTGCGGGCGGAGAGAGTCCTCAACCCAAGCTCCATCGGCCACCAGCGAAATGGAAATTGCCTAAAAATCAGAACAATACCAAAAGCATGGATCACGACCCCCGGCAGATGCCGAGGACCGGTCGCTGGAAGATACGGTCGAACAAGCGCATAGCTGTGGGGGACCTCTGGACGCTCTAGAATTTAGTTCGCCGAATTTACAAGCATCGCCAGGAGAAACAAGTTTAGGGAGTGCTGGGCCCGGTAATGGTTGGTCATTGGCAGTACGGGCGAGCAAGGATGTGGTCGGACAGGCCAAATAAGGAGGAACTCCCGTTCTTCCAAATTCGCTTCAGGGAGCAACCTCTTCCATGGCAGAATCGTGTTAAAAGCCACTCTTGTAAACATTCCTTATCAAAGGCATACTTGCGCCCATGGCTGCCTCGGTTTACCGAGACATTAGTAACGGTCTCCGCACGCTTTACCTGGAGGATGCCCGCCCGTGGCTGGTCGGCTTCAGCGGCGGGAAAGACAGCACGTTTTTAGCGTCGTTAGTGTTCGACGCAGTCTTGGCCGTGCCAACGGAGCACCGGAAAAAACCTGTTGCGATCCTCTGCACGGACACTCGGGTGGAAATCCCTGCGATCGTCGAAATGGTCGAAGGCGCGCTGACGCGGATGCGCAAGTTTTCCCAGCAGAACCGGCTCAACATCGAAGTTAGCTTGCTCAAACCACCGCCCGAGCAGTCGTTCTGGGTCAACATCATTGGGCGCGGCTATCCACCGCCAAATCGCACCTTCCGTTGGTGCACACAACGAATGAAGATCGACCCTGTGAACGATTTCGTGAAGCAACGCATCGGTCATTGGGGTGAAGCGATCCTACACCTAGGAGCCAGGCGTGCCGAAAGCTCAACGCGAGCCCAGACCATGGCAGGAATCGAGACTCGCAACGGTTTGCGTCGTCACCCAGACCTTCCGCGCGTCTGGGTTTCCAACCCCATCGAGTTTCTCTCTACAGAAGAGGTCTGGGCATACCTGTTACAGAAGCCCAATCCATGGGGGGGTGACAACCGTGCACTTTATAAGCTGTACGCAAACGCTTCGAACGGCGAATGCCCTATCCAGATTGACACCAGCACGCCTAGTTGCGGCAATACTCGTTTCGGCTGCTGGACCTGCACCGTTGTCGAGCGCGACAAGGCCAGCGAGGGCTTGCTCGATGCTGGTGATGAGCGCATGGAACGCCTGCTAGCCTTTCGGGAAACGCTTCTCGAATTTCGCGACCCCGAGAATGGTTGGCGCGACGGCCGCCGCATGAACGGCGGCGAAGGCCCCGGTCCTATCACCATCAAAGGACGTCGCGAACTCCTTAAAAGACTACTCAAACTGCAGGAGGAAACTGGGCTTACGCTGATTACTCCGGAGGAGCTGCTATTGATCCAGCAGCTGTGGAAAGCCGCGCGGGACCCGGACGACGGCCAGGGTGTCGCCCGGATTGTAAACAAACAGCGAGGTGTCGCCATGAACACCGACCTCAACGAGTTAAACCGCATACGCGAATTGGAAGAGAAAATCGCCGAGAAGTTCAATTGTAAGCTCCCCGGTCAAGGAGACACTGGCAACGGAGAACTTCGGGCTTCCAGTT
>CAYULI010000064.1:0-9669 GCA_964445795.1 uncultured Nitrospira sp. | reverse complement strand
CCGTGAATTCCAAATCCGGTTCCGGTTGACGGGCGAAGAGGAGACTCCAGGTCAGAGGACTGCCGGCGTACGACGGGCCCCCAGCGACAGCGAACATCTAGCACCTCCCTGTGACGATCGAGCTTGCGGGGAACGCGAATCTGTGAAAATACTTATCATCAATACCGGGAGGAGTCAATTTTGTGAGGAATTTCCGCACGGACGACCTGCACCTTCGCGGTCGACGCTGGCCAGAGACGGGACCTGCCGGCGAGACCCATTCCTCAACAGGACTGCACGTGAGTGCATGCCAGCACCTGATGCTCCCGGCTGCCCGCTCGGTAGACCGTGACGCCCTTGCATCCGAGCCGATGCGCCAGCAAAAAGGCATCGGCCACATCCTTAGGAGTGGTGGTGGAGGGGAGATTGATGGTTTTCGAGACGCCGCTGTCGCTGTGCCGCTGGAAGACTGCTTGCATCCGAACATGATGGCTTGGGCTGATGTCGTGCGCGGTCACGAAAAGGCGACGCATGTCTTCGGGGATCTGTGCCAAGTGCTGGATGGACTCGCTGTGCCCGAGCGCTTTGCGGAGCCGGGCCAGCGGGAGTCCTCGTGCGCGAGCCTGCCGCACGAATT
This sequence comes from uncultured Nitrospira sp., assembly GCA_964445795.1. Lineage (GTDB taxonomy): Bacteria > Nitrospirota > Nitrospiria > Nitrospirales > Nitrospiraceae > Nitrospira_D. The sequence goes on along the minus strand of CAYULI010000064.1, from coordinate 9,053 downwards.
TGGGGTGCAAACTTTCCAGGCGGATGTCTTCCATGATGGTGCGGACCACACTGATTCCGTAGAGCGGTTCGATCCCGGCCGAACAATCCGCCAGAATACTGATAGTGCCCGTCGGTGCGATGGTCGTCACCGTAGCGTTGCGCCGGCGCATGCCTTGCGCTTCGAGTCGACTACCTTTGTAGGCCGGGAAGACGCCGCGCTCCTTGCCCAGGTCTCCTGATGCGGCATGGGCGTGTGATTGGATGAAGCGCATCAACTGCTCGGCCGTCTGGAGGGCCTCCTCCGTATCGTAGGGGATACCCAGCCGAATCAGGAGGTCGGCGAAGCCCATGATGCCGAGACCGATCTTGCGCGTCAGCTTGGTGTGGTGCTCGATGGCGGCGAGGGGAAATCTGGTTCGGTCGAGCACGTTGTCGAGGAATCGGACGGCCAGCGGAACGATGGAGGCGAGTCGTTCGTAGTCGATGGCCGGTCGACCGCGCCGAACGGTCAGGCATCGAGCGACGTTGATCGATCCGAGCGTGCAGGACTCGTAGGGGAGCAGCGGCTGCTCGCCGCAGGGGTTGGTCGCCTCGATCGTGCCCAGATGGGGCGTCGGGTTGGTGCGGTTGATGGCGTCGAGAAACACGACGCCCGGCTCGCCGGACCGCCAAGCCGCACGGACCAGGCGATCAAATACTCGCGCGGCGGCCATCTGTCGCACGGTCGTTCCGGTTCGGGGATTGACCAAGGAAAACTGCCGCCTTTGTCTCACCGCCTGCATGAACCGGTCGGTCAGCGCCACGGAGAGGTTGAAATTCGTCATCTCCGAGGGATTCTCCTTGAGCGCGATGAACTCCAGGATGTCGGGGTGGTCAACCCGCAAGATACCCATATTGGCGCCGCGCCGCGTGCCGCCCTGTTTGATGACGTCGGTGGCCATGTTGAAGACGCGCATGAACGAAACGGGGCCCGACGCCAGACCGTTCGTGGTTGCGACACGGTCTGCCTTGGGGCGAAGACGGCTGAACGAAAATCCTGTTCCTCCTCCGGACTGGTGAATGAGCGCCTGGTACTTGAGCGCGTCGAAGATGGATTCCAGGGAATCTTCCACCGGCAGGACAAAACAGGCCGAGAGTTGCTGCAGCGGACGGCCGGCATTCATGAGCGTGGGAGAATTCGGGAGAAAGGTGCCGGAGGCCATCAGGTCGTAAAATCGTCTCGCCGCGTCGCGCAGCCGCGTTGCAGGGGGGTAGAGACGCTCGGCTTGGGCGATGTCCCTGGCGACGCGTCGATACAGATCCGCCGGCGATTCGATGACGGTACCGGCGGCGTTCTTGGCCAGGTACCGGTGGCGGAGGACGACGCGCGCGTTCCGGGACACGTGAGGGACGATCGGGCGAGCGGAACGAGACATGGCTCATTATAGTCTATTGCCGCCAAGACCACATCCCTGTGGAGCGGGTCCGATCCCCCCCCTTGAATCTGTTCTCGTGCGGCGGGCAGAATGCGGCCCTCGTCGACGGCCATGAAATCCTATCGCGAAGAACTGTGGTTCGAAACCAAGACACGGCGGGCCTACGTCAACATCACGCCTCAGGTCGAGGCGGCGGTGAGGAAGAGCGGGGTGAAGGAAGGTCTGGTCCTCGTGAACGCCATGCACATTACGGCGAGCGTGTACATCAACGACGACGAGCAAGGGCTCCTCGATGACTATGACGAGTTCCTCGAACGGCTGGCTCCTCATGCGGCCCGCTACCGGCACAATGAAACCGGAGAGGACAACGGAGACGCGCATCTGAAACGGCAAATCATGGGACGTGAGGTGGTTGTCGCGATCACCGATGGGCGGCTCGATTTCGGTCCGTGGGAACAGATCTTCTACGGCGAATTCGACGGCCGGCGTCGGAAGCGCGTTCTGGTGAAAGTGATCGGCGAATGAGTCGCGCGCCGGAACCGTCTTCGTACTTGCTCCGTGTCGCAAACTTTGGCAACATGGCTGTGTGCAAAATCCGAGAGCGGCGCTGCGTGCGTCGCCCGAATAGGGGGCGTCGATGCTAGCCTGGTCCCGTCCTGATCCGCTGACCCGTGACCTGATCCACCTCATCAACGCGCGTCGCCACGATCACGGCGATACGGATGCCGCTATCGACACGCTCCAGGCGTTTCTGGAGCAGGGGCGGGAGCACGACTTGCTGACGGTGCTGGCCGCCCTCGACGAAGAGATGGCGGAATGGCTCTTCGACCTCGTCGCCGAGGCGAGTTGCACGTTGGTACTGGACGGGCCGGACGACGAAAAACCGGCCTACGCCATGATCGCCGCCCTGGAACTGCCGCTTCAGGCCAACCTGACGGCTCCGCTCAAACTGAAGATCGATCCGATCGCCACCGCCGACCTGTTGCACCGGCATCTACAGCTTCCGACCGGCACAGTGGTGCGCGTGGAATCGCGCCTGCTGACCGACGCGACGTTGGAAATCCTGGACCTGCAGACGCTCCACGATCATCTCTCGACGGTCGCGGACTCCCGTCGGGCGCAATCGGTGGCGGCGCGGTTGTATCCGCCGGTCGAGAACACGGCGTTCCTCCTGTTCGAGCTCATCGGAGCGCCGGATCCGGGCCTGCCCGATTCATGGGAGGACCGTCACCGGCGCGCCCTCCTCGAGGGATTGGTCGAGCAATGTCCGGAACTTGCGCGGGCTCCCGATACGATCGAAGCGCCGGTCTACGCGGCCTATGCGATGTTCGATGCGCAGAACGCGGTGCGGCTGCACCGGCTGGCCGACGAAACCGCCGCCGTCTGGCGCGAGCTGGACCCGCTCGTGCGGTCGCGCACGATCGTTCACCTCCACACGCAATGCGGCAACGGCGTCTATATGCCGGTGTGGACGGACCTTTTCGATCCGGAGCTGCCCGAGGAACATGGCCCAGTCTGGACTTCGCCCGATGTGTGGGTATTTACGGCCGACCTGCCCATCGAATGGCCCGGGGAGATGCTGACGAACCGGCTTCTGGCCGAGGGCTGCACCAGGTTCGAAAATCACATCGTCGAGACCCCGGACAACTAACCCCGCTCGCTCCGTTCGATCCGCTTAGCGTTCGCGCTGCACGAAACACGCGTTTCGGTGATTTTTCCTGCTTTTTATCCTAACCTTCAGGACATGGCGAACATCGCGGGCGGGCAGGAACGGTCCGGGAAATTCACGTCCGGTGTGGTGTCAGTCGCTGGCCTCGTGCTGGTCTGGGGAATCGTCTGGGCCAATCTGCCGTCCAAAGAGGAATTGCTCTCGGCTCGATCGGCCGATCAGCCTCCAGCAAAGCCTCCTGAAGTTCCGGAGCTCGATCTCACGATTCCAGGGATTCCTAGCGGACCGCAGGCCACTGGGAGGGTGGAAGAAAGCGGCGGAGGAGCCGCCTCCGATGGGCCGCTGGCGTTTTCAAACGCCGATCCCTATGCGCGCCAGGTCGTCGAGGTCAAATGCGACGCGGAAGTTCAACGATACTGCCCGGATTCGCTCACCGGAGAGGAACGCCGCCGCTGCGCGGCCCGGCGTGTGGCGCAGCTACCGCAGGCCTGTCAGCAGATTGTGCGGGAGCGGATCGTTCGTTGGAAGGAAGCGGAAGGGTATAAGCTGGCATGCCGCGAAGACGTGAAGCGCTATTGTCAGACGGTGGTCCCCGGCGAGGGACGTATTCTGCAATGCCTTCAGGAGTATGAGCAGGAGTTGTCCGACCGCTGCTACCAGACCCTGCCCAAAGGGCGTCTGCTGATGCGCCAGTAGCGAACCGTTCTTTCCGTCCCCTTCACGCCGTCTTGTCGCGGGCGGCTCTGAACAGCAGGGCGACGCCGGCGACGTCGATGCGGTCCTTGTCTCGCAGCTCCCGTTCCCCCGTCAATTCCTCGCCGTTGACCAGCAGCTTCTTGGCGGTGCGGGCTTTGCTCACGAAATAGGCATTCTGGCGGCGAGTGATCATGCCTGCGCTGCTCGGGGCAAACCAGCCGGTCAGTTTGATGCCGGCCTGTTCGTGGGAGCCGATGTGGGTCACCTGTTTCAGCAGGAGGTATTCCTCCCGGTCGGTCTTCCCGGAGAGCACGTGGAGGCTTGCCGGAGGGGCCGCGACTTCCGCTCGGCCAGGCCGGCCCGTCAACACCATCGTGTGGTCGAGGTCTTGCGTCGGCGTGGGGCGCGGATCGGGCGCACTGGCGGCCGATGCCTCCCGGAAAATGATGCGGTGCCGTCCGATCGTGATCACATCGGTGTCGCGCAGCTGGTGTCGGTCGATTCGCTTATCGTTGACAAAGGTACCATTCGTGCTCTGCAAGTCCTCGATAAAGTAGACGGCGTGAATTTTGGTGATCCTCGCGTGGTGCGCCGAGACGGCGGGATCGTCGATTGGCAGCATGTTGTCCGGTTTACGCCCGATGGTCACCGGATCGGGCGTAAGGTCCAATTCCTGCGCGGCCTTGTCGTGCAGCTTGACAAGGAGGGTGGCTCGCTGTGTTGCGGTATTGTCCATGGTGTCCTCCGAGGGTCAGACCGCCAGGCGTTGACGCAAACGTTCCCAGAGCCCGGCGCGATGTTGTTCGCGAACGGCCAGGACGATGACCGTGGTGTTGTCTTCGCCGCCAGCTTCATTGGCCAACGTGACCAGACGGCGCGCTGCCGCCTCTACGTTTCCCGCTTCGTGAAGCACGCCGCAGATGCGAGAAGGTCGCACGTCTTTCGTGAGCCCGTCCGAGCACAGCAGCAGGACGTCGCCCGGAAAGAGCGGAAGCTCTCCGAGGCTAACGTCGACGGTTGCCTCCGCTCCCAGGGCGCGCGTCACGATATTGCGCCGGGGAGACCGCTCCGCTTCTTCTTCGCTCAAGAAGCCCTGGCGAACCTGTTCGGCCACCCAGGAGTGGTCCGTCGTCAACGGCAGCATCGTGCGATCGCGGCAGAGGTACAAGCGGCTGTCGCCGACGTGGGCGAAGGAGAGGAGCGGATCGTCGTACAGAGCGGCGACGACGGTCGTGCCCATCCCGCTCCGCTCGCGATGTTCCATCGCCGACCGGTGAATGACTGCGTTGGCCAGTCTGATCGCGCTGGCCAGTCGGTTGGTCGTGGCCGAAACGGTGGCGTCCGGATCGCCAAAGATCGGCAGTGCCGGATCAGCCGCGGCCTCTGCGCAGTGCCGGTGAATCGTGTCGACCGCCAGAGCGCTCGCCACTTCCCCGGCATTCTCGCCTCCCATTCCGTCGCAGACCACGAATAGGCCCAGCCCCGGGTCGACGCAGTACCGATCCTCGTTGTGCGACCGTTTTCGCCCTACGTCCGACAGAGCACCATGAAGGAGGGTCAGGGCCATGAAGGGCTCCCGTCAGGCCGCCAGGGCCTGGACGCAAGCGCGAAGGTCCTGCGCGAATTCCGTTGCGCGCCGGTACCGGTGGACGGCGTCCTTCTGTAGCGCGCGATTCAAGACCTCTTGCACCATCGGCGGGAGGTCCGACCGGAACGAGGCGAGGGGAGGATGCGGGGAATGAGCGATCGCGAAGAGCAAGGCGGATACATTGTCGGCGATGAACGGGGGGCGGCCGGCGAGCAGCTCGAACATCACCACGCCGAGAGAGAAAATATCAGACCGTCCATCCACCTTCTTGCCGGCGATCTGCTCCGGCGACATGTAGGTGGGCGTTCCCAGCACGAGGTCGGTCTGCGTCTTCGAGGACGAAGCCATCTTGGCGATGCCAAAGTCCATGACCTTCACGACTTGATCCTTCGTCAGCATGATGTTCGCCGGTTTGATGTCGCGGTGGACGACGCCTTGTTGATGGGCGTAGTCCAGGGCGTCGGCGACGGTAGCGAGGGTGGGGATCAACTTGTCGGGCGGCATGAGGTTCGGTTTCCGTGACCACTGTTTCAACGTGGTGCCTTCGAGGACCTCCATCGCGATGTAGCCGAGCTCGTGTTCTTCTCCGGCGTCGTAGATCGTCACGATATTGGGATGGGAGAGGCGGCCGGTCGATTCGGCTTCGCGGAAGAAGCGCGCTTTCACTTCCTGGAGTTTGTCGGCGTCGTCGATCTCGTCGAGGCGCATGGTCTTGATGGCGACGAAGCGTTGGATAGTGGGATCCTTTCCGAGGTAGACGACACCCATCGCCCCGCGGCCGAGTTCTTTCAGGACCTTGTACCGCCCCAGTGTGCCGGGGGGGCCTCCGTTGTTCGGGAGTATCACGGTTGCGGACTGCGTCTCGCCGGACTCGTCCTCGGAGCGGAGTTGGTGACTGTCCTCCGGGGGTGGCGCTGTCCCCTTGCGCTTTGTCGGTGGCGCGGGGTGCGCGAAAAACCGGTGGAGCGTGTGCAGGTTGAGCAGCCACGCGGCGGAAATCCAGATGCCGGTCAGCATGAGAGCGGCGGTATAGCCGAGGGTGTAGCGCCGATGGCCGAAGCGTTCGATCAGCGGGAGACCTACGACTCGCAGCGTTTTGTCGGTGGCGATGATGACGAACAAGGCGGTTGCGGGAAGGACGAGCTGTCGGACGAAACCGAACCCCCTCCCGTTATCGGGCATCTGCCGAAACGCTCGGATCGAGAGCAGGAAGAGCAGCAGGAGACCGGTTTCTTCGATCACCAGGCGAATCGTCTGTGCACCGCTGAGACCGAACAAGGTGATCGGAAAGGCCTGCGCGGCCGGCAATTTGCTCAAGAGCGGACCGGCGAACAGGGCCACCAGCGTGATGATGACGTATTGAACGATCCAGCTCGATGCGTTGGACATAGAGGTCGGGAGTTGAGGATTGGTCAAAGTGTAGCGGATAGCGGAGGGGAGTCAACGAATAGCGGGAAATACGAAGAGCGTGAAATAGGCTGGTCGCGCGGCGGCTACTCGTACCGCGCTGCCTGTTTCAGTTTCGGCAGCAAGGAGTCTGGCACGTGCAGGGTACCGCGGCCGATGCCGACGTCGATGTCGGGTTTCGTCACTCCGTGGAAGTCGCTGCCGCCGGTGACGAGGAGGTTCAGGCGTTTGGCCAGGTCCAGGTACTCGCGCGTCTGCCGGGGTGTGTGCGTGCTGTAGTGGACTTCCACGCCGTCGAGCCCGTCGGCTTTGAGCTGTCGGACCAGATCCGTCAACGTGCCCTCCGTGGTCTTCACCCAGGTCGGGTGGGCGAGCACGGCGAGCCCTCTCGCCGCCTTGATCCAACGGATGGCCTCGGCCGGGCTGGGGAGTTCCCGGGGGACATAGGCCGGTCCGCCGTTCGCGAGGAACCGGTCGAAGGCTTCCTTCGCGGATGCGACGACACCCTTGTTCATCAGAACGCGGGCGATGTGCGGCCGGCCCACCGCCTCGGTTCCGGCCAGAGTGCGGACCTCGTCGTACCGAATGTCGATGCCGAGGGCCTGCAGCCGCTCAATGATTTTGGGATTCCGGCGGTGCCTGCTCTCCCGCAGAGCGGCAAGACGTTCATTGAGGACGGCATCCTGCCAATCCAGAAAATAGCCCAGCACATGGAGTTCCGAGTCCCCGTACCAAGAGCTGATTTCTAAGCCGGGAATCACTTCGATTCCGAAGTGCCGGCCCGCTGCCACGGCTTCGGGGATGGCCGTGGTGATGTCGTGATCGGTGATCGCGAGGGCGCTGACACCGGCTCTGTGCGCAAGTGCGACGACTTCGCCTGGAGGGAGGCTCCCGTCCGAGTGGGTGGTGTGGAGGTGAAGATCGAGGCGACTCATGCTGGCCTAGCCTGACCGCTCGGTTTCTGCGCGAGAAGCTGCGCAGTGTAGACGGGGCCTTGACCGTGGCCTCCCTCATGGGCGCCTTCGTCGTAATGCAGAATCTGGAGGCTCGAGGCCATGCGCAGGAGTTCGTTGTGCGCGAGGCAGAAGTCCCACCGTTTCGGATGGTTGTAGTGAAAGTAATTGTCGATGGTGAAGGTCTCGTACACAAGCACGCCGCCGGGTTTCAGCGCGTCCAACAGGTAGGGAATGAGAGAGCGATAGAGGTAAAAAAAGACCACGATGACGTCATACGTTTCCTTACCGAGATCGGGCTCGTAGGGAGCCGGCTGTTCCAGATCGACGGTCCTCGTGACGACCACGAGCTGACGCGCACGCGCGGCGGATGCGAGTTGGGTCAGTTTCTGCTCGTCGCGGTCGATGGCGTCGACCTGATACCCGTGAGAGGCAAGGAAGAGCGCATGACGCCCGCTTCCTGCCGCTACGTCCAAGGCCTTGCCCTTGGGAAGCCGATGCAACTGCTGAACCAGAAACGCCGCGGGTGCCGGATCGATCTGAAGCACTTGCTGGTCCAGTCTGGTCCGCTCGATGGTGACTCCGACTGATCCGGTGATACAGGTAATTGGGGGATGAAGCTTGCGAACCCACAACTTGACTCGGGTGACGGGAAATTCGTCGAAGAGCATGGCGACGAATCGCTCCGCCATCGTTTCCAACAGGCAGGCATCCTGGGCAGTGCCTACTTCGACCACGCGCTGGGCGATTCTGGCGTAATCGATCGTATGGGCGAGTCGGTCCGAGCGGCCGGCTTTGTCGATCTGGCATTCCAACTCCAGGTCGATCGCGAGCGGCTGGGGGCGCACCCGTTCTTCGGCCGTCACCCCGCAACGCCCGCGAAACTCCAGCCGTTCGATGATGATCTTGCCCGACATGCGGGCATTGTCAGGGATGGGGAGAGGGGGTGTCAATCGGTTGTGAGCCGCCCCTTCACGCTGCCGCCCATTCTGCCGACAGGACCTCTGCCTGTTCCAACACAGTTTGAGTTGCCTTCTCCTGCTTGTCCGGGGGGTAGCCGTGCTTGCGCAGGATGCGCTTGACCAGCACGCGCAGTTGCGCCCGCACGTTTTCGCGCAGCGTCCAGTCGATCGTCACGTTGTTGCGCACCGTCTCGACCAGCTCGCGGGCGATTCCGCGTAGCCTCGGCTCGCCGAGTACTTTGACCGCACTGTCGTTCGTCTCCAGCGCGTCGTAGAACGCCAGCTCGTCCTCGCTCAATCCCAGCGCCTCGCCGCGCGCGTTGGCCTCGCGCATCTGCTTCGCGAGGCCGATCAGTTCCTCGATCACCTGCGCCGCCTCGAT
>CAYULI010000063.1:0-9708 GCA_964445795.1 uncultured Nitrospira sp. | reverse complement strand
TCGCCTTGGCGGTGATATACCCGTGCTCGATGGAAATGTCAGCCCCTAATTTCGCCAAGCCGGCCAGGTGCAGGTTCACCGGGCGTGAGCCGATCGCGCACCCGCCTGGGAGCGCCACTTTGGCTTCCCCCCAGCGGGCCACCAACGGCCCCAGCACCAGGACGGACGCCCGCATGGTTTTGACGAGATCGTACGGGGCTTCAGTGGAATGGATCACCGCCGCGCGAATCACGGCCCGATTCCCCTCGTGAACCACCGACGCGCCGAGAATCCTTAGCAACTTCCCCATGGTCAGCACGTCCACCACGCGCGGCACATTCGCGATGACACATTCCCCGCCCCCGAGAATCGTCGATGCCAAAATCGGCAGGGCGGAGTTCTTCGCCCCACTGATCCGGACTTCTCCGCGCAGCCGCTGCCCACCGATGATCACGATTTGATCCATCGCCGTCCTTTGTCCTATCCGAGTCGTTGCGCGATCACCACCCGCTCGATACCGGCTGCATCTTCCACGATCCGCAGTGGAGCGTAGCCTCCGAGGCGAGCGGCAATCCGCCGGACCACCGGAGCCTGACCTTGCCCGACTTCCATCAAGAGGAGTCCGCCAGAGACGAGATATGGCAACGCCTCCCGAAGCAATCGCTTGTGAAACTCGGTTCCGTCCGGCCCGGCGACCAGCGCCATGGGCGGCTCGAACAGACGCACTTCCGGCTGCAAGCCGGCCCACTCGCCCTCCGAAATGTACGGGGGGTTCGACACGATGACATCGACGGCTCCGGCAATTCCTTTGTCCTGCAACGGAGCGAGCAGGTCGCCTTCATACCATTCGACTCGATCCTCCACTCCCAGTTTCCGGGCATTCCCACGCGCCAGTGCCAGTGCCTCCGGAGATCGGTCGACGGCCAGAATGCGCGCTTCCTTCAAGAGAGTGGCCAACGTGACAGCCAGACAACCGGACCCTGTGCCGACATCGACGATCGTGACGGGCTTGCCGCTGTCGCCCCGTCGTACGACCTCCTGAACCAGGAGTTCGGTCTCTGGCCGGGGAATCAAGACGCCGGGCCCCACGGCAAAGACGAGGCCGCAAAATTCATGGGTGCCGAGAATGTATTGCAGCGGCTCGCGTGCGGCGCGTCTTGCCACCAGCGACGCGCCCCGGACCCAGGCCTCCGCCGAAACCGGCCGGTCGCCTTCGCTCACAATCTGATGGGTCCGCAGACCCAAGGCGTGCTCCACCAGCCATCCGGCTTCCTGAATCGGGTTAGCCACCCCGGCCCGGTCCAACGCGGCCCTGGCCCACGCGACCAGCGAGCCGATTGTGCGTACCTCTGGAAAGATGGCTGACACGTTCTTAGACCTTGGCCGTTTCGGCCTGCTGCTGTTGAGCCTTTAACGCTTGGATGATCTCGTCGAGGTCGCCATCCATCACTTGTTCGAGCTTGTGCAGCGTCAGGCCGATCCGGTGGTCCGTGACGCGGTTCTGGGGGAAATTGTATGTGCGAATCTTCTCGCTCCGTTCGCCGGTCCCGACCTGAGCCTTCCGGCTTTGCGCGATTTCCGCCTCTTGTTTTTCCCGTTCTGCCTCCACGATACGGGCCCGCAACGTCCTCATCGCCTTATTGCGGTTCTTCAACTGGGACCGCTCGTCTTGGCAGCTCACGACAATACCGGTCGGGAGATGCGTGATTCTCACCGCCGAATAGGTAGTATTGACGCTCTGCCCGCCGGCGCCGGAGGAGCAGAAGGTGTCGATCCGCAAGTCTTTGGGGTCGATCTGGACTTCAACTTCGTCTACCTCGGGCATCACGGCCACCGTCACAGTGGACGTATGAATACGCCCGCTGGCTTCCGTGACCGGCACCCGCTGGACTCGGTGCACGCCGGCCTCGTACTTGAAACAGCCATACGCGCCCTTGCCTTCCACCAGGGCAACGATGGTCTTGTACCCTCCGATACCAGTCTCACTGGCCTCGACTGTCTCGACCTTCAACCCCCTCTTCTCGGCGTACTTGACATACAGGCGAAACAGTTCCCCAGCAAACAGCGCCGCTTCGTCCCCTCCGGTGCCTGCCCGGATCTCCAACACTAAATTTTTTTCGTCGCGTGGATCCTTGGGAATCAGGAATGCTTTGGCTTGTTCCTCCACCTCCCGCCGCAACCGCTCCAATTCAGCGGTTTCTTCCGCCGCCATCCTGTGCAACTCGTTCCCCGCAGAGGCATCGGCGAGAATCTGCGCGGCCTCATCCAGCTTCCTGCCGTAGTCGCGATACACCTCGTACAGCTTGACGGCCGGTTCCAACTCGGTGCGTTCCTTGCTAAGCTTCCGCAATTGGGCCGGCTGGCCGACGACGGACTGGTCCACCAGTTGGTCCGTCAACTCATGGAAGCGGGACACGACCGATTCCCATTTTTTCAGCAAGGCTTCTTCCATCCCGTCATTCCTCAATTGGCTCGCACAATGCAACCGCAAAAACAAAGAGACCCTGCTTCAGGCGAAGCAGGGTCTCTTCTATGACCGACGGTGTCGCTACTTCCCCTTCTTCGCGTACTTCTTCTTGAATCGTTCGACGCGCCCTTCAGTGTCGACGATCTTCTGCGTACCGGTGAAGAACGGATGGCAGTTGGAGCAGATATCGACGCTGATGTCCCCGACCGTCGAACGCGTCTTGAACGAATTCCCACAGGCGCAATGGACTGTGGCTTCCCGATAGACCGGATGAATCCCCTTTTGCATGGCCTCGCACTCCTTGCCCGTGTCCTCGCCCATCCCCTCGGCCCCACGCCAAGGGGAGCCCACTCTATCCGAAGACCGCCGCAAGAAACAAGCATCTCTTAGCGGTTCATGGACTGCAGGAACTCCTGATTAGTCTTGGTTCCCTGGATCTTGTCCAATAGGAACTCCATCGCTTCCATGGTCCCCAGCGGGCTGAGCACCTTGCGAAGGATCCACATCTTGTTAAGCCGGTCCTTGTCCACCAGCAACTCTTCTTTGCGGGTACCTGACTGGCTGATATCGATGGCCGGGAAGATCCGCTTGTCGGCGAGCCGCCGGTCGAGATGGACCTCCATGTTGCCCGTGCCCTTGAACTCTTCAAAGATCACGTCGTCCATGCGGCTGCCGGTGTCGACGAGCGCCGTGGCTATGATCGTCAAGCTGCCTCCGTTTTCGATGTTGCGGGCCGCCCCGAAGAAGCGCTTCGGCCTCTGCAAGGCGTTGGAGTCCAGCCCGCCCGACAGCACCTTGCCGCTGGGGGGGGCGATCGTATTATAGGCGCGCGCGAGGCGCGTGATGCTGTCCAGTAGGATCACGACGTCCTTCTTGTGCTCGACCAGACGCTTGGCCTTTTCGAGCACCATTTCGGCCACCTGGGCATGGCGCTGCGCTGGCTCATCGAACGTCGAACTGATGACCTCGGCCTTGACCTGCCGCTGCCAGTCAGTCACCTCTTCTGGCCGCTCGTCGATCAGAAGGACGATCAGCGTCACCTCCTTGTGGTTTTTAAGGATGGCCCGGGCGATGGCCTGCAAGAGCATGGTTTTGCCTGTCCTTGGCGCCGCCACAATCAGACCGCGCTGCCCCTTCCCGATCGGCGTCACAAGCTCCATGACGCGCGTGCAGTATTCTTCGCGGTCGAACTCCAGATTGAGGCGCTCTTCCGGATACAGCGGCGTCAGGTTGTCGAACAGGATCTTGTCGCGAGCAACCTCGGGATCTTCATAGTTGACTTTTTCGACCTTGAGCAGCGCGAAGTACCGTTCGCTTTCTTTCGGCGGCCGGATCTGCCCAGACACGATGTCGCCGGTCCGAAGGTTGAAGCGCCGGATCTGCGAGGGGGAAATATAGATGTCGTCGGGACCCGGAAGATAGTTCGAGTCCGGGGCGCGCAGAAACCCAAACCCGTCCGGCAGGGTTTCCAGGACGCCTTCCCCAAAGACCACGCCGTTCTTCTCCGTTTGAGCCTGCAGGATGGCGAAGATCAGCTCCTGCTTTCTCAGGTTGGCGGCGCCCTCGATCTTGAGGTCACGTGCGACTTCGTTCAGATCGGCGATCGACTTCTGCTTCAACTCCGCAAGATGCATAACTTCCCCCTTAGCAGCGGACATACGACTCCTCTCGAGCCCTCGGCTCACTTGGTTGTCGGACACAGCCCTCAGCCTGACTGTTCATGCGATATGAATGTCTTGTATGACGTGATCGAACGGTTACGTATCGGATAGAACCTTAATGATGCACTGACGTTGGATTAGCCTTGCAGGTCGAGACGAGATCTCCGAGCAATTTCGGGAACAGGGCAAACACGAGATATTCAACTGGCTACCGATCCACCCCAACACGATTGCTAGATTTAGTCCGAGACGGGTTCCGGAGTTGAGTTCTTTGGTGGAGAGACTATCGTCACACTGGAATGTTGCTCTTCATAATACCCACGTGCCGATCCGTTGTCAACTGACATCTCCGTTCCGTCTGTGGCGTGCCGCGTCCCACGTTGGTTCCGACATTCCATCGGGCCTCATAAAAAATGGGGCTCATCAGGGAATCGCGTGGGTCCCCGACCGGCTTGGCATGGGATTGGCGCTGACTTCGCTCGAGGAGCGGGGCCCCACCGAGACTGGTCCGTGGAGGAACGCCGGAACTGACCACGGCACCAGGCTCGCCGGCGAGCCTGGCCACGGGAATTCCAGACGGCTTCCGCCCCGAGTAGTCCGGAAGGGTCGCTCCGGGAAGCGCGAAGGCGCCAACCCTCATGCCAAGCCGTGAATCCAGTTACCCACACAATTTCCGGAAGAGCCAAAAAGGGAAGGCGCTTTGAGAATCGGTTGATCCCTGAATTCCAGTTGTGTTACAGAACGCTACGGAGTTTCCATGTCGGATCAGAACGACGACAACGGCCCGGAGCGGGTGTTCTCGCTGTTCGAGGCCAACCAGCTCATTCCCCAACTCCAATCGTACTTGTCTGCCGTGCGACAAGACAAGGCCGTGCTGCTCCGGACATGGGAAGAAGTGCAGAAGGCATCGGCCCGCGCCGACGTTGGGGGCGGCGCACCAGTCGGAGCCCACTATGTCAAGAGTCTCCAGGGCATCAGCGCGAATCTCCGAGCTATCCACGAGTTAGGGGTGCTCGTCAAAGACATCGATCTCGGGCTCTGCGATTTCCCCCACTTGCGGAATGGCCGAGTTGTCTATCTCTGCTGGAAACTTGGGGAGAAGGAAATTCTGTGGTGGCATGAAACAACGACCGGCTACAAGGATCGGTGCCCTCTGGAGGATCCCACCTAGCGTCACACCCTCGCACTGTTGGAGCGAACCCGATAGAGGAAAACCGCGAGCATGAAGTTTGCGATCATCGGTTATGATGGCCCCGAGGGCGAAGCGAGGCGAAAGATCCACCGGCCGGCTCACCTGGCCAACCTGGACCTCCTGGACAAACAAGGACGGGTCATTTTGGCCGGCCCGCTCACGGACAAGGCCGGGAGCCTCATGATCCTGGAGTTCGGCACCCGCGAAGAAGCAGAACAATTTGCCCGCAACGATCCCTACACGGTTCACGGCGTGTTCGAACGGGTGGAAATCCACCCGTTCACACAAGTGCTCCCCAAGGAAAACTAACCCTCCACCATCCTCTGCCCTCCCGCTTACCCCGCGCCAGGACAAGACGCAGTACCTTGGAAGCATTGTCCGGTGCGGCTTCCAGCGGTATAGTGGCAGTATGCGCTTACCCTGGATCTCCAGTCCAATCCTCTTGCCAGCCCTTGTTGTATGCACCACCGCCGGCCAGGCACCTGCCTCGGAACGGACGATCATGGCGGAGGCGCACTATCTCATGGCGGACAGCGATACGCTGGCCCAGGCCGAAGAAAAGGTCCTCCGACGGGCTCAACGCAGAGCCGTGGAGGAAGCCGGAATCTATCTCGAATCGACGTTTCAAGATCTTGAGCAGAACGTGGACGGCAGGAGCGTCCAGCGCAGTTCGTTGGAGATCCGCACGATTGCCGCCGCTATCACCAAGACCGACATTCTGGAGTCTCGCCGCTCGTTCGAGAACGACCGGCCCAGGTTCTTCGTGCGCATCCGAGCCGTCGTCGACCTCGACCATCTCCAGGAGGCGATGCACCGCTGGCGCTCCGAGCAGCAGATGGCCGCGCACTTCCGCCTCCTTCAGAATGAAAACACCGAGCTCAAGGCTCAACTGCGGGAACTACAGGCCAAGCCGGCCGGCGTTCGGACGCTGGTGATCGAACCTCCAGGGCGCAGCGACGCCAGAGACCGGGCACGGGCTCTTGTCGTCTCCGCGATCGAGACAGCGAGCCTGCGGCTCAAGCTCGACATGACATCCCAGGCTGCGGCTCTCGATCCCAACTATGCGGACCCCCTGATCGTGCGCGGCCAGACATACTTGCGCCTTGTCTCGCTAGCCTACTCCGGCCGTTCCCGCCCCAGCGAATACTCGGAATATGTCGACAACGCGCGCATGGACTTCGATCGCGCACTGGCGCTCGATTCAAAGAACATATGGGCGCTTCTCGGGCAAGGCGATGTCTACACCTGGCTAAAGCGGCCCGACGAGGCGGCACAGGCCTATGAGCAGGCCCTCGCCCTCAACCCGTTCTTCGACGTGGCCCGTCAGCGCCTGATCAATCTACATACGACCCAGGCTCGAAAGCTCACCTCGGCAAAACAGTGGTCGCAAGCCCTCGCCCTCTTGACCAAACTGCTCAGCCAGCCGTTGCCGGAGAGCTGGATCCCCTACGAACAGGAAGCCTATCTGCTCCGTAGCGAGGTGTACCAAAAGCTCAACCGGCCAACCCAAGCCATCGATGATTTGAGCGTCATTCTCCGAGCCGACCCCGCGAATATTCGCGCTCTGCTTTCGAGAGCCAAACTGTACCGGGAACAGTGGCAGGGGTCGTTGGCGAAAGACGACTTCGAGAGGGCATGTTTGTTGGGCTCGGCGGAAGCCTGTGAGCAGCTTCCATAACCATTCGTAACCGCATGCTTTTACATCAAACTTCTTGCAAAAAGCCGTTGTGTGTCGACCAGGATTCGTCATTTGACAACCTAAAAGATCGACACCTATAATGCGCCCGCGGCGAGGCGTTATCCTCTCGCCGCATCGCACTCGGCGGTTAGTTCAAAAGGCCTAAGTCCACTCTACTCAGTAGCCCAAAAGTTCTTTTCGGTGGGCCTTCTGCGGTGTTGCGAAAAGCATGCGAAAAAGCTTAGAGTGTACAAGAACCAAGCCTGTGAAAAATCGTCGTTCTTGAGCCCGCTCAACCACTTATTTTTCTATATCGGAGTGTAAGCCGTAATGACTGACTACCGCGTGCTTCCAGGACCAGAGCATTTCCTCCCCCCTGCTGCCGCCAGTATGGGAATCCGGTTACCGAACCCGGGGGAGGCCCATATCAATGGTGTGATCGTCCCAGAAGAAAAGGCCTACGAAGAAGCGGCCAGGCAGTTCCTGCTGGCCAAGGTGCCGACCATATTCCCGGGCCCGCTGGTCCTGTGGGCATGGAACGAGAAGGCTGCGAAAAAAGCGACGGCAGTCCGGCACCTCTTCAACACGCTGAAGGAATGCGTACAGCCCGGTCAGAAACCGATGTTGATCCCCATGCCGGACTACCGGCCGAAGTATCCGAAGATCAACCCCGAAATCGAGATCAACCCCAACCACCCCAACCTGACGATTTGGCACAACAAGATCGATTGCTGCATGTTTGTCGGCGTACACTGCCACCAGGCAAACCTGTCGCTCAAGATCATCCGGGGCGGCACCTCCTGCTATACGATCGCAATGTGCGCACAGGCCGGCCACGAAGACGCGATGTTGTCGTTCCGCGACGCCTCCGTCGAAAAAATCATGACACTAGCCGACTGGGTCAAGAAACTCAAAGGGACAGTCCAACCACGGCTGACATCAGCCAAGAGCGGCGCGCCCGAACTGATCGTTCGGGCGGCTGATGCGTGAAAGGAGGCCGGGTCCATGGCGGAAACGAAATCCCTCATCGGGACACAGAATAAAAAGGGCCAAACCTATACCGACCCCTGGAAGATGCTGCACGAGGCTCCTCGCACCCCGTCGTTCTTCACGGGCAGCGAGGTCATCAAGGAAGCCATTCGTCGGGCCAGCTGCGACGTTATGATCGCTTATCCGATCACCCCGCAAAGCGAGGCGGCGGCGTTGATCGGTGAATTGTTCGCCGAAGGCTACATCGGCGACTACTTCCGCGGCGAGAGCGAGTTCGCCGTCATGTCTCAATGTGCAGGCGCGGCATTCGGCGGGGCGCGGGTCTTCACGACCACGGCGGGACCCGGCACCATGCGCGCCATGGAAAACTTCCCGATGTGGGCTGGCGCGCGCTTGCCGATCCAGATGATCGTGACCTGTCGCGGCATCAACTCGCCGCTCTCCATCCAGCCTGACACGCTCGAAATTTCGTACCTCCTCAACACCGGCATGCTGGTGTGGCACGCAGAAACCGCTCAGGACTTTTTCGACTGGATCCTCAAAGGCTACATGGTGTCGGAAGAGCCGGACGTGCATCTCCCGTTGGCGCTCTGCTGCGACGGTTTCTTCGTGACGCACACGAAGGACGTCGTGCAACTCACGCCTGCCGACATGTGCCTGCCGCCGTACGATCCCTACCGGTCTCCGGTCCCGTGCATGGACATGGAATGCCCGCCGGTTCGGATGATGCGCGATCCGTTCGTAATGAAGAGCAACTACATCAGCTACGCGACCCATGCGAGTTGGCAACAGGAAATCTGGGCCGCGATCGAGCGGTCCCGGAAGCACACGATCCACTGGTTGAACGGGTTGATCGACACGGAAAATACCGACGCGGACATCATGATCGTGGCGTCCGGAACCGCGGTCTCCCAAGGCCGTGAAGCCATCCGCATGCTCGAAGACGAAGGCGTGCGCTGCGGGCTCGTAAAGGTCAAGACCCTGCGCCCGTGGCCGGAAGAAGAGATCCGGGAGGCCACCAAGAACGCGAAGCACATCTTCGTGCCGGAGTTCAACGTCACCGGCTGGCTGGCCAAGGAAATTCGCGCGACGATCCCGAATCACCATCGCGTCCACGCTGGTCCGCACGTCTGCGGAGGCATGACGATGCCGCCGGAGATTATCGTGTCGGAGATCAAGACGGCGCTCGGGATGAAGACCTTCTCCCTGGCCGGCCGCGGAAGTTGAGCACATCGCTGGCAGCACGCAGCTCGTAGCTTGAATCCACTGGCTATCGGCTGTTGGCCGCTCGTTCTTCTGAAGACGAAGAGGAGGCATACATGAGCAAAGAGCGAATCAGAATCTCCGAAGCTCTCTATGACATCATGCCGTCGGACTACCAGGATCTCGTGAAGAACGCGACCTACGGCAAGGAGGATCGGGGCTGGAAAGATATCGGGACGACAAAGGAACTCATCGAGCAGCACTCGTTGTGCGCCGGTTGTCCGGAGTCGATGGCCTTCCGCTACATCATGGCCTCGCTGCCGAACCCGGAAGACACCGTCATGGTCGGCTCCACCGGCTGCACCAGCCTGGTATTCCCGATGGTGGCCGTGCACAACATCCACTCCCTATTCGGCAACCAGAATGCGATCGCGTCGGGCCTGAAGCGGGCCTTGAGCCTCCGATTCCCCGGCCGCATCAAGGACGTAGTCGTTCTCGCCGGTGACGGGGCGACCGTCGACATCGGCCTCGACATGAC
>CAYULI010000062.1:0-10846 GCA_964445795.1 uncultured Nitrospira sp. | reverse complement strand
CTAGTGTGCCAGAAAGTTCTCCTTTTGGCTGTCTCGATTTACGGGGAGCTTACATTTCGGCAAGGAGGATGTCTGACGGTCGATGTGAGTCGAAAAATTTTTCAGGCGGTCGCTGGCTTATATTGCGATCACTGCCTTGGCAGGATATTGAGGCTAGGCTACGGCGCCAACAGGCATATGAGCCGAAATGTTACCGCTGCCCTGAAGGCGACGCGCGATTTCAGGAAACAGAAGGTACATGTTGCGAATGTCTGAAGACAAAGCTTTTTACTGGTGCGGTCTCAGCCGAGCAACCCCGATCATGAAGCTATTTGCCTATGGAGATAGGGTAGAGAAAGCAAACGATGCAATCGTCGCTCTCAAGTTTTCGCCTGTGCTTCTTCCCGCCATCCCGATGCTCTCATACATTGAGCGCCTTCCAGTGGGTTTTCTGGTTTGGAAGGCCGACTCGGCACCCCCCTCACAGGACCGTTGCGATTGGCCCGCTGAATTTCGCTCAGCACCCCATTGATGGCCCGGTTTCGCAACAATCAGGGGGCCTTGCACTGAACAAGAGTGTGATACGTTGTGATAGACCCTGTCGAAAGACGAGAGAAGCTGGACTGGATCGAACCAGTAGAAGGCGCGCAAGAGGCTGATTTCACAGAAAAACGGGGAAACCGGCGGCGTGAGAGCGTACGCCGCCTCAAAACCGGTACTGACCGCCGATCCACACCTGCGTGTCCTGAAAGCTCCGTGCTTCGTTGGTCGAGGTCCGTTGCGTGCGCTGCAGACCAGCCGTCAGCGTTGTGGCAGCCGTCCACAGATAGCGAATCTCCGCCGATCCTTGATGAGCGTCGTCATGGCGGTTCAGATGTGTGTCGCCGATCAACTCGCTGGTGAAATCCTTGCGCCGGTAGAGATACAGCAGATGGAGCGAGAGGGCGTCTGTCACGTCTGTGTCCACTCCAGCCGACACGACATGTTGCCGGTAGGAGATATCGTCGTTGAAACGGGTATCGCCGGCTCCGTCTGCATAGCCGCGCTCGAAAAGATAGCCGAGCCCAACCGTGGTCCGTTCGCTGATCCGGTACGAGGCATGCGGACCGGCCGTCCAGAATCGGGTATCCCGCTCGGCAAACGCCTCGTTATAGAGCCGCAGACCGCCGCGCGTGATGAGCGTCAGCAGCCAACGATCGCCGACTTGACGCTCGACTTCTACCCGCGCGATGTGAGACGTGACCCGCTCGTCCTCCACGAGCAGGCTGCCGGTTCGACGTTCGAAATTCGGACCCAGAAAGAGGTTCGGCACATACCGATACCGGACCAGAATCGCCGTGTCGTTATCGAACCGCTGTTTCATCTGCAGTCGGTAGTCGCCGTGGTTGAACACAGGATTCGTCGTATAGAGAAACCCGTGAGCTTTGACGGAGAGTTCGTTCGACCCCAGAGCGTTGCGCGACGCGCGGATGAGTTCGACGGACGGATCCCAGACGACGTCCGACGTTTTCTTGACCGGCACGACGGTCGGCTGACTGGGATCTTCGCTGAACCGTTGCCGGCGCGCCGCCGAAAACTGAAAGACGTCGTCGGTATAAGTCATGCGGCTTTGCGTGATCACGGACCAGTCGGCCTGAACGGGGACCACCACGGCCATCCACGATCCGATGAGGGGCAGAACGGCGAGGGCACGCCGTCCGAACGCGCCGGTCATGGGCGAGCGGCACCGAAGGATCGCACGTACAACAGCACCTGCCAGGCCTCTTCCTCCGTCAGGATGAGAGGAATGAACGGTGCCATATCGGTACCGGGGCTGCCATTCTTGAGAATCCAGAACAGCTCGCCATCGGTGCGCGCCCGTTGCCACGCCTGATCGGTGAAGTCCCGCGGCAACTTCCCGCGAAGGCCCTCCACGCCACTCAGGCCCTTGCCGTCCCGCCCGTGACAGGTCGCGCAGAAGGCCTTGCCGTGAAAGAGCGCCCGGCCCTTTTCGACCGTCTCCGCCGTATGAGGCAACGGATTGGTCCAGGACCGGGCCTCTTCGATCTGCTCCGGCGGCACTCGAGGCCTCAAGACCGCTTCGTCGGCACCGAAGAGCGCCGTGGGGCACCAGCCGGACAAGGCGGCCAGGAACAAGGCGGACGCGAGCCGTCTTCCTGTCAGGCCGCCTGGCATATCATCGTCCTGCATGGTCGTTCGCCCATCGACGGAGACCGGCTCCGCCCGCACGGACGCCGCCGGTCTCCGCTTTCGGACTACTTCTCGGAATGGCCTGGGAATTTATGGCCGAGGGACTGCGGGAACGTAACGGTCCCGTCCGGGAATTCCTGACCGTGCTGCCAGAGATGGTAAATCACGCCGTCGGTTCCGGCCGCCGCCTCAGCCACTTTCGCGGCCTGATCGGGCGGCATGTCGAGGACTTGCACGCGGCCCGTCGCGATTTCGACCTTATGGTCGTGGAAATGGCGGTGCCACTGGATGGCCGGCAGCTTCCGGCTGAGATCCTTGGCCACGAAATATTCGATGCCCACGAGCTTCGCCTTGGGATCGGTGGATTCGAAGAGTAGGCACTGGAGGATCTTGTCCGACACGCCTTTACAGTAGTGGTGGTACGGGCCGCCGGGCTCGCCGTTCTGCATCATATGGGGGGCTTGGACATGAATATCGAAACCTTCGACGGGAGACTTCGGCTCGCCGCTCACCGCCTGTTGTGGCCCGATGCCGGCACATCCGATGGCCGCCACTGCAACTGCCGCTAACAATCCGTTTCGCATCACCATCGACCTCCTGGTTGGGTTTGGTTGTCCACGGCGATCCGGCGCGAGGGCCGGAGGCCTCCTCGCCCGTGAGAGCCCGGGCCCGCGAAAAAGATTCAATTTTTTTCGCCTTCGCCCTATAGGCCGGACACCTGCGAGGAATGCCCACTACTTCGGGAACTTCGGCAAGTCCACTTTGATCGGCTCTCCCGTCAGCGCTTTCAGAAATGCGATCAGATCCGCCTTTTCTTCGGCGGTCAGATTCAACGGTTTCACGAGCGGACTCAGGTTGGGATTGGAGCCGCCGCCGTTGTTCAGAAAGTCCACCACTTCTTCAAGCGTCTTGAACGCCCCGTCGTGCATGTAGGGCGCAGTGTCCGCGATGCTGCGCAGCGTCGGTGTCTTGAAGGCGCCCTTGTCCTTCTCCGCCTTGGTCACGTAATAGCGGCCCAGATCCTCCTTCATCGGCCCCACCTGCGGCACACCAAGATTGTGGAACTGATTGTCGGTGAAGTTGGGCCCGTTGTGGCAGAGAATGCAGCGGGCCTTCCCCTTGAATAACCCCATGCCCCGCACGGCCGCGTCGTCCATGGCCTTGGCGTCGCCGGCCACGTATTTGTCGAAGGCAGAGTTCGTGGAGATCACGGTGCGTTCGTACGCGGCGATCGCCTCGGCGATGCCCTGCAGATTCACGTCGGTGCCGAACACCGTACGGAACTGTTGCTGATAGCCCTTGATCTTGCTCAGCTTGCTCACGACGTTCTCGTGAGTCTCGCCCATCTCGATCGGATTCTGAATCGGTCCGATCGCCTGCTCTTCCAGCGACCGGGCCCGGCCGTCCCAGAATTGCAGATGGTTGAACGCCGTGTTCAGGACCGTGGGCGCCTGGCGACCGCCGACGCCCCCGCCGATGCCGATCGACGTTTGTCGAGGGTCCGCCCAGCCCGTTCCCGGGTTATGACAGAAGGCACAGGAGATCGCCCCGTTCTTCGACAGACGCCCGTCGAAATACAGTTGCTTCCCCAGTTCGACCTTCGCCTTGTAGTTCAAGTTGGTCGACGGCGTCGGGACCGAGGTCGGCAAGGGCCCGATATCCGGGACCGTCATCCCGTCGATCGTTACCGTTCCGTGCGGTGCATAGCCGCTGGGAGAGGCCTGCGCCGCCAAACCTCCGGCCAGCAGCGAAAGCGCGGCCAGACCAGCCGACCCCGCGACGAAGGCGATCACGCTGCGCGTAAGACGAATCAAGCTTGTCCACTTCATAGATTGTCCTCCTGCTGAAGAATCCGTTCCGCACCATTGTGCGGGAACTGGTTACCCGATTCAACGGGTATTCGCGCGAAGGGACTGACGCGCCGGCGGATAGCCAAGAGTTTCACACCCGCTCGACCGTGGATTTCATCAAACTGTCGGCCTGGGGCGGGGAGAACCCTTGATACCCGCGGTGCCGCTCGGCCAATTCCAACACCGAAAACGGATGGCCGTCGACCATTTCCGGAGCCGTAAAGATTTGCCGGAGCGGCCCGCCTCGCTCCCCGACGATCGCGCCGGCGAACACGACACCCCGGGCCTTCAAGCGCTCGATCGCGAACTCGATGTCCTCGACACGCACGGCGACGTGGTGAAAGACGCGATCCCCGAACTGCCGCACCCATCCGGGAATGATACTCGTCCGTCCTCGGTCGTCCGGGTAGGCTTGATCGACAAAGAGCGCGGGATAGCCCGCCTTGCGGTATACCTTGGCGTACCAGTCGTCGTATTGCAGCGTCTCGCTTTCGACATAGCCGAGGTCGGTAAACTGGCGGGCCCGTCGATCGATGTCCAGCGTGCGGAGGGTCAGATGGTCCACGACCGGAAAGAACCCGACACCCGCGGCATCGAGCAGCTCTTTGAGCACCGTTGCGGCCCGGTTATGCGCGACGTAGTCCCTCACCATCCTCTCGATGAGACTGTCCAGCTCCACGGCTTGGTCCATGATGGCCGCTCCTTCCTATTCTCCGAATCGAATTCCCTGCGCCAGAGGCAGATCCGTTCCCCAGTTGATCGTATTCGTCTGCCGGCGCATGTAGGCTTTCCACGCGTCGGACCCCGCTTCCCGGCCTCCGCCCGTTTCCTTCTCTCCACCGAACGCGCCGCCGATTTCCGCACCGGATGTCCCGATGTTGATGTTCGCGATCCCGCAGTCGCTGCCGGCCGCCGAGAGAAACAGCTCGCTGTGGCGCACATGATTGGTGAACAGCGCGGAGGACAACCCTTGAGGCACGTCGTTTTGCATCCGAATCGCCTCGTCGAGCGAGCGATAGGTCATGAGATAGAGGATCGGCCCGAACGTCTCCCGTTGCACGACGGGCCAATGAGGCTGAGCTCGAATGATCGTCGGTTCCACGAAAAAGCCGGGCCGGTTCACCACACACCCTCCGCAGAGGACTTCCCCGCCCTCCTGTCGGGCTTCCTCGACGGCGGCGCGGTAGGCAGCGACGGCCGCCTGATCGATGAGCGGTCCCATCAGCACGCCGGCGTCGAGCGGATCGCCGATCCGGACCTGCCCGTAGGCCGCGACCAGCCGTTTCGTCAACTCCTCCGAGACGGACTCCTGCACGAACAACCGGCGCGTCGTCGTGCACCGTTGGCCGGCCGTGCCCACCGCGCCGAACACGATCGCCCGGACCGCCAGATCGAGGTCGGCGGTCTCGTCCACGATGATCGCGTTGTTCCCGCTCAACTCGAGCAACGTTCTCCCCAGCCGTTTCCCGACGGTCGCGGCCACCCGTCGTCCGACGGGTACCGAGCCCGTGAACGAAATCAGCGGCAATCGGGCGTCCTGCACCATCGTCTCGGCCAGATCCGTCCGGTCCGTGATGAAGAGGGAGAAGATGCCGCTGTAGCCCTGGTCCTCCATGACGCGATTGCAGATGCGCTGGACGGCCAGCGCGCAAAGCGGCGCTTTCGGGGAGGGTTTCCAGATGACGGGATCGCCGGCGATCGCCGCCAGGAACGCGTTCCAGGACCAGACGGCGACGGGGAAGTTGAACGCGGTAATCACGCCGACCGGCCCCAGGGGATGCCACTGTTCGTACATCCGGTGACGGGCGCGCTCCGAGTGCATGGTGACCCCGTACAGCATGCGCGATTGCCCGACGGCGAAATCGGCCATGTCGATCATCTCCTGCACTTCCCCGTCGCCCTCGGCTTTGATCTTGCCGACTTCGAGCGACACGAGCGTGCCGAGCCGATCTTTCTGCTCGCGCAAGGCCTGCCCGATCAGACGCACCACCTCGCCCCGCTTGGGAGCGGGAACCATGCGCCACTGCGCAAACGTGTCCGACGCGTCCCGCACGATGCGCCGGTAGTCATCCGGCGAGCAGGTCCGGACCGAGGCCAGTACCAGCCCGGTGGCGGGGTTCACCGACGGCAACAGACCGCCCCCTTCTCCGGACGACCACCAGCGTCCGGTGCTCCCGCCGGGGTTCACCTCTTCGATTCCCAGCGCCCGCAGCGTCGCCGTGTGGTCGCTCATCGGAAACAGGCTCCGAAGTCGTTGTCCAGAAAGTCTTTCAACGGGATCGACTCCTGCGTCACGAATCCCCGGTACCGGTCCGGAGCCTCGAGCACCAGGTCCACGACGCAACAGAGACTCGATGCGGTGGTCACCTGAATCGCCGACCACAAGCGGCCTTTGATGCACTGGGGGTAGATCTTCTTGACGTAGTTCTCCTCGAAGAGGCCTTCGTCCGTGGTGCCGGTGACCGAGGCGTAGATCAGCACCACGTCCTGCAAGGTTTGCGGAATGGCCCGCTCCAGAATGCGCTTGAGCGTGTCCCGGTCCTCGTTGAGCTTCAGGTCCTTCATCAGCAGGTGGATCTTCTCGCAATGGCCGGGATAACGCAGCGTCTTGTAGTTCATCGTCCGGACCTGGCCGACGGCGGAATCCGCCAGGGTCCCGAGCCCGCCCGACGTGTTGAACGCCTCGTACAACAACCCGTCCACTTCGATCGTCTCATACCCTTCCAGCGGCTGGAGCGGCACCTTCTCCCCCTCTTCGATGCCGTAACAGGTGTTGCCGTACTCGTTGATCAATCCGTCCGTCGACCAGGTCAAGGAGTACTTGAGCGCGTTGCTCGGATGGACCGGCAGGGCGCCCACCCGCATCTTGACCGTGTCGAGCGTCTTGAAATGGGTCATGAGGTCGTGGGTCACGATGCTGATGAACCCCGGCGCGAGCCCGCACTGCGGCACGAACGCGCGGGACGCCCCCGCGCTCAACACCCTCACCTGGTTGGTCACCTCCACGTCTTCGGTCAAGTCGAAGTAATGGACCCGATGGGCGAGCGCCAGCCCCGCGACCGTGGGGTTGAAGAAATACGGGAGGCTGGAGACGATCGCATCGACGGGGTGAGCGGAGAGATAGGCGTCGACCGACTCCGGACGACGGACATCCAAGAGGCAGGGCGCGACACGTGCGAGGCCCAATCCGTCGACCAGGCGCTTCGGCCCCTCCAGGCTCACGTCGCCCAGATGAACCTCGTACGTTCCCTTCTCGGCGAGAAGACAGGCGATCAGCGACCCGATCTTCCCCGCGCCGAGCACAAGCACGCGATGCATGGAAGACCTCTTCGGATCGGCTTCATTATACCGTTTCCGGCACGAAGCACACTGGGCAATCGGATGGGCTTGACCCGGTCGAGCAGCGGATTCGGGGAACAGAACTTACGACGACACCGTCGACGGGCCCGAAGAAGCGGGCTTGACCGGATTGATGAGGCCCGGGGCCGCCGGCGCCATGCCCGATGCGTCCATCATCTCGAACATCAGGCAGCACTTGAGGCGTCCGCAGACGCCTAAGAGTCGGGGGTCTTCGACCTGCAATCCGAGGCTGCGCGCCTGCTTCACGGTGACCGGTTTCATGTCGGTCAGAAAGCTCGCGCAGCACAGCACCAGACCGCACGTGTCGATACCGCCCAGGCGCCGCGCCTCTTCCCGCACGCCGACTTGCCGCATCTCGATCCGCCCGCCGAATCGCCGGGCGAGGTCGCGGACCAGCTCGCGGAAATCGATCCGCTCGTCCGCCGTATAGACGAACGTGAGCTGGCGCCGTTGCATGGCACCGTACACCTCGACCAGCTTCATCTTGAGGTTCAGCTCGGCCGCCTTCGCGCGGCAGTAGGCCGCAGCCTCTCGTGAAATCCGCTCGATCCGGCCGATCAACGCCGCATCCTCGGGTGTGGCCTTTCGGAGAACCGATTTCATTATGCGCATGGGCGGAACGAACGGGGCCGGGTAAGGCTCGGTGTACACCACACCGTAGGTCACCTCGCCGTCCGCTTCGAGCAGGACCCGATCGCCGCGCTTGAGCAACGTGCCGCCCGCGTCCAGTTTCTTGACCTCCCCACAGTCCCTAATCTTGACGCCGACCAGTTGAACCGAGGCGGGGTAGGGCTTCGAGAGTTCTTCGGCGATAGCAGATTCCATTTTTGCAATACTACACGAATCGTCCGCCGGTGGAAACAATCGCCGCGTGGCGTCGGCGTACGGTTTTCCGGTCCAATCTTCCATCCCGCCCATCTCGCGATAATCTCGCAACTTGTTGATTTACCAAGAATAAAACTGAGGCAAGAAGGGTGCCGTTTGTGGTAGGCTAACCCGGCGTACAGAAAGGTGGGCTGGTTTATGGGACTCATGCTGAGAGAACGGAAAAGAACGTTGCGCATCCCGAACAGCGTCGTGCTTCCGTTCGGCTACCGGATCGCCGTCAGGCAACTGTCCGACAGCGAGATGGACAAGCTCGACGCCAACGCCGACGGCATCTGGGATAACGAGACGAAAACCATCTACATCCGCAAACGCCTGCCCGTGACCCGCCGCCGCTACATCCTGGCCCACGAGCTCGGACACGCCTGGCTGGACTGGCAACACCGGTATCTGGACGACGGCAAAGCCAGCACCTAGCAGCATGCGGATCGCCCCTCACCGTCTCCTCTCGCCCGGCGGGGGAGAGGACAATGTCAGGATCAACCCGCCAGTTTGAGGATGTGATTCCACTCGGGCTCGCCGACCGGCTGCACCGAGAGGCGCGACCCTTTCCGCAGCAGTTCCATGCCCTTGAGCGTCGGCTCGCCGCGCAATCGGTCGAGCGTGACCGGTCGCGCGAACTTCTTGACGAGCTTGATATCGACCATCTCCCACCTGGGATCGGCGGGATCGCTTTCCGGATCGTAGTGGGCGTGCCGTTTCTCGAATTGGGTGGGATCCGGATAGGCCGTCCTGACCACCTTCGCGATCCCCGCGATGGCGGGCGGGTCCGCGTTACTGTGATAGAAAAACACCAGGTCGCCCACGGCCATGCGGCGCATGTAATTCCGCGCCTGATAGTTGCGCACGCCGTCCCAGCAGGTCGTTTGCTTAGGCGACGCCGCCAGATCGTCGATGGAAAAGACCGACGGCTCGGATTTCACCAACCAATACCGACGCCCCTGCGCCATACCCCTTCCTTTCCCCTTTTCTGCCTTGGCCGCTTGTCCGACAACGTGTATGCTCTGCGGAAATCTTTCGCCGCGAGGCGCCCTATGGAACTGACCCCATTCTTCTTCGGGCTCTACAAATTCGTCAAGTACGGCGTCTATCCGGTCACATGGCTGGCCGGTCACATGGCTGGCCGTCTGTTCCGGAGCCGCGCGCAGTCGCGCTGTTCCGCAAGCAAGGATTCCAGGTCGTTCCCTATCCGTGCGGGTTCCACGCGCGCAACCGGCCGTGGGAGGGATGGGACCGGATCACCCCGTTCGATGTCCTCCCGAGCCTGTGGGCGTTGGAGCGGATGCACAACGTCATCCAGGAAACGGCCGGACTGCTGGTCTATACATTGGCGGGCAAAGCGTAGCGGCGATCAGCGCGGAGCCGGCTGACCGATGCGATAGACCCCGCCACCGTGATCGATTACATAGAGCTCGCCGGATTCGTCCTCTCCGAACGAGGCAATTCGCAACGACGTCTTGAGCAGGACCATCGGTGCACCCTGCGCGCGGGCGGCCTCGCCCCGGCACAACCGGAAGATCTCGCCGCTGCAATAATCTCCGAACAGATACTGCCCATCGAGCGTCGGGATCAGCCGGCCTCGATAGACGTAGCCGCCGATAATCGAGCAGCGTCCCCGCTCATGGGCGTATTCCATGACCGGCAGAGCCAGCCCCTCCGTCCGGCAGCCGGTGGAGGGCTCGAAGCAATGGAACCCCTCCATGATGCGCCAGCCGTAGTTACCGCCACGGACGACCAGATCGATCTCTTCCCACTTGTTCTGCCCGACATCGGCCACCCACAAGTCGCCCGTGAGTGAATCGAACGAAAAGCGCCAGGGATTCCGCAGGCCGAGCGCATAAATCTCCGGACGACCGCCTTCTTTCGCAAAGGGATTGTCCGAAGGAATCGCATAGGGCTCGCCGCGATCCACATCGATCCGGAGGATCTTGCCGAGCAGCTCCTGCCGATTTTGTGCGCGATTGCCCGGATCGCCGGCCGACCCGCCGTCGCCCAAACCGACGTACAGCAGCCGGTCCGGCCCGAAGGCGATCATCCCGCCGTTGTGGTTGGCATAGGGCTGGGGCACGATCATCAGCACTCGTTCCTTGCGCGAGGCGACGGTCGGCGACTCACGCCGGTATTCCGCCAGGACTGTCGCTCCGTCGGGAGACCTCGTATAGTTCACGAAGAAGCGCCCGTTCGTTCGGTAATCCGGATGAAAGGCCAACCCCAGCAGGCCGCGCTCGCCGCCGGACAACACGCGATCCGCGATGTCCAAGAACGGAACCGGCGCCAGCGCCCCTCCGTTCAGCAGACGCACCCGTCCCGGCTGTTCGACGAGAAAAAGCCGCCCCGACCCATCCCCCGCATGCGTGAGAAACAGCGGGGTTTGGAGTCCGCTGGTGACGACGGGCATCAGGGCGATGCCGGCGGCGGATCTCGGCTCCCCTCCTGGTTCCGATCGTCCCTGGACGGGACAGAGCAACGCGAGGAGAACGCCGGCGGTACAGATCCACGCACGGCGGCGGCCCGGCGCTTGAACCATTTTATGGCTCTTCAGGAATTTGTGTGGGTAACTGATCCCTCTTGCGCTATGCTCG
>CAYULI010000061.1:3213-11448 GCA_964445795.1 uncultured Nitrospira sp. | reverse complement strand
ACAAACAGACCCCCGATCCGAAACTCGTGATCGCGCTCGGCGACTGCGCGATCAATTGCGGGATGTTCAAGGGCAGCTATGCGGTGACGGGACCCGTCGATCGCCATGTTCCCGTGGACGTCCGCATCCCCGGCTGCCCCCCGAGACCATCCGAGATTCTGGAAGCCCTGGCAACTTTGCGGAACACGCCGCCGTCGGCTTGAATGCCCGCGCCAAGCCGGCTTCGACGAACGGCCGTCCGCCCGGTGGCCCAAGGCTCGTCTGGCGCCGAGCAGATTCCTGCATCCATTTTCCTCGCACACGGACCGCGGGCGAGACTTATCCTCTCGGCGGGCGTCCGGATCTCGCAAAGCGAAGAGCGATCTGCGATATTGGGGATGGATCCATCGAGTGCGGCTTTTCAATCGCGAGCACCAGCCATGCGCAAAGCCAAAATCGTCTGCACAATCGGTCCTGCCACCGGTTCACTGGCCACGTTGGAGCGACTGATCGAGAACGGCATGGATGCCGCCCGGTTGAATTTCTCACACGGCACCCACGACTCTCACGCAGCCGCCATCAAGGCGATTCGTCAAGCCGCGGAACGTCGGCGGGTGGCGGTGGCGATCATCCAGGACCTGCAGGGACCCAGAATTCGCGTGGGGGAGGTGGGTGACGAGGGGATCAAGGTGGAGAGCGGCCAATCAGTGCGTCTCACCACGACGCTCGCCCGCTCCGGCGGGCAACTCGGTGCCCAATCCATCACACGCTCCACGGTTCCCGAAATCCCGGTCAGCTACCAGTTTCTCGCACGAGACATCAAGCCAGGCGCGCGGATTCTGATCAACGACGGGCTCGTCGAGCTGACCGCCGATCGCATCGCCGGCGGCTCCGTCGAGTGCACCGTCACGACCGGTGGCCTCATCACATCGCACAAAGGCGTCAATCTGCCAGGCACGC
Source organism: uncultured Nitrospira sp. (assembly GCA_964445795.1). Taxonomy (GTDB): domain Bacteria; phylum Nitrospirota; class Nitrospiria; order Nitrospirales; family Nitrospiraceae; genus Nitrospira_D. Next base: position 10,509 of record CAYULI010000061.1, on the reverse strand, counting down.
GGGTCGGCGCCCCTCCCCTCACCGACAAAGACCGGGACGACCTGCAATTCGGCATCGCACAGGGCCTGGACTATGTGGCCCTCTCCTTTGTCAGAGGTCCCGAAGACATCCAGGCGGCACGGACCTGGATGGGAGCCTGCGGCGGGAACCTGCCGGTCATCGCCAAGATCGAGCGAGCCGAAGCGGTGGCCGCGCTCGACGGCATATTGGAACAAGCGGACGGCGTGATGATCGCCCGCGGCGATCTGGGCGTCGAAATGGGGCCCGAGACCGTGCCCCTGCTGCAGAAGCGCATCATTCTGGAGGCCAACCGTCGAAGGCGTCTCGTGATCACCGCCACCCAGATGTTGGAATCGATGACCCAGCAACTCCGCCCGACCAGGGCCGAAGCCTCGGATGTCGCCAACGCCGTCTTCGATGGAACCGATGCGGTGATGCTCTCGGCGGAAACGGCCATCGGAGCACACCCGCTCGAAAGCCTTCAGGTCATGGATCGCATCATTCGCGCAGCCGAAGCGGAACCGGGTCTCGGCTTGACCCGGACCGTTCAGGACGTGGCAGGCACTCCGTCGTTCACGGAAGCCCTCTGCACCGCGGCCTCATCGGTTGCCGCCTCGATCAACGCGAGCGCGATCGTGGCGTTCAGTGAGTTGGGGACGACGGCCCGTCTGATTTCCAAGCAACGTCCGGCCGTACCGATCATCGCGTTCACCCCGTTCGAGCCGGTCAGGCGCCAGATGGCCCTCTACTGGGGCGTGCGTCCCTATACGATGCGGCAGATCGAGCAGACCGATGCGCGCATGAACGAGGCGGAGCGGCGGTTACAGGAGGAAGGGCTCGTCAAGACCGGTGAGCGGATTGTGATCCTGTCCGGCACACGAGCAGGCCACCCGGGCGGCACGAACCTGATCAAGGTGCAGGAAGTGAGCTGAGCGCGCCGAGAACGACCCGTTCCAGGCTTATTCATCTATCTATCGGCATTTCTCAACCGGGCAACCGTCAGATCGCGCTCTTCCCACCGCATGAATCCCCTCGGCTTGATGGGCCTTTCGATAATACTGCTCATCAGCCGTCATAAGCGTGGCTCCCGGTTCGGTCAAGGCCACCGCGTGAGACAGCCTGCGGTGGCACATCGGGTGGTCACCGAGCCGCCGAAGTAGAACGCCATTGTCCCCGGCGCAGAGCGCGAGCAAGTCCCCACAGCAACCCCAAAACGAGCCCAATCGGACCCGTATATAAGATGCCCAGCAACGGACCTTGATTGGCTTGGGGGACCACAATCATGGGACCGAGGAAGCCGAGGAGAAACGTGATCGCGCCGACGAAAAACGCGAACCCAATGGGATTCTCGCCGCGCCACCAGCGATTCCGGATGGGACCGTGACGGCACACGATCCAACCCGCGATCAGGGGTGTCAGCGGAGAGAACAGAAGGGCGAACACAAAATCCATGCGCGGCTTCCACGAGATCGACCCGCCGACTTACTTCACCGCCAGCGCCGCGCGCTTTCGGGCCAGCTTACTGGCAATCATCCCGGCCACAAACTGGGGCATCGACAGGAACGTCATCGCCACGATGGCGAGGGGCCATAGCGATAACGAGTTGCCTGACGTCGCAATAGCGCCCGCCTGGCCGACAGCCATCCAGAGCGTCCACCGCCACGCCCGATGCGGATAGCGGAAGGCGACGACGACGATGAGCAGGCACATGATGGGGATGCCGATGGAAAAGTACACGCCGGCATCCCACGCTTCCTTGCGCCCCGTAACGATGGAAATGGCGAGGCATACCAAGAATCCGCCCAGAGCGGATGCCACAACCGGCACGTAATCGGGACGATGATCGCTCATGTCTGTTCGAGAAATGGGACGGCCCGGTCGACGACTGAGGATAGCGCGCTCGGTGCAGAATGGCAAAGCAAAAGAAGATTCTCGGCTTCGCGCATGGCTATCAAGCGCGTGGCGTCATTGAAGCAGCTTATCCACTTTTGCATGAACCGCGCTGCTTGAACCGTTTCGGCACGTCCCCGCGATAAAGTTCCAGACGCGGCTGCGCTTCCTCCGCCCAAAGGCCATGGGTTCTATCCCGTTTCCACCTGGGCGCGGAGACTCGCTGGTCGGGTCTCCCACCCGAAACCCACTTCAGGATGCCCTGAAAGGATTCCCTCCCTGGCGCCATAACGTAGGTAGACGATGCCACTCTACCCACGAGGTGCCGGATGAAACTCAATCCACTCAAGAGCCAGCTTTCCACACTTGATCCCCGTCTCTATCAGATCGCCAGCCTGAGCGTCCTGCTCCTGTATGGCCTTTTCTGGCTGCACTTCGATGTCTCCGCGCGACAAATCGCCGTGACGCTGGCGACCGCGTTGCTGACGCAATATGCCGGCACGCGGTTTTACAACCTGCCGTCCTTTGATCCTCGCAGTCCTCTGATCTCGGCCCTGTCGCTCTGCCTCTTGCTTCGCACCAATCATCTCGCCATTGCCGCGCTCGCGGCGTTCGTTGCGATTGGCAGCAAGTTCGTCATCCGGTGGAACGGCAAGCATGTCTTCAACCCGACCAATCTGGCGCTCGTAGTCATGGTCGCCAACGGCCTTGGCTGGATCTCGCCGGGGCAATGGGGACAGGCCGCCTGGTTCGCCTTTTTGATCGCTTGTCCCGGCGGCCTGGTCGTCACGCGTGCCGCGCGAGCGGATGTGACGCTCGCCTTTCTCGCCTTCTACGTCGGTCTGCTGGTCGCGCGGGCCCTGTGGCTCGGCGATCCGCTAACGATCCCGCTTCATCAAATCGAAAGCGGCACGCTCCTCATCTTCGCCTTCTTCATGATTTCCGATCCCAAGACAACCCCGGATTCGCGAACAGGGCGGATGATCTTCGCGCTGCTCGTCACACTGGCTGCTCTCTATATCCAATTCGGCTTGTTCCGTCCCAATGGCCCGCTCTGGGGCTTGATTGCCTGCGCGCCGCTCGTCCCGTTGTTAGACTGTCTGTTTCCCGGTTCGCGTTACGACTGGGCGCGTCCTTCGGTCGGTCGAGCCGGCACGCCCATTCATGGTTCGATTCCCGTTCCTGCGGTTGTTCTGTCACCAAAGGAGGTCTTGATGACACGCCCACTTGTGCTTGCCCTGACATTCTTGACTGGTTCCTTCATATGGAGCGGTTCGGCCTCGGCCTTCTGCGGCTTCTATGTCGCGAAAGCGGATGCCAGGCTTTTCAACAAAGCCTCGGAGGTCGCCATCGTCCGGCACGAGGACAAGACCATCATCACGATGGCCAATGACTTCAAGGGCGACGTGAAGGAATTCGCGATGGTCGTGCCGGTGCCGACGGTGTTGGAGAAAGAGCAGATTCACATCGGGGATATGGCGGTGCTCCGCCATCTGGCCGATTACAGTGCACCTCGCCTGGTGGAGTACTTCGATCAGAATCCATGCGTGCGATACCAGTTCGAGGAGCAGAAGCTGGGGGCGCTCCAAGACCGGCTGCCGGCGTCCGCAGCGGCCCGTGAGCGCGACCGCGCCCTTGGCGTGACGGTCGAGGCACAGTACACCGTGGGCGAGTACGACATCCTCATCCTGTCGGCAAAGGAGAGCGCCGGGCTTGAAACATGGCTGACGGAGAATGGCTATCGCATCCCGGCCGGCGCCTCCTCTGTGCTAAAGAGTTACCTGAAACAGGGCATGAAGTTCTTTGTGGCCAAAGTGAACTTGGGCGAGCAAACCAAGCTGGGCCTCACGCATCTGCGCCCGCTGCAGATCGCCTTTGAATCGCCGAAGTTCATGCTGCCCATTCGGCTCGGCACGGTGAATGCCGACGGCGCGCAGGAACTCTTCATTTACTTCCTGACGAAACAAGGCCGCGTGGAAACGACGAACTATCGGACGGTCCGGCTGCCGGAGGCGCAAGAAATCCCCCTGTACATCAAGGAGAAGTTTGGCGACTTTTACCGAGATCTGTTCACTCAACAAGTGAAGCAGGAGAATGAGCGCGGCGTCTTCTTGGAATACGCCTGGGACATGAATTGGTGCGACCCCTGCGCGGCGAATCCGCTGTCCGCCGAGGAACTGCGCAGCCTGGGCGTGTTCTGGCAGGAGTCAATGGGACGGATCGGCAAGGGCATGCCGATGGCACAGAACGTGTTTCTCACACGCCTCCATGTGCGCTATGACCAGGCGCACTTTCCCGAGGACCTGATGTTCCAGGAGACGTCCGATCGGTCGAACTTCCAGGCCCGCTATATCCTCCGCCATCCGTGGACGGGGCAGGACGACTGCCCTGCCGCCACCGCCTATCGGCAGCAGCTGCGCGACCGCTACGAGCGGGAAGCGCAAACGCTGGCGCATTTGACCGGCTGGAACATCGCGGACATTCGTAAGGCAATGAACCTGTCCGCCCTCCCTGCAGGGGATGGGAAGAAGTGGTATCAGCGGCTGTGGAATAATTAAAGTCTGTTGATCGCCGGAGGCCGCCGCCAAGCAGCCTCTGGCCCCTCTCCGCGACCCCGCAGCTCAATGATGACAACCGGCTCAGCGTTAGCGCATAATACCGCCCACTCCTCTAGGCGCTGCTCACTTCGCTGGAGGCTTCGCATGATGTCTCGAATGCTTCATGCCTCTCTGCTCCTATTGATTCCCCTGCTTCTGTTCCTTTCCCAATGCAAACCCACAGACCCCACACCACCTATCCCCAAGGCCGCGACCGTCCCGTCCTTAAGTATTCCTTCTCCTCCGGCACAAACGGACCAGGCTGCGTCGGGCTTGGGTGCGAGAAGAAAGAATGCGTCGGCATGGGTTGCGATGGAACAACATGGGTGGGCCTCGGTTGTGAGAAAGATGGGATGGCTTCGGTCAGACGGTAGGTGAAGGCTTGAAGGGAGAAAAAGATCATTGACACGAAAGGTTCCCCGCATCTCAAACGGAGGCTTTGCCATGCGAGTTTTTGATCGTGTCTCCTTTGTGTCTCCATTGCGTTGTGGGCTTTTGCTGATCCTGCTCTCCGGCTGCGAAGACGTCATGAAGCAGATGCCGGCCGGAACGGATCGCTATCTTAATACCGGTATGTCCGTCGGCGGCGCCATCCTGAACCGGCCCAAGTTCACGGAGGCCGACGAAGAACGGATGGCCCAGGAGAATGCCAAGAAATTCGAAAGCAGCCATAAGATGTGGGAAGATCCGTTGCTGGACGCGTACCTCAGCGACATCGTCCAACGGCTCGTCGCGCAGGCGCATCCCCGTCCCTTTTCCTACACCGTTCGCGTCGTCAATGAGGGTAGCGTCAATGCCTTTACGTTTGGCGGAGGCCTGCTCTATGTCAACGCCGGTTTGATTGCCCGCATGGAGAATGAAGCCCAGCTCGCCATGGTGCTGGCGCACGAGATCGCCCACGTCACGGAAAGCCACGTCACAAAAGGCATCGAAGGCACGTACGGCATTCAACTGCTGGGAGAGATCGCCCGGCTCACGGCCGCCTCCACCGGCGCGACGAATCAAGTGCCGATCCCGCCCTCGCTGCTCCAGAAGACGTACGAGTATTCGATGAAGGCCGCGACGACCGGGCATGGGCGCGCCAGCGAGAGCGAGGCCGACGTGGTGGGTCTGGAGTACATGGTCAAGGCCGGCTACGATCCGCGCGAAGCTCCGAAGACCTTCGAGCAGCTACTGAAGGAGTACGGCGACCAATCCACTCTGCAGAACTTTTTCTATGGGGACCACCCGACCAATAAATCTCGGATCGAGAAGCTGACCGAGCTGACCAAATCGAAATACAGTCAGGACCTGGAGACCCGCATGCTGATCGTGAACACCGCCGAATTCAAGCAGCGCACCAACGTCTTGGTGTCGGCCGTGGGTAAATCGGATTACGAGCGGAAACGTTACAACACCGCGGCCGCGATGTTCACAAAAGCGCTTGCCGCGAATCCAGACGATGTGACGGCCCATTATTACCTGGGGAAGATCGCGCTGGAAACGGGCGGCGCCTCCGGGGCCGATCAAGCCATCACGCATTTCTCCACGGCAATCAAGATCGACGAGAAACACGCCGACGCGTATCGGGACCTGGGCCTCGCCTACTATAAGAAGCGCGACCAGGCCAAGGCGACGGAGGCGTTCGAGCGGTACCTGAAGCTCAACGGCAGCGCAAAAGACGCCCCGGCGATCAAACACTACCTCGACGAATTGAAGCGATTGTAGCCCTGCGCCGTGCCTTCGCGAATCCGATACATTCGGCCCTTAGTCGTCGCGTTTGCTTTATGGTTGACGTCGCTGCCGGCCCACCTCATCGCCGGCGCAGACACGACGCCTCCTGCTCTCCGTGTCCTATTTCCCGCAGCCGGCGCAGAAATCACCGGCGATCATCTGGTCGTTGCATTCGAATACGGGGACTCAGAAACCGGGATCGCATCGGAGACCTTGCGAGTCTTGCTGAACGGCAAGGACTACACCGCTCGGTTTGACCAACATAGCCGTGGAGCCACCGGACGCTTCACGTTGCCCGGCCCGTTCCTCATGGGCGACAACACCATTGTGATAGAAATCGCCGACCGTGCCGGCAACGTCGCCCATTTCGATACACGCATCGTCTACCGTGAGCCGTCCCCTGCGTACAACGAAGGGATCGAATTGGCGGCCGCCAAGCAATGGCGTGAGGCGGCGGCGAAGTTCGAGCACGCCCTTCGATTTGATCAGAACGATTCGGATGCAGCCGTCCAGCTCGGACTGGCACTGTTAGCACTGAACCGCCACGAGGATGCTGCAGGAGCGTTGAAAAGAGCCTTGGATCTGAAGAAGGAGGGCCAGACCTATGCGGCCCTTGGCACTGCACTGGCCGAGCGCGGCCAGTGGCAAGAAGCCGCGGAGGCATGGGACGGCTGGGTGGAGAAAGAGCCGGACAATGCGCTTGCTCATTTCCGAAAAGCGTACGCACTCTTGGCTGTACGGCGGTACGAGCAAGCGGAAGCGAGCTTACGCGAGTGCCTCCGCCTCATGCCCGAGGCCGACGGCGCCTACGTCAACCTCGGCGTGGCACTCCATGGTATGGGCCGGTACCGCGAAGCCATCGCAGCGTTTGAGCAAGCCGTTCGTCTCTACTCCAGCCTGCCGGAAACATATTACGGCTTGGCGATGGCCTATCGCGCCGTCGGCAACGACCAGGCCATGAGGCAACAGCTCAATGTTCTGCGCGAGCTGGATCCCGCAATGGCATCGGACTTTGACAGGCTCATGCGCAAGCATAGGGCGGCGGGGGGCAAAACGCGCTAAGTTTTCATCCTCGCCCTGCGGATGAAATGGCGCT
>CAYULI010000061.1:0-3203 GCA_964445795.1 uncultured Nitrospira sp. | reverse complement strand
GGTGGGGTAAGGGTAATCGGGGTCGAAGCGCTCGATGGTTTTCCGGGGAGACACCGGGTCCCCCGGACGACGACAGACCAGGTCATCGCCGCGAACCCAACCTGATTTGCTCCCTGGTATCGAGACGTAGTACCACGGCTCCCCACCACTCTCGCGCACCTCCTTCGCCACGATTCTCATGCCGTTGGGCTGGGATCCGATGATCGGCGAACTGTTCGAAGGCTCCTCATGGATCACGCCGATGACTTTCTTTTGAGAAAGAATGTAGAGGCTCGCGGGCAGCTTCAGATCTTTCTTGCAGCTATAGTCCGGTGGAGCGGGCGGCGGAGGCGGTGGCGGCTCGCACACGACGTCGCTGTTCGCGATCCATCCTGACCCCCGCCCAGGAGCAGACACGTAATACCAAGTCTGCCCATCCGCCTGTCGCATTTCAGTATACCGAAGACGAACGCCTCCGAGCGGCGCCCCGACCACTGGCTGATCACCCCCCGGCTGGCTTCTGATCCGTCCGCCTCCGGGTTTCGGGGCAACATAGAAGAAGCCCGGGACGTCCTCCTTGCACTTGTTGCAGTACATCACGACCTGCGGACAGGTCGCGTAGCTCGATGGCTTCAGCTTCCCCTTCAATTGGGAGCAAATGGATTCTCGCTCAGCTTCATGGTCCCGCATGTAATCGTCGCAGGTGATGGTTCGGCTGGCGCCGATCCAATTCCCATTCGTCGTGACCAGGCCGTTACAGCAATAAATTTGCCCCCCGCCCGATGCCGCGGCGCAGGGCGCACGCTGAGCGTCGCCGAACCCCACGACGCTGAGCAGCGCCAGAGCCCCTACCAAACCGACCTGATGCATGCGATTCATGCAAGTCTCTGCGAACCGGCGATGGCCGCAATTCTAGGCGCCGCCGATCGGTGGAGCAAGAGCATGGTTCCGTTTTTCGCCGCTCGCGCTGATGACAGGGTCCGCGCCTTTGGGCATAATAGCGGCCTCGTTTCAGGAACGATCGTTCATTTGTGGAACGAGCAATGAAGATTCCGGCCGTCCGCCTCGTATTGTCTTTCGTTCTGCCGGGCTTCCTTCTACCTTGTCTCACCGCATCCACGCACGCGGATGAAGCGGATCGGATCCCGCCTGCCCTTCGCATCGTGCAACCCGCCGTTGGCACGGAGATCGGCGATGACAACCTCACCGTCGAGATCGAGTACAGTGACGCGGGCAGCGGCATCGCGCCCGGGACCTTAGATATGGTGATTGGCGGAAAGGACTACGCCGGCCGGTTCGACCACCATAATCATGACGACACAAGACCAACCGGCAGGAATGATACATCTCATCGAAAACATCTGGCAATCGGCTGTTCGAAGAACTGGTTTACCTGACTTGAGGTGAGACATGAGAAGTATGACGAGATTCTTATCCGCCGGTTTATTCGCCATGCTGGCGATTCAAATTCCTCCCGCTGTGGCGTTCCACAAGCCCGGCCATATCCCCCCTACAGGAACCTGTCGCGACCCCGCCTGCATGGAGCCACAGAAGGACGATGGGAGTAAGGACAAAGGTGAAACACCACAAAAGGACAAGAAGAAGAAGAAATGCGACAAGAGCCTCATGGAAGAATATGAACGAAAGAAGAAGACCGGACTGGAGCTGTGGCGGCACAGAGGGGAATTGAATTTAGATGCGCAGCGCGAAGTACTTGAGTTCCTCGGGGGCGAGGCCAAACGGTATGGCGGAGATGTGGCCACGGATATCGGCGTAGACAAAGGATGGCAGATCGGCTCACGTGTGGCGAAGAAGTACATGAAAGGGCAGCGATCCGCGTGGGTCGCCAAGCTGGCACAGTATGGCGGTTCCGCTGAGCTTGGCATGGCCATTGGCGGGTATTTAACGTTCGTAGACGGGGTCTATCGTGCCTACGATATCAGCGGGCGTTACAAAGCCTATCAGGAAGAGTCCCGGCGGGCGGCTCAAGAAGGAGAGCGATTGCTGAAAGAGGCCCTGGAGGCATTCGAAGCTGCCCTGAAGCAGGCCCCTGAGTGTCTGGAAGAATCACGCAAAGCGGCCGCTGATGAGAAGTTGCTGGATAAAGCCAAGGAACAACTCGAAGAGTGGGAAAACAATGGGTATCTGTACTTCGATCCAATTCAGAATGAAGCCGTGGTGTATGAAACGGCGCTCAAGCGGGCGAAGCAGCGATTGCAAGGAGGCTCTTCACAAAGCTTGCTGGGCTACAGACTCCATCTCGTGACGTCGCCTGCAGCAGCACAGGATGGAGATGTGCGCTTATCGGACGATCAGCTGGAAGGGGCCATCAAAGACCTGGACGAGGCTATCCGTTCTTTCGACAAGCTGTCCCCACGCTTGACTTCCTACTTGCGATGGCAATCCGGAATCCATAAGAAATTGGACAAGCTGGAGGTACAGCTTTCACGTTAGGGAACAGGTCGAGTTAATGAGGCAGCAGCCGAACGGATCACGATCGGCGAAGAGAAGTTTGCGGAATTTTAGCAAGATGACAAACGCCAAAAACTTCTGGTTCTGGTTCGGCAGCATCTGGCTGTTCTGTGGCTCACCGTTTCTCATCCTCGGCCTCTATCTCGGGTTCCAACACGTCACCATCACGAAGCGTCTGAATACCGAGGGCAAGACCGTCGAGGGCATGGTTTTGACCAAGGCTCGCAAGACATCATCGTCCAGTTCCGGCCGCTCCGGCGGAACCACGTATGAAGTAACGTTCCGTTTTCTGACACGGGACGGCGCGATGACTGGTAGCGCGCAAGTCACGGGAGATACCTGGGACCAATTGGTGGAGCGGGAACCGATCCTTGTGACCTATGTGCCTGATGCGCCGGAGCAATATCGTATCGATGGACAAACCAGCGGCTGGTGGCTGTCTGGCGGTTTCACTATCATGGGCGGAATTTTCGCCGGCTTGGGCGGCTTCATCCTGGCCCGGGCGCGTAGCCGACTCTTGACCAATCGCCGTTTACAACGAGAAGGCGTGACGACGACCGCCACCATCTCCGACATCCGCGCGGCCAACATGCGGATCAACGGCGTGGAGCAGCTAGCCGTTCATTATACGTACCACGATGATCGTGGGCGGGCCCATACCGGCAAGGAGACCTTCCCCCCGGAAGAGGCCGTCCGGTGGAAGGAGGGAGACCGGGTCACCATTCGCTACGACCGGCGACATCCGGCTCAAA
>CAYULI010000060.1:0-11691 GCA_964445795.1 uncultured Nitrospira sp. | reverse complement strand
GCGAAATTAGGGGCTGACATTTCCATCGAGCACGGGTATATCACCGCCAAGGCGAAACGGTTGAAGGGCACCCGGATCTATTGCGACACTCCGACAGTCACCGGAACCGAGAATCTGATGATGGCGGCCTCACTGGCTGAAGGAACGACGGTGCTCGAAAATGCTGCCAAAGAGCCGGAGATCAAGGATTTGGCCGACTTTCTCGCTAAGCGGGGAGCGCGTATTGCCGGGGCTGGGACGGACGTTATCACGATCGAAGGGGTCCGGGAACTCCAGGGTGGTGACCACGAGGTGATTCCGGACCGGATCGAGGCCGGCACCTATCTAGCTGCCGCCGCTATGACCAGGGGCGACGTCACGATTACCCACTGCCGTCCAGGTCATCTGGAAGCCGTGTTGATGAAGCTCCGTGAAGCCGGTGCCGATGTGCAGGAAGAAAAGGATCGTGTCCGGCTGAGGGTATCAGGCAAGCTCAAAGGGACCGACGTGCGGACGTTGCCATTTCCCGGTTTTCCGACCGACATGCAGGCGCAGATGGTGGCCCTCATGACTGTTGCGGAAGGTACCAGCGTCATCACGGAAACGGTCTTCGAAAGCCGGTTCATGCACGTGGAAGAGTTGCGGCGCATGGGAGCCGATATCCGAGTCGAAGGGAACCGGGTTGTAGTGACGGGGCGGCAAGGACTGACCGGTGCGCCGGTGATGGCTTCGGATTTGCGCGCCAGCGCTGGGCTGATCGTTGCAGGCCTGGCGGCGGAAGGGGTCACAGAGGTGCAGCGGGTCTATCACCTCGACCGTGGATACGAGCGGATCGAGGAGAAACTTCGGGCGGTGGGGGCCGTGATTGAGCGCCGGGAGACCGATCCACCTCGGACCGTCCGATAGGAGGGGCTATGCTGACCATCGCCCTATCCAAAGGAAAACTCATCGAGCCGGCGCTGGAGCTGTTCCGCCGGGCCGGGTACGACGTGACCGGGCTGTCCGGCGACAGCCGCCGCCTGATGTTTGTCTGCCGCCGGAGCGACATGACGTTCTTGATCGTCCGGCCCAGCGATGTCCCGACCTACGTGGAATATGGGGGGGCGGATGCCGGCATCGTCGGCAAGGACGTCCTGATGGAGCAGGACAGCGACGTGTACGAACCGTTGGATTTAGGCTTCGGAGCGTGTAGAATCTCGGTCGCCGCGCTCCGGGGAGAGGGCGCGCGTGATCGATTGTCGTCCAAGATCCGCGTCGCCACTAAGTACCCCAAGATCACCGAGCGGTTTTTCAACCAGCGTGGCGTGCCGGTCGAGATCATCAAGCTCTACGGCTCGATCGAATTGGCCCCTGTCGTGGGCCTGGCCGATCGGATCGTCGATCTCGTCGAAACCGGCGGTACGCTCAAGGCACACGATCTCGTCGAAGTGGAAGTGATCGCCCGGTCCACGGCGCGCTTCATCGTCAACCGGGCCAGTCTCCGACTCAAACACGCTCCGCTCATGGAGCTGATCCGGAAGCTCCGGGCGGCAACCGTCAAGCCGGTGTCGGTGTCCGCGAACGGACGCCGTGTGGCCGTGCGGTCGGGCAGAAAACAGGCGGGACGCACATGAAAATCGTGACCCAGGCCGATCGCAGCTTCGTTCCCAGCCTTCGCAAAGCCGCGTTGAGAGGTCAGGCGGCTGGCGCGGCGGTCGAGAAGACCGTCGGCACGATCCTCCGGGCGGTCGAGCGCGAGGGCGACAAAGCGGTTCTCCGGTACACCAAACAATTCGACAAGGTCACGCTCAAGCCGGACGCGGTGCGTGTCCCGCCGGAAGAAATCAAGAACGCCTACTTCCACATCCGCAAAGACGAGGGCGATGCTCTGCGGCTTGCCGCACAACGGATTATGGCTTTTCACGAACGCCAGCGGACCAAAACCTGGATGTACCAGGATGGGGACGCCACACTGGGGCAGGTTGTCACGCCGGTGGATGCCGTCGGCGTCTACGTCCCGGGCGGAAAGGCTGTCTATCCCTCGTCGGTGCTGATGTGCACGATTCCGGCCAAGGTGGCTGGCGTTCGACGTATCGTCATGGTGACGCCGCCCCAGAAAAACGGGATCAACCCCTACCTGCTCGTCGCGGCCGATATCGCCGGCGTGACGGAAATCTATCGGGTCGGTGGGGTGCAGGCCGTAGCGGCGCTCGCTTACGGTACGAAGACCATCGCCCGGGTCGACAAGATCGTCGGGCCGGGCAATATCTACGTGGCCACCGCCAAGCGCCTGCTGTACGGGACCGTCGGCATCGACATGGTGGCGGGCCCCAGCGAGCTCCTGGTCGTGGCAGATGGCGACGCCAAACCGGCCCACGTGGCCGCCGATCTGCTCTGCGAGGCCGAGCACGACGAAGACGCGCAGGTGTTTCTGGTCACCACGTCCGAGCGCTTGGCCAAGGATGTGGCGAAACTGATCGAGAGCCAGCTCAAAGGACTTCAGCGGGAAAAGATCGCCGCGAGGGCAATCGCGCGCCATTCCGTGGCTTTTGTAGTCGCCACGCTGGACGAGGCCATCGATGTGGCCAACGAGATCGCGGCCGAACACCTGACGCTCTCGGTGGACAATCCGTTCGACTATCTGGAAAAAATCCGACACGCTGGCGCCCTCTTTCTGGGCCGCTATACCCCGCCGTCCGTGGCCGATTATATGGCTGGCCCGAATCACGTGCTGCCGACGGGCGGGACCGCGCGCTTCTTTTCGCCGTTGTCGGTGAACGACTACGTGAAGGTCAGCAATATCGTGCACTATACGAAGCAGGAGCTGGCGAAAGTAAAAGATCCCCTGACGCGACTGGCGAACATCGAGGGCTTTGACGCGCACGCGAAGTCAGCCACCAGTAGGTTTTCGTCATGAAGAAGAACGGATCCGCCCCCCGGCAGGCCTCGATTCACCGCACGACTAAAGAAACGGATATCGCCGTCGAATGGACGCTGGACGGTGCCGGGCAAGGAAATATCAACACCGGCATCCGGTTCTTCGACCACATGCTGGAATTGCTCGCGAAGCACGGCTTCTTCGATCTCACCATCACGGCCAAAGGTGACATCGACATCGACGAGCACCACACCGTCGAGGACGTCGGGATCGTGATGGGCAAAGCCTTGCACCAGGCGCTGGGCGAGAAGGCGGGCATCAAACGGTTTGGCTTCGCCTCCGCGCCCCTCGATGAAACCTTGGCGCAAGTCACCGTCGACCTCAGCGGCCGGCCGTTCCTCGTGTACAACGTGACGTTGCCGGATCGGAAGATCAAGTCGTTCGACCTGGGACTGTTCGAGGACTTCTTTCAGGCCTTCGTGACCCATGGCGGGCTCAATCTGCACGTCAATCTGATGTACGGCCGTAACCCCCACCACATCATGGAAGCCATCTTCAAGGCATTCGCCAAAGCCCTCGATCAGGCGGCCATGCCCGAAGAACGGCTGGCGGGCAAAGTTCTCTCGACGAAGGGGATGTTGTAGGCCGTTGCGGGATCCTGCCACTGATCAGCCCACCTCCTTTGTGCACCAGTTCGGACAGGCTGTTGGCTTTATTTCTGAGATCGGAGATCGGTTTAAAATAATGGGCATTGTGTCGCCTTTTCAGACTATCATTCAAAGCACTATTTATATTGATGATCCTGTCGATCTGAACCACGGCGGTGACATTCAGGGCCGGTCCCGTTCTTCTTGTCCGAATTGCCAGTAGCAGTCTCGTGCCCGTTGCGGTATTGTTACCGTCCCATAAGGTTAGGCGACTGCTATGATCGCGATCATCGATTACGGCATGGGCAATTTGCGCAGCGTCTCCAAGGCCTTTGAAGCCGTGGGACATCAGGCCGTCGTCACACGCGATCCTCATGTTATCGGCAACGCGAGCCACGTGGTGCTTCCGGGGGTCGGTGCATTCGGCGACTGCATGGCAAATCTGCAGCACTACGACTTGATTGAGCCAGTCAGGGCGGCGATCCGATCGGGGAAGCCTTTTCTTGGCATTTGTCTGGGGCTCCAACTGCTATTTACCGAAAGCGAGGAGTTCGGTGTACATCGGGGACTCGAGATCGTTCCAGGCAGGGTCAGGCGGTTCGCGATCGACCCGGGGCTCAAGGTGCCGCACATGGGATGGAATGAGGTGCGCTATCGGCGGGACTGTCCGGTGTTCGAGGGCATTCCCGACGGATCCCATTGGTATTTCGTGCATTCGTATTACGTGGACCCAGCCGATCAGGCGGTGGTCGCGGCGGCGACGACCTACGGAGACCCGTTCGTCTCTGCAATCTGGAAGGACAACATCGTGGCTTGTCAGTTTCATCCGGAGAAGAGCCAGACCGTGGGATTGCGATTGATCAAGAATTTCGGAGCCTGGAAGTGACCGCGCGGCCTATTCGCGCGGTGTCGGCTCTCGCCTGCGTGGCACTCGCGGCACTCGTGGGGGTCGGGTGCAGCGGATCGAAAGTCACCACGAAAACGTCCAATGAGCTCCCCCGCTATCGGGTCAAGACGATGGCGCTGGTGCCGTTCACCAGTATTGAGACCCCGCAAGCGCGGGAGGGGGGAACGCCGTTCCTTGCAACCCCACAGAGCGTGCGCCGGTCGGATATCTCGGTGAGTGTGCCGACGAATGTCGAACCGCCTCCGGCCGAGACGGTCCCGGTACCCGGTTACGCAGCGGAGAAGATAACCCATCTCTTCTGGACCAGGTTGCGGAAATGGCCGGGTCTGGTGGTGACGTCGCCGAGCGAGGTGGAAAAGGTGGTTGTCTCTCTCGGCAGCAACCAAGCGACAGGCTCCGCGGAAGCGACGGCGGCCGTGGTGGCGCAGAAGATGAAGACCGATGCCGCACTCGTCGGGCAGGTGCTGGTCTACCAGGAACGGGTGGGCAGCCGGCTGGGCGCCAATCCGCCTGCCGCAGTGGGATTCGAGGTGAAGGTCGTAGTGGCGGATGGACAAGTCTTGTGGATCGGTAACTACTACGAACGGCAGCGTCCGATGACGGAAGACTTCGTGGGATTTCTGCAGCGATGGGGCGCATTCGTCACGGCGGAGGAGCTAGCCCGGTACGGTGTCGACGAGGTTATGAAGGTGTTTCCGTTCGGAACAGCAGGGGAGCAATAACGTGCTGGTGATTCCGGCCATCGACTTAAAGGACGGGTGTTGTGTGCGCCTGCGCCAGGGCAACATGGCGGCTGAAACCGTTTATTCCGAGGACGTGCTAGCAGTCGCCCGGACGTGGCAGGAGGCCGGGGCCGAGGTGATTCACGTCGTCGATTTGAACGGCGCGGTCGACGGCGAGCCTCGCAATCTGCCGCAGATCGAAGCCCTGCTGAAGGCCGTGAGTGTCAGGGTGCAGGTCGGCGGCGGCATCAGGATCATGCCGACCGTACGCCGGTACCTCGATGCCGGCGTGTCGCGCGTTGTCCTCGGGACCGCGGCCGTGACCGATCGGTCGCTTCTTGAACAGGCGTGTAAGGAATTCCCAGGGCGCATTCTGCTCGGGCTTGATGCGCGTGACGGCCACGTCGCCGTCAAGGGTTGGACGGCGGTGTCGGGAACGAAGGCGATCGATCTGCTCAAAGAGCTCAGCGGGCTGGCGATCGGCGCGGTAGTCTACACGGATATTTCGCGGGACGGCATGCTGATCGGCCCCAACATTCCGGCATTGAGGGAAGTGGTCGAGTGCTCGTCATTTCCCGTGATCGCGTCCGGCGGCGTGACGCGCGTCGAAGACCTGCGGGCGGTGCAGTCGCTCGGGCCTCGGATCGAAGGTGCGATCGTCGGGAAAGCGCTGTACGACGGGAAATTGGACCTGCGGGCAGCGATCCTCGCCGCACGCGCAGGAAGCGAGGAGCGATGGGCGACGGGCCAGCGGCGGTGAGTGAACGTCTCTTAGATGTCGGGATTGTGCCCCTAGTCCTGTGCCGCGTGCCTTGAACGAGCACAGCGGGTGAGTATGCTGACCAAGCGCATCATTCCCTGTCTGGACGTGAAAGGCGGCCGCGTTGTCAAAGGCGTGAGCTTCGCCGATCTCCGTGATGCCGGCGATCCGGTCGAAGTGGCGGCGGTCTACGACCGCGAAGGGGCCGACGAGCTGTGTTTTCTCGACATTACGGCGTCGTACGAGAACCGGAAGACGATTCTCGACGTGGTCGAGCGGACGGCCGAGCGCGTCTTCATGCCGGTGACGGTCGGCGGCGGCGTGCGGACGCTCAACGACGTTCGGGCTTTGCTCAATGCCGGTGCCGATAAGGTCAGTATCAATACGGCGGCCGTCGAGCGGCCCGAATTCGTGCGAGAGGCGGCCCAACGGTTCGGCACACAGTGCATCGTCGTCGCCATCGACGCCAAACGCGGCGCCGCTCTTGGTCACTGGGAGGTATTCACCCACGGGGGACGCAAACCCACGGGGCTCGATGTGATCGCCTGGGCGAAAAAGATGGAACAGGCTGGCGCGGGCGAAATCTTGCTGACGAGCATGGATCAGGACGGCCGGCAAAGCGGGTACGATCTCGACCTGACGGCGGCCGTCTCTGAACGCGTCTCGATCCCGGTCATCGCGTCGGGCGGCGTGGGAACCCTCGACCATCTTTACGACGGCTTCGCGAAGGGAAAGGCCGATGCTGTGCTTGCCGCCTCGATTTTTCACTTTCGGACCTATACCATTCCCCAGGCGAAGGCCTATCTACGGGAACGCGGGATTCCCGTGCGCATGGCATCGGCGGTGCCAGTGGTGTGACGGCATGAGTCAGACGACCGACGACGGATTGACATTCGATGAGCAGGGCCTGCTCCCGGCGGTTATTCAGGATTGGCTGGACGGGACCGTGCTGATGCTCGGCTACATGAATCAAGAGGCGATCGCCAAAACGCTCGAGACCAAATCCGTCCATTTCTGGAGCCGGTCGCGGAAGCAGCTTTGGGAAAAGGGCGAAACCTCCGGTCATAGGCTGATCGTCAAAGACCTGTTCGTCGATTGCGATCGCGACACCGTGCTCGTCAAGGCGCAGCCCCTCGGACCGACCTGTCATACGGGCGAACGGACGTGTTTTTTTTCCCCGCTCGACGACACAGGCCGGATCACCCGGGGCAAGACGCAGGACTCGTTCGGCGGAATTCTCGAAGCCGTGTTGCGAATCATTCGGGATCGCCGCGCCAACCCGCAGCCAGGGTCCTATACGACGAAGCTCTTCGAGGGAGGCCACGACAAGATTTTGAAGAAAGTGGTGGAGGAAGCCGGCGAAGTGCTGCTGGCCGCCAAGGGCGGCAAGAAGGAAGAAATCGTCTATGAAGTCGCTGATCTTTTTTTCCACACCCTCATGGTCCTGGGGTACCACGAGGTCGCGCTGCATGACATCTATCGTGAGCTGGGAAAACGGTTCGGACAATCCGGGCTGAGGCCGGAGAAATAACGAGGAGATTGCCGTGAGCGCCTGTATCTTCTGCCGTATCGTCGAAGGGAGCATTCCCGCCAAGATCGTCTACCAAGACGAGCACGCGCTGGCCTTCGACGACATCAATCCCCAAGCGCCGGTTCATGCACTAGTTATCCCCAAGAGGCATGTCCCCTCGGTACAGGACCTCGGCGAGGCCGATCGGGTTCTACTGGGGCATCTTTTACTGACCTGCACCAGAATCGCCAAGGAGAAGGGCCTCTCAGAGACGGGCTTTCGCGTCGTGGCCAACACCGGACGAGATGGGGGCCAGACGGTGTTTCATCTCCATCTCCATGTGATGGGCGGCCGGCATATGGGGTGGCCGCCGGGTTAATGACATCCCTCGGAATTGACAGACTTTCAGGCGGTCTGTTAGTCTGACCGGTCAATTTTTCCGATCATTTAGAAACCGGCCCGCCCGGTCGTGCCAGGCGGGTACGTAGGAGCTGCGACTCTCGTGGGCCGAGGCTTGATTTCTGAGGACATTATTACTCAGATCAGAGATCGAGTTGATATCGCCGACATCGTTGGCCAGCACGTCTCTCTGACCAAGGCCGGTCAGAATCTCAAGGGGTTGTGCCCGTTTCATCATGAGAAGACCCCGTCCTTTACCGTGAGTCCCTCCCGGCAGATCTTTCATTGTTTCGGCTGTGGCGCTGGCGGGAACGTGTTCACCTTTTTGACCCGGGTGACGGGAGCCAGTTTCCCTGAGGTCGTCCGGGACTTGGGGAGAAAGGTCGGGGTCGAGGTGCGGGACCTTGTCGGGCCGACGAAGCCGCAGGCGGGACAGGTCAATCGGATCGAACAATTGAACCGGGAGGCCGCCGCCTGGTTCCAGCAGAACCTGCGCGACGACAAGCTCGGCGCCGAAGCGCGCGAGTATCTGGCTGGCAGGGGAATACAACCGGCTACGATCGAGCGGTTCGGCATCGGGCTGGCGCCGGCCGAATGGGACGGTCTCGCTAAGGCGTTGGCGAAGAAAGGATTTGGGCACGCCGAGCTCGCGTCGGCCGGTCTGGTTGTGGCGCGGGAGAGCGGCTCCGGGTTCTACGACCGGTTTCGCGCGCGGGTGATGTTCACGATCACCGATCTGCGCAAACGCGTGGTGGGATTCGGCGGCCGTGTGCTCGGCGACGGGATGCCCAAGTATCTCAATTCCCCCGACACGCCGCTGTTCAAGAAAGGTCAGGCGCTGTTCGCCTTCGATCACGCGCGCGAGGCGATTGCCAGGACCAAGACGGCGATTGTCGTGGAAGGGTATTTCGATGCGATCGCGCTGCATCAGGCCGGTATGACCCACGCGGTCGCGACGCTGGGCACGGCGTTGACTCCAGAACATGTTCAGGTGATCCGCCGCTTTGCGGCGAACGTTGTGCTGCTGTTCGACCCCGATGCCGCGGGTGTGCGCGCGGCGCTCCGGTGTCTCGATCTCTTTGTCAACAGCGGGTTGGGGGTCAAGGTCATGACCCTGCCGACCGGCGACGATCCCGATACCTTCGTGCGAAAGGAAGGTCCCGAGGCGTTCGCGCGGTTGGAGGAGAGGGCGCCCAGCCTCTTGGACTATGCGCTCGAGCACAGCATCCGGCAGGCCGCGGCCGGGTCGTTGGAAGAGCGTATCCGCAGCGTGGATGAGGTGCTGCGGGTTCTCCAGAAGAGCGACCATCCGATCGAACGGGAAGAACGCATTCGGGTGGTCGCGGAACGGCTGGGCATCAGCCAGCAGCGGTTGATCGAGCGCTATCCGGCGTTATTGGCCCAGCGGAGGCCGAGGACGGTCGTTCAGAAAGTGCGGCCTTTCCAGACCGAGTCGGTCCCGACGTTCAAGGACTCTCCGGAGGAGCGGGATCTGGTTCTGCTGCTCCTCCAAGGCAGGCTCTCGCCTGCCGATGTCCGGCGCCTGCGGCCCGAGGCGTTCACGATCGGGGCCTGCCGGCGGCTGGTCGAGTTGGCGCTGGCGCACCTCGATCGGGACGGGCGCGTCGGGCTCAGGTCGTTTCTGGATGTGGCCGTGGACGATCCGGACTGCAGCGCGCTGGCTACCGAGCTGTCGCTGCGGGACCAGCATTTTGACGACATACCCGCGCATATCAAAGCCTGTCTGGATCGGCTCGACCGCAAACGGGCGGAGCAGGCGCTACGCGAGCTCATCGTGCAGCTTAAAACGGCGGAACGGGAGGGCCGTTGGGAGGATGCGCGCACGCTCAACGCGCAGGTCAACGAACTGCGGATGCGGAAAGCCGGGGCCTCCGCCGCCGGAGTGGCTTCATTGGCGAAGGAGTAGTTATGCCGAAACAAGAGTTGCTCGGTGAGGTGAAGAAACTGATCACGATCGGGAAGGAAAAGGGATTCCTGACGTACGACGAGCTCAACAACACCTTGCCGGCTGAGGTCGTATCCTCGGACCAGTTTGGCAGCATCATGACGATGTTCGGCGAGATGGACATCGAGATCGTCGATGCGCCGGAAGGGGAACGGGTTCAGAAGCGATCCGAGAACAACGAAGATGCGGGCGACGAAGTCGAGGACGGCGAGGCCGACGACGAGAATGAAAAGCCGATCGATTTGACCCCTGGCGCGTTGAGCCGCACCGACGATCCCGTCCGGCTCTACCTCAAGGAAATGGGGAGCGTGGCCCTGCTCAGCCGCGAAGGCGAGATCGAGATCGCCAAGCGCATCGAAGAGGGCAAGAAGGACATCGCTTCGGTGATTTACGGGATGCCGATGACGATCGAGTTCGTCCTCTCGCTGCGGGATCAGCTCAAGAACGGGAAGATCGACGTGCGGGAGATCGTCCCGGTGCAGGAGACCGAAGAGGAGTTCGATGAGGACCAGCAGCCGGTCGAGCGCGACTACGAAGAGCTGCGCGTGAAGACGCTGGACGCGTTGAACGCGGTGCGCAAGGTCTCGCTGACGCTGAAGGCGCTGGCCGAGAAGGGGAAACACCTCGGCAACGACCCTGTCAAGCAGAAGAAGTTCAAGAAGCAGTTCGACGCCGTCCGGCAGCAGGTGGTGGACAAGATCGAATCCGTGAACCTCCACAACGTGCTCAAAGACCGGATGGTGCAACGGGTGCGGGATCTGGCGGTGCAGATTCGATCGGCGGAACGGGAAATCGCTAGTTGTCAGCGGAGAATCGGCGTCGGCGGAGAGGCGGGTGCGGAGCTGCTCCGGAAGCTGTGCCGGACCCGCCAGGACTTCCTGGCCGTCAAGCGGAAGACGGGGATCTCCGAAGAGACGCTGCAGGATATCAAAAAAGTCTATCAGGCCGCCAAGGCCAAAATCCGCCAGCTTGAGACGGAGGAAGCGCTCGTGTCGGCGGAGGAGATCAAGGATGCGGTAAAGCATCTCGACATTGCCGAAGAAAAGGTCAAGCGTGGGAAGGCGGAGCTGGTGGAAGCAAACCTGCGCCTGGTGGTGAGCATCGCCAAGAAGTACACCAATCGCGGGCTGCAATTCCTCGATCTGATCCAGGAAGGCAACATCGGCTTGATGAAAGCCGTGGACAAGTTCGAATACAAACGCGGGTACAAGTTCAGCACCTACGCGACCTGGTGGATCAGGCAGGCGATCACGCGGGCGATCGCGGACCAGGCGCGGACGATCCGGATTCCGGTCCACATGATCGAGACGATCAACAAGCTCATTCGTACCTCGCGCCATCTCGTGCAGAAGCTGGGCCGGGAGCCGCTGCCGGAGGAGATCGCCGAGCGGATGGACCTGCCGCTGGACAAGGTCCGAAAGATTCTCAAGATCGCACGCGAGCCGATTTCCCTCGAAACGCCCATCGGCGAGGAGGAAGACAGCCACCTGGGGGATTTTATCGAGGACAAGAAGGCGATTTCGCCGCTGGAGGCGGCCATCCGCTATGACCTGCAGCGACAGATCAACAGCGCATTGGAAACGTTGACCCCGCGCGAGGAAAAAGTCCTGCGCAAGCGGTTCGGTATCGGAGAAGCGACGGATCATACGCTCGAAGAAGTGGGCCAGGACTTTGAGGTGACACGCGAGCGTATCCGACAGATTGAGGCCAAGGCGCTCAGAAAGCTTCGCCATCCCAGCCGGAGCAAGAAACTCAAGAGCTTCGTCGAGAGCCTGTGACGACGGGCGGGAACCCGCGATTTGACTCCACTTCGGGGTCGGCCTAGAATCGGCGCACCGACGAGGCGTGGCGCGAGAGCGGGGTCGGCCTCAGCGAGCGCACCTGATCGGGCCCATAGCTCAGGTGGTTAGAGCGGCTGACTCATAATCAGCTGGTCCTAGGTTC
>CAYULI010000059.1:0-13357 GCA_964445795.1 uncultured Nitrospira sp. | reverse complement strand
GGGCGCGATGCAGCGGGCTGGTCCAAGGCCGGTGCTCAGCGGCTGAGGACGAGAACTTCCTGGGCTAGCGGCTATTCTAAGCCTGCCGATGGGCGTGGATGGTTGCGAAGCTTAAACGATCGGCTACACATGTAGATCCGGCGCGTCGACGATCTTCGGACAGGGGTTCAACTCCCCTCGCCTCCACCATACAGACCTTCGGTTGAGCCGCGGGCTGTTTTTCTGATTATCGAATCGATACCCGCGGAACAATGCCTCAGGTGTTCACGCCAGGCCTCGCAGCACGTGCGGGCGGCTCTTCATCGCACTATCGTGAGAGGTGCCGCCGGATAGAACCCTAACCAAATGGCCGCTCCGCATGGAGAGGATCCTTGACCGATGTCGCTGCCGGAAAATATGAAGCCTGCGCCTGCACGCCGACCACGAGGGGCCTCCCCTCATCCATCAAGGAAACCCCACCACCATCACTCCCGCGATCATGGCGCTCGTCGCACACGGACTCCTCGCCTCGTTGCGTGGTTCCTGCGCTAGACGACTGCGTCGCACGGAAGCACAAACGCCTTGATCGGGACCTCCTCCCCTCCTTGCCGTTCCAGGAGCGTTTTGTATAGTTGCTTCACGGCGTCAGCTAGCGCCGTCGCCGCCGTATCCTCGAGTACAACCAGGAATCCCACGTTGCGCTCGATCAGCCCGTGTTCGGAAACGACGCCCGTCAGGCCTTTGCCGCCCAGCCCCGACATAACCGTGTATCCCTTGACACCCTGGCTGTTGAACAATTGAAGCACGTCGCGCTCCAGTTTCTCGCGACAGAAAATCATGATCATCTTCACGGCGACCTCCGCTCCTACCCGGACGGCTCCTGTTCAGGATCCCGTAACCGCGTACACAGATTTCCGAGACATTTTTCACCCTTTTCCTCTTTGGTGCTCGCAAAATAAGAGTGCAAATACTGATGGAACCAGCCTAGCATTTCTAGGGGGGAGCGGCTGGCTCATGTCGTCCTGAGTCCGAAACTGCTTCGGGCGTCCTCTGGCCGTCAGCTCCAACGCGTTTCATGGTAGTGCACAGAGCGCCACTGGGCAAGTGTCACTCAGTGCTCAATGCATTGACGTGAACCCGAAGGAGTTATCCTCTTCCGTTCTCGGCGGACGGACACGCAGACCGTACAAAGGTGGGCTGGGGCCGGCGGGGTCTTGAAATTCTCCAGCCGGCGCGCTACTCAAATAATGTCTGAGGCAGGAGGTGAACCGATGGAAGTCGAAGGCAAATTTACGGTGAAGAAACGTGAGGACGGGAGGTTTGACGTGAGCTTCGAGCCGAAGGAAGAAGGAAAAGCCCCAAAACGGTCGCGGAGTTTTTCGAGCTATGACGGCATGCGGCGCTATCTGTTGGACCTCGGGGTCAAGTCGGACAAGATTCCGGCTCTCCCCGAGTTGCACCCGGGCCGGTCGGTGAGCATCAGCGACGTGAAGGTGGAATCGGCGCGCCTCGCTGCCTGAGTTCCTGTCTCCGCCGGCCTTCCCCTCGATCATGGTCGATCTCGACGCGACAAGACGGAGCTGGCGCTCCCGCGGTTTCGGTTGTGACGTGTGGACCGATCCGCCCGGGCAGGTCTGGGAGGACTATACCCACAACGTCGATGAACTCGTGATGGTGCTGGAGGGCGATGTGGAATTTGAGGTCGGGGGCAAGGTTGTCCGGCCGGCCGTCGGCGAAGAGCTGCTCATTCCAGCCGGTGTGCGACATAGCGTGAGAAACAAAGGCCGATCGATATCCCGCTGGCTTTATGGGTACAAGCAGGGTGCGCCGCCCTAAGTGCCCGTGGGTTCGCTCAAGGTCTCGCCTCCAGCACCAAATTAAACGGCGTCTGTGTCGCGCGCCGGAAGCGGGTGAATCCGCCCTTTATCGCCACGTCCCGCAACCGGGCTTCGCCGGCCTGCGCTCCGAGTGCCGGTCCGTTATAGGCCAGTGAGGCCGGTACGCAAATCATGGTGGACGCCGCGTAATAGACACGCCCGACCGGATTCAAATTGTCCTCGACCCTGTCGCCCGCACACGGTTCCACGATCATCCAGGTGCCGTCAGGGGCGAGCGTCTTTTTCACCTGCTTCGTCGCGCCGATCGGGTCGCCCATGTCGTGCAGGCAATCGAAGTGCGTGACGAACGCGTAACCCTTGCCGGGATAATTCGTGGACTTGGCGACTTCGAACGTTACGTTCTTGACGCCGGCCTCCTTGGCTCGCTGGCGTGCGACCTTAATCGAAGGCTTGTGGTAGTCGAATCCGATGAAGGTCGAGTTGGGGAACGCTTGCGCCATCAGGATCGTTGAAGCACCGAACCCACAGCCTACATCGGCGACGAGCGCTCCTCGTCGCAGCTTGGCTTCCACGCCGTCCAACGCGGGAATCCAGTTGCTGACCAGGTTGCCGACGTAGTTCGGGCGGAAGAACCGTTCAGTGCCCTCGAACAGCCGGTGATCGTGCTGGTGCCACCCGAGGCCTTTGCCGGTCCTGAACCGTCGTTCGATTTTGGGATTGGCCGAGAACGTGGCGGCAATTACCTGAAACGCCCCGGGGAGAAAACAGGGGCTGTGTTCGTCGGCGAGGGCTATCGCCTGTTCCTCCGGCAACGTATAGCGGCCGGTCCCGGCGTCGTAGGTAACATAGCCCCCCGCAGCCTGATTGCCGAGCCATTCGCGGATGTACCGTTCGGCCGTCTTCGTGGCCTTGGCGAGCTCCGCGGGCGTGACGGGTCCCATCTTCGCCATGGCACGATAGAGGCCGAGCTTGTCGCCGAGCAGCACCATGTTGGCGCTCATGGCCGCCCCGATGTCACCGACCGCCTTTTCCAGGAACGCATTTAACTTGCCTTGATCGACTGGCATGGTGGCACCTCCCGGTCAGGTCCGGCCGCATTCTTTCGAAACGTAGCCGTCTAGTCAAGGGGTCGAACGACCAGCGGCGTGATTCTCATGCCTAGCTCGCGGCGACGAATCGGTCTGGAAGGGCCTCGTATCGGCCGGCACGTGTTGTGGGTATACCCGACGAATCAAAATCCACCCCCCCTATTGACACGTTTTTCTAATCGGCGTAGGAGAACGGGCGCGGCCCTTGATTCATCGAAATGCGGGAGATCGGGCAGACCGCGCGGCTGTCATCCAGGTCTCTCGGTGACTTCGCCAAGAGAGGAGGGGTGGATATATGAACGATGCCACACCACCTGGTCCGTCGGGCCCACCGAGGCGAGGGTGGGTTTCTCGTCGGTCGTGCTAGCCGGTCCTCCACTGGCTGTGCCGTCACGGCACCGTTGACCAACTGGACACCAGCCGTCATCCTGTGCGGAGGACGAACGCTGGCGCGAGGAACACAGGCACCTGGGATCGACGACGTCTCCCCCGACTGGAAGCGCACATGATCTCGTCTCGTGCGGGTCTTACGGGCCGCGACAACCCAAGGATTTCTTTTCGGCGTCCTAAGCGCCAACCACGGGCGGCCTCCCACCATAGTGCAGGGTCGCCCGTGCTGTTTCAACCGATGCTGAAACATCTGGGCTTCCCCTACACTACCGGTTCCTGTCTATTCTGACACACCTCAGCCGGATGGCATTCTGCACTGACGGCTCTTCCAAAAATAGTAAAGTGGGAGTCCGCTCAGGACCGTCGCCACCCCGTACAGTGACTCCATCGGTCGCTGGAGGAGGCTGAACAGCACGAGCGAGACGGCCCCTGTCACCAGAAGTGCGGGCAGAAACGGATAGAACGGCACTCGATAGGCGGCGGCTTGCCGAGCCGGTCGGGCGCGGAGACGGAAAATGGTGGAGAGGCTCAGCGCCATGAACAGCGCCAGCACCAGACCGCTATAGACGAGCAGTTGCTCGAACGTCCCGTTGAGAATCAAGACCGAGGTCCAGATGCTTTGGAATAGGATGGCCCGAACCGGAACGGCGGTCCGGTGGTGGACCTGGGCGAGCCACGGACTGATGGCTCCGTCCCGCGCCATTGCCCAGTAGACACGTGGCCCAGCCCAGACCATGGCGCTGACGGCTCCTGCAAGAGACAGACACAGGAGCCCGGCCACCAACCGCCCGCTGCCCGCCCCCCACAAAGCGGCCGCCGCTTTCTCGGCAACCGGGACGACCGGTTCCTGGGCCAGTTCGCCGATAGAAAGCGCCGATAAGTACACGACGTTCAAAAGCACATAGACGACGCCGACAAAAGCGGTTCCACCAACCATGATCCGCGGCAGGGTCCTCCGCGGTTCGGCGATCTCCCCCGCGATGTAGCTGGCGACGTTCCAACCCAGATAACAGTATACGACGATCACGAGGGCGATCGCCGCCGCGCCAGCCGAGGGATGAGCCGCCTGGGACTGGTCGACGAGGCGGTCCCACCGCCCCGCGCCGCTCAGCAGACCGCCAATGATCAACCCGCCGATGGCGAGGACTTTGGTTGTCGTGAGCCATCGTTGCAGGAATCCGCCAGTCGCGAGCCCGCCACAATGGATCAGGGTCACGGTCCAGAGCAGGCCGAGCGACAGGGCCTTCGCCACCCATCCCTCCGCGTTGTCCATCGGGAAGAGGCGCAACGCGTACGACGCGAAACTGATGGCCGACGCGGCGACCGCCGCCCCGAAGCCGATGGTGAAGGATGTCCAACCGCTGAGGAACGCCACGAGCGGTCCGTACGCTTCTCGGAGGTACACATAGTCGCCCCCGGCGTGCGGGAGGACCGACCCCAGTTCACCGTAGACCATCGCGCCGCCGAGGGCGAACAGGGCGCCGATGAGCCAGAGACAGAGGATCAAGAGCGGGTCGCCGAGATCGCGGGCCATCAGACCGGTCGTGGTGAAAATGCCGCCGCCGATGATATTGCTCACCAACACGCAGGTAGCGGTAAACCATGTGATCGTCACGCGCTTGTTCTGGGCGATGCCGGGCGGTTCGGAAAACAGGTGCATGTAGGAAGCTCTCCGCTGCTGGTTGGGCAGTGTAATCCGCCGGCGAAGTCCATTGCGAGCGGTTTCCCTTTCTTTTCGCGACAGGGTCGCCTACCATAGGTGCCATGGCCGAGACGAAAGGGAGGAAACCTCGTGTGACCGGCGGCGCGCGTCGCCGGCGGAAACCGGCCGGTGCCGCCACGGGCCTTGGGGCAACTGAGTTGCAAGCCGCCGCCCCACCCGGAGAGGTGGCGCAGTTGCATCGCGCGATTGAAGAGGACGGCGGCAAGGTCTTGACGGTGTACCGCGAACCGTACGGCGGCCGTTGGTTGCTCATGGCGGCGCTGCCGATCGAGCTGGTCGAACCGACTCCCTACCAGCGCAACCTTTCCGACAGCCACGTTCGAAAGCTGGAAGCGGTGATCGGGGAAATCGGCCGGTTTCTCGACCCGATCATCGCCGTGCGGCTGCCGAAGCCGGATCATGCCGCGAAGTATTGGACGCCTAATGGCAATCACCGCCTCTCCGCCATGCGCAAGCTCGGAGCGAAGAGCATTGTCGCGATCGTCGTACCGGAAGCCGCCGCGGCCTATCAGATTCTGGCTCTCAATACGGAGAAGGCGCACAACCTCCGTGAAAAGGCGCTGGAAGTCATCCGCATGTACAAAGAGCTTGCACGATTGGACGAAGCGACCGAGGAGAGCTACGCCTTGGAGTTCGAAGAACCGGCCTTGATCACGCTGGGACTGTGCTACGAGGAACGGCCTCGGTTCAGCGGGGGCGCGTATCACCCCATTCTTAAACGAGTCGACAAGTTCCTGAAGGAGCCGATGCGTGAAGCGATCCTTGTGCGGCAAGACCGGGCCCGCAAGGTCCTGGCGCTCGACGAGGTGATTGTCAAGCAGGTCGAAGCTCTGAGGGCCAAGGGGTTGACCAGCCCCTACCTGAAGAGTTTCGTCGTGGCGCGGGTGAACCCTCTTCGCTTCCGCCCAAAAGACGCCCTTCCCCTCTCTTTCGACGAAGCGCTCGACCGTATGACAAAGTCCGCAGCCAAGTTCGATCCGGACAAGGTCAAGATGGACGACTTGGCACGCTCGGCCGGGATGCCCGAGGAGCTGGATTAACAGCCTTGCCGGCATGGCTCTTCTATGATTGCGTACTGCGGTGAACGGTGTACCGGCACCTGCGTCGTTCTCGGCCCACAATCGTCACCGTATTTCAGAGTATGCGCTTCCGTTTTATCGTAGTTTGCTGACTCGTCCTTGCCATGCCTCGATCGTCTCGTGACGAACAGCGAGATCGGCCAAGCCCCTGGCCGCCGTTGCCTTGTTTCTCCGCTCGTCGTCCCTTTAGAATATCGGCTCGGTTGCGATCAGCGAGATTCAAAGAGGCGAACCATGAGTCTTGCCGACAATAAGTGCGTTCCCTGTCGCGGGGGTGTGCCGCCTCTGCCGGCCGACCGGACGGAGGCTCTGCTCAAAGAGCTGGGCCGCGGATGGTCGCTGAACGCCCAGGGCCACCTCGAACGGCTTTACACGTTCAAGGACTTCGCCCAGGCGTTGGCCTTCGTCAACAAAGTCGGCGCGGTGGCAGAAGCCGAGGGCCATCATCCCGACCTGTACCTGGCCTGGGGCAAGTGCAAGGTCGAGATCTGGACCCACAAGATCAACGGCCTGACGGAAAGCGATTTCTACCTGGCGGCCAAGGTGGACCGGGAGTTCGAGCCGTTTCGGGCCGCTGGGACCTGAGTATCGGCCGTCATGACGCCGCGAGGGTGCCGATGAGCGACAAGGCGCAAGTCGCGCTCGTCAACATGCCGTTCAGCTACTCGAGGTATCCCTCGATCCAGCTCGGGACCCTCTCCGCGCTCCTTAAGTCCCAGGGCATTCCTGTCGACTGCCACCATCTCAATGTTCGGTTCGCCCACAAGATCGGCGTGCCGTTGTACGAGATGATCTGTGAAAAGCGGGCGCTCTTCGGGGAATGGCTCTTTTCTTTCCTGCTGTTCCGCGACAATCCTAAGCGAGCCGACTATCCGAGGGTCTTCAAGCCGGTGTTCGATCAGCTCGCGCAGGAAAGCGGCCGGCCAATGGGCTATTTCGAGGAGTTGGCCACGCGCATCGCGCCGCAGTTCCTGACCTGGGCGCTCACCGCGATCGATTGGGGACAGTACCGGATCGTCGGTTTTACGTCGACCTTCGATCAGAACGTGGCGAGCCTCACCATGGCGAAGCTCATCAAGGATCTCTATCCCCATGTGAAGATCGTCTTTGGCGGGGCGAACTATGACGGGGAGATGGGCCTGGAGTATTTTCGAGCGTTCCCCTTCATCGATCACGTCGTGGTCGGCGAAGGGGAAGGGACGTTCCCGGCGCTGGTGTGGCATATCCTCGAGGGGCGGTCGGATGGATATCCCAACGGAGTGGCGTATCGGAAGGGTGACCAGCTTCACTTTACTCCGAATACGGCCCTGTTTGCCGACTTTGCAAAGACCGGCCCGCCGGACTACGACGATTACTATCACCTGCTGGCCGAGTTGGGCGAGGCGGCGCAAGGGCTGGATCGTATTCTGCTGTACGAAGGATCGCGTGGCTGCTGGTGGGGTGAAAAACACCATTGTACGTTTTGCGGGCTGAACGCCCAGAGCATGAAATTTCGCGCGAAGTCGCCTGAGCAGGCGGCCGCCGAAATGGCGTTTCTCTCAAACCGGTACGACACGACGCGGTTTCGCTTGGTGGACAACATTATCGATATGCAATACGTCGAGCAGTTGTTCGGGAAATTTGCCGCCGACCACCGAGACCTGGACATGTTTATCGAGACGAAGAGCAATCTCCAGAAAAGCCAGATTCGCACCCTGGCGGCCGGTGGGGTGAAATGCATGCAGCCAGGGTTGGAAAGCCTGAGCCTGAATCAGTTGCGGGCGATGGACAAAGGCGTCACGCCCATGCAGAACATCGTATGCCTTAAGTGGAGTTTCTACTATCGAATAGCGGTGTCGTGGAATATCCTGCTGGGATTCCCGGGAGAAACGAACGACGATTATCTGCGACAGATCGAGCTCATCCCTTCACTGCTCCACTTGCAGCCGCCGGAAGCCACGGGCAAGTTCTGGCTGGAGCGGTTCAGCCCGTATTTTACAAGGCCGCAGGAGTATGGGGTCCGCATCACAGGGCCGGGGCTGGCCTATGAGTACGTCTACGACGGCCGGCAGGTAAATCTGAATAAAATCGCCTACGATTTCGAATACGAGCTCGACAATTGGTCGGTGGACCCGCACCTGTATCAGGAGTTGGTGACGGCGATCGAAGGTTGGCAGCGACTCCACAAAGGGAATGAGCGGCCCTTCCTGTACTACTCAAAAGCGTTCGATTACGTGACAGTCTATGACGGACGGAATCCGAACACTCCCACGCGCCGGCGTTACGACGGAGCGGCGGCGCTGGCGATCGAAGCCTGCAACGAGTCGCCCAAGAGCGCCGAGCAGATTCGGGGAATGTTGGAAACGAGGGAGAGAAGGCTGCGCGTGACGGATGATGAATTGGCTGCGGCACTCGCGAATCTGAAAGAGGACCGCATCCTCTACGAAGAACGGGGCAAGTATTTCACGCTTGCGATCCCGGAAAATCCCTACCTGTGACAGGCTGACTCCCGCGTCAGCAGGTGCCTCCCCCGGTGTTACATCGACAGCTTTTCGGCGACATTTCGCATCTGCACCCCATGAACGAGCGAGGCGCCGCCTCGGATCGCGCAGGCGACATGCACGGCTTCGGTCATTTCTTCGATGTTGGATCCCTTCTCGAGAGAGGCCTGGGTATAGGCGTCGATGCAGTAAGGACACTGCACAGCGTGCGCCACAGCCAACGCGATCAGAGCTTTTTCCCGCTCGGTGAGGGCTCCCTCCGAAAACACCGCGCTGTAATAGCCCATGAACTTGTCCCAGAGCTCCTTGTTCGCTTTGCCCATGTCTGAAAACTTTCCAAGGTCGTGCGCGTGATAATAGGAATCCATAGAGGCCTCCAGTCTTGGATCAAGAGGGGTCCAGCGTAACCGAGCCCGGATTCATAAGGGGACAACGATCAGGCATGACCGGGAGGGTCGGGCTCGACGTTCGCGAGCACTTGGGAGAAGCGATGGCCGACGATGTCCGTGACTTTGGCCATCAGGTCCGTCACTTCCTTCCATTCATTCGGCAGCAGATCGTGCTTCAACTGCGGATGAATCGCCCATTGCGCGTCCACTTGGGTTCCCTTCCGGCTGACGAGAACCCGGAGCAGCTCGACATCCCACGTCGTCGGATCAGGCATCCCCTCAGAGGGCGGGGATCCGTTCGTGTTTCCCGGAGGGGGTGTTGCGCGTGCCATAGTGCTGTGTCTCCTAGATGGTCGGATGAAAAATCATACAGCATGAATGGTCTGCTTGTACATTGAGGAGTCGCACTCGATTCACCGAGGTGGTTGACCGGAGTCGGACTAAAGGCCCATAGGAGGTTTGGTCCGGCCGCTAGGAGATTCTTTCCGGACGAGCCTCGTGGAGAAGATCGAGCATAGCCTGGTGGATGCGGCCGTTGCTTGCGACAAGCTCCTGGCCATAGATCGACAGTTCCTGCCCTCGGAAATTGGTCAATCGGCCCCCGGCCTCGCGGACCAGTACCGAGCCCGCCGCCATATCCCACGGATTGAGTTTCACTTCCCAGAACCCGTCGAATCGGCCCGCTGCGACGTAACAGAGATCGAGGGCGGCCGAGCCGGTTCTTCTCACCCCTTGAGCCTTGAGGGCAAACCGCACGAAATGATCAAGGTTGTTCTGGCTGGTTTCTCGGATGTCGTAGGCGAATCCCGTGACAAGAAGACTGCTGTCGAGCGATGCAGTTTGAGAGACACGGATGGGGTGTCCGTTCAGGTGAGCGCCACGCCCCTGCACGGCGGTGAACAGCTCATTCCGCGACGGATCAAAGAGTGCCCCCAGGATACACTGCCCGTGATACTCGAGTCCGATGGACACGCAGTACACCGGATAACCATGGGCAAAATTCGTCGTGCCGTCGAGCGGATCGATGATCCAGAGATACGGCGAAGTCTCCCGGTCGACGTGTCCGCGCTCTTCGGCGAGGAAGCGATGGGTCGGAAACCGTTTGGCCAGGTGATCGATGACGGCCTGTTCAGCCGCATGATCGGCGTCAGTCACAAGATTGATCGGATTCTTGTAGGCGATGCTGAATCCCGACCGCGCAAAGTGCTGAAGGATAGCCCCGGCTTTCCTAGCGGCCGAAATTGCGGTCTCAAGTAGTTCGTCCAGTGTGAGGCCATCAGCCTCTAGGGAGGAGATCACAACGGATGATAGCATGAGGAATGACCGGTCCAACTGACAAAAATTGTTCCGACATCGGACTTGGGCGGTGAGTTCTGAGAAAACATGGATCAGCTATGCTTCTCCAATCCAAATCTTAACAGATTGATAATATTAATAGGTAGTATTAGATACCATATAAACAAGGCTTTCGACCGTGCATTATATCAATCCTTACTTCTGTACCTGATTGTTTAACAATGTTCATATGCAGTAACCATAAATTTTTATCTTGACATAGATTAGAAGCAACGATATAAAGCAAGCATGCTTACTGAGGTCATTCTTGGAAGAATTAACTGACATCCTTGTGGGGCTTGAGCAGCGCATCAACGCCTACAAGAACCGGTACCAAGAGTTGGAGAAGAAACGTCGTCGTCTCGACGACGAGATTGCCACAATCAAAAAATATCTCGAACTCGCCGAAACACTGTATCGAGTCGAAGCTGACAAAGCCAAACTCGCCAGCCTCTCCAATCAAATCATTACGGACGATCCCAAAGGGGTTCGCCCCGGTCCTGTCATGGACGTGACCGATCAGTCACGCGAAATACTCCTGGGGCGGAGCAAGTACGTGGGAAAGAGCGTTCCCGAAGCGGCCTACGAGATTCTTCGCGAGTCTAACCGGGCCATGCATGCGAAGGAACTCGTCCAACGCCTGGTCGAGGGCGGTCTGCAGATCAAGGGGAAGACGCCGCTGACGTCGATTGCTACGTCGCTCAAGCGTGATAAGCGATTCAGGAAAGTGGGGCCGAACACCTTCGAAGCTGTAGATGACATGCTGATCCAGGCCGTCTGAACGGAGAAGAAACACCACGAAGGGGGGTGAGACTCTTGGCGACGAAGAAGGCAGCGAAGAAGAAGAAGAAGTAATCCCGCCACGACTTATTCGCCGAGGGTGAGGCCACTCACTCTCGGCGTAATATTTTCCAACCGATCCACCTGCGGTAGCGCAACCGCGCAGCTCGGACGCTTCGCAATTAAGACGGGAAGGAACCTAAGAAGCCTGAAGGGCCACGGAAGGTTGGAGCCGGGCTGCATGGCGAGCGTGCCGGCTTTCTCCAGGGGAAGGTTCGGCATTGAGAAGAACCCACTTCTCCGGCTGTTCGAGGATTTGCTGTACCAGGCGGGTATGAAGGGCATGGCCCGATCGTTCGGCCACAATATGGCCGATGAACGGCATACCCAGTAACGAAAAATCACCGATCAGATCCAAAACTTTGTGTCGGACGAATTCGTCCGGGAACCGTAGGCCGGACTCATTGACGACGCCGTCTTCGGATAAAACGACCGTATTTTCCAAGCTTCCGCCTTGACCGAGGCCTCGGGCCCACAGCGCCTGGACCTCATGGAGAAACCCGAAAGTTCGGGCGTCGGCGATATGACTCGCGAACGCCTGCGCGGAGCAGTCGTGCGCATAGGTCTGTGTCTTAATGAGCGGATGGTCGTAGTGGATCGCGTACGTGATGCGGGGCGTGGCGGACGGCTCGATTCGCACCCGCTTCGACCCTTCCGACACTTCAATTGGGGCCATAATCTTGAGGTAGGGCTGCCTGCGGTTCTGCGAGGTCAATCCGACCGACCGGATGAGCCGGACGAACGGACCAGCACTCCCATCCATTACCGGGACTTCGCTCGCTGTCACGTCGATATAGACGTTATCGACATCGAGGCCCGAGAGCGCAGCGAGCACATGCTCGATGGTCTTAACCTGGAAACCGTTCCCGCTGATCGCCGTGCATAATTCTGTGGGGACGCGGTGTTCGATCGAGGCGGAAAGCGAGGCCCCTGCATGGCCGTTTCGATTCACGAAGACGATGCCAGTATCCGGGGGAGCCGGCCGCAATGTGATGGTGACGGGCTGGCCCGTATGAAGACCAATCCCGGAACAGGTTACTGCCGCAGCCAGAGTCTGCTGATTACGCACAGATCCTCCCTTGACACAAGAACCACGGCCAGCATACAAGCAAACGATATGCCATCGGTATATCATCGCAAGTGATTGATTATAAAATATAAACATTTGCACTTCCACATTCCGCGTTGTGTCGTAAAAATCACATGTGTGGTTTTTCCTGGAATCTGTTTGTGCGTGGACCCATAAAAGAAGATCATGATCCAGACCGAAGGGGGAGTTGTGACAGTGCTTTTCTCGCTAGCCGACCATCCGCCATGTCAGCCGGCGTCGGTCCGGTCTTGTGACCGGTCCTTGAACTGGCGATCTCGATGAGCGGCTAGAAGGGATGCCAGGCGGGATTTCAACTCCAGACGCTTGGGTTTGCCGGTAGAAGTGTACGGAACATCGGTCCCGAACACAACCACCTTGGGACATTTCCAGAACGGAAGCAACCGCCGGCAGTGCTCGAGTAAGTCCGATTCCGAAGGAGGAGCGGCGCCCTCCCGCGGCACGACATAGGCGGCGATTTCCTCGCCGTAGTAGCGATTCTCAAAGGGGACGGCCATCGCGAAACGGACTAGGGGGTGGCTCTTCAGCGCATCGTCGATCTCCAGCGGAGAAATGTTCACGCCGCCTCGAATGATGAGTTCCTTCAGACGGCCGGAGATGAAGAAAAACGGTCGTCCGCGTTCGTCTCGCACGAAGAACCCTTCGTCCCCGGAACGGAACCAGCCCCATTTGAAGGCTGCCTCGTTGGCGTCGTCTCGTTTGAAGTAACCGGCGCACACAGTCCTGCCGCGGATACAAATTTCTCCCCGCGCCGTTTCCGTCAACGGGCGACCTTCGCCGTCGAGGATGGCCATCCTGTTGCGTGGCAGCGGGACTCCGATGGAGGGGAACTCGTAATCCCGGAGCCAGTGGCGGTGCTCGCCGGGCGAGAGATCGTTCGGCAAAAAACAGGAATAGCAGGTCGTTTCGGACAGGCCGTACCCGTGCCGGATGGGAAAGCCGAAGCGGTCTTCGAACCGTGCCGCCGTATCCTTCAGCAAGGGGCCTGCACCGCAGATGAATCCGCCGAAACCGTCCAACTCATACGCCGTCACATCCTCGTCCGCATCGAGGAGAAATTCGAGCAATGTGGGCACGACGCTCACGCAGGTGACGCGCTCCTCATGCA
>CAYULI010000058.1:12881-13528 GCA_964445795.1 uncultured Nitrospira sp. | reverse complement strand
GCCCCGAGCATAGCGCAAGAGGGATCAGTTACCCACACAAATTCCTGAAGAGCCTTAATTTTTATGGAGCAGGCTCAGCTTGACGGGGATTTCAGGCCCCTGGTATCGTGCCAGCTCTTTTGACGGGTGCTTGCGTAAGGAGGAGATCGTGGCGGCACGGTTGATCGATGGGAAGGCATTGGCGCAGCAAGTGCGTGATCGGTTGGCGAAAGAATCGGCAGAGCTGCTGGCGCTGAAGGGCGTCAAGCCGGGACTCGCCACGATTCTGGTCGGCGACGATCCTGCGTCGCACATCTATGTGAAGAATAAACAGAAAGCCTGCGAGTTGGCCGGCATCTACGTCGACGATCACAAGCTACCCGCTGCGACGACCCAGGCCGAACTGCTGGCTCTGATCGAAAAGAAGAACGCCGACCCTAGGATTCACGGGATTCTCGTCCAGCTGCCGCTACCGAAGCATATCGACAGCAAAGTGATCCTCGAAGCAGTGTCTCCCTTGAAAGATGCGGACGGATTTCATCCGTACAACTTCGGCCGCTTAGTCGAAGGGCACCCGGTGTTCGAAGCATGCACCCCGAAAGGCGTCATTAAGATGATCGAGTCAACCGGCGTGACGATTGAAGGTAAGCGCGCGGTCGTGCTGGGAC
>CAYULI010000058.1:0-12871 GCA_964445795.1 uncultured Nitrospira sp. | reverse complement strand
TGGGTAAGCCGCTGGCCCTCATGCTCCTGCAACGGAACGCCACGGTGACGATCTGCCATTCGAAAACGAAAGATCTGCCGGCCGTTTGCCGGGAGGCCGAACTGCTGGTGGTAGCGATCGGAAAGGCCAGGTTTGTTACAGCCGACATGGTGCGTGAAGGCGCACTCGTGATCGACGTAGGGACGAACCGGTTACCGGATGGAAAGCTCGTCGGCGATGTCGATTTCGAGCCGGTCAGCCAGAAAGCGGGCTGGATCAGCCCCGTGCCCGGGGGGGTGGGACCGATGACCATCGCGATGTTATTGGACAATACGGTGGAGTCTGCTAAGAGACTGGCAGGGATGAAGTAAGGGCGGCCTAACCGTCCTCCTGCTCGCGGAACAGGCACGCAGGGTCCATCGCATTGGGACGATGGGTGAGGCTCGTCCCACACACGTATGTGAGGATCGGCCAAGCCGCCAGAGCCTCGCCCGAAATGGAAGCGACGGAAGAAGCAAGGAGTGCTGCATGAGTAAGGAGCCGCGACGGCTAAGGGACGTGCTCGATCAAGGGCAGTTTGCCGTCACGATCGAGTACAACCCGCCAAAGGGGACCAATATTTCGGCTGTGTTAGACAATGCCAAGCAGCTGATCGGTCGCGTCCATGGGGTGAACGTCACGGACAACACTGCCGCAGTCGTGCGGGCCGGATCGCTACCGGTCTGTCGGCTGCTCTACGAGCTTGGGCACGATCCGGTGATGCAGGTCACTTGCCGTGACCGCAACCGGATCGCCATACAATCAGATCTCCTAGGCGCTCACATGCTCGGTATCCGAAATATCCTGTGCCTCACCGGCGACTATCCCACGGTCGGCGATCATAAGGAGGCGAAGCCGGTCTACGACCTCGATTCCGTGCAAGTCATGCAGGTCGTGCAGGGGTTGAACAACGGGCGGGACATGGTCGGGAACAAGCTCGACGGCTCCACGGCCTTCACGATCGGCGCGGCCGTCACGCCGGAAGCCGATCCGATCGGGCCAATGCTGGCCAAGTTCGAAGTGAAGGTCAAGGCCGGAGCGCAGTTTTTCCAGACTCAAGCGATCTACAATCCGGAGCGGTTCGCGAGTTTCATGCAAGCGGTCCGGCCGTTCAAGGTCAAAGTGCTCGCCGGCATTCTCGTGCTGCGTAACCACAAGATGGCCGAATTCATGAATGCGAACATTCCGGGCGTCCTGGTCCCCAAGGAAATGATCGAGGAACTGAAGGCCGCTGGAGACAGATCCGAAGATGCGGGCGTTGAGATTGCCGTGCGGACGATCAAGGCGGTGAGGCCCTATTGCCACGGGGTCCACATCATGGCGATCAAGGCCACGCACCGGCTGGCGGACATCATCACGAAAGCCGAGTTGGGCTGATGACCATCCCCGAATTTCAGCAGCACAAACGGGACAAGAAGAAGCTCGTCGTCGTCACGGCCTACGATGCACTCTTCGCCCGCATCGTGGAGCAGGCCGGAATCAATGTGATTCTGGTCGGCGATTCGCTCGGGGTCGTGGTGCAAGGGAAGCCCAACACGCTGTCCGTCACGATGGAGGACATGCTCTATCACACCAGGCTGGTGGCCGGAGCGGTCCAGCGTGCCCTGGTGATCGGGGACATGCCGTTCATGTCCTACCAAGCTAGCACCGAAGAGGCTCTCCGGAACGCCGGCCGTTTTCTCCAGGCCGGGGCCGCGGCGGTCAAGCTGGAAGGCGGCGCCGTTGTGCTGGACCGTGTACGCGCGATCACCGGGATCGGAATTCCGGTGATGGGTCATCTCGGTATGACGCCTCAGTCGGTACACAGGCTCGGTGGCTACAAGGTGCAGGGCAAGGCGAAAGATCAGGCCATCCAGTTAATGGAGGACGCCCGGTCACTGGAAGCGGCCGGGGCCTTTGCGATCGTGCTGGAAGCGATCCCCGCCAGTCTGGCCAAGCGCATCACTGAAGCGGTCTCCATTCCCACCATCGGGATCGGCGCCGGTCCTCATTGCGACGGGCAGGTGCTCGTTCTCTACGATCTGCTCGGGCTCTTCGACGAGTTTATGCCGCGGTTCGTCAAACCGTACGCCCATCTCAAGGCCGATGCGCTGCAAGCTCTGCGGCGATACAAAGAGGAAGTCGAGCAGGGCAAGTTCCCGTCCGAATCGGAGTCCTATCTTTAGCGAATAGTTCGCAGGTCGTCTTCTTCGCGTTCCGGGACAGTCAGCATGATCAGCGGTTCTGGCATGCCCCCATCGGTCAGGCGTGGATGGAGCGCCGCGATTAATCCTGTGACGTCGACACCCATAAAGTACTCGGGCGTCCGCTCCAATCGCGCGACACAGTTGCGGACCAAAACTCCGGCCGCGTCCCGGTTGCCGGTGAAGCGTTTGAGGTGTGCAGCAGCGAGTTGGATCAGAGCCTGGAAGAAGTTGCCTTCGACGGAACCGCGCCCGGCGGTTTTCCACAGGGCCTCGAAGATCTCATGGCACTCCCACCAGTAGGCGAAGTTGTAGAGGTCGATTCCATACAAGTAGTTGTGCGCCTGGTACCAACGGTCTGGAGAACAGAGCGCCGGAGTCGATTCCGGCAGGCCATAGGAATGGCCCCGTCGATCGCGATGCGGATGCGGGGTTCTGCCCGGCACGAAACGGTATGGCGGAAACGGGCGCGACGTGTATCGGGGCCAGAAGGGATTGCGCGGGCGAGGCTCACTCACCGTTCGCTCCAAAGCCGTTGCAGGGTACTTGAAAGATCCGCCGGTCTTCCAGGCGTATCGCGGTGAGCTCCCGGCCCCAGACGCAGCCGCTGTCGATGGCCAGCAGATTATCCTCGCAATGGAGACCGAGCGAGGCCCAGTGTCCGCAGACGATCGTGGCGTCGCGGTGCTGTCGGTGCTCGACTCGAAACCAGGGCAGAAAGCCGGCCGGGATGTGCTCGGGCGGGCCGGTGTAGGACGAATCCATCACGCCCGCGGGAGAACAGGCGCGGAGCCTCGTCAGCACCTTGATGATCGCAGCCAATCTCGTGGGACCGGTCAATTCCTCCGACCACTGGAGGTGTTTGCTGGGATACAGTGCTCGGAGCACCAGTTCGTACTGCGGGCCGCTCAGCGCCGCTTCGACCTCGCGGGCAAATTTTTCCGCCTCGGCCACGGTCCATTGCGGCAGCAGGCCTGCATGCACCAGCACGAAGGGAGGCTCGCGATACAGGAGAAACCGCCGGCGGAGCCACAACAGCAACTCGTCACGATCCGGAGCGGTGAGAATGGCTCCGAGCGTATCTTCCGGGCGCGGGGTGGCGATGCCGCAGGAGACAGCCAGTAGGAAGAGGTCGTGGTTGCCAAGGACCACCACGGCTGAGGACCCGAGGCGCCTGATGTAGCGGAGGACGCTCAGGGAGTCAGGACCCCGATTGACCAGATCGCCCACGAACCACAGTCGGTCGCTTGAGGGGCAAAAGTGAATCTCCTCGATCAGCCGCTGCAGGGCTTCATAGCAACCCTGCACATCGCCGATTGCGTAGGTAGCCATGAACGAGCGAAGCTCCGTGCTCGGCGTGAGCCTACCGCGGGATTCTGAGAAACACAAGGTAACCCATGTGGCCTGCGTTCTAGCTTGCGAGGGGAAGAGATTCCGGGTGCGTTGCGCCCCTTCCCTTTCGCCGCATGCAAGGCTGCCTCCGCGTTGCGAAGGAGCGTATCCACGTCCTCTCCGTCTGGCCCCAACGAGGCGATGCCAATGCTGGCGGTGATCACCACCGTCTTGCCCGGTAGCTGGTACGGCTCTCCCAGCGCTTTGAGGATGCGTTGCGCCACTTTGGCGGCGTCTCGGGGTGAAGAGAGATGGGTAAGCAGGATGGTGAATTCATCGCCACCGAGGCGACACAACATGGTGGTGTCCTGAACCGACTGTCGCGCGACTGAGTCGCATTTCCTGACGCATTCCATGAGGCGTTGGGCCACTTCTTTGAGCGTCTGGTCTCCGTGAGTCGGCCCCAGCGTATCGTTGATGTGCTGAAAGCGATCCAGATCGATCAGCAGGATCGCGCCCGTGTTGGGATGACGCTTTGCAAGGAGCAGAGCTTGAGAGACGCGGTCCTGGAACAGCCGGCGGTTCGGTAGTTGCGTGAGTTGGTCGTAGTAGGCCAGGAACTGGATTTGCGCTTCGGCCTGTCGGCGGTCGGTAATGTCCTGAATCGTGCCGACGACTTGGCGCGCGGTTCCCCCGGCGACCCGGAGCACCTCCCCCTGCTCATGGACGACCCGATCGCCATGGACGGGGTGGTGGACTCGATGGTCGTGCTGGAATGGGCCCATCTGGGTAATCGCCTGCCGGAGCAACTGGCGCATCATCTCACGGTCTTCCGGATGGATCGATTCCAGATAGGCATCCATCGTACCGGGAAAGGTGTCAGGATCGACACCGAGAATCCGGAAGACTTCGTCTGACGCCGTGAACTTGTCCGTGGACAGGTCCCACCGCCAGTTGCCGAGGTGGGCGATGTGCTGGGCTTCGGCCAGACTCCGCTCGTTTTCCCGCAACGTCTCAAGCACCTGGCGCGCCCGCAATAGGTAGCGGACACGATGGCTCAGGATGAGCGCGTTCAAGGGCTTTGGAATAAAGTCCGTTGCCCCGACATCGAAGGCTCTGCCGATTGATTCGACGTCCTCCGGATCGGTCATCATCATGATCGGTACGGTGGCGCCGTGAGGGAGGGATCGGATGATGGAGCAGGCCGCAAACCCATCCAAGTTGGGCATCATCACATCGAGCAGGACGATCTCCGGGACTTCCCGTTGAAACGCTTCGACGGCCTCGCGCCCCGTGACCGCGTCTTCGACGCGGAGCCCCGCCCGTTCCAACGCTTCGCGCGCGAGAACCCGAAGCGCGATGTCATCGTCGGCCACCAAGGCCAAAGGTTTCCGGTCCATCGATCTACACAGCTCGCTTGTTCGGTTCCAGGCGACACCGGCGTGGATGCCGGCTGTACTTTATCGACCGATTCCTGCGAATCCTTGAGGTAGAGCCCCGTGATGCCGGCCAGGAGGTCCTGTGGGTGGGGCGAACGGGGGAACTGTGATGTCGGTCATCGTGAGACGAGGGAGGTCGGTCTGCTGCTAACGGGAATGGGAAAGTAGGGACTGGGTGAGGCGTCGTTAATTCATGGATACTTCGCCTCGATCACGCTCCGGAGTCCGCCGCGGGCGGCGAACGTGCCGGTGACTTTGGCCCAGACGGGGCGGCAGG
Source organism: uncultured Nitrospira sp. (assembly GCA_964445795.1). Lineage (GTDB taxonomy): Bacteria > Nitrospirota > Nitrospiria > Nitrospirales > Nitrospiraceae > Nitrospira_D. The sequence goes on along the minus strand of CAYULI010000058.1, from coordinate 7,622 downwards.
CCTTGACAACGTCATGCAAAATTCTGTTCACGGCGTTCTCGTAGAAGATGCCGAGGTTGCGGTAAGCATGGATGTACAGCTTCAGCGATTTCAATTCGAGACATTCCTTGTCGGGCATGTAATGGATCGTAATGGTTCCGAAATCCGGTAGCTTGGTCTTGGGGCAAATGGCGGTATATTCTGGAATCTCGATCGTGATCTCGTAGCCTTCATACTGATTCGGGAAGGTTTCGATGTCAGGCAGCGGAGCGGTGATGCCGCTTTTGGCGTGGCGCTCGTTATAGCCGAGTTTCGTCGTTTGCCGTTTCGTGTTGGTCCTCTCAGCATTCATGTCTGCCCGCTCTCCCCAACCAGTGTGCTCGGTGTATCTGGTTTGTGTTTTTTTGAACGCAATATGCCGGACAAACAAAACAAGCCAAGGAACCAAGCGTCTTCGCTAGACTCGCTTCATCCACTCCGTCTGCCCGATTTTTTCGAGCTGGATATACAACGACACCCACGGGCACGGCATCTCCGGGTAGACTTCGCAGTAGCCGCCCTTGCGCACGCCTCCGCAGGGACCGTGAGCCATGAACTTGGGACACTCCGCTTTCAATGAATCATCGGGGATTGGGGGACGCTTATGCACGCCTCCGACATGGACCCCGGCGTCATCCTCGCCCGGTATGAGTACGCGTAGTGGCATGAGTCGCAGTGTAAACGGATTAGGAGCGATTCGGCAATCGTCTGCGTTGTTTTTGGAGATCGACTGGTTTCCCGCGCGTCTCGGTGTATCTTGGGGCGAATGGCCTATCTCTTCCGCCGCGCCTAGGCCTTCTTTCGGGTGCCGTGGGCCTTCTGAGAAGTTGTGTTGAATTTCAGGAAGTTATAAAATTTTTTAAAAATGCAGGTCATGTTGCACCGCTCGGAATATGCAATTGACACCCTTTTTTCAGCTTTGCTAGGATGGCCGCCGAACGGGTGATGAACCGAACTCATGTCCGGGTCGTCCATCCTTTTCGTCCCGCAAGTTGCCTTCGTTTCGTGAGATTGCGCTGAATTGTTTGGGAACGGTTCGCCGTTGCAGCGACAGAAGGAGGTGCCCGATGAGTCTCGATTATGTAAAGTTTTCAAGCGGCTTTGAGAAGTTCATGCCGAAAGAATACAGGGATCTGGTGGAGCATGGCCCCTTCGGGAAGAAAGTGACCGTGTCCCAGATGGGGAGCTTTAAGGAGGTGCTCGAAGAGCATCCGATGTGCGCCGGCTGCGCGATGACTCTGTTCATTCGTTTGGCCATGATCGCCTTCCCGAACCCCGAAGACACTATTACCGTTGGAACCGCAGGCTGCGGCCGACTCGCGATTTCCCAGGCTGCTATCCCCTTCGTCTACGGCAATTACGGTGACCAGAACGGAGTGGCGAGTGGCCTTTCCCGCGGTCTCCGCCTTCGCTTCGGGGATAAACCGAAGGATGTGGTCGTGATGGCGGGCGACGGCGGCACGGCGGACATCGGTTTCCAGCAGGTGCTTCACTCCTGGTTCCGGAAGGAACGGTTCACGACGATCATGCTCGACAACGAAGTCTATGGAAACACCGGCGGGCAGGAAAGCGGCATGACCAATCGAGGAGCCGTGCTGAAGATGGCGCCGCTCGGCAAGAAGTTCGAAAAAATGGACATGGTGCAGATGGCGAAAGTGGCCGGCTGTGCCTATGTGGCGACCGTTGTGCCGAACAACCCGCGCCGCGTCGAGAGCGTCATCAAGAAAGCCGTGTTGATCGCCCGGGAAGTCGGGCCCTCTTACATTCAGGCGTATACGTCCTGCAACATCGAGTACGCGATTCCCACCGACAAGGTCATGGAGGACGCCAAGAACGTCGAGAACGACCGGTACGCATTTTCCGAATATATCAGCGAGGAAGCCAAGCAGTACTTGGCCGAGCGGTACGGCTACAAAGAGTATCTCCCGAAGCCTGCGGTGCCAGCTACGGCGATTCCGGGCAACGCCTGAGTCGACGAAAGGGGGCTGAATCATGGCGAAACGATTCAACATTCGGATGGCAGGCGTGGGGGGGCAGGGCGTCGTCACCGGCTCGCACATTCTGAGTACCGCTGTCATCAACGCCGGCGGTGAGAGCACCATCGTGCCTTTCTACGGATCGGAAAAACGGATGGCGCCGGTCGAGAGCTACGTGCGGGTATCCGACGAGCCGATCTACGAGATCGGAGAGATCACGTTCCCGCACATCATTATCATCTTCCATCCGCAGGTCATTACCCACGGGAAGTCGTACACGATGCCGTTCTACTTCGGCTTGAAACAGGACGGCATCGCGTTGATCAACAACGACGGCCCCATGAAGCTGCAGAAGGACCATCAGCGCGAATTGGAAGAACGCCGCGCCAAGCTGTATTATCTCCCGGCCACGAAGATCTCCCTGGAAGTCGCAGGGATGGATCTGGCGACGAACATGGCGCTGATGGGCGCCATCGGTGCCATCACGGGGTTGACCAATATGGCAGCGCTGGAACAGGCAGTGAAAGACCGGTTCCTCGGAAAAGGTTTTGTCGTCTCGGGCGGAACCGCGGCGCTGGACAGTGTTGTCGAGCGGAAGTTCAAGAAGAAGCAAGAGTTGATCGAAAAAAATGTCGCCGTGATGCGGGCGGCCTGGAACTACGCCGTCGACCATGGCTGGGCGTCAAAGGACGTGAAGCGGGTCGACGAGCCGGTCGCGGCGTCTGCGTAACGGTCATGCAGAAGGAGTATTCATGTACCTTGTAGCCGATATTAACGTCGAGATTTGCGCCGCCAAGAACTGTAAGCTCTGCACGCAGTATTGCCCGGAAGCCAACACGATTCTCTACAGCGAAGAACTGGGCAAGGATAAGGGATTCAAGTACGGGTCGGCCTATGTGGCGGTGGACCGCTGCAAGGGCTGCGCGCAATGCGTCTGGGTCTGCGACAACATGGCGAAGAACCACGCAATTAAGATGATTATGATCGATCAACTGCCGAAGGCGGCGCTGACCGACAACATTATCTACGGCGAGAAGAGCACGACGGCCGTCTTGGCCAGCCCGGTTGTCGGGTAACCGGTCAGAAAGGGGAGTGGGTGTGGCAACGACGCAAGATACGCGGGAAAGAATCATCGTTCCAGGGCCGGCGGGATTCCATCCGCCATCAGCGGCGCAGCTGGGGGTGTCCCTGCCAGATCCGGGACAGGGACTCTTTTATGGGTTACTCGAGCCGGACGAAGACAAGGTCATCGAGGAAATGGCTCGGGTGATGCTGACGAGTCCCAACGCCACCATTTTCCCGGGGCCGCTCGTGCTGTGGGCATGGAATCAACATGCTGTGGAGAAAGCTCACGCCGTGCTCGAAATCGCCGCGCAGATTCCGGACGTCATGATTATTCCCATGCCAGACTATCGGCCCAAGTATCCGAAGATCGATCCGGAAGAAGTCATCAACCCCAACCATCCCAATCTGACCATTTGGGGCAACAAGATCGAGGCCTGCATCTTTGTCGGCGTGCACTGTCACTATGCGAATCTGACGCTCAAGATGATTCGTGCAGGGACCAACTGCTGTACGATGGCGATCTGTGCTGAGCAGGGGCACGAGGACGCGATGCTGACCATCCGTGACTCCGACACTGCCAAGTTGAAGAAGGTCGCACGGATCTTCAAGAAGGTCCGTGAGGAAATGGGCATCAAGCTGCCGGATAACGGCGAAAATGTTCGGTTTACCGGGACGCAATCCAGGGTTCACGGTGGGAAAACCCATACCAATCCGCTGGCATTTGCGCCGTCTCCGGCGGGCGTCGGCAGCGCCGCTGCTTTCGGCCACACCGCGGAGCAGATGAGGCGAGAAGGATAGGCTGAGCGAACCGCTCACCAGATCAAGAGGTGCACCTATGAGCGAAGCGTTGGAAGCCCAGCAGAAGACGAATCCCCAGGGCGATCCGATTACCAGCGTCGCGGTTCCGAAGTCCGATGGGAAGAAAGATCCCCACGCTGAGGCGAAGAAGCAGAAGGTGGTCACGCCCGAGTATATGTTTCACGAAGCACCGCGGACGAAGGAATTCATCACCGGAAGCGAAGCGGCGAAAGAAGCTATCCGCCGGTCGAACGTGGACCTTGCCGTGGCCTACCCCATCACGCCCCAGAGCGAAACCATGCAGCTGGTCGGGGTGCTCTACGGAGAAGGGTATGTGAAAGAGTACTACCGCGGAGAGGAAGAGGTCGGCGTGATGGCAGCGATCGCCGGTGGATCGCGAGCGGGCGTGCGCTGTTTTACGGCGACGGCCGGACCTGGAACTCTGCGAGGACTGGAGGGGATTGCCTCTTGGCCGGGCCATCGGTTGCCCGCCGTGGCCATGTTCACCTGCCGCGTGGTGAACGCGCCGTTGGCCATTCAGCCCGACAACATCGAGGTTGCCTATCTCCTCAACTGCGGCATGATCGTCTTCCATGCGGAAAATCAGCAGGACATGTTCGATTTCATCATGGCTGGGTTCGTGATCGGCGAGAAGAACGATGTGACCTTACCGGTGGGCGTCTGCTGCGATGGTTTCTTCGTGACCCATGCCCGCGGGTACGTCCGGATGCAGGATCGTGGGCTCAAGCTTCCGCCGCGCGATCCGTGGCGAGGAGCCGTCCCGGTGCTAGATGCCGAGAATCCTCCGGCCCGATTGTCCCGGGACGCCCCGGTCCAGAAATCCAACTTTATGGCGTACAACATCCACGCGGTCTGGCAGCAAGAAGTGTGGGCGGCGGTAGAACGTTCGCGCAAGTATATCAACCAATACCTCGGCGGATTGCTGTCGGCTGAAAATGTGGAAGATGCCGACGCCATCATCGTCGCGTCAGGCAGCGCGGCCGCTCAATCCCGCGAGGCCGTTCGCTTGTGTACGGAGAAGGGGATCAAGGTCGGGTTGATCAAGATCCGTTCGCTCCGTCCGTTCCCGACGAAGGAATTGCGGCAACTGTGCGGCAAGGCCAAGCTCATCGTCGTGCCCGAGTTCAACTACGTGGGTTGGCTCGCCAAGGAAGTGGCGACGGCGATTTACGGCTACTCCAAGGCAAAGATCATCGGCGGTCCGCGCGTATACGGCGGTGAGTCGATGCCGGTGGAATTGATCGTGGACGAAGTGGAGTCGGGTCTGACGGGCAAGAAGTCCACCAACGTCGCCATGTCGTCGATCATGGGCGGTCCGGTCAACCCGGACGAGGTCGCCCATTTTATGCGCAGCATCTGACACAGAGAGGGACAAAACAAACAGGCCCGTTGGGAATGTAAGCCCGACGGGCCTGTTTGTTTTCCATTGTGCGGGCAGTTTGTCTTGTCGATCTGGCCGGTCGAAGTTGAATACGTGTACTGGATAGACAAGAACGACCAGATAGACCGAAGAGGCCGTGTTCTATCCTTGAATCTCGTCCGGGACCATTTCGTCGCTTGTCGGCATACCGTGGGCGATGTAGCGGGCATAGGACAGGTAGATCATCGCACTGTCACGCATGGCTTTGTAGCCGTGCGTCATGCGCACCAGTTTATCGGCTCCCGGCGGCTCCGTCCGTTGGAGGTGCTCGACTTGTTCCTGGAGCATCAAGGTGAACCGCTCCATCGCCTGTTCGACTTCGCGATAGGACTGGAGTATGGCGTCCGTCATGATTGTCCTCCTTCGTGAGATCAGCTTACACTAGGACATGGAGGCCTTCAACCGGCGGCAGCCCTATCGGCTCTCCCCCCGTGCGCTTCGAGTCTTCGAGGCGATGTCCCGTGCGGCAGTCTGTGCAGGCTCCTCTCATCTTGTCGGGTCGATAACCCGGCTCTCGACGCTTTTTACCCAAGGGCGCGACGGCCTGGATACGCGCTACCTCGACGATCCGGATCTGGTGGCCGGCTATACGGCGTACTTTCTCCCGCTGAATTTTGCGAAAATTCAAATGCTGTTGGAGGAAATGCCGGCTGTCGTGCGAATGCAAGACCGACTCTCCGTCCTGGATCTCGGTTGCGGGCCAGGCACGGCCTCGCTTGCCGTGTTGGATTGGATTCTTGGCCGGGCGCAATCCGGAATCGTCGATCTCCAAGTCACCGCTGTGGATCACTCGCGGGCGGCCCTAGGCGAGACCATGCGGCTGTGGAATGCGTTTTTGCTGGACGAGGAGCGTGGCCTCGCACATCTGGCGCCGGTCGTCGAACGGCTCGACAGACTGACCAGGCCTGACTCTGGACAGGCCATCTTCACCCAAGCCACCTACGACACCATTATTATCGCCAACAGTCTCAACGAGCTGTTTCGAGACGCGACGGACCCGGACGTCTCACGGGTGGCCGTAGTCGAGCGGTGCCTCTCCGCGTTGAAGCCGGACGGCACGCTTATGATCGTCGAGCCGGCACTGCGCACCACCGCGCGGTCACTCCACCGTATAAGAGATCTGCTGCTGGCGAAGCGTGCCTGTACCGTCTATAGCCCCTGCCTCCATGAGCAGAATTGTCCAGCATTGGCGAAAGTCGATGACTGGTGCCATGAAGAGCGGCCATGGGTGCCGCCCGATTGGATCGCGTCGTTGGATAAGGAGCTTGGTTTCATCAAAGACGCCCTCAAGTTTTCGTATCTTCTGCTGCGCAAGGACGGCAGGACGGTCGTGGAGCGGCGGCCGGATTTGTACCGGGTTGTCAGTGAGCTGCGAGTCTTCAAGGGGGAGAAGCGGGCATGGCTCTGCAACGAGCTGGGCCGGTCGGAAGTCGGACGGCTGGATCGCCTGGCCTCGCCTCGGAATGTCGCAGTCGACGAGTGGCACAGAGGCGCCCTCGTGCAGATTGAGCGGATTGTACGGAAAGAGCGGAATGGAAAAGTGTCGGCGGTGGGACGAATCGAGCGTGAGGCGTCCGTGCAGATCGTTCGCTCGGTCTGATCAGTGGAGCGAAATCAGGTGACAAACGGATGCGCGCATTCGGGTATGCACATGATGCGGTGGGCGGGTGTGAAGGGCGCTTCCTGTGCGGGTGGCCGTGGCGTGAGCCTGCTCAGTCCGCTTCAGGTTCCGAGCTGCCGTGCTGGTGCGACACGCGGTCTTCCTCGAACAGCTCGGCCATCTCTTCGGCGATCATGTCGCGGTCGTCCGGAACGGAGATCAAGGGGAGTTCCTTGCGGGCCTTGGGCTGCTTCTCGTCTTGAGGAGGCGGCGAGGGTTTGGGCGTTTCACTCATGCGAGAAGTATACACCACACGGAGGACCCGGTGCTATTCGAAGGCTTCGAGCATCGATCGTTCGCTGAACGGGTGCGCGCAGGCCAAACAAGTGAGGAAATAGTGGGCTTCGCGAACCGACATGACGATACGGAAATCCAGTGTCACCCCCTGCTTCTGGCATTGGGGACAGGGGATCGTGCGTAACAAGTATGGAATGTCGGGTTGGGTTCTCTGGTAAAACTCCATATCGGTGTGGATGGGGAATGAATAGCGGCATTGCTTGCACGTACCTTTGCACTCCCCGTCGGGTTGGAGGGTCCGCCGGTCGATCATAAATTGGTTCGTCTTGCAGATCGCGCACTGCACGCTGCTCAGGCGTTCCTCAATCTGTGCAAGGTTGAGTCGGACCATGATGAAGTGTCTCTCTCTTCCGGTGTCGGACTCCCA
>CAYULI010000057.1:0-14557 GCA_964445795.1 uncultured Nitrospira sp. | reverse complement strand
ATCCAGCAAGGTCTGGTTCCCGGTTCTCGTCCCACATCAAGGTCGCACTCCAAGCCGTCCCGCACAACAACGACAGAAAACCAACCAGTGTGACTCTGAAACTGAACATGCAATGCCTTCTGTTCGGACAGCGATGCGATCAACGAGCAACGACACCTTTTCAATTGTTCCCGATGCCCCGCAAACAGCATGCCGAAACAGTGCGCCAGGAAGGAGAGGAGAAATCGCCGGGATCAGGGAGATGACGTGCGTGGAGGGCCCTGCGCTATACGGGAGGTGTAGGGCTTCCGTTATGAGACGCGCGCTATCGCAGTATTTTCAAGCAGATCGTCATGCAGTCCGTCGCCTACATCCACGACAGGGGGCAAGACGGATTCTGAGCGGAACCGGGGACACACCGGTCAACTTGATGGGGATAGAGCTGCCCATCGGGATCCGAGGGGCTTTGGAGCCTCTCGATCACTCCACGATGGTGACGGTCATCTCGACGCGCTCTTTCGGGTTGTCCCGCTCGTCCCGCGGCAGGTTTACGATCTTATCGGCAACACCGATCCCTTTCGTGACCTCTCCGAAGACCGTATACTTGCGGTCGAGGAAACGCGAATCCTCGACCACGATGAAAAACTGCGAGCCGGCGCTGTCCGGATCGCTCGCCCGGGCCATTGAGACAATCCCACGCTTGTGAGGGCGGTCGCTGAACTCAGCCTTGAGGGTATACCCGGGCCCCCCCTGGCCGTAGGTGTCCTTGCGGAGTGAGTCCTTCGTATTAGGGTCCCCACCCTGGATCATGAAACCGGGGATCACACGATGAAAAATGGTCCCATTATAAAAACCGGACTTGGCCAGCTTGATGAAGTTTTCCACATGCCTCGGCGCCACGTCCGGGAAAAACTTCACTTCGATATCCCCAAACTTCGTTTTGATGATGGCCCGCGGCCCCTTAGGGGCTTCCGCGGCAGGCGCGGGCGATTTGTCCGCCGCGAGAAGCGGTTCGGCTTCTGACAAGGCGAGCACTCCGCTCATCAGCACAATCGCAAACATCACGTATCCCGTTCGCATCCGCATCGTCGACCTCCCTATACCGGCTTCGCAACAACCTCACGCATCTTAGCACGATTTCCTGTCAGCTGCCCTGGGCCTGCTCGAGCGCCTGTCGCGCAGCCATCTGTTCCGCCTCTTTCTTACTCCGCCCCTGGCCCGTGCCCACCACTTTCCCCTCGACCTGCACCTCGACTTCAAAGAGTTTCTGATGATCAGGACCGGACTCTCGCACCGTCACATAGCGCGGCAAGGTTTCATAGCGCTTCTGGCACCATTCCTGAAACTGGGTCTTGTAGTCTTCCCCGCCCGGTACGGCTTCCCGGGATTCGATCCGGCGCAGTTCCTCTCCCAACACGTCGAGCGTAAACACCCGGCTGGCTTCCAACCCCCCATCGAGATAGACAGCGGCAATCACAGCTTCCAGCGCATCCGCCAGCAACGAGGCTTTTTCCCGCCCTTTCGACAGTTCCTCGCCGCGCCCCAGCTTCAAACGCGCGCCGAGGCTCAGTCTCTTCGCCGCCGCAGCCAGCGAGCCCTCGCTGACGACTTTGGCCTTGAGCTTCGACAAGGCGCCCTCGCTCAGATGCGGAAACCGCTGGGCCAAGTAATCGCTGATGACGAGCGAGAGTACCGCATCGCCCAGGAATTCCAGCCGTTCGTTGTGCTTCCGCTCAGAGCCCTTGCGTTCGTTCACGTGCGACTTGTGCGTGAGCGCTTCGGTCAGCAGGGCCGGATTGAGAAATCGATATTTGAACGGGGGCGGTGTGGAATCGGCCGGCAAAGCCGCAGTCATGGTCGCATGAACGTTTACACGTCGTGACGTTTGAAGATCAGACAGGCGTTCACTCCCCCGAATCCGAAGGAGTTGGAGAGCGCCGTCCGAATCGTCGCCTGGCGGGCCTTGTTCGGAACATAATCCAGATCGCAGGCTGGGTCCGGATGTTCAAGGTTGATGGTCGGCGGCAGAATGCCGTGAAACAGCGCCAGGATGCTGAACACCGCTTCGATTCCGCCCGCGGCGCCCAGCAGGTGGCCGGTCATGGATTTGGTCGAGCTGACGGGAATGCGGTAGGCCTGTTCCCCGAACACCGTCTTGATCGCGCGGGTTTCAATGGCATCGGCCATCGTGGATGTGCCATGGGCGTTGATGTAGCCAATTTGGTCTTTCCCGATGCCGGCATCCTTCAGGGCCAGTTCCATGCAGCGCGCCGCACCCTCGCCTTCTTCTGGCGGGGCCGTAATATGGTACGCGTCGCTGTTCATGCCGTAGCCGATCACTTCCGCATAGATCCTGGCGCCGCGCCGCATGGCGTGATCGAGTTCTTCCAGCACCACCACCCCGGCGCCTTCGCCCAAGACGAAGCCGTCGCGATCCTTGTCGAACGGGCGGCTGGCCTTGGTCGGCTCGTCATTCCGAAACGAGAGGGCCTTTGCCGCAGCGAATCCGGCCACTCCGAGCGGTGTGATTGCCGCTTCGGCCCCGCCGGCCACCATCACGTCGGCGTCGTCGCGCTGGATCAAGCGGAAGGCATCGCCGATGCAGTGGTTGCCCGTCGCACATGCCGTCACGGCGCAGGAATTGGGTCCCTTCGCTCCGAGGCGAATGGCGACCTGTCCCGAGGCCAGATTGATGATGGTCATCGGGATAAAGAAGGGGGAGACCCGCCCCGGCCCCTTTTCTTTGAGTACGTCGTGGTAGTGTTCGATCGAGCCGAGGCCGCCGATGCCCGATCCGATATAGACTCCGACCTTCGTCGCTTCTTCCGGAGCGACTTTCAGTCCGGCATCATCCACCGCCATCTGGGCCGCGCCCACGGCATAGTGGATGAACGTGTCCATTTTCTTGATCTCTTTCTTCTCGATGAACCGGGCCGGATCGAAATCACGGACCTCGCCCGCGATCTGGGCGTCGTAACCGGTCGGATCAAATTTCGTGATGCGGTCGATCCCGGACTGCCCGGCGCATAGGGCTTTCCAGGTTTTCTCGACGCCGGTGCCGAGAGGGGTGACCAGCCCAAGACCGGTCACGACGACGCGTCGTGTGGATCGATCAGCCATGAGGGAACCGATGAATCAGGATTTTTCCTTGATATATTCCATCGCTTTTCCGACGGTCAGGATCTTCTCCGCATCCTCGTCGGGAATCTCGATTTCAAACTCTTCCTCGAGCGCCATCACCAGCTCGACGGTGTCGAGCGAGTCGGCGCCGAGGTCTTCGACGAAGGACGCCTCCGGCGTCACTTCATCCTCCTCCACACCGAGCTGTTCGGCGATGATCTTCTTCACCCGCTCTTCAACAGTTGCCATCGCTATGCCCACCTCCTTCCCCAATGTGACCTGACGGTGTGCCGCGACATGGGGATCTGCCGCGCCCGAACGCCTGTCAATCCGCTGTCTCGTTATGCCATCAACATACCGCCGTTCACGTGCAAGACATGCCCGGTAATGTAGGCCGCTTCGTCCGACACGAGAAACCGCACGGCGGCAGCGATGTCCGTCGGAGTGCCCAGTCGGCCGAGCGGAATCTGCTTCTGTAACGCCTCCTTCACGTCGGCCGGCAATCCATGCGTCATCGCCGTGTCGATGAACCCCGGAGCGACGGCGTTGACCGTGATGTTGCGGCTGGCGTATTCCCGTCCGACCGTCTTGGTGAACCCGATCACGGCCGCCTTGGAGGCCGAATAGTTCGCCTGCCCCGCGTTGCCCATCACGCCGACGATCGACGCGATATTCACGATGCGGCCGTATCGCTGCTTGGTCATCGGTTGCAAGACCGCCTTCGTGCAATGAAACGTCCCGTTCAAATTGACCTGGAGGACCAGATTCCAATCCTCTTCCTTCATCCGTAACAGCAGCCCATCGCGCGTGATGCCGGCGTTGTTCACAAGGATGTCGATTTTCCCCCAGGCCTTGAGCACTTGCTCCGCCATCGCCTTCGCATCGTTAGAATCGGCCACGTTGACCTTGACGTTCAACGCCTTCCGCCCCAGCTTCTCCACCGCAGCGACCGTCTCCTGTGAACGCCCCGGATCAAGGTCCGCCACAGCCACGTCGGCGCCTGCCTGCGCCAGTGTTTCGGCAATGGCCCGACCGATTCCCTGGGCCGCTCCGGTTACGATCGCAACCCGTCCCTGTAGTGATGACATCAAACTCCTCTCGATTGATCGACGAGCGCACCTGCGGGCAAACACGAAAACGCTCGTCAGTCCGACTCTCGGGGACCTGTCAGCTCTCGTTCACAGCCTTCAGGCTGTGCAACGTCACTTCTAACGACTTGGGATCGTTCACATTAAGCAGCTTCGTATCCGGCAAAATGCGCTTGATCAATCCGGTCAAGACCGTGCCTGGCCCGACCTCGATAAAGGTCGTCACGCCCATCTTTCGCATCGCGCGGACTGAGTCCTCCCACAGGACGGAAGAGGGCAACTGCCGCACGAGCGACGGCTGAATCTCGGCAGCCCGGCTAATCGCTTTCGCTTCCGCATTGTTGACGAGCGGAGCGCGAAGGTCCGACCATCGAACCGCCGCCAGGTCCGCAGCCAACCGGTTCGCCGCCTTCTGCATCAGCGGCGTATGGACCGGCACGCTCACCGGCAAAGGGATCGCTTTTTTGCAGCCTTTTTCTTTCGCCAATTCGATGGCCCGTTCGACCGCGGCCTTTTCGCCCGCGATGACGACCTGGCCGGGCGAATTGAAGTTTGCCGCCGCGACGATGCCGACCACCGAGGCGACGCGACAGACATCATTCACGACATCGGTTGCAAGGCCTAACAACGCGGCGACGAGGCCGGTTCCCGGCGGGACGGCCTCCGCCATGTAGCGTCCGCGTTTCTGCACGAGCCCCACTGCGTCCAGAAACGACAGCCCTCCTGCTGCGACCAGCGCCGAATACTCGCCAAGACTGTGTCCGGCCACCGCCAGCGGTTCGATGCCGGCCGGCTCCAATGTCTTCCACGCGGCAATGCTGCTCACCAACAAGGCCGGCTGGGTATATTCGGTGAGATTCAGCCGGTCGGCCGGCCCTTCGAAACAAAGGGCGGCGACATCGAACCCCAACACCGACGACGCTTCGTCGTACATTTCTTTCAGGTCGGGGAACGCCTCGAACAGCGCTTTCCCCATCCCTACCGACTGCGAGCCCTGTCCTGGGAACACGAGCCCGATTCCTGAATTCATAAGGGGTTAGATATCTTAGAAATCTCCTGGAATGTCAACGGGAAAAAGTTTCGGGAGAAATCATCGGCCGTCGGCCGTCAGCGATCAACGACGGGGTCGAATTCCCGAGCTAAGAGCTGACGGCTGATGGGTTCTTCCCTTACCATCTGATCAGCGCCGATGCCCAGGTCAAACCGGCTCCAAACGCACCCAGCATCACCAGCGACCCTTCCTTGATCCGCCCTTCGCGCACCGCCTCGTCGAGTGCGATGGGAATCGAGGCAGCGGAGGTATTGCCGTACCGGTCCAGATTCAGCATCACCTTGTCCAGAGGAAGACCGAGCCGCTCAACGACGGCTCTGAGGATCCGAACATTGGCTTGATGCGGCACGTAGAGATCCAGGTCTTCGACGCGCAGGTGATTCGTCTCCAGCGTTTCACGGGCGATGTCTTCCAGGGTACGGACCGCAACCTTGAAAGTTTCGTTGCCTTTCATCTTGATGAAGTGCATCCGCTCCGCCACGACCTTCTCGCACGGGGGCGTGCGCGAACCACCTCCCGGCACCGCAATCAGCTCGCACAGATTGCCATCCGAGCGAAGGTGCGTCGAAAGAATGCCGCGTGCTCCATCACTCGCGCTGACCACGACCGCCCCGGCCCCATCGCCAAACAGGACGCAGGTGTTCCGATCGGTCCAGTCCGTGATCGCCGACATGACTTCGGACCCGATGACCAGCACATGTCGCATGCCGGTCTTGACGTATGCATCGGCCACGGACAGCGCGTAGACGAAGCCGCAGCAGGCAGCCGAAAGATCGCATGCGGCGGCTTTCGTTGCGCCGAGTTGATGCTGGACCAGGCACGCTGTTGCGGGGAGCGGATAGTCGCCCGTGCAGGTCGCGAGCAAAACCATGTCGAGATCAGCCGCTTCGAGTCCCGCCGCGTTCAGCGCGCGCGTTCCGGCCACCACGGCAAGATCGGAACAGGCTTCGCCGACACCGGCAATGCGCCGCTCCCGAATCCCCGTCCTCTCTCGAATCCATTCGTCGGAAGTGGCCACCATGCGTTCAAGATCCGCATTAGCCAATACCTTCTCGGGGGCGTACGACCCGGTGCCGGTGATCCGCGCCCTCATGACTCCAGCTCCGCGGGCGGGCGTGAAAGACTTTCTTCGATGTCCCGTTGAATCAGCTCGTGCACTCGGCCCTCCGCCATCCCTTTCGCTCGCCGGACGGCGTTTTTGATGGCCTTGGCCGAGGAGCGACCGTGGCAAATCATCGTGATGCCGTTCACGCCCAGTAAGGGCGCACCGCCGAACTCGGCATAATCGATTTTTCGCTTCAAATTGAGAAGCGGGGCGGCGATCAGTGGGTAGGCCAACCGCCCGAGGAAGGATCCGGAGATTTCTTTCAGGAGCAATTTCTTGATCGTCTCGGCCACGCCCTCGGAAATCTTAAGTGCCACGTTCCCGATGAATCCATCGCAGACCACGACGTCCGCGGTACCGCTGTAGACGTCGCGCCCCTCGATGTTGCCGATGAAATTGAGCGGGCTGGCCTTCAGTAGGCGAAAGGCTTCCTTGGTCACCTCGTTCCCTTTGCTGTCCTCCTCGCCGATACTCAACAAACCGACGCGCGGGTCCGCTTTGCGGAAGAGATGCTTCCCGTATTCGTTGCCCATTAACGCGAACTGCTCGAGGTGCTTCGCCGTGCAATCGACGTTGGCACCGACGTCGAGCATGATGGCCTGGCCCGTCAGCGTCGGCAGACTGGCGGCAATGGCGGGCCGTTCTACCCCCTTCATCAGGCCCAGCACGAAGAAAGCCGATACCATGCTCGCGCCCGTATTCCCTGGGCTTACGACAGCCTCGGCTTCGCCAGTTTTTACGAGTTCGGTTGCCACCCAGATCGAAGAGTCGCGTTTCTTGCGCGCGACGGCCGCCGGCGATTCGTGCATCTCGACAACTTGCGAGGCGTGGCGGATCGAGACGCGGGGATCGCGACAGCCGAGGCGCTCGCATTCCCGCTTAAGAGTGGATTCGTCCCCGACCAGAATGATTTCGACGTCCAGTTCGCGGGCGGCTTGGAGGGCCCCTTCGATACAGGGGACGGGTCCGTAGTCGCCCCCAACCGCGTCAAGCGCGATCTTCATGCGAGATGGTATTGTCACGAATGATGTCGGAAGCGCCAATCGTCCACATGCGACCTCAGTGCCCCGGTCCGCTGTGCGAAAGCTTAGCGCAGACCCACCGATTGCTCAACAGGATGGTCACATGCCTCGCTGATTGCCCCGGTCGTTCCGAATGCTCGCCGGACCGCCTCCAGCCTGGCAGAGGCGCTCGCTACTGACTCGTCGGGTCCCGGAGCAATCCGAGCACGGAGTCTTACGCCTCTTCGACTTGAATAACGGCTTTGCCTTTATAGGTCCCGCAGTTCAGGCAGGTGTAGTGGGGCAACTTCAGTTCGTGGCACTGCGGACACACCGACATCCCCGGTGGCGTTATGCGCAGCTTGGCCGTGCGGCGCTTGTCGCGGCGAGCACGAGAATGTTTATGTTTCGGGTTTGGCATGGCAACTCCTTCTCTGGTTTCACCCGGCCCACACCGGCTGCAACGCTCACTCTACCGTTTCAACTTGCGCAAAATATCGAACGGACCGGCGATCGGCTCGGGCGGACACTGACAGGGCCCGTCGTTCAGGTCTTTTCCACAATGCGGACACAACCCTCGACATTCCTCCATACACAGGGGATGCATCGGGGCTGACAGAATCAGTTGCTCGCGCAGCATCGGGGCCAGTTCGAGGTGATCTCCCGCATAGTGATAAATGTCGTCGTCCTGCTCGTCGACATCAACCTCGACCACGGGCGTTGCTCCCCGTTTGCGAGGATCGTCGCGTCTGGCCTCGACCGGCGCTGGTTTGATCTCCCGCTCGTAGGCCACCCGCACGGAAAAGGCGATGGGTGCTTCGAAATCTTTCAAGCAGCGCACGCACTGGCGCACCACCGTCCCCTCGACGACGCCGGTGACGCAGACCGTGCCGTCCACGGCCCTGAGATCCAATCCGACGGCCAACAGGCCTCGGATGCAGGCGTCGGTCTCGGTCAGGCCCAGCTCCGCGCCCGTCACGTCGCCCGCGATCGAGAGCCCTTCGCGGGTAATGTCGGCGATTTTAGGTGTGAGCAGATCCATGGTGCTACCCAGCGGCGTACCGCTGCCCCACTCACTTCACTGTGGCCCAGGCCCGCCACGCTCGTTATCGCTCCTCGGCAGAACTGATCAATGCGATATGCCGGGCTCGCTTGATCGCGACCGTCAGCTCGCGCTGATGGCCCATGCAGTTCCCCGAGATGCGGCGCGGGACGATGCGCCCCCGCTCCGTCAGGAAATTGCGCAGCAACCCGACATCCTTAAAATCGATCGATGCCTTGTCCAGACAAAACCGGCAAGGCCGTCGTCGTTGAAACAACCGTCCGCCGCCTTCTCCTCGTTCCATTACCGCCTCCTCACCGCCAACTGGTTAACCCTGTTCCTCAAACTCATACCCTGGTTCATCGAGCGGCGGCGCATCGCCGGGGCTAGCCCCGCCGCTCTCTTGGCGCTTCGGCAGGAAAGTGACGGTTTGGGCCACGACCTCGTGCTTGCTCCGCTTCTGGCCGTCCTCCGTCTCCCATCGACGCTGCTGCAACCGGCCTTCGATGATCGCTCCGTTGCCTTTGCTCAAATATTGCCCGCAATGTTCGGCTTGTTTCCCGAATACCACAATATCGATGAAACAGACTTCCTCTTTCAGTTCCTCGCCCTGCCTGAACCGCCGGCTGACCGCCAGGCCGAAACTCGCGACCGGCGTGCCGCTGGGTGTATACCGCAGCTCAGGATTGCGGGTGAGGTTCCCGATCAGAATGACCTTATTAAATCCGGCCACCGTCGGCCTCCTGGGTTGTGACTTCAAGAGGACGCCGTGGCACCAACTCCTTTTCCAAGCGAACGGTCAGGAACTTGATGATGTTGTCCTCCAACCGGTAGGCTCGTTCGAGCTCACCGACAGTGTGGTTCGGGGCCTTGAAGTAGAAGTAGGCGTACGTGCCTTTCCGCTCGCGTCGCACTTCGTAGGCGAGTTTCTTACGACCCCAGTTTTCGGCCTTGATGAACTGCGCGCCGGTCTTGTCGGCCACGCTTTTCATCTTTTCGATGAGCGCGTTGGTCTCCTCGTCGGAAACGGACGGACGGATGATGAACAGAGACTCGTAGAGCTCCATGCAGACTCCTCCTGGACAAAGGCCCCCGAACGGGTCGGGAGCGAGGTGTAGGGCGCCTCTCTGGCGCAACGGACTCGTGACGGTACCACAGGGGTGAAGGACCTGTCAATTTGCCGTCACCGGTCTGCGGGCCCGCACAACGCTATGCGGGGGAACCCGGGCTCACCGAGATGGAGGGAACTGATAGTGAACGCCGCCTGACTCCTGCGCCGACTCCAGTGCGTCGTGAGCTCGCTCAAGCAGCTCGTCAATGTGTTGGCCGTCGAGCGGATAGACCGTGAGCCCCAGGCTGGCTGTCACGGTTATCTCCTGCTCCGCCACCTTGAAGGGCTTGGCCATAACGGCCAGCACTCGTCGGGACACGATCTCCATGTCCGCCCGACAATTGATACCTTCCAGCAGACATGTGAATTCATGCCCGCCGAGACGCGCCACCGTGTCGACTTCCCTCATGCACTGTTTGAGGCGTTCCGCCGTCTCTTTCAGGAGCGCGTCGCAGGCCTCGGAACTCAGGGTTTCGCTCAGGGCTTTGAATCGGTCGAGACCGAGGAGGATGATGCCGACCTCCTGTTTTTTGCGTTTCGCCACCGCCAACGCATGGGCGAGCCGGCCGCGGAAAAGCGCGCGGTTGGCTAGAGCGGTCAAGGGATCGTATTGAGCCAGATAAGCCAGGTTTTGCTCGGCCCGCTTCCGGTCCACTGCGTGACGCACGGACCGGACCAGCTGGTCCGGCGTCCACTGTTTCTTATTGACCACATCCTGTACGCCCCGCTGGATAGTCTTGCGTTCCAGCGCCGGATCGTGTTGATCAGCCAGGACTACGATCGGCATGCGCGCCAAAGCCGCCTGCACCAGATCCAACGTGTCGAGGCCGTGCGTGTCGACGAGTGTGCCGTCCAGCAAGATCGCGTCGAAGGATTCGCCGCTCAAGCGCCGCATCGCCGTGCTGAGTTGTGTCACATGCGCGACCTCAATCAGTCCCTGACCTGCCTCTTTGAGCATCGCACGAGCTTCCCGGGCCACCGCCTCGTCTTCTTCGACCAAGAGGACCCTGATCGTGGAATTGTTCCCCCTCGTCATGACTCGCCACCTCATCAACGCCGACGCACCGCCGCATTCTACCGACTCCTTTCTTGGGAAGGAATCGGTAGAGTTACCGGCAGGACTTTCCGCGCCTTGGGACTTGTCTCGGGTCTATTGTTTGCGGAACGGATCGAAAAGAACGTCCCGGTCCGATCCGCTTCGGCTAGTAGGCGGTATCGTGGAACGAACGGATGGCTTACACGTTGAACCGGAAATAGACGATGTCACCTTCTTTGATGACATAGTCTTTGCCTTCTAGGCGGAAGAGCCCTTTTTCCTTGACCTTCGCCTCCGACCCGCAGGCCAGCAAGTCGTCGTAGTGATAGACCTCCGCACGGATGAACCCCCGCTCCATGTCGGAGTGAATTTTCCCCGCCGCCTGAGGCGCTTTCATGCCCCGAGGAATCGGCCAGGCCCGGGATTCCGTTTCCCCGGCCGTGAAAAAGGTAATGATGTTGAGCAATGCGTAGGCTTCCCGCGTGAGGCGGACAAGGCCGGACTCCGCCAGGCCCATCGCTTTCAGAAAATCCGCTCGCTCGCTCTCGGGCAGCGAGGAGAGCTCGGCTTCGAGCTGCCCGCAGATCGTGACGACACCCGCGCCGCGCTGGGCGGCAAAGTCGCGAACGGTCTGCACCATCGCCTCGTCGGCGTGCTTGCCTTCCGACACGTTGGCGACGAACAGCACCGGCTTGGCCGTAAGCAGTTGGCATTCGTTGAGGATCAGCCGTTCCTCCGGCGTATAGATGAGATTGCCCAGCCACTCGCCCTTATCGAGCAACCCCGTCAGCCGCGTCAGAAATTCGACTTCGAACGCCGCTTTCTTGTCGCCTGCGCGGATCTTCTTCTCGGTCTTCTGCTTCCGCCGGTCGAGCGTCTCCAGATCGGCCAGCATCAATTCGGTCTCGATGACGGCGATGTCCCGGATTGGATTCACGCTGCCGCTCACGTGCACCACGTCGCCACCCTGGAAACAGCGCACGACGTGCAACAGCGCATCGACTTCGCGGATGTGCCCGAGAAATTGATTGCCCAGCCCCTCGCCCTTGCTGGCCCCTTCGACCAGTCCGGCGATGTCCCGCACCTCCAGGGTACTGTAGGTCGTCTTCTTCGATTTGAATAGATCTGTGAGCACAGCCAGTCGTGGGTCAGGGACGAGCGCAATCCCGGTGTTTGGATCAACCGTCGCAAACGGGTAATTCGCCGCCAGGGCGCCCCCGCCGGTAAGCGCGTTGAACACCGTTGTCTTGCCGACGTTTGGCAGCCCGATCATGCCGCAACAGAGTCCCATGAATTGCGCCAGTGTTGAGTCCCGATGAAGGTTTCGAGCCTCTCGGCTCTGGACTCAGAATTCAGCTCTCCTCCTCTCCTGTGGTTTCTCGCTCCCTCACATTGAATAGGTTCATTGCCGCAGCCGTCCCCCTGTGGATCAGGCATTCCAGCGCGTCGACAGCCCGCTCCAGGCACGGCTCCAGGACCCGGAGTTCCTCCTCCGTGAAACGCTCCAGCACGTAGTCGGCGGACTCCCGGCCCGGCGGGGGACGGCCGATCCCGATCTTGAGACGGACGAACCGTGCTGTTCCGAGGGCATCCATCACCGACTTGATACCGTTGTGCCCCCCATGCCCGCCGTTCTGTTTGATTCGCAGCCGTCCCAGATCCAGATCGAGATCGTCATGAACGACAACGAGCTGCTCAGGCGTAAGCCCTAGTTCTCGAAGAAGACCTTTCAGGGGAGGGCCACTGACGTTCATCCAGTCGAGCATGCCAGCCAGCTCGACCGACTCCGATCCGAGCCGCCCGGACCCGCGCTGGGCCGTGCCTTTGTGGAAGAGACGAATCGACCATCGAGCTGCGGCTCGCTCGATGACCCGCATGCCGACGTTGTGCCGAGTCTGGGCGTAGGCCTTGCCAGGGTTGCCCAGTCCTACGAGGAGGCGCACCGCTACTTCTTCTTTTCGGCTTCCTTCTTTTCAGCCTTCGGAGCTTCCTTGCCGGCCTCTTTCTTTTCGCCCGGCTTGGCTTCTCCCCCCGGTGCCGCTGCCCCCGCCTTGGCCGGTTCTGCCCCTGGCGCCCCCTCAGCCGCCGCAGCCGCTTCCTTACCCTTGGCGACCACCTCTGGTTCGCCCGCCGGCCCGGCGGCGCTGGTGAGCAGGGCCTCGAGCTTGGCCTCGGACATAGGCGCAGCAACGCTGACGACCATCTGGTCGGGGTCGTCGAGGAACCGGACCCCTTCGCGTTTGGCGAGTTCCTTTACGTGAATCCCCTCGCCGATCTTCAAAGCAGAGGCGTCGATTTCGATGTGGTCTGGCAGTGCGGCCGGCAGACATTCGACGTGGAGCTCGCGCAGGTTGTGGTGAAGGACGCCTCCTTCTTTCACGCCCGCCGGAACTCCGCCGGTGAGGTGGATCGGGACCTTCACCCGGATCGGCTTGCTCATAGAGATTTCGAAGAGGTCCGCATGCAGGACGGCTCCGCTTACGGGATCGACCTGAAAATCGCGCAGGAGGGCCGTGCGGTTCGGTGTGGACTTGGCTCCGTTCACAGTCAATGAAATCAACGCGGTGCTGCCCGCACGTGATTTCAAGATCTTGATCAAGTCGTCAGGGTTGACGGTCAACAGAAGGCACTCGCCTTGGCCGTAGAGGACGGCGGGGACCTTTCCGTTCCGCCGCATGGACCGCGCGGCGCCCTTGCCGGCCTGTTCTCGTACCGTGACCGCTAACTCGAATTTCATGATCCTCCTCCATCTCCCTCTCGTCCATCCCGTCCCAGTCTCTCGTTAAAGTCGCAAAATGGAAGGGCTAGGCAAATAATGAGCTGACCGACTCGTCTTCGTGGATGCGCCGGATGGCCTCTCCCAGAAGAGGTGCCACCGACAATTGGTGTAATTTCGGACAGATCTTCTCTTTACCTCGTAGCGGAATGGTATTGGTCACTACCACCTGCGAAATGCAGGACTGCTGGAGTCGCTCGAGCGCCGGACCCGACAGGACCGCGTGCGTGCAAGCGGTCCATACCTCGCGCGCGCCCTGGTCGGCGCAGGCTTGCGCTCCCTGGACGATCGTGCCCGCAGTATCGATCATGTCATCCAGCAGCAGGACGCTCTTCCCCTGTACGTCGCCGATGATGTTCATAATCTGCGCCTGGTTGGGCCCTTCGCGCCGCTTGTCGATGATGGCTAGGTTGGCCTGTAGGCGTTTGGCGAAGGCCCGCGCCCGTTCCACACCGCCGGCGTCCGGCGACACCACAACCAGATCGCCGATCTTCTTTTTCGTGATGTATTCGAGCAAGACCGGCAGCGCATACAGGTGATCCACCGGCACGTTGAAAAATCCCTGAATTTGCCCGGCGTGTAAGTCCATCGTGAGCACGCGGTCTGCGCCCGCAGTCGTGATTAGGTCGGCCACCAGCTTGGCCGTAATCGGCACGCGGGGTTGATCTTTACGGTCTTGGCGGGCGTAACCGAAATACGGGATCACCGCTGTAATGCGGTTGGCCGACGAGCGTTTGAGCGCGTCGATGACGATCAGCAACTCCATCAGAGAGTCGTTGACGGGCTGGCAACACGACTGCACGACGAACACATCGGCGCCCCGCACATTCTCTTCGATCTTGACTCGGATTTCTCCGTCGCTGAACGAGGACACGGTCGCCTCGCCCAACTTCCGCCCTAAATAGCCGCAGATCTCATGGGCGAGCGCAAGATTGGCGTTGCCAGAGAAAATCTTTAGTTCTCTGTTCATCGGACTTTACCGAACCATCTATCTGATCGACTACCTGTAAGGCTCCGAATGCTCGAGTGGTTCGTTCTGCGGCGGGCGTCGGCGGCTCCTGTCGAGCCCCATCTCTATTGTTCGCTGCACCCTGCTGAGGAAGCCACCAAGGTGTGGAACTGTAACGGAAATCCCCGTTCCTTGTCAACCAAACCGTTCGGGAGATGGCGATCCAGGACGACAGAGAAGCGGGCCTGAACAGACCGGAACCGCGTACAGCTTCAGCTGAGAATCGGCTTGGAGCCTGG
>CAYULI010000056.1:0-14596 GCA_964445795.1 uncultured Nitrospira sp. | reverse complement strand
CCGACGCGCGTCCGGTGGCTGGAGCGGTGGACTTCATACCGCATATCGAAGACTTTGGCGATCGGCGCAAAGGCCGCCGGGATATCCTCCGGCGGAATCTGAAAACCATCGACGGCAAACTCCATCCGCATCAAAAAATCGTTCGTCTCCTCATCCGTGTGATGATCCGAGTCGAGGATGTTGCCGCCGAAGTCGTGGATGAATCCGGACACCCGGGCGACGATGCCCTTGCGATCCTTGCAGTGGATGAGGAGGACGACCGACTCTTTTCGCTGTGCCGCCATTCGTTTTGTCACCGCGTGAGATGCGCGCCCAGGGACCCAAGACGGCCCGACCGCAGACGCGGGCTCAGGCGACGATGCGGCCGACGAGATCGTAGGCGGCCGCATCAGTAATTTCGACCTTTACGATGTCGCCGGCCATCGCCACACTGTCGCTGAGATAGACGACGCCGTCGATGTCCGGAGCCAGCCCTTCGTGGCGACTTTCGAGCAAGAGCTCCGTGTCTTGGGACGGGCCATCGACCAGCACGTCGAGCACCGATCCGACTCTCTCGCGGCCCTTCGCCGCCGCAATCGTTTCCTGTACGGCCAAGATTTCGTTCCGGCGCTCTTCCATGACAGACCTGTCGAGCTTGCCCGCGAACTGCGCGGCCGGTGTCCCTTCTTCATCGGAGTAGAGAAAGACCGCCACGCGGTCGAATTCGGTCTGTTCCACATACGCCTTCAACTCCTCGAAGGCGGCATCGGTTTCCCCCGGAAACCCGACGATAAATGCGGTTCGGAAGGTCACGCCGGGAATGCGGACCCTGATCCGATCGACCAATCGCTCGATGGCCGCCCGGTCGCCCAGGCGGTGCATGGCCTTGAGCATGCGGTCGTTGATGTGTTGCAGGGGCATGTCGATATATTTCGCGATCTTCTCTTCGCCTGCGTAGAGATCCAACAGCTCGTCCGTCACCTGTTGCGGATAGAGGTAGAAGGGCCTGATCCAACGGAGATTCTTCACCTTGACCAACTCGCGGAGCAGGCTCACGAGCCCCTGGCGCAAACCCAGATCGACGCCGTAGTTGATTGTGTCCTGCGAGATGAGATTGAGTTCTTTCACCCCCTCCGAGGCCAAGCGGCGGGCTTCGGCGACGATCGATTCCACCGGCCTGCTCCGTTGCTTGCCTCGCATCAGGGGGATCGCGCAGAAGGCGCAATTGCGATTGCACCCCTCGGCGATCTTCACGTAGGCGCTGTGCGGCCTGCCGAGCCTGAGTCGCGGAGCCAGTTCGTCGTACAGATAGGGCGGCTGGCTGATCCAGACTTGCTGTTGCCGCTTCTTGGGCGCCAGCAGATCCCGGCAGATGTCGGCGATCCGGCCGAACTCGCCGGTCCCGACCACGCCGTCCAGTTCGGGGAGTTCTTTCAGCAACTCGCCCTGATACCGCTGGGCCAGACAACCGGCAGCGATCAGCACGCGACACGATCCGTTCTTCTTCAGCTTGGCGTGTTCGAGAATGGTGTTGATCGATTCTTGCTTGGCTTCTTCGATAAAGCCGCAGGTATTGATGATGACGATCTCGGCCTTCTTTGGGTCGCCGGTCAGTTGGAAGCCTTCGGCGACGAGGGTTCCGAGCATGACCTCGGAATCGACCTGGTTCTTGGAGCAGCCCAGATTGACGAACCCGATCGTCGTCTCGCCTGACACGGAGGTTCCCTGCCCGGACTTCTTGACCGGTTTTTTCCGGTCGAGCTGAATCAATGGCGAAGACATGACGGGGGCATCCTACGGGAGGGCCGAAAAGCCTGTCAACGAACGGGATCTTGCTATTCCGCTCACGCTTCGCCTAGAGTGCGCGACGTGATCCGTACGTACCAGGGCATCAAACCGACCATTCCCGACTCCTGTTTCATTGAAGAGACCGCCGTCGTCATCGGCGACGTGGTCATGGGTGACGAGTGCAGTGTCTGGTTTCACGCCGTGATCCGAGGCGACGTCCATTACATCCGGATCGGAACGCGGACCAACATCCAGGACCTCTGCATGCTGCACGTCACCCACGATACGCATCCGCTCATCATCGGGAACGAGGTGACGGTCGGGCATCACGTCGTCCTGCACGGTTGTACCATCCAGGATCGCGTGCTGGTCGGCATGGGTGCCATCGTGATGGACGGAGCCGTGATCGGAGAGGATTCCGTGGTTGGGGCCGGCGCCCTCGTGGTGGAAGGCACGGTTGTCCCGCCCAAAAGCGTGATCCTTGGCTCGCCCGCCAGAATTCAGCGATCGGTTACGGATGAAGAACTGGCCTGGATCAAAGAATCGGCCGCCAACTATGTCCGCTATGCCCGCACCTACATGGGCACCCCATCCAAGCCGACCGGTTTCGTTCCGTAGCCTGACCCAACCAGCAGAAAGCAGATCGGATCTCCCACCAGCGCCGTCGGATACTGTCTTCGCTCGACGTGATAGGGAATGCCGTGCCGGTGGCACCAGTCCGCGATCCACACGACTTCTTCCGTGGAGGTCGTGACGAGTCCGGGCAGACTCAGCTTGGCCATGCACCGATTGACGAGGGACCGGACGATCCGACGTTGTCGTTGGAACCGTGTGGGGTTGAACGTAACGGGGTTGGCATTTCCATAGGACAGCGGTGAGAGATCGGGAAACCGTTCCGGGTCGTTCAGTACGCTCACGATCCAGACATGGTCAAATGTCCCCTGCGCCTTCTCGGCGGTGCGGGGATCAAACTTCACTGGCGTGTCACGGCACGCACGGTTGAGCACCGCGACTTCGGACCGACGGAGGTTATACGGCTCAACGGCACGGCCCAGTTCCAGCGCTTCGGCCAACAAGGGTGGCAGTTCCGCCACACCGGCGCCGACGTAGAGACTCCGCCCGCCCGGTGGCAACTTCTTAAGCAAGGCTTCGGCCAGCTTGATTCCCAGTCGCTCACAGGGTTTCCGCTTCGCCCGCCAGAACTCCTTGCCGCCTTCATAGCAATAGACCCGCCCCAGCCGGTCATACTCGAGTTGCGCGAACACCTCGCCGATCATTCTTTTGGTCGAGCCAGTGAGTCCTCGCACCATCAATACGGTTCCTTCGTGCCGGCCAATTCAAGCACCGCCGCCGTCACCGCATCCGCCACGGCACCCAGGAAATCCAGGTTCAAGGTTTCAATCGTATCGGTCGGCTGGTGGTAGTGCGGGTTACGGAAGTTGGCGGTGTCGGTAACCATGACGGCAGGAAACCCTTGTTCCCAAAAAGCCGTATGATCGCTCCGCCTGGTGTCCGGCAACAATTCGCCGTTGCCCGGCACGACCAGCGGGACGATAGGCATATGCCGGCTCATGGCGCGGCTCACGGTGTCGGTCAAACCGGCCGAGGCGTGATTCCCAATCACGGCCAGGAAATTTCCGGCGGCCGGCACGGCGATCGAGACGCCGGGCGGAATCCTTTGAGACCCTTCTTCATCGCGGGCGTATCCGACACATTCGAGCACGATCGCGCCGGCGACGCATTGTCGGTTTGCCGCGAGGTGCGCGACGTAGGCCCGGCTGCCGAGCAAATCTTCCTCTTCCAGGCAGAACGCGATGAAACGGACCGGCTGCCGGAGGTCGGCCGCGACGACGCGACGAGCGACTTCCAACAAGACGGCCAATGCGCTCGCATTGTCGTCGGCACCCGGGGAATCCCGCACCGTGTCGTAATGGGCGGCGAGGATCAGCGGGGGCTCCGAGTCAGACCGGTCCGGTGTGGTCGCAATCACATTCTCGTACGTTCCATCCGTCCCAACCGGGGCCGAGAACTCGTGCGAGGCCGTGATAAGCCCGAAACCAGCGAACCGGTCTCTGAGATAGGCCGCCGCGTCACGAAGCCCACCGGGAGACGTATCCGGGTGGCGTTCCCCGACCACCGCGCGAAGATGCGCCATCAGCCGAGACCTTGCGGGAGTCGTTCGTTGGCCCACGGATTCCGGTTGACGAATGACAAGGAGGCTTAGGCCACGATCTCCGTTCCGATGCCTCTGTCCGTGAAAATTTCGAGCAGAATGGCGTGCGGAACCCGACCGTCAATGATGTGGGCTTTCCCGACTCCGCCGGCCAGCGCATCGAGGCAGGCATGCACCTTGGGCAGCATTCCTTCGGTGATCGTGCCTTTCTTGACCATGCGTTGGACGTCCTTCCGCGACACGGTCGACAGATGGCGCCCCTTGGCGTCGCGAATGCCTTTGATGTCCGTCATCATGACGAGCTTTTCCGCGCGCAGCGCGGCGGCGATGGCCCCGGCCACGAGATCGGCATTGATGTTGTAGGTGTTGCCCTCGCGATCTGTTCCGATCGGGGCAATGATCGGGATGTAGTGGTCGCCCTGCAGCTTGTACAGCAGGCTCGGATCGACTTTCTCGATATCGCCGACCAGCCCGAAGTCTCCGTCGGCGTCTTCGCCGTCGAGATCGCGCTCCAGACTTTCCGCCCAGGCCTTCGCCGTGAGCGGTTTGCTCAGAATCAACCCGCCGTCCTTTCCGCTCAGACCGACGGCACTGCCGCCGTGCCGGTTGATCAGATCGGTGATTTCCATGTTGATCTTCCCGGCCAGCACCATTTCGACGATTTCCATCGTCGCCTCGTCGGTGACTCGGACGCCGTGCCGGAACTTCGCTTGGATCCCGAGCCGATCCAGCATCTTGTCGATCTGCGGACCGCCGCCGTGGACGATGACCGGGTTGATCCCGACGTACTTCAGCAGCACCACGTCCTGTGCGAACCGATCCTTGAGCGACGCGTCCGTCATCGCATGGCCGCCGTATTTCACGACGACGGTCTTGCCGCGGAACGTGCGGATGTACGGCAGGGCTTCGATCAGGACGTTGGCCTTCTTGATCAGTCTGTTCATGCTTACCCCTCAGCCGGTAGCGAGTCGCGCTTCGCCGACGGCGATCGACTGTTCGCTGCGGGCTGCCAGCTCCTCAGAGAATATACCGGCTCAGGTCTTGATCTTGCACGATGTCCTTCAGGCGCTCACGCACATACTCGGCGGTGATCGTCACGGTCTTCTCGCGGCACTCTGGTCCCTCGAACGAGATCTGTTCCAGTAGTCGCTCCATGATGGTGAAGAGGCGGCGCGCGCCGATGTTTTCCGTCCGCTCGTTCACCTGCACCGCAATGTCGGCGATCTCTTCCAGCCCGGCTTCGGTGAACTCGACCGTCAGGCCCTCCGTCGCCAGCAGGGCCTGGTACTGTCGCACCAGCGCCCCTTTCGGCTCCGTGAGAATACGCACAAAATCCTCTTTGGACAAGGGGCTGAGCTCGACGCGGATCGGGAACCGGCCCTGTAACTCCGGGATCAGGTCGGACGGCTTCGCCACATGGAAGGCGCCGGCCGCGATGAACAGGATGTGGTCGGTCACCACCGGGCCGTGCTTGGTGGTCACCGTGCAGCCTTCGACGATCGGCAACAAGTCGCGCTGCACGCCTTCGCGCGAGACGTCCGGTCCCATCGTCCGCTCGCGGCCCGCGATCTTGTCGATTTCGTCGAGAAAGACGATCCCGGTTTGTTCCACCTTGGCGATGGCTTCGCGCACGACGTCGTCCATGTCGATCAGCTTTTGCGCTTCCTCCTGGGTGAGCTGTTTGAGTGCATCAGGCACCTTCATCAGCCGCTTCTTTTTCCTGCCCTGAAACATCCCGCCGAGCATGTCTCGCAGATTATTCTCCAGGTCTTCGAGTCCACCGGCGCTGGAAATGACGCCGATCGGCAGGCCCCGCTCTTTCACCTCGAGCTCGACGGTCCGTTCGTCCAGCTTGCCTTCGCGGAGCTGGAGCCGCAGCTTCGATCGGGTGGTGTCGTAGGAATCATGCCCGGTTGGACCTGCCGCGTCGGCCGCACCGTCCATGAATCCAGGCCTGGGCGGAGGAGAGGGCAGGAGCAGATCCAGGAGACGTTCCTCGCCCAACTGCTCCGCTTTGTGTTGCACCGCCTCCAGGCGATGCGTCTTGACCATGTTGATCGCCAGCTCGGTGAGGTCGCGGATGATGGATTCCACGTCGCGCCCGACGTATCCCACCTCGGTAAATTTGGACGCTTCGACCTTAATGAACGGTGCCTGGGCCAGCTTCGCCAGCCGCCGGGCGATCTCGGTCTTGCCGACACCGGTCGGACCGATCATGATGATGTTCTTCGGGATCACCTCGTCGCGCAGATCCGGCGGCAGTTGCTGGCGGCGCCAGCGATTCCGCAGCGCGATCGCGACCATCCGCTTGGCGTCCTTCTGCCCGATCACATAGCGGTCTAACTCCTCCACGATCTGGCGCGGGGTGAGATTGTTCACGTTGAGCGGGTGCGTATCGGGGGACATAGGCGTCACGCTGGGCGGTTACCCTCTCAATTCCTCGACGATGATCTGCTGGTTCGTATAAATATCGATCGCCCCGGCGATCGTCATCGCTTCCGTCACCACGGCCGCCGCGTCCAGTTGCGAATGGCTCAGCAGAGCTCTCGCCGCGGCTAGGGCGTAGGGTCCTCCCGAACCGATGGCGAGTATCCCATCTTCCGGCTCGACGACGTCCCCGGTTCCGGAGATGACGAAGGACTGCTCCCGTCCGGCCACGGCCAACAGCGCTTCCAGGCGGCGAAGCACGCGGTCGGTGCGCCACTCCTTCGCCAGTTCGACCGCCGCTCTCGTCAGATTGCCTCGATACTCCTCCAGCTTGCTTTCGAACTTTTCGAAGAGGGTAAAGGCATCCGCCGTGGCTCCCGCGAATCCCGCGAGGACTTGATCGTGATGCAGACGGCGCAGTTTCTTAGCGTTCTGCTTCATGACCGTGGTCCCGACGGTAACCTGCCCGTCGCAGCCCATCGCGACCCGTCCCTCGCGGCGCACGCAGAGAATCGTGGTGGACCGGATGGTCATGATGGCTTCTGGTCCTTGGTGGGATGGGAATGGCCAGGCGCGACCGCGCGCGGATGCGCGCGATCGTAGACCGCCGCAAGCCGGTCCGCCGCCAGGTGGGTGTACTTCTGCGTGGTGCTGAGCGACGCATGGCCGAGCATTTCCTGAATGGACCGGAGATCGGCCCCTTCGTCCAGCAGATGCGTCGCATAGGAATGCCGGAGCGCATGCGGGCTGACGGCCCCTCCGGCCAAACGGCTGGAATAGCGCGACACGATCCGCGCGACGCTCCGCGCCGTCAACCGGCCACCACGGTGGTTCAGAAACAGGGGAGCGGACGGGCGGGCGTCGGCAGCAGACGGTGTCAGCGACGCGCGATACGCCTGGATCGCGCGGATGGCTACATCGCCGATGGGCACGATCCGTTCCTTCCGGCCTTTCCCCTGCAAACGCACGAGCCCCTCGGCTTGGTCCAGGTCGCCGAGGTTCATCCCCACCAGTTCGCTGACCCGTGCACCGGTCGAATACAACGTTTCGAGGAGGGCGCGGTCGCGCAACGCCAGGGACGATTCTCCGGCGGGGAACTCCATGAGCGCGCTGGCGTCATCCTTGGTCAACACTCTGGGCAGCGGCTTCGGAAGCTTGGGACTGCGAATCTCGTCGGCGGGGTTCGCCTGCACGGCACCTTCCCGCACGAGAAACCGGTAAAAGCTCCGCAGACAGGCCAGCTTTCTCGCCAATGAGGAGGCCTTCTCGCCCCGGCGATCGAGCCAGTGAAGGTAGCCGCGAAGATCCTCGCTCGTCACGTCGCCCGCCTGGGTGAGACCTGGGCGTGCGGATGCCCGGGCGAGATAGGCGGCCAGTTGTCGGAGATCCGAGCGGTAATTGCGAACGGTCTCGGGCGAGGCGTGACGTTCCACCTCGAGGAACTTCACGAAAGCCCGAATCGCGTCTTCCATGATTCGAAATCCTCGATCGCGCGGTGGGCAATCATGCGTCGTTTCTTCTCCTTCTCTCTCGGAGAATCGGGCAGCGGGGGAAAGAGGCCGAAATTCGTGTTCATCGGCTGAAAATTCGTGGAATCGGACCCGGTCAGGTGCGCGATCAGGCATCCGTGCGCGGTGGTCGGCGGCGGCGTGACCAACGGGAGCCCCGCCAGGGCCCGGGCGGCGTTGATACCGGCCAGACCGCCCATTGCCGCCGACTCCGTATAGCCTTCCACGCCGACCAGTTGCCCGGCAAAGAACAATGTGCCGCGGGCTTTGCACTGCAGCGTGTTCAGCAGGAGCTGCGGTGAATTGATGAAGGTATTGCGATGCAGGCTGCCGTACCGCAGGAACTCCGCCTGCTCGAGGCCGGGGATCATCCGGAAGACGCGCTTCTGCTCCGGATAGGTGAGCTTCGTCTGAAACCCCACCATGTTGTAGCAGGTGCGATGGACGTTCTCCGTTCGCAGCTGGACGACGGCATAGGGCCGGAGTCCGGTGCGGGGGTCCTCTAGACCGACCGGCTTGAGCGGGCCGAACTGCATCGTGTGCCGCCCGCGCTCCGCCATGACCTCGATGGGAATGCAGGCCTCGAAATAGGGCGTCTTCTCGAATTCCTTCGGTTGGACTTTCTCTGCAGCCATCAACGCGTCGTAGAAGGCGTTGTACTGTGCCTCCGTCATCGGACAATTGAGATAGTCGTCCCCGCCCTTGTCGTAGCGCGAGGCCCGAAACACCACGTCCATGTTGATGGAGTCGGCGTCCACGATCGGCGAGATCGCGTCGAAGAAATACAGGTGACGTGACTGTGTCACGGCACGGATCGCTTGCGACAATTTCTCCGATGTCAGCGGACCCGTTGCGATGATGCACAGGCAATCGGTCGGAATCTCGGCCATCTCTTCGTGCAGAATCCTCACGTTGGGATGCCCTTCGAGCGCCTGCGTGACCTGCCGGGAAAATTGCTCGCGATCGACCGCCAGCGCCGACCCGGCGGGAACCCGCGCGCGTTCGGCCGCAGTTATGATCAACGACCCCAGCCGCCGCATTTCTTCCTTGAGGATCCCGGGCGCGTTCTGTGGATCGGCGGAGCCCAGTGAATTGGAGCAGACGAGTTCGGCCAGCCCGCCCGTCTTATGCGCCTTGGTCATTTCCTTCGGGCGCATTTCGTAGAGGGTAACCTTCGCTCCGCGGTTGGCCGCCTGCCAGGCCGCTTCCGATCCAGCCAGACCACCACCGATGATGACGATGTCATCTCTCATGCTACTGGAACTCCTTGCAGGGGAAGGGGGCCCATTCTAGAAAGTGCGTTTCGGTGAAGTCAAGGCAACGGGACGGTCGATCCATTCTCACGCCGTCCACGGCGCACGGCCGTGCCTCCTTCTCCGCATAATTGAACCGGTCGTTTGCTCCGTGCTAGACTTTGTCCCCACGTGGGCGATTAGCTCAGTGGCAGAGCGCTTCCTTCACACGGAAGAGGCCACAGGTTCGATACCTGTATCGCCCACCACCCCCCTGCTTTTCGATCGTCGCAATCCTATCGAGGCTGCGAGACTCCCCTGGCGACGAATTTCCCCCGGTTTCTGGACAGATCGGGCGTTCTCGGCTAGACTTCACTCGTATGTGGGGGACACCCGACGGGCCTTCGGCAAGCTGAACCAATGAGGTATCGTATGAAAGCAACATCTTGGGCATTCGGCCTTGTAGTGGCGGCAATACTCTTTGCGGGCTGTGGAACATCCCACCAGCAAACCGCATCGGGCGACAAGGAGTACATGCCGCCCACAAGCATCTATAATATCCTGGACAGCACCGCGCTGGTGTACTCCGATCCCGCCGCCGGCTCCGCCGTCAACGACAGTCCCTTTCGTTGGCTGGGATTCATCCTGCATCCGATCGGTCAGGCCTTCGACTACGGGATCAACCGGCCGCTCTATACACTGGCGAGCTGGTTCCCTTACCTGATGGGATATACGGCTGAAGACGCCATGGTGGACGCCCAACGCCGCTGACCGGCAGCCTCCTGCTTGTCTCATACGGCCCGTTCCTGAGGAGAGGAACGGGCCTTTCTTTTTTCCCCCTTCGCAATAGCCGGTCGAAATCGTGTAATGTCGTCCTACGCCGGAGGAGCTCCCACATGGCGACAAGGACTATCCCTGTCGGGTTTGCCCGCTACAGCACGCCGCTTCTCTGCCTGCTCCTCGCCATCGGTTCCATAACCGGGTGCGGTCCTGCGCCGCCGGTCCGGCCCAATCTTCCACCGTCGGACACCGACCTGGAACTTCTGAAGTCCGCATCCCTCTGTGAGCGCAAGCCGGATTTCTTGAACAAACACCCGCGGGCAGGCCTTGCGGCAAGACCCTGGGGAAGCGGGCAGGAACTCGTCATTCCCAGCGCAACCAGTGTCTCTCATGGGGATGAATCTTATTTCTTCGACGAAGACGGCCTGCTGGTCGGTGCCCTCTTTACCTTTCCGAGTGGGCTGGATCTGAAACCCTACCCCGTCCTGCGGCGTACACTTTCGCTCCTGAAGCCGTCGCTGGAGTTCTATCTGAACGTCGCACAGCTCGCCACGAAAGCCAATATGGACACGACCGCCCTCTTCGAGACGGGAGACGAGAAAAGCACGACGCAGTATTTGGTCACCGGTCCACGGGAGCATCCGATCCTGCTCCAGGCCTCTTTGACTATCGATCCGTACGTGCGGCTGTTTTCGCCCTATCGTCGAGAGTTTCTCGACCGGCTTCGGAACCCAGGCGGAGGTACGAGCGGACAGAGGACCGACAGCCAGGGGAGCGAGGATAAAGAGCCCTTTCCCTCATTGCAGCAGTTCGCCCGTGGACAAACCGCGCAATTGGCCTATTGCGGTGAGAAGAACTACGACGTGGCGGTCGATGCCTATCAGAAAGCCATTGCCAGCGGATTCGCGAACAAAGTGTGGCTGGCCGAGGCGCACCACAAGCTCGGACTCGCCTGGCAAGCGAAGGGCCACTACGACAAGGCCAAGGCCGAGATGCTGCAGTCGCTGGCGATCAGGCCCAATATCCCGGAGGTACTGAACAACCTTGGCACGGTGCACATGAAACTCGGGGACAAAGCCTCCGCGCTGGCGCTATTCGAGAAAGCCGTCGTGCTGCGACCCAACTACGCCGTGGCCCGTTTCAATATCGCAGAAGCCTACGAATCGACGAATCCCAAACGGGCTCTCGCCGAGTACGAAACCTTCCTTGCACTGGTGGAAGGTCTGCCGGAGGAGGAAGACCGCGCCGCGCATGCCCGTGAACGGATCAAAGCCCTCAAGCGCTAACGGCGACACGGCGAGTGTGTCGTTACGCGTACTGGGAGCCTTGGCTTGAGCGTAGCGTAGGGGACGCTGCGAACCTGCGCGACACCCGTCAGCGCCGGCTTCGCTCTTCCTGCTCTTGGAGCGTCTTGCACTCGATGCAGAGGGTCGTGACGGGTCTGGCCTTCAGCCGCTTGTAGGGGATCTCGCCGCCGCATCGCTCGCAGATCCCATAGGTAGCCGAATTCATCCGATCCAGCGCTTCGTCGATTTTCTTCAGCAATTTCTGCTCGCGCTCGCGAATGCGCATGGAGAAGTTTTGATCGACCTCCGCGGACGCCTGGTCGCTCACATCGGGAAACGCCTCCAGGCCCGGCCGGTTCGTCAGAACCTCGCCGACGTCGTTCAGGATGGCCGCACGCTGGCGCTCCAGATCGCGGCGGATCTCGGGATACTTGGTTGTCTTGCTCGCCGTAGATTTTCGGCCGGCGGGGCGCGCGGAGGACGCTGCGGGAGATCGTTGTGAGGCTTGCAGTCGCTTCGAGGAAGGCCGTGCCTTCATGGCCGTGCTGTTCTCCGGAATTGAACGAACACGCTGCGACTATACCAGCGGGATTGAGAAGGGGTCAACGGGTTTGGACGGGAACAGGCCGCCTACGTCGCTAGAGATCCCGTCGACCTTCGATGGACTTGAGCAACGTCACCTCGTCCGCGTATTCGATGTCCATGCCGACGGGAATTCCGTAGGCGATGCGCGAGACCCGCACGCCGAACGGCTTGAGGAGTCTGGTGAGATAAATCGCGGTGGCCTCGCCTTCGATCGTGGGATTCGTGGCGAAAATGACTTCTTCGACCCCGCCGAGTTTTACGCGCTCCACCAACTCCTCAGCCCGAATGTCGCTCGGCCCGACACCGTCAAGGGGAGAGAGGGCGCCCAGCAACACGTGATACAGCCCGCGATAGGCTCCCGCCCGCTCCACGGCATAGAGCGTGCTCGGCTCTTCGACCACCAGGATTTTGGTGCGGTCGCGCTTCGGATCCAGGCAGAATTCGCACAGGTCCCCTTCAGCAATGTTCCGGCATTGTCGGCAGAAGGCCAGCCCGTCTTTCACCGCGCGAATTGCGTCCGCCAGACGCAACACATCCTCGCGCTCCGCCTTCAACAGGTGGAAGGCCAGCCGCTGCGCGCTCTTCTGCCCGACTCCAGGGAGACGCACCAACTCCTTGACCAGCCTTGCGAGCAATCCCTGTTGATCGACCGCCATCGCTCCGTGAACCCGCGCGTTCTTAAAAAAGTCCGGGGATCTTCAGGCCCCCGGTGAGCGCCTTCATTTCGCCTTCCATCATTTCTCTGGCTTTGCGAAGCGCCTCATTCGTGGCCGCCGCGACCAGATCCTGCAGCATGTCCACATCGCCGCTTTTCACGACCTCCGGATCGATCGTCACGCTCACGATCTGCATGGCTCCGTTGGCCGTGACCGTCACGATTCCGCCGCCGGCCGTCCCGTTGACCGTTTTTGACGCGGCCTGCTCCTGAATCTTTGCCATTTGTTCCTGCATGGCTTGGGCTTGTTTAAGAATGTTGCCCATATTACCGAATGGGTTTTTCATTCGCCTGTCTCCTTTTCAGCGACGGTTCGGACCTCGGCCAGCTCCGCCCCGAATATCTCGAGCGCCTGCTTCACCGTGGGATTGGCGCGCGCGCGCTCGAACAAGACAAGTCGCTGGTCCTGTTCTTTGGCGGCCCGCATTTGGGCCATGGTCGGTCCGGGCGGGTCCGTCTCCGTGAGTTCGACGATACGAACCCGGATAGGACGGCCCGCCTGGCGCTCGCACAGCTCGGCAAGCGTCCGAATGTTGTCCTCTTTCTCCAGCATGGCGCGGGCGACGGTCGCCTGTTTGGCGAAACCGATGGTCACGACGCTGCCCTCTATCCCCACAAACCGCCCCGCCTCCAGAAAAGGCGCGATGTTCGGGAACGAGGCAGTCACTTCCTCCTGAACCGATTCCCAATTCACTGTAACCGGCGCATCGCAAATCGTGGCAGTTGGTGCCGTGACAACAGATCCCCGTCTCTTCTCTGCCCGGGGGTCGCCGGACGGACTGGTCGCGCGCGCCGTTTCTTCGCGCGGCCCCGGGCGCGGAGGAACCGTGGCCTGAGACACGGTCTTGGCCTCGGGAGCAAGGGCTTGGCGCGAGGAGGACCGCACCGATGGCTTGGCCGACACGGTCGGCGTCGAAGATTCCATCCGGCCTGACGGTGTGGGCGCCGATGGAGTCGATGCGGATTGAGCGGAGCGGACTGCCTGGTTGTCCCGCGGCATCAGCAACCGCGTCGCCCGCACGGCAGCCGTTTCCATCACAAACCTGGGATGGGCACTGAACCGCAGCGAGTCCTCCGCTTGGCTGAAGATCGCCAGCAGCTCTTGGAACTGCTCTGGCGTCAGAGCTTTTGCATCGAGGGTCAGTTGCCGCAGATCGTCTTCCGATGCTTCGATCAGGCCGCGCAATTCTTGCGGCGCCGGGACGACCGCGGCGACGAGCAGATTCCGGAGATGTTCCACCACGTCCGCGCAAAACGCCTTGAGATCATGGCCTTGATCCAACAGGCCGGCCACGACCGTCAGCGCCGTGGGGCTGTCTTGAGCCATGATAGCTTTGATCAGGCCCTGCACCAATTCCTGCGGCACAGCCCCCAGCAACACCTCCAAATCGTCGTGGTTGACGGTTTTCCCCCCGAACGCCACCGCCTGATCCAGCAGACTCAGCGCATCCCTCATGCTCCCTTCGCTGGCGCGTGCCAGCGCCGTTAGGCTGCGGTCTTCGATCGTCAATTGGTCCTGCTCGGCGACGTGCCGGAGCCGTGCGATGATCTCAGATCGTGCAATCCGCCGGAAATTGTAGTGCTGGCAGCGCGAGAGGATCGTCGCCGGAATCTTGTGTATTTCGGTCGTCGCGAAGATAAACACGACATGCGCCGGAGGCTCTTCGAGGGTTTTCAGCAAGGCATTGAACGCCGAGTTCGACAGCATGTGGACTTCGTCGATGATGTATACCCGGTACTTGCCCCGGAACGGCGTGAACTTGACGTTCTCGCGGATTTCGCGCACGTCGTCCACGCTCGTATTGGAGGCGCCGTCGATCTCGATGACGTCGACGGACGTGCCTTGCGTGATCTCCTGGCAGTTCGCGCAGGCATTGCAGGGATGGCCGGTCGGTCCCTGTTCGCAATTGAGCGCCTTGGCAAGAATGCGGGCCACCGTGGTTTTCCCGACTCCACGGGTGCCTGAAAAGAGGTAGGCATGCGCGATCCGTTTCGTCGAGACCGCGTTCATCAACGTCTGCACGACGTGTGGCTGGCCGATCACGTCGTCGAACGTGCCGGGCCGGTATTTCCGCGCGGAAACTTGGTAGTCCATAAGCCTGTACGTTCACATGGCAGGATAG
>CAYULI010000055.1:0-14739 GCA_964445795.1 uncultured Nitrospira sp. | reverse complement strand
TGATTGTGGTCTCCACGATCCTCTCGTTTCTGTCCGGCATGGACGTGAAACGCCGGATCGTCCTCAATCTGGCCATCATCACCGTGGCTGTCAGCGTCACTTACGGCATCGGGATGTTGGCCAAGGAAGTCTGGGGAATCGCGGTGTGATCCACGCCGAGGACAATGTCGCGGCTCATAGTTCCCGATAATCAAGTTCGCTCCCTCGAAGACCCCCGAGCCATTCTCAGACTGGATCTGTACCGAAAGAAAACGGAGGCGTCAGGCTTTCGCCCAACGCCCCCGAAGAAGGGAACAGAGTCCATTCTAGCGGCCGAGCGCCTGCTTCACTGCGTTGCCGATCTCGGCGGGGTTCTTCACCACCTTGACGCCCGCCGCTTCCAACGATTTCATCTTTTCTGCCGCCGTGCCTTTGCCACCAGAAATAATAGCGCCGGCATGGCCCATGCGCCTTCCGGGAGGTGCTGTGATCCCGGCGATGAAGCTGATGACCGGCTTCTTGACGTGCGTCTTGATGTACTCGGCGGCCTTCTCTTCGGCGTCGCCGCCGATCTCGCCGATCATGATGATAGCCTGCGTCTCCGGGTCCTTCTCGAAGAGCGGAAGCACGTCGACAAAGCCAGTGCCGTTCACCGGGTCTCCGCCGATGCCGACGCAGGTGGTTTCGCCCAATCCTAACGTCGACAGTTGGTGAACCGCCTCGTACGTCAAGGTGCCGCTGCGGGATACCACGCCAACGATGCCCTTCTTATGGATGAAGCCCGGCATGATGCCGATCTTGGCTTCATCGACCGTGATCACGCCCGGGCAATTTGGCCCGATCAACCGCACATCGCGGCCACGCAGGGCCCGCTTCACCTTCACCATATCATTAACCGGAATACCCTCGGTGATGCAGATGATCAGCTTGATGCCCGCGTCGGCCGCTTCTAGAATCGCGTCAGCGCAAAAGGGCGGCGGCACGAAAATCAACGACGTGTCGCACTCGGTCTTCTTGACGGCCTCGACGACCGTATTAAAGACCGGAATGCCATCGACTTCCTGCCCGGCCTTGCCCGGCGTCACCCCGGCGACAACCTGCGTCCCATAGGCCTTGCATTGGGCCGCATGGAACGAGCCCTCCTTGCCCGTGATCCCCTGCACCACGACGCGTGTGTTCTTATCGACGAGAATGCTCACGATTGACCTCGTTTCTTACCTTGTCTCTTCCCCTCACCCATCCCTCTCTCCAAAGGGGCGAGGGTTCTTAGCGGGTGGCGCCGAGCGGGCCCCTACTCTTTTGAGAGTTCACCACACCTCCTCGGGTGGCACGTTCTAGTCTCCAACTGCGCGCATGCGACGAGCACCGCCCGCGTTGATCACCATTTCGATCAACCTTGTGTGCGCGTTGCTCGAGCACAGGAGACGAACGGGCCGCCCTCCACTCTCCTACACCGGGCGGGGGTGCGAGCACGGTTGGGCTGCTC
Source organism: uncultured Nitrospira sp. (assembly GCA_964445795.1). GTDB lineage: Bacteria > Nitrospirota > Nitrospiria > Nitrospirales > Nitrospiraceae > Nitrospira_D. The sequence goes on along the minus strand of CAYULI010000055.1, from coordinate 13,274 downwards.
GGCGACAGGACCCGCCCCCTATGCTGCCTTCCCGGTCAACCTCACGATCTTCTGCGCCGCTTCCCACAAGTCGTTCGCGACTTCGAGCTTCAACCCCGACTCCGCCAACAGCTTGCGACCCTCTTCCGCATTGGTTCCTTGCAACCGCACCACCAGCGGGACCGTCATCTTCACTTCCTTCGCCGCCTCGATGACACCGTTCGCGATGCGCTCGCACCGGACGATGCCGCCGAAGATGTTGATGAAAATGCCCTTGACGTTTGGATCCTTGAGCAGAATGCGAAAGCCGGCCGCGACGGTCTCTTTTGTCGCGCCGCCTCCGACGTCGAGAAAGTTCGCGGGCTCGCTGCCCGCCAGCTTGATCACGTCCATCGTGGCCATCGCGAGGCCCGCGCCATTCACCATGCAGCCGATATTCCCGTCCAGCTTGACGTAGTTCAAGTTATTCGCCGTCGCTTCGATTTCCAGCGGATCCTCTTCGTTCAAGTCCCGCATCTTCTGCACATCTTCGTGTTTGAAGAGTCCGTTGTCGTCGAACGACACTTTTCCGTCCAGCGCGACCAGCGTCTTCTCCTTCGTAATGATGAGCGGATTGATCTCCACCAATGCCGCATTTTTCTCCATAAAAAGACGGTAGAGGTTGCCGAGCATCTGCACGAAGGGATTGACCAGCGCCGACTCGATATGCTGCAGGCCCAGTGCAAAGGCTACGTTGCGGCCGTTGTGCCCCTGGAACCCGACCGCCGGATCGACCGCTTCCTTGATGATCTTCTCCGGCGTTTTTGCCGCCACGTCTTCGATTTCCATCCCGCCTTCGGTGCTGGCAATGAACGTCGGGTAGCCGGTGTCGCGATCGACCAGGACAGATAGATACAGCTCCTTCGCGATGTTCGCGCCTTCTTCGATCAAAAGGCGATGGACCGTCCGGCCTTTCGGTCCGGTCTGATGCGTAACCAGCGTCTTGCCGAGGAGCTCCTTGGCCAGACCGGCCACGGCGTGCTTGTCTTTGGTGATCTTGACGCCACCCGCTTTGCCGCGGCCGCCGGCATGGATCTGAGCCTTGACGACAAAGACCGGCGTGTTCAGTTCGTAGGCCCAAGCCGTCGCCGCTTCGGGAGTGGTGATTTCCTTTCCCCGCGGAACCGGCACGCCGAACTGGGCAAACAACGACTTGGCCTGGAACTCGTGAACGTTCATCCTCTACCTCATTCTTCAGGACTGCGACGGGGACGTTTCTTATTGCGCGCGTCCAACGAGCACCGCCCTTGATTTGAAAATTCGATCGGTCTTGCGTACCGCGTTGCGCGAGCACAAGAAATGTTCCCGTTGCGGCCCTACCCCACTTTTCTCGTATAGGCCGGCAAGATCATCGGTGAGATCACGCCGCTGGGATGTCCATGCTTCTTGGCTTCCGCCCGAAACCGTTGCAGATGCGTGAGCGTGAGCTTCCCCTGCTTCATCGTAGCGGATCGGGATGCCGCGGTCAGACCCGAGCGCTTGCCGAACACCATCAGGTCGAGCAGCGAATTGCCCATCAAGCGATTGCGGCCATGCAATCCCCCGGAGGCCTCGCCGACGACGAAGAGATTCCTCACGTTGGTTTCCGCATTCGTGTCGATTTTCACCCCGCCGTTTTGATAATGCAGCGTCGGATAGATCAGCACTGGATCCTTGCTGATGTCGATCCCGAACCGCTCGAACTGGAGCACCATGGCCGGGAAATGCTTTTCCAATGTGCCCGGCCCGTGCTCCGCATCCAGGAGCGGCGTATCCAGCCACACACCGACACGGCCGGACATCGTGCGAATGCCCCGGCCCTCTTCACACTCGCGGATAATCGACGACGAGACGACGTCGCGCGTGTCGAGTTCATTCACGAAGCGCTCCCCCTTGGCGTTGACAAGATGGCCTCCCTCGGACCTGATGCCTTCCGTCACCAACGCACCCACGAGTTGCTCAGGATACACTGCGCCAGACGGATGGTACTGGAAGGTATCGATGTGGACGAGCTTGGCGCCGATGCGATAGGACAGGCAAAGCCCGTCGCCGGTGGCTCCATAGTGGTTGCTCGTAGGGAAGCCCTGGATGTGCAGCCGGCCGATGCCTCCGGTAGCGAGGATCACCGATTTGGCCGCTACGACAACGTAGCGGTGGTTGTCCAAATCTTTGAAGATCGCCCCGGTACAAGCGCCGTCATCATCGCTGAGCAGCTCGACCGCCGCGCAGAATTCGAGCAACTGGATCTTCTGGTTCAGGACCTCGTCCTTCAGAACCCGCATGATCTCCAGCCCTGTGTAGTCGGAACAGGTCAGGAGCCGCGGCTTGGAACTCCCGCCTCCTTTCTTCACATGGAGATTGCCGTCCGCCTGGCGGTCGAACAGAACGCCGAGGTCGATCAGCCACTTGGCGATCGACGGTCCTTCCTCGACCATCACCTTGAGCAGCTCACGGTCATTCTGCATGTGGCCGCCCTTGAGCGTGTCGAGGAAGTGGGTGACCGGAGAATCTTCCGGTGCAACCGAGATCTGCATGCCACCTTGTGCCATCACGCTGTTGGAATCGCCCAACCGCAGCTTGGTGGCCAGGATCACCCGGGCCCCGGCGCCGTGCGCGTGCAGAGCCGCCGCGCAGCCAGCTCCGCCGCCACCGATCACGAGGACATCGGTCGTATATTGAGGCGTCAGATCCAGGGCGTCAGGGATCGGACTGTCGCCTTCGAGCAGCGCCGCCAGTTCGACGACGGTCCGGTCGCCCTCGTTCGGGCCGAACCGGATCGGGCGATAGGCGCTGGCCCGGAAGTCGGGATGATACTTGTGGATCAGCTGGTCGCGGTCGGCTGAAGAACATTTCGGAATGGTCTGCTTGCGGCGGGCATCCCGGGTCTTGTGAACGATTTGCTGCAGCGCGTGGATGTCCATAATGTTCAGGCCAGAGGCGCGAGGCTAGAGGAACAGCTCGACTAATTTCAGAAAATCCTCGCCTTCCCTCCGCCCAGCGATTCTTGTCTCTTGAAGTTATTTCACCGTGGCACAGTGATCGGCCAGTTCCTTCTCGCTCATGTTAAGCAGTTTGTTCCACTCGTCGTCAAATCGGCCGTCTTGAATTTCCTTGATGCGGGTTTCCAAACCGACAGGCTTTTCGGTGAAATGCGCGCCCTGGGCTCGGCTAACGTAGAGCGCCACTAGATTAGGAGCGATGTCGGCGATGCAGACCGGGGTGCACATGCCGCACATGACGCAATCCATGAACATCTCGGAGACGCTTTTGAAATCGCCGAACACGGCCTTCCACACGCCCTCTCGCACGTCGATTTTTTGCGGGCAGGCTTCAGTGCAGGCGTTGCAGTTCCGGCAAAGCGGCGCTTCGGGATAGAGATTGAACAGGTCCTGCTTAGGATCCTGGAGATGTTGTATGTCATAAATTGCCTTACGCGCCGGGAACGGCGGCATCATCGTGAAGGACATGCCGTCTTGCACGGCTGTCTGGCAGGCCAGGCACGTTTTCACTTTGGGATCATCCTTGGTCCGATAGTACGTGGCGCAGGCCCCGCAGAAGCCGCCGAGACAACCGACTCCACGGACGACTTCCTGGCCGACGTACCACATCGCCTTGATGACGGTGATCCCCTCCGGCACCTCATACTTCTTACCGGCGATCTCGATCGTGACCATCCGTGGCTTGAGCACCTCAGGCTGGTCAATTACGTTTTCTGTCGCTTCTTGAGCCATACGCTCTGGGCTACAGAGTGGGAGCAGAGATGATGTGAATCCCTTCCCTCCGTAGACTTTTCACAAACCGTTAGTCTCTAACCAATTCTCACGTCTCACGCCGCGATCGAATCGATGATAGCATTCAACGTCGGGCTGGGCCGCATGGCCTTCGATATTTTTGCCTCGTCGGGATGATAATACCCACCGAGATCGACCGGTTTCCCCTGAGCAGCCAGCAGCTCGGCATTGATCTTGGCCTCATTGTCTTCGAGCTGTTTGGCCACTTTGGCGAACTTGGCTGCCAGATTCGGATCCTCGGTCTGAGAGGCCAATGCTTGCGCCCAGTAGAGCGCCAGGTAGAAATGGCTCCCGCGGTTGTCGATCTCGCCGACCTTTCTGGCTGGAGACTTGTTGCTCTCGAGGAATTTGGCGTTCGCCTGGTCCAGCGTATCGGCTAAAATCTTCGCCACGCGGTTGTCGCCGGCCTTGGCGAGATGTTCCAGAGACGCAGCCAAGGCCAAAAACTCGCCCAAGGAATCCCAGCGCAGATACCCTTCCTCCTGGAACTGCTGCACGTGTTTCGGCGCCGATCCACCCGCGCCGGTCTCGAAGAGCCCACCGCCGTTCAGCAGGGGAACGATCGAGAGCATCTTGGCGCTGGTCCCGATCTCGAGAATCGGAAACAAATCGGTGAGGTAGTCGCGCAACACATTGCCCGTCACGGAGATGGTGTCTTTTCCTTCCTTCATCCGCTGTAGAGAGAACCGCATGGCCTCGGCCGGCGCCATGATTCTAATGTCCAAGCCCGTCGTATCGTAGTTCGCAAGATGGCGCTCGACCTTCTTGATGAGCTCCGCGTCGTGGGCCCTTGTCTTGTCGAGCCAGAAGACGGCCGGCGCGCCGGTCGCTTTGGCACGGTTGACAGCCAGCTTGACCCAGTCTTGAATGGCCGCATCCTTCACCTGGCACATGCGCCAGATGTCGCCTTCTTCCACCTTGTGTTCGAGCAGCGTCTTCCCAGAGGCATCCACCACACGGATGGTGCCGTTGCCAGGCGCCTTGAAGGTCTTGTCGTGTGAGCCGTACTCCTCCGCCGCTTGCGCCATCAGACCGACATTGGGCACGCTCCCCATCGTGCGCGGGTCGAACTGACCGTACTGCTTGCAGAATTCCACGATCTCCTTGTAGATCGGAGCGTAACTGGAATCTGGAATCACGCACTTCACATCTGCCGGTTTCCCATCCGGCCCCCACATCTTTCCACCATCGCGGATGACGGGAGGCATGGAGGCATCGATGATCACGTCGCTGGGCACATGCAAATTCGTGATGCCTTTGTCCGAATTCACCATCGCCATCGGCGGGCGCTTCTGATACACGGCCTGGATGTCCGCCTCGATGGCTTTCCGCTGATCCTCCGGCAAGGACTGGATCTTCGCGTAGACGTCACCGATTCCGTTATCCGGATCGACACCCAGCTTCTTGAATGTGTCCGCATACTTGTCGAACACATCCTTGTAATACACGGTCACGGCATGCCCGAAGATCTTCGGGTCGGACACCTTCATCATCGTCGCCTTCATGTGCAACGAGAACAGCACGCCCCTCCGTTTCGCGTCCTCGATCTGCTCCTCGAGGAACTGGCGAAGCGCCTTGGCGCTCATGAACGTGGCGTCGATCACTTCACCCGCCTGGAGAGGCACCTTCGGCTTGAGCACGGTCACTTTGCCGTCATCCCCCACGAACTCGATACGTACCTCGGTGGCGGCCGGCACAGTCATGGATTTCTCATTCGACCGGAAGTCGCCCTTGGTCATATGGGCCACGTGGGTTTTGGACTCCTGGCTCCAGGGCGACATCTTGTGCGGATGCTTCTTGGCATAGTTCTTCACCGAGAGCGGTGCGCGACGATCGGAATTGCCCTCGCGCAAGACCGGATTCACGGCGCTGCCTTTGACCTTGTCGTAGCGAGCCTTGATCTCCTTCTCCTTGTCGTCCTTCGGGTTTTCCGGATAGTCAGGGATCTTGTAGCCCTGACTCTGCAGCTCCTTAATGGCCGCTTTGAGCTGGGGCACCGACGCACTGATGTTCGGCAGCTTGATAATGTTGGCTTCCGGCGTCTTCGCGAGCTCTCCCAGTTCGCTCAGGGCATCCGGCACCCTCTGCTCCGGGGTGAGATACTCCGGGAACACAGCGAGAATACGTCCGGCCAGCGAGATGTCCCTCAGTTCCACGGTCACCCCCGCCGCCTTGGTGAATGCGTTGATGATCGGCAGGAGTGAATAGGTCGCCAGCATCGGCGCTTCATCGGTCTTGGTATAGATGATCTTGGAGGCTTTGGTCGTCATGGCTGTTCCTCTCTCAACATCCGATTAGTTTAAGGCGTTCAGCGCTGACCCAGCCTTAAACCAGCCGATCTGCTGCGCCGTCATGCTGTGATTGGTCTGAATCCTGACCTCTTGACCATTCGGCTTGTGAATCACCACGGTGACCGGCTTGCCGGGAGCCAAGTCCTTGAGCCCGATCACGCTGATTCGATCGTTTTGCTCGATGTTGTCATAGTCTTTGGGATCGGCGAACGTCAGCGGAAGAATGCCCTGCTTTTTCAAATTTGTCTCGTGGATGCGCGCAAAGCTCTTGACGATGACCGCACGGACGTTCAGATAGCGGGGAGACATCGCGGCATGCTCGCGGCTGCTGCCCTCGCCGTAGTTCTCGTCGCCAACGACGACCGAGCCGATCCCTTTCGCCTTGTAGCGGCGCGCAATTTGCGCGATCGTGAGGCCCGATTCGCCCGTCAACACGTCCGTCCCCTTGCCGGGTTCGGATGAAAAGGCATTGGTCGCACCCAAAAACATGTTGTCGCTAATTTTATCCAGATGGCCGCGGTACTTGAGCCAGGGACCGGCCGGGGAAATATGATCCGTCGTGGTCTTGCCCTTGGTCTTGATCAGGAGCGGGAGCTTCTCGAAATCCTTCCCGTCCCAACGAGGGAAGGGTTGCAGCAGTTGCAACCGTTCGCTATCCGGTGGAATGTCGACAGTTAACGCATCGCCGTTCTCCGCCGGCGCCACGTACCCCTCTTCTCCCTTGGCAAACCCCTTGGCCGGCAGCTCCTCGCCTACAGGCGGCTCCAGTTTGAACTCCGTGCCGTCAGCGCCCTTGATGGTGTGATGAACGGGATCAAAGCGCAGGTCGCCAGTCAGTGCATAGGCCGTTACGATTTCGGGGCTGGCGAGGAACGACAGGGTTTCGTTGATGCCGTCGTTGCGGCCCGGGAAGTTCCGATTGAACGAGCTGACGATCGAGTCGGCTTTGCCTTTGACAGCGTCGGCGCGCTTCCACTGCCCGATGCAAGGACCGCACGAATTGGACAACACAGTCCCCCCGAGCTGCTCAAACGTTTGCAGAAACCCGTCCCGCTTCATCGTGTGATAGATCCGCTCCGACCCCGGTGAAATCAGGAACGCCGTCTTGGCCTTGAGTCCCGCCTTCAATCCCTGCCGGGCGATGTGTGCCGATCGGCTGATGTCTTCATAGGACGAGTTGGTGCAACTGCCGATCAGCGCCGCTTTCAACTCGACCGGATAGCTTTTTTCCTGCGCTTCCGCGGCCATCTTCGACACTGGCCGTGCGAGGTCCGGCGTGTGCGGCCCGACGACATACGGCTCAAGTTTTGACAGGTCGATTTCTACGATTTGGTCGTAGTACTCCTCCGGCGACCGGTAGACCTCCGGATCGGCTACCAGCAGGTCCTTGTGCGATTGCGCCAGATTGGCCAGATCCGCGCGATCCGTGAGGTTCATGTAGGCGACCATCTTCTGATCGAAGGGGAAGACGGACGTGGTGGCACCCAACTCCGCACCCATGTTGCAGATAGTGCCTTTGCCGGTCGCACTGATCGTCTCGGCGCCGGAACCGAAATATTCGATGATTTTGTTCGTGCCGCCCTTCACCGTCAAACGCCCACAAAGATAGAGGATGACGTCCTTCGGTGACGCCCAGCCGTTGAGCTTGCCGGTCAGATGCACGCCGATCAATTTTGGGTGCAGCACCTCCCAGGGCAAACCGGCCATCACCTCGCCGGCATCCGCCCCGCCGACACCGATCGCCAGCATGCCGAGGCCGCCGCCGTTGGGCGTATGGGAGTCGGTACCGATGATCAGGCCACCGGGAAACGCATAATTCTCAAGAACGACCTGGTGAATGATGCCGGCGCCCGGTTTCCAGAACCCGATGCCGTACTTCTTCGCCGCCGAGGCGAGGAAGTTATAGACCTCCCGGTTCTCGTCCATCGCGCGGAGCAGGTCTTTTTCCGACCCCATTTCAGCACGGATCAAGTGATCGCAGTGGATCGTACTCGGCACCGCCACCTTCTTCTTGCCGGCCTGCATGAACTGCAAGATGGCCATCTGAGCAGTGGCATCCTGCATCGCAACACGGTCCGGACGCAAGGTCAGCATGGCCTTCCCGCGCTCCCAGATCTGCGTATCGAAATTGTCCACGTGGGCGACCAGTATTTTTTCCGCCAGCGTCAGGCCGCGGCCGAACTTCTGTCTGGCTTTGGCGAGCGCCTCGGGCATATTGGCATACAGTTTCTTAGCGAGATCCAATGACATGGTTGTTCTCCCCAGCGATGGTCAACGATCAGCTTTCTGCTCCTGGCCGGCTGAAGACCGATGGCGCCAGCTGATAACTTCCTATTTCAACGGCGGCACTTCCCGCCGCTTGGGTACCGCGTAATTTACCAGATAATCGAACAGCCGGATCAGGCGGCTGTCCTGGCGCTTCTGGTCCACCCAGTGACCGATCAGACCGATCGTCCGGGCCAGGATGAAGAATCCGTTCAGGCTGTCTACCGGGAATCCGATGTCCACAAGCACGGCCGCCATCGTACCGTCCACGTTCAGAATGAGGTTCTCTTTTTTGGCCGAGGTGACCTTCTCCACCTCGAGCGCGAAGTCGAGGCACGGGGTCTTCATGGGGAGGCTCTTCACGTAGCCAACCAGCTCCTTCACGCGTTTATCCGGGTTACGCACGCTCTTGACCCGGTGGCCGATACCGGGCACGGGCCCCACGTTCTTCTTCATGTAGGCGAGGAAGTCGTCCACGCTCATCTTGTTGTCCACGGCGTACTTGAACCAACGGCCCGCGTCCGTGACTGCACCGCCGAAGCGCGGCCCGATCATGATCAAGCCGGCTGCAACCGCCTGCGACATGCCGATCCCGGCACAGGCAGCGAGAATCGTCGCGTAGGCTCCGCTCACGCAGGGGCCGTGATCGGCCGAGAGCATGATGATCCGCTTGATGATTTCCGCTTCCTGCTTGGAGATCAACCGCTTGTCCCACAGCAGTCCGATGACGTGTGGAATTTCGTAGCCCTTGTTGATGAGCTCCGAGGCGGGGTAGCCGTCGTAGCAGGGTTCGTCGCCGCGGTCGTCGCTGATGGTCGTGCGGATCAGCGGGGTAACGATCACTTCGTCGGTCTTCATCGCCTCTTCGACGGTCTTCGGCAGCTTCGGTAGACTCTCGGGTTCGACGATCGGCTTGACCTGCCCAGACTTGAGCAACTCCTCGTAGACTTCCTTGATCGCAGGCCCAAGCGCCCCAAACGTCGGAGGCACAATGGCGCCAGCTTTCTTCAACGCTTCAGCTTTGGATCGAGCCGACCCTTCTCCTTTCAGACCTTCCTTGGCGCCGGCGTGACCGAACTTCATCCCTTTCGGCAAGCTTTCCTGGCAAAACCCAGAAACCACTCCGATCAGTTTGATCCGACGCTTCTTCGCCCCGTACCACTCCGCCGCTCGCTCCTCGAGATCGCCGCCCATTTCGCCGACGATGACGACGGCCTTGGTCTGCGGATCGTTCTCGAACATTTCAAGATAGCTGACATAGTCGGTGCCTGGATAGGCGTCGCCGCCGATGCCGATCGCCGTCGTGATACCGTTGGCGAACTGGGAGCAGATCCAGATAATTTCGTTGGAGAGCCCGCCGGACTTCGTGATGACGCCGAACGACCCTTCGCGATAGAGCTTGGAGAGGACGAGATTGTCGAACGCACCGCCGATGACACCGAGCCGACAGGAACCGGCGGAAATGATGCCGATCGACGACGGCCCGTTGAACACCTTCCCCAGCTTACGCGCATGGGCGCCGAGCAGCTTGGCGTCCTTCTCAGGGACGCCTTCGGTGATCATCGACACGAGCTTGATGTGCGGATCGTCCAGCGCCTCCAGTCCAGCCTTCAAGGCACGGTCCGCGCCGATGTAGACGAGGCTCGTATTGATCGTCGGATGGTTCTTGGTCGCCTCGGCCACGGTTTTGTAGACCGGGATAGCGATGAGGCCGCTGCCATATGGGATCTCGTTGGTCTTCCCCGCGTCAGGCGGATAGACGAACGCCTCGACGTTCAGCGGACGTTTGATCAAATAACAAAACTCGGCCATGCGCCGCGCGGCATTGACACCAGCCTGCCCCCCCTGAATCAAAACGCGGGTGTCGTTGTTCGCGAGAATACTCATGAACTCCTCCAGTACGTAGCGACTAGCCCGACCTCGTGAGCTACCGGCTGCTCGCTCGTCGCTTTCAGCCCTTTGCTTGTAGCGCCATGTCGACGATGTCGGTCAGTGGCGTATGACGATCGAAAACGTGAATGTCGAACCCTTCGTCCTTCAGCGCGCGCATAGCATCGAGACCTTCCTTTTCCCGCGGACCGCCGCGACGCACCCAGATCTTGACCCCCTTGAGCTTGCCCTCTGCCTTGGCCTTGCGAAAGCCGTTGATGATGCCGCCGAATGTCTTCTTCACGTCGGTAAAATTCGCGATCGCGCCGCCGACGATGATATTCTTGATGCCCGGCAAGGAACAGACCTTTTCCGTCAGGACTTCGACCGCCCAATCGGGCGGATCGCCCGAATACTCGGCATAATTTGCGAGCTTCCCGCCGCGCGCCACAACTGCGTCGGAGTAATAGACGCTGGCGCCGCCGCCGGCCGGCAGCATCGCCGTGTCGCCGCCTGGAATCTCGATGAACTTGACCGAGCCCTTGATCTTGGAATCCACCGCCATGACTTCCAGCTCGTCCTTGGTGTACGCACGGCCGAACTCGGCTGCAAACTGAAAGTTCCAATCCGGATGACGGAACTTGGCGTCGGCGTCGAGCAGCGTCACCGCGTCGAGCGCCACCAATTCGCCATCGCTTTCGCGGGCGACCACCGGGTTCACCTCGAGATACTGCCCATCCTCGTTGTCGAAGCAGGTAAACATCTTGCCGACGAAGTCGGCCATCTTCCTGGCTAGCGTCCCGGTGAAGCCGGCATCTTTGGCCAGCTTCTCCAACGCTTCCGGGGTCGGCTGTTGTCCCACTTCCACCGTCAGCCGCCTTACCCGCTCCCAGTTCGACTCGACTTCGATGCCCCCGCAATTGGCGAGAAGGATCTCACTGCCTTCACGGGTGGATTTCAGCGCGCAATAGTATTCATCCTTGTGGGGGATCATTTCCGAGACGATGACTTGTGAAACGATTATGCTGCCGACCTGGCGGCCGATCATTTCTTTGGTGGCGGCGACGGCACCGGATACATCCAGCCCGACCTTGACGAGCCCGAGCTTGAACCGGGAACCGAGTGCCTCGTGCGCCTTCACGACCAGTTTCGAATGCTTCATCCACTCGTTGACTTGACCGAGCCTGGCGAGCTCGTCGGCGGATGTCACTACGACATAGTTGGGAACATTGATGCCCCACTTCTTCATCAGTCCCATGCCGGGACCTTCCAGGACTTTGGCCATAACGCGATTCCTCCAAACCGGAGTAGAAACGGACGATAAGGGAGCCGGATTGTAGCGAAATCGAGTAGATGACTCAATACACCAGAGGGACTAACACCGGACGGATCAAAAGGCCTAGTGGGACTCAATCGGGTGGTGGTTTCGTGGGTAACCGGCTGAAAACACGGGCGATGTCATGATTCTCCATGTAGCGGCGAGGGCCGGCACGCGCGAGATATCAGGGTGCGCGTCGATTTTTTTGGCAAACGGGGCAATAGAAGGAGCTCCGCTCGCTTTGGAGGCGGCGAATGACGGCGCCGCACCGGTTCGGGCAAGGTCGATTTTCCTTCGCATAGACCAGATGCCGTTCCTTATAGCGCCCTTCGGATCCGTCTGGTGCGAAGAAATCCCTCACGCTGGACCCACCGCAACGAATCGCGTCCCGCAGGACAGCCTGCATCGTCCGGTACAAACGTCCCGCGGTGGTGGATTTCAACCGGCTGGCGATCGTATTGGGATGCAGCGCCGCTCGGAACAGAATCTCATTCGCGTAGATGTTCCCGATGCCGGCGATGGTCTGTTGGTGCATCAGCAGCGGCTTGAGTCGTCGGCGATGACGACGGAGCAGCTGGAGAAATTCGGATTGCGTCACTTCGAGCGGTTCGCAACCGAACCGCCGCGCAAGGTAGCGATCCAGCCCCTCACAATCCAGCAGGTAGAGCCGGCCGAACCGTCTGGGGTTCCAATAGCGAAGGGCCAGTTCGGGCTTATCCTCAAAATTCAGGACGGCATGGATATGTTCCGGATACCGCACGGTCGCTGAGGGGAAGAGCAGCAAGCCGGTCATGCCCAATTCCGCCACGAGATATCGTCGCTGCCCGTCCTTCTCCAGGAGGAGGATGATGCTCTTTCCCCGCCGGTCGATGGCCCGGACCACACTCCCGCAACACCATCCGATGTCCCCCCCGCCCTCGCGCACGATATCGGCCCGGCCGATGGCCAGCTCGCTGACCGAGGCGCCGATCAATTTCGATCGGAGTTGGCGGGCTGCAACCTCGGCTTCCGGTAATTCCGGCATGGTCTGCTCCGGTATCGCCTCCGCTCCCGTGCTGCGCACACGGATCTGCCGGAAAAACTTACTGCCACGGAAATCGGTGGGAAGGCAAGACCCCACCGAGAGTATGAATGGCGGGAGGGGACGATTACGCCGACTTGGGTTGGCTGCGAGGACGGCTTTCTTTGTTTCTGCTGGACTGAAGCGCGCGGAGCTGGCGCACTTCGTCTATCGCTTCCTTCAAATTCGGAAGCGGCGTGGTTCCCGGCCGTCTGCTCTTGGCCAACGCGAGGGCATTATCATAGGCCATGCCCTGCACGCAGCAAAGATAGGCAATTGCCACGGAAACCGACCGGCCCATTCCGGCTCGGCAGGACACCAATATTCTTATTTTCGGCAAACGATCGTCGAGCCACTGCACAGCCTTGGCTAGGAGAATGGGATTGGGTTCGCCGAATTCCTTGAACGGGATCTGCGCAAAATCCAACCAAGCCGGAGGATGCACTTTGTGTTCTTCGGCTACGAATAAGAGGCCGCCCACGGTGACGGGAGGATCCTGGGCATCGTTGAGGTTACCGACGAGAAGCGAGTCCGTGATGAGATGCATCGTACAACTACTACTATAGGACTGGATCAATTCGGTCAAGGGAAACCATCATGGCATCGCCTTTCTCGGGAAGGCTCGAAACGAACGCCGATGACGATTCCTGGCATATGAACGGTTGCGACGGTTGACAATTCGT
>CAYULI010000054.1:0-16264 GCA_964445795.1 uncultured Nitrospira sp. | reverse complement strand
GGAAGCCTTCTGGAATTCCCGTGGCCAGGCTCGCCGGCGAGCCTGGTGCCGTGGTTAGTTCCAGTGTTCGTCCCCGGACCCGTCTCGGTGGGGCCCCGCTCCTCGAGCGAAGTCAGCGCCAACCCCATACCAAACCGGTCGGGACCCACACGATTCCCTGATGAGCCAAGAAAATAATGACTGCTATTTCGCCCCGATGGGCTTGCTTCGCTGCTCGGCGGGAAATTTGCCGGGTCATGCGTCTGCAGTTGCATACTTGTCTTTGAAGCAAATAGCCGATTGACATCGGGTGAGTCCTGGGCAATAATCCCGCCCTCTTCTTCGCATGGTGCCTTCATGCCGGTTTCTTCATCCGTCTTTACGATTCTCCTGCTGACGGGAGACACAGGCGTTCAGACGCAACTCAAACAAGTCTTCACAGACGCCTCCGTCACTGTCGCCCATGATGCAGCCTCTCTTCGGAAGGAGGCGCTCAAACGCGATTTTGACGCCGTGGTGGTGGAAGCCCGCACGGGGCAGGACCTTGGAGCTGCCCTTCAGACTCACATCAACCCGGCGCGCACCCTGGTGATGGTGGGCTCACGAGCTGTGCTCAAACGAACCATCAAGATGATGCAACAGATGAATCAACAGAGCGGCTCTCTCCAGAACGGCAAAGTCCGGGACACCTCTCTCGAGGGCTATCTTGAGATGAAGATGGGCGATTTTGTGAAAGGTATGAGGAACGGCTCCGCGCGAAACCTTCATCCCATGCTCATTTCCGCCGTGGAGCGGCCGTTGATCGCCTCGGCACTCCGGGAAACCCAGGGAAACCAGATTCAGGCAGCGGAGTTGCTCGGACTCAACCGGAACACGCTCCGAAAGAAGATCGCCGACTTGCATATCCCCTTGAACCGTACGAGAGCCAAAGCGACCCGTACAGCGTAACGTGCTGAGAGCTGCATGCCTGAACTCATGCTGGGCATCAATCTATCAACCCAACAAGGAGGGGACGAGATGACGAAGGAAGAACTTATCGCGAAAATGGCCGCGTCTGCCGGGATCACCAAAGTGGCCGCCGGAACCGCCCTGGAAGCTTTCACTGGAGCCGTAACGTCCTCGCTTAAAAAGGGACAGCGTGTGTCGCTCGTCAACTTTGGCACGTTCACGGTGTCCAAGCGCAAGGCCCGGATGGGGCGGAACCCGAGAACTGGCGAGGCGCTTCGTATTCCTGCCGCTAAGGTGCCCAAGTTTTCTGCCGGCAAAGAACTCCGCTCGGCGGTGAAGTAATCCCTCTCAGCGGCAACTCCTCCTGTGGCGAGAAGGCGGCACCTTTCATACCTTGAAAGGACAGCTCCTTCTCGCCCGGTTTTCTTGACACTGCGGGGAAGGCTGTATTAGCATGCGCACCCGGACGATAGGCGCGTAGCTCAGGGGGAGAGCGCTACCTTGACACGGTAGAGGTCGACGGTTCAAGACCGTCCGCGCCTACCACCGGGCTGAGGGCACTCGTTTGCCTCTCGGAGGCGGGGTGCCTTTGTCGTTTCTGGAGTTCGTCTTTTTTATATAAACCATGAAAGTGACGTTACCAGACGGCCGCAGCGCCGAGGTGCCGAACGGACAGACTGTCGCGGCTGCGCTCTCGTCGATGGGAATTTCCGTGGACCAGGATATTCTGGCAGCCAAGGTCAACGGACAGGTCGTCGACCTCACCAAGCCCCTGTCCGAGGACGCCGTTCTGGAACCCTTGCGCTTCGACAGCGCGGAAGGCCGCGAGGTCTACCGGCACACCAGCACGCACATCTTGGCACAGGCGGTCAAGGAGCTGTTTCCGGCGGCGCAGTTGACCATCGGCCCGGCACTGGAAGACGGCTTCTATTACGACTTTGCCTTCGATCGGCCATTTACGCCCGAGGACCTGGAGAGAATCGAAGAGCGGGCGCTGGACATTGCCAAACGCCGGCTCACGATCACGAGACGTGAAATCATCAAACAGGAAGCCATCGACTTCTTCAAAGCGCGAGGCGAGCACTACAAGGTCGAGCTGATCCAGAGCTTTCCCGAGGGAGAGCCGATCTCCGTTTACGCGCAGGGCGATTTTGTCGACCTCTGTCGAGGCCCGCACCTCCCGTCAACCGGACATATCGGGGCGTTAAAACTCCTCAGCACCGCCGGCGCCTATTGGCGCGGTGATGAACGGAATCCGATGTTGCAGCGGATCTACGGCACTTCGTTCCCGACGAAGGAACAGCTCGACACCCATCTGGCGCGACTGGAAGAGATCAAACGCCGTGATCATCGAAAGGTCGGCAAAGAACTGGATCTGATTTCCGTGCAGGACGAAATCGGTCCCGGCTTGGTCCTCTGGCATCCGAAAGGAGCGACCGTCCGCCTGTTGATCGAGAATTTCTGGCGCGAGGAACATATCAAAGACGGATACGAACTCGTCTACTCGCCGCACGTGGCGCGCCTCGATCTGTGGAAAACCAGCGGACACGTCGACTACTACCGCGATAACATGTTCGCCCCTATGAAAGTGGAGGGCAGCGAGTACCAGCTCAAGCCGATGAATTGCCCGTACCACATCATGATCTACAAGTCCCGTCTGCGCAGCTACCGCGACCTCCCCATTCGCTATGGCGAGTTGGGAACGGTGTATCGGTACGAGCGGACCGGCGTCCTGCACGGCCTGTTGCGCGTGCGCGGATTTACTCAGGATGACGCCCATCTCTTCTGCCGTCCGGACCAGATGGAAACGGAAGTCAGCCGCGTGTTGGACTTCACCTTTTTCATCTTGCGGACATTCGGCTTCACTGAGTTTGAAGTTTTTCTCTCGACCAGACCCAAGGAATCGGTTGGATCGGACGAACACTGGACCCTGGCCACCAGTGCGTTGGAAGCGGCGCTCAAGAGTCGACACGTCGCGTTCGAACTCGACCCGGGCGGCGGGGCCTTCTACGGACCCAAGATCGACATCAAAATCAAGGACGCACTGGGACGATCCTGGCAGTGCTCGACGGTCCAGGTCGATTTCAACAATCCAGAGCGATTCGACCTGAGTTATATCGGAGAGGACGGCAAGCCGCACCGACCGATCATGATTCATCGGGCTTTGATGGGGTCGATCGAGCGGTTCTTCGGCATCCTGATCGAGCATTACGGCGGCGCGTTCCCGACCTGGCTTGCCCCAATCCAGGCCACCGTCATGAACATTACGGACAACCAACGCGACTATGTCGCCGCCATCGTGACCCAGTTGAAAGCAGCCGGCTTTCGAGCGGAAGGCGACCTGCGGAACGAAAAGATCGGCTTTAAGATCCGCGAGGCGGAAAAGGCTAAAGTCCCGTTTATGTTGGTGGCCGGAGACCGAGAAGTCCAGGCCGGGACGGTGTCGGTCAGAGGACGAAGCGGCTCCAATCTCGGCAGTATGACGGTGGCGGCGGTGCTGGATCTTTTGCGCACGGAGGTCGCGCGCCCGCACCAGAAACTTCAACACACACAGTAAGAGGTGGCCTATCGTTCCCAAACTGCGCGTGAATCGTGAAATCCGTGTCCGTGAAGTACGGGTGATTGGTCCGGAGGGCGAACAACTCGGGATTCTTCCGACCCCCGAAGCGTTTCGGCAGGCACAGGAGCAAGGTTACGACCTGGTGGAAGTTGCGCCGACGTCGGTCCCGCCGGTCTGCCGTATCATGGACTATGGCAAATACAAGTATGAACTCAGCAAGAAGGAGCATCAGAGCCGTCGCCATCAGAAATCCACGCAGGTGAAGGAGATCAAGCTGCGTCCCAGGACGGACAAGCATGATCTCGAAATCAAGATCCGGCAGATCCGGGAGTTCCTCGCCGACGGCAATAAGACCAAGGTGACGCTGACGTACCGGGGACGCGAGATGGCCAATCAGGAAATGGGACGGGCCGTCATGAACTCGGTCATCGAGCAGGTAACCGATGTGGGAACCATTGAGTATGCCCCGCGCATGGAAGGGCGTAGCCTGATCATGATCGTGGCACCGAAAAACTGAGTCCGAAGGCAGTGCGACACACTAACCAAAGGATCAATCTCATGAAAGCCAAGACCCACAAGGGCGCCAGCAAGCGCTTTTCACGAACGGGAACCGGGAAAATCGTCAGACGGAAGGCCGGAACACGCCATCTGCTGACCCACAAGAAGCGTGACCACAAGCGCCGTTTGAGCGGGCCCGTCGTGGTCGATCCCACCGCAACCTTGTCGCTCAACCGGCTGCTGCCCTATAACTGAATTTCACAAGACAGCCGCATCGGACAATCAAAAGGAGCGTGAATTATGCCTCGTGCGAAGGGCGGACCTAAGACCAGACAACGACGGAAGAAACGGATCAAGCTGGCAAAAGGCCAATACGGCGCCAAGAGCCGGCTCTTCCGGTCGGCGACGGAGAGCGTCGACAAAGGGCTCACCTATGCCTATACGGGGCGCAAGAACCGGAAACGGGATTTCCGGCAATTGTGGATCGCGCGCATCAGTGCCGCCGTTCGGGCGCAAGGGCTGACCTACGGCCGGTTTATCAATGCCCTCAAGAAGGCCAACGTCCTGTTGGACCGCAAAGTCCTGTCCGACATGGCGATCAGAGACAGCGCGGGCTTCGAGAAGCTCGTCGGCCTTGCCAAACAGCACCTGACCCCCGCCACGGCTTAGCCTGAAAGCCCTGCCTGCAGTTCTCGTCCGATCGCTGTCCTGCGAACGGGCGCAAAGAGCGACAGACTGTCGCTCTTCGCGCCCTCATGCTTCGATGAGCTGAGAGAGATTCACGTCGAAGGAGACGACGGGCATGCCGATCTGCCACCGTTCGAGGACTTCGGGGTGGACTTCGCCGATGATCCCGAGGGGTTTACCCGAAACGACGATGCGTCCCGCGCGGCCTTCAAGGAACGACGGATGTTGGACCGGTTCCAGACTGTACTCCTTTCCCAGATAGTAGAACAGCACGTCCAGGCAGGAGTGGATCTCCGAGAAATGCGCCGTGGCATGGGCGATCATAGCTCCCAGAACAGTTTCGGTACGAGAGCCTAATTCGTTCGCCTCGTCCGGAATCGCCACGTCGCCCGCTTCAAACAGTCGATGCGGATAGAAAGCGCGGCTTGACGCCGCTTCGACGCGCAAGAGCGAAGGGAGCATCCACTGCCGCAGGCAGGAAAAGCTCAGCGACATGATGTTGTCGACTTCCACCATTTTCCCCCATTCGGTATCCCCCAGACGCATCGCATCACGATACTGCGCGGGCGACCCGAGAATGTTGGAAATGATCTCTTGAAATCCCAGCCCGACCATCAGTTCCCGCGCTCGATCGGAGAGCTGCTCGATCCTCGATAATCCGCCCACCGTAAATTGCGCCGGCATCACGGGAGAAAAGGTTCCGTACCCCCGGCTGATCGCCACGTCTTCGACCACATCCATCGCATGCATAAGGTCCTGCCGGTATGGAGGCAACTTGGCCCGGACTGTTCCGTTTCGAGCCGAGACGCTGTACCCATAGGTTTCGAGGGCCTGCTTGACGGTCCGCATGCCGAGCGGCTGGCCGAGCGCCTGTTCGATCGTCTTAATCGGTATGGTCCTCGGCTTCCCAAGGTCGCACGGCGTCAGGACCCGTTTGCCCAGCGGGGTGTTGTGCTGATACTGCACCTCGACCGGCTCGATGACGGCACCGCGGTCGGCCAGATTCGCGGCAAAGATGTTCAGCGTCAGCACGACCATCGACAGGTCGGTGCCCGTCACTTCCACAAACAGCTCGTCGTCGCCGACTCGCACTTCACCGATCTCCCGGCTGTTGATGATCGGCGGGAACGACAAGGGTTGCAGCTTGGCGTCGAGGAGAATCGGAAACCGGCTGTGCCCCGCCAGGAGATGGCCGTGCTCCAGTCCCTTCGGATGGACCATGAGGATTTCCGACAGCGTCATCGCAGTTTCCATGCCCAACGGAACGAACCGGACTTCGTCTGGCTCCACCAGCTCGTAGGTTACAGGGAACTGGATTTTGGGTAACTGGTAAAGCCCGATCGAGACGGTCTTCCGCTTGTGCCCGAAGATATCCGCCAGCTTCTCCTGCGTTTGAATGAGTTGGGCCAATCCTGCTTCGCTAACTCGATACCCTTTGGCCGCGCACGCGGCGACATAGGGACGCACCCGTTCGAGCCCAGGGCCGACGAGAAGACGGTGCGGTGTTTTCGCCTTCGAGGCGAAGACCCGATAGGGTTTCAGTCGTCCCTGATGCTTAGCGCGTATTTGTCGCGCGATTCCCTCGCAGCACCAGAGGTCGGGTCGGTTACTGTCTTGCAGCTCGATGCGCAATTCCCCGGTTTCCGGATTGTGCCCCTTCAGCTCGCCCTTGACGAGCGTGAGCCATTCTTCCAATTGCCCGATTGGGACCGGGCGCTTCGCGCGACGGCCATCGCCGATCAGGGATTCGAAATCGTGTTTGAAGATCGAAATCGTCGGCATGGCGTCACCTAGAACAACCCTCTGGTCATCCGGATCAATTCCAGGTTATCGGTGAACAATTCTCGAATGTCGTGAATGCCGAGGGCGACCATCGCCATCCGGTCCAGCCCCAGCCCCCAGGCAATCACGGGAACATTCACCCCTAGGGGCAGAGTCACTTCGGGACGGAGCAACCCGGCTCCGCCGAGCTCCATCCACCCCAGGCGCGGATGGCGCACATGGAGTTCGACTGACGGCTCGGTGAACGGAAAGTACGCCGGCAGAAACTTAACTTCTTTCGCCTGCGCCACTTCGCGTGCGAACAAATTCAGAAGACCCAGCAACGTGCGAAAGTTGATGTCCTTGCCGAGGACGATCCCTTCTACCTGGAAGAAATCCGTGGCATGGGTGGCATCCACCTGGTCGTACCGGAAACAACGAGCGATGGAAAAGTACTTCCCGGGGATGGAGGGCGAAGACGCGAGCGTCCTAGCCGAGACAGCAGTGCCCTGGCTTCGGAGAACCAGTCGCTTCGCTCGTTCAACATCGAAGGCATACTTCCATCCGGATGAACCAGTCTTGCCCCCATCCTGATGAACCTTCGCCACGCGCGACAGGAACGGTTCAGCGATCCGCACGGCATGCGTTGGCCGCTTGACAAAGTACACGTCGTGGATGTCGCGTGCTGGATGGAACTGCGGCATAAACAGCGCATCCATGTTCCAGAATTCGGTTTCGACCAGAGAGCCGCGCATTTCCTGGAACCCCATGCTCACGAGCTTCGCCTTGACAATGTCGAGAAATTCCCGGTAGGGGTGCTTCCTCCCGGTCCCGATCCGAGGCGCGCGCAGGCTGATCGTGTATTTTCTGAATCGCTTTCGGCGCCAGCTCCCGTCCTTTAGCAGCTCGGGGCTCAATTGCGAGACTTCCTGGGTGCCCCCCTCTTTCGCCAGATGCTCTGCGGCCCTCACGCCGTCAGGGGAAAGTGCGAACCATCGTGCGACCCTTTCATCTATTCGAAACGGCTCCCTGGAATTCCCCCGTTTGACAGCATGGTCATGAATCAACTGACGTTGGGGCTCGGGGAATTCGGCGAGTTCTCGCGGCCCCTCGCGCAACCGGCAGAGAATCGCACGCATCGCTTCCGCCGAGGGGCTGGGCCGGCCGGTCGATTCGATGCAGCCCCCCTGAACGATCAGCAGTACGCCTTCTTTCTTGAGACGACCCACGGCCTTGCTGACATCGGATGGATCGAGCTGTTCCTTGGTGTGCAGATCGGGAATCGTAAGCCGTTGCCCTGTACTCGCCGCCTCGCGTGCGGCGCCGAGGACTCGCTCGATGGGTGAGGACTTCTCGAAGTAGTCCTCCCCGACGGGAGTGAGCGAGACGACCGGAGTGACTGTTTCTGCGTCGATCGCCAGGAGACGCTTGGCAAGCAGCCATTCGACGGCCATGCTGAGTTGAGACGGATCGAGTGCTGTCGCCGCCACCAGCTGCTCCGTCGTGAGCTTTGTCCCCCCCGGCTCTGCCCCGAAGGCCGTCAGGACCTTGATTTCGAGTGGATGCAGGCTGTCGACGACGGAGGAAATGTCCACCAGGGTTGCCTATCGATGCGCGGGAGTCGGACGCCCAGCCGCCCGCAGAGCGGTGATCGTGGCGGCATAGTCGGGGCTGGAGAAGATCGCGGAGCCGGCGACCAGCACGTCTGCTCCGGCGGCCAGTACTTGGGCGGCATTCTCGACTTTCACGCCGCCGTCCACCTCGAGCAGCGCCCGGCTCCTCACACGGTCGATCATCTGGCGCGCCGTTGCAATTTTCTGAAGACAGGACGGAATGAACTTCTGTCCGCCGAATCCGGGATTCACCGACATGATGAGAATCAAATCCGCATCAGGCAGAATCTCTTCGATCGTGTGCAGGGAGGTGGCGGGGTTCAGCGTCACTCCGGCCTTCACCCCGCGCTCCTTGATCGATTGCACGGTCCGGTGGAGATGGGTGCAGGCCTCTACGTGGACGGTCAGATAGTCTGCGCCAGCGGCTGCAAACTCGGCGATAAAGGCGTCGGCGTTGGTCATCATCAGATGAACGTCAAGGGGCAGCTTCGTTACTTTTTTCAGAGATTCCAGGATCGGAGGACCGACGGTCAGATTCGGCACGAAGTGGCCGTCCATCACGTCGACGTGCAACAAGTCGGCGTTAGCCCGCTCAACGGCCGCTACCTCATCGGCCAGGCGGGCAAAATCCGCCGACAGGATCGACGGAGCGATGAGGATCGGTCTGGCCATCACAGTACTTTCGTGAGACGGGCTGCGTAGAAGCTGTCCATTGAATGCCGGTTTCCGATCGTCGAGAGATCTCCTTGTCGGGTCAGAAAACCATGCGCCTCGGATGGAAGCCACGGTGCGACGGATTCGCGTCGGAAGTCCGCATTGGTTCGACAGAATTCTTCGACGACTGCTTCGTTCTCTTCCGGCTCCGTCGAGCAGGTACTATAGACCAGCACGCCGCCGGGCCGCAAGCACCGAGCCACCGCGTTGAGGATCTCGACTTGCAAGCGGTGATGCCGCTCGAAGCCCGCACTGTCCTTACGCCACTTCGCTTCGGGATGTCGGCGAAGCACTCCGAGTCCGCTGCAGGGCGCGTCCACCAGGATCCGATCGACGTGAAACCGAGCTCTTCCCTCTTCGATGGCTTGCACCCACGCCGACGGATGACGGGCATCGCCGGCCAGCGGCACCACACTCTTGATGCCAAGCCGCGCACAATTTCTTCGCAGCAGCGCGAGGCGTCCGACAACCCGATCCAGCGCGTAGACGGTGCCTTGATCGCCGATCAGCTCGGCGATGTGGGTGGCCTTGCCACCCGGCGCGGCGCAGGCATCGAGGATGACCTGCCCGGGTCGGAGGTCGAGCAGGGGAGGAATGAGCTGTGCCGCCTCATCCTCAACATAGAAGAACCCTTCTTGAAACCCGGGGAGGGAAGGAATCGGTCGGCCTTCCTCCAACATGATACCCACGGAACTGATGGAAGAGGGTTTCGCTGACACGCAAGCTCCATGGAGCATCGCGAGGTACTCCTCTCTGGAGATTTTCAAACGATTGACCCTCAGGGTGACCGGCGGCACCCTGCTGGATTGTTCACAAACGGCCTCTGCCAGAGCGATGCCGAGGCGGCCGATCCAGCGAGCACTCAACCACTCCGGAACTGCATAGCGGACCGCGAGCGCCTTCGCTGCACCGGCCTCCACAGCCGGCCATGGGGGAACGGGCGCGCGGATGAGTTGGCGTAGGACCGCATTGACGAACCCGCTCCAGTCCCTTCCCAACCCCCGCGCCTGCATTTTCGCGAGCCTCACGGATTCGTTGACGGCAGCCGACTGAGGAATGCGGTCCAGAAAAATGATTTGGTAGGCACCCAGCCTGAGAAGCATCTGCACGACGAGGGGAAGGCGCGAGAGGGGCTTCTCGAGAACCGGCTCGAGCCGCCAATCGATCGTCATCAGTCGGCGCAGAACTCCGTAGGTCAATTCCTGAACCAACCCACGATCCCGAAAATCGAACGATGACGACTCCAGGGCGCGTTCCAGGAGGACATCGACGCCTCCCTCGAAGGTAATCGACTTCACCAAGACAGTGAGGGCCACGGCACGGGCTGACTGAGGTGGGCGTGAGCCAAGAGCTGTGCGGGGACCAGTCGGCATGAGGCCTGCGGATCGCAAATCGGATGGACTAGGGCGACTGCTGTTTTCCGAAGCGGGCACCGACGTGAATGGCATGGCCGGCGAGATATTGCATGACTGTCATTCGTCGACTATTGGCCGGCTGGAGTTCCGTGATCGCCAGGATTTCGCTTCCCGTCGCGACATGAATCGCGTCTTTGGTCACGGCCATGATCTGGCCAGGGGGACCAGAACCTGGCTGGTTCAAGGCAACCGCCCGACAGAGGACCCATCGGTCTGGCCCCAGGAACGTATAGGCCCCCGGCCACGGCGTCAACCCGCGAATCCGATTGACAATCGCGACGGCCGGCAATGTCCAGTCGATCAGACCGTCTTCCTTTTTCAGCAACGGCGCCATCGTGGCAAGGGTATTGTCTTGCGGACGGGGGACCAACGTGCCGGCTTTCAGCCGGGCGATCGTTTCGACCAGCAGGCGCCCACCCAGCTCAGCGAGTCTGGGCGACAGACTGCCAGCCGTGTCGTCGGGCGCGATCGGAATCTTCTCTTGCAGCAAGATCGGACCCGTATCCATGCCTTCGTCCATCAACATGGTAGTAATCCCGGTTTCGGTTTCACCGTTGATGATAGCCCACTGAATCGGCGCGGCCCCGCGATACTTCGGTAGGAGCGAGCCATGCACGTTGATGCAGCCTTTTATCGGTAGAGTCAGAACCGCAGGAGGAAGGATCCGGCCAAAGGCGGCAACGGCGATCACATCCGGCTTCCAGCCGGTGAGTGCGGCAAGAAAATCCGGGTCCTTCATCTTGATCGGTTGGAGGACCGGCAGACCTTCACGGACGGCGATTTGCTTCACCGGGGAGGGGGTAAGGATCTGCCCTCGCCCTTTCGGTCGGTCGGGCTGTGTGACGATCCCAACAACTTCGTCATCCGATTTCAGCAAGGCTTCCAGGGAAGGAACCGCAAACTCGGGTGTCCCCATGAACGCAACACGCATGGTATCGCTTTAGCATCCATGCGCCATGAAAGCAACGGCCGGTTGCATGTTGATTTGACTCGGTAAGAAGGGCTTTGTTAATATCCGCGCGCGGGGTGGAGCAGCCTGGTAGCTCGTTGGGCTCATAACCCAAAGGTCGAAGGTTCAAATCCTTCCCCCGCAACCAATCGATAACTGATCCTCACTTCCAATCATCGGTGAACGAACAGTTTCGGGCGAGAGCCAAAAGGACCGTTAGCTACAGTCGCGGAACCTTTTGTCTCGTCTGAGACGTACAAGCTTCTTGGCGGCAATCGTGAGTCAAGGTTCAGCACGGCGTGTCGTCATGGGAGGAGAAGCAGCCGGTGCATTTCGTCAGGATCGGAAACCGGGCGCTGAATCTCGACTGCGTCACACACTGCGAAGTGCCAGGTTTGGCACGATGCTGTGTCGGTCAAGGTCTATATGACCGGCGCGGCCAACAATACGCCCGTCGTGCTCAGTGAAGATGAAGCGAAGCAGTTTTGGAAATACATCGAATACGAGCAGAGAAACCCGTTTAGGACAATCGCTCCGACAGCCTCCCCTCGGCGATGAATCGCATCGCTCCGCCAGACATCCTTCGCATTAGCGCGCTGCGATCGCCGGCGCTTCGGCGGCGACCATGCCGCTCGAATGGCTGGAGCGGTAGATGCGATAGAACCCCATGACTTTCTTCACGTAAGTCCTGGTTTCCTTGAATGGAGGAATCTGACGATACCGCTCGACCTTCCGCTCGCCGGCATTGTAGGCCGCCAACGCCAGTCGAATATTTCCGTGAAAGCGATCGAGCAGATACCGGAGGTGCTTGGCGCCGCCTGCGATATTCTCTCTGGTATCGTAGAGATTCCGTACGCCGTGTCGAATGGCTGTTTCCGGAATCAACTGCATGAGCCCGACCGCTCCGGCTTTGGAGATCACGGTCGGATTGAAGTCTGACTCCGCTTTCATGACCGCCATGAGCAAGGCCGGTGACAGATGACACTCCTCCGCGTAGCGGGCGACGGCCTCTTCCAACTCCTGATCGGACACCGAGGCATGATAGCGACCTTTTCCTATCACCGGGGTGAATCGCTTATCCCCCGGTACGTTCGTCATCACCACTGTCCCATTGGGACTCACATACCCATAAATCGCCTCATCCGCCAGTACGGAGGGCGCTGATAGAGCCATTAGGAAGAAGGCGGCACAAGCCCCAGCTCTGATACTGTGAGTCACACCGCCCCCAACGACCAACTGCCCTTTCAGTTCGGTGTTTTCGGAGCCTGGTTTCTGCCAATTTGATGTTCTCATCTGGCTACCTCCCTCTCGATCAGGCGCCCCTGGATTGCCTGACTTCGTTCGGTATTACTCGCGGGAGATCGACCGCACGCGGCTGTAATCCGCAGGTTTTGTGCGGTCCTCGACATGG
Organism: uncultured Nitrospira sp.; assembly: GCA_964445795.1. Lineage (GTDB taxonomy): Bacteria > Nitrospirota > Nitrospiria > Nitrospirales > Nitrospiraceae > Nitrospira_D. The sequence continues at coordinate 3,729 of CAYULI010000054.1, read as the reverse complement.
GCAGAACGGCACTATTTCAAAATAATAACAATCGGTTATGCACTGCCATTCATCCCAACTTCGGTAGGGGGGTGAGTGTAGGGATGACCTCGCTTTTTGTCTCTCGCACCACAATTTGTCGCACCTCGCTCGCTGAATCCCACGCCAGTTCACTGGGTGCGGCGCTTCGCACGAACCTGTCGATTCCAAGGAGTAGGCTGTGCTAAGGTGTGCTGGCTTCTTGTTCGTGTGCGGTGATTTCCGAATCGATTATTGATACCTATCGGTCACCGTCATCCTAACGGGCAACCGAGTATGCTGCGCATCACAGGCTGGCTTTTGCTGGCTGCCCTACTCCTTACGAGCGGCTGTGCCGACGAATTCATCATCTTTCATAGCAAGACCGGCGAGCCCGTGCTCATTTCCAAGCGGTCGTACACGTCCAAAGGCTGCGTGGGGGAAGTGAAAGAGGAGGCAGCTCGGCTGGGCCTGCCATTGCGCTATATTCACGTCAGAGGCTCATTGGAAGGACGGTCACTGTTGTGGCCACTTGAACCGGGATATGCGTGCGAGGCCGCTCTCGGGCCAGAGCAGTTGCCTAGCGGTCCCTACCCTTCAGGAACATTGACCTTGCTCCGAGGCTCCTGACCGGCACTTAGCATTCCAGAAATCGGCACGTCCGTCTCAAGACTCTCACTAGCAAGATCACCTTACGTCACCTCAACGAATCTGTTGACAATACAGGCTCTAGCACAGTATTAGTGGGACCTCCACTGTATGTTGTGGGTACTTCTAAGCCGCATCTTTTCACTCCACACCGTCCGGAAGGGAGGTGAATACAAAATCTGGCTTGGAATTTCCCTTCCCGCCAGATCCGTCGATCAGGCAAAAGATCTCGGCGTCACCGGCCCGCGCAGGCTCTGTGAAGAGGTGAACGTGCACTGAAACGGAAGTGTCATCACACCAAACGGACCACACAAAGGAGTTAGAATGGAAGATCTTGTCATTGAAGAAGAGGGCACCTCCTCCGCACTGAAAATCACGTTGGGTGATTTCCTCGTCTTCATCAATTGGATGAACCAAATGGAAAAGGCTCTCGATCGCGCCGAAGCGCTCCCGGCCGTGCCGGATCTGGACTCCGGAAAAGTTCGGGGTTGGATCCAGCTGATTCAGCGCTTGGAAGAACGTTTTCGGAGAAGCGAAGAAAAGAAGTTGGCGCTCGAAGCCAACGTCATTGCACAGGAAGCGCAACTCGGTCAGTTGTTGTCACACCTGCATGCAAATATCGCCTCACTGTACGAAAATCTCGGGCAGGCGCAGAAGGCGGAGGAAGTTCGTCGGCGCGCCGAAGCCCTACACTGCAGTTAGCCCGTTCTTGTTCCGAAGCGAAGAGGCGGTACCCCAAGTGCCGCCTCTTCCTGGCACTCCCGCCACTGCTCGCTGGTTCCTGACGCCGGGTTTGCGGGCACTTACCCTCCGGGCCGTTTAATTCCGGTGACCCCTAAATCGGCAATTTCCTTGTTGAAGCAAGCCCCTGCGCTATAATCATTCTGATGAATGCCTGGCGGGACCTGCTGTAGGGCTCCTTGTTAAGGCCAGCTCATTAGCAAGGCGTCACATGATCAAAATTCTACTTGTCGAAGACAACGACGTCGACGCCCACCTGACCAAGGATATTCTGGCAGAGTGGAGCATCGAACAATTCGATATTACCCACGTCACCCGGTTAGGCGAGGCCTTTGCACAGCTCGGTCGAGGGAAATTCGACGCGGTGCTCCTCGATCTTTCGCTCCCGGATGGCTACGGGCTCCCGACGCTCCGGCAAGTGCAGGCCGCCAACCCCACGATTCCCATCGTTGTGCTGAGCGGTGTGAGCGATCAGGCTCTGGCCTTGCAGGCCGTACAGAACGGCGCACAGGATTATCTGGTCAAGGGACAGGGGCACCCAGAACTATTGGCTCGCTCAATTCGTTATGCCATCGAGCGCAAACGCGCCGAGGAGCGGCTTACGTATTTGGCCCAATACGATCACCTGACAGGTCTCGTAAATCGCACGCTGTTCCGGGACCGCCTCGTTCAAGCCATGGCCCGCAGCAAGCGTCTCCAGCAGCCCCTCGGGCTGATGCTCCTCGACCTCGACCGATTCAAAGCGGTCAACGACACGATGGGGCATGACGTGGGCGATCAGCTCTTGAAAGCGGTGGCGGGCCGACTCCAGGATTGTGTTCGGGAAGTGGATACGGTGGCACGGATGGGCGGTGATGAGTTTACGATCATCCTCGAAGGATTATCGTGCGAACAGGATATCAGCATCGTCGCACGGCGTCTCACCGAATCGCTCGGGGAGCCCTTTCACCTCAAGGAGCATCAAGCTTCCATCGGAGTCAGCATCGGGATTACAGTCTATCCCTCCGACGACCATGAGATCGACGAGCTGCTCAAGCATGCCGACGACGCTATGTACCGGGCCAAGCAGCGTGGCGGAAACTCCTTTGAGTTTCACATCCCCTCCAACACATCTCCGACCAGCTTTTCCTCAAAATCGGCCTGAACATTCGCTAGACCGAGCGCGACATGAGCCCAAATCGTCTCGCCTCAACAGGCAAGAGCCCTCGGCTCCCGCCCTGTGGATTGGGAGGAATCGCTTTGTCCGTCATCCTTTTCCCCTCCATCGGCACGATTCGAACTCCTCACTTCTTCATCGTCTCGTGACGCTTACTTAGGATCAAGCTCGATGGATCGAAGCCCGAAGGTCCGAGCCTTCTCAATAAATGGATGCGGAAGAGACACGGCCTGTACAAATCTGTCTACCGAGGCTAATCGGTTAGAACAGCGCTACAGCCGTTAGAGATTGACACGATGCAGAACAGCTCATTTTTCATCGCTTTTTGGTCCATTGTAAGAGAGCGATGTGGCATACCGATTGCGAGGCCACTTACCTGTAGCCCTGGCCTAGAAGTAAGGAGGCACGTGATGAACCGCACCACACTATGGGCCCTCGCAACTCTACTGACGCTCTGCTCCGCAAACTTATCGATTGCCGCGCAAAACCAAATGCACGACACCTCGCGTCGCCTGTACGATCGGGTAATGGAGGAATTTAAGCACCGTGATTATGAAGCCGCGCTCGCCGGATTCCGCCTGTTCATGGAACTGCACGGGCAATCCGCCTTGGCAGCCAACGCCCAATACTGGATCGGCGAATGCCAGTACCGCATGGGCCGGTACAAAGAGGCGCTGAATTCTTTTTACAACGTCGTGTCGTACTACCCGTTGAGCCCCAAGCTGGCGGCTTCGACCTTGAAGATTGGACAAACCTACGTAAAACTAGGTGATCATGAAAAAGCCCGCATGATGTTTGACCGGGTCGTGGATCAATACCCGGATACCTCTGAGGCTGAGCTCGCCCGGAAGGCCCTCGAAGCTTTCGCCGGCAAGTCCGATCCCCTCCCTCAACAGATGGAATAGTCGGCTGCACGCGGAAGTCTTGCGTTCTCAATCTTCCTGCGCGAGGCCCAAGAGCGCCACTAGGTCCGGAACTGCGTAGGATTTGTGCGGTCGCAGCTTGATCAGTTTGATTCCCGCCGCATCCAGCACCGATTGAATCACCCGCTGGCGCTCTGCTTGCTGCGGACTCGATGAGGCGCCTTCGACGAGAATCGCCTGCTCCACCTGCCTAGATCCCGGATGGACCAGCACGAAATCCACCCGTTTGAGCGCCATCTGGCGCAGCACCTGGGCGCGGGCCGA
>CAYULI010000053.1:0-17025 GCA_964445795.1 uncultured Nitrospira sp. | reverse complement strand
AGAAATTCGAGCAATGTGGGCACGACGCTCACGCAGGTGACGCGCTCCTCATGCAGTTTCCGCCAAAAGGTCGCGGTCTTGAATCTTCGATTCAGAACGACGCCACCTCGACAGTAGAATGGAGTGATCAGTGTGACAACCGTTCCATTCACATGATGGATCGGGAGTACGCACATCAACCGATCGTCGACTCCGAACCGGTGCCAGTCGGCAATCGCATCGGCATCCGTCAGCAAATTCTCCACCGTGAGGACCACGCCCTTGGGCGGGCCCGTTGTTCCGGAGGTATAGACGATCAGAGCTTCGTCATCCAGGCTGGCGGCATGACACCATTGGTGACAGGCCTGCGAGAGGTGTTGCCATTTGCCCGTTGCCATCTGATCCCTATCCCGGACGAACCCCTCATCGTTCACCGTCACCACCTGCCGCAAGCTTGGAACCTCCTTTTGCAGGCTCATGACTTCATCGATGTGCCCGTGCCAGCAGCAGACCGCCGACGATTCCGAATGTTCCAAGATGAAGCGCTTCTTGTCCGTGGACTCTTCGACGTTGATCGGCACCACCGTGATCCCCGATATCCAAGCGGCAAAATACAACACCACGGTGACGTCGTGGTTGAACAGCACCGTCGCGAGACGATCACCCCGCCGGAGTCCAACATGGTCGTGGAGATAGGCGGCGGCACGTTGGACGACTGTCCCGAACTCCGCATACCCGTAGGTGTAGCGGATGTCCCGGTCATCGTCGCAATACGTCAGGAACGGCCGGTTGACCAGGGTACGATCGTAGACGCGGGACTTGAAGAAATCGGCGAACGAACTCCACGGAAGCGCGGGGTATTCACCTTCGGTCTTCCGCGCTTGCGCGACGTGGTCAGGTACGACGGTCAAGGGGGACATACTCTCTCCTCGCCGGTCCCGTGTACAGCGCACGGGGCCTTATCAGCCGGTTGTGGTCCTGCTGTTCGATGACATGCGCGCACCATCCGGCGACGCGCGAACAGACGAACACCGGCGTGTAGAGACGGCGGGGTATCGCCATCAGAAGATAGGCCACCGCCGTATAGAAATCGAGGTTGGGGTAGAGACCCTTCTCCTGTTGCATGATCTGCTCGACGGCGGCCGCGATCTCGTACCACCGGCGGTCGCCGCACGTCCGGCTCAACGAGTCCGCGTGCCGTTGAATGATGGCCGAACGAGCATCCCCTTTTTTCAGCACTCGGTGGCCGAAGCCCATGATCCGTCGTTTGCTCGCGAGGGCCTCCCGTACCCAAGACTCCGCCCGTTCGCGGCCGCCGATCTCGAGAAACATCTCGGCCACCGCCTCATTGGCCCCGCCGTGGAGGGGTCCCTTCAAGGTGCCGATGGCCGAGGTCACGGCGGAGTGCAAGTCCGTCATCGTCGAGGCCGTTACGCGGGCCGCGAAGGTGGAGGCATTGAACTCGTGCTCGGCATACAGGATCAGCGACACATCCAGGACGCGGGCCAGGGCCTTCGCCAGTCCGTCGTCCTTCCGGTCGGTGAGCAGGTAGAGCAGATTCTCGGCGAAGCCAAGGTCAGCCTGCGGTAGTACAGGAGGCTGGCCGCTCGCGAATCGATGAGCCGTCGAGACGAGAAGCGGAATTTGGGCCAAGAGCCGGACCGACTTCCGAATGTTGGCGTCATGGGAGGTGTCAACGGCATCGGGATCGGTCATCCCGAGCAGCGAGACACCCGTCCGGAGAATGTCCATGGGATGCGCCCCCGGGGGCACCATACCGAGGAAGCTCTCGACGGGACGGGGTAGGACGGAGTGAGTGACGAGCTGCGCGGAGAAGTCTGACAGCTCTTTTGGAGTCGGCAGATGGCCGAACAGCAGGAGATAGGCCACCTCCTCGAAACGGCCGTGCTCCGCCAAGTCGGCGACTGCGTAACCCCGATAACGGAGACCCGCCTCTCCTTCGTCCACGAGACACAGGGCCGATTCTCCGGCGATCACTCCTTCCAGCCCGGGGCTGTAGACAGGACGGTCTTTCGCCTCAGTCGTGGGGGACTCCCTCATTACCGTGCTCATATCTCTTCTCCTCCTGTCGCTCCTGAGCCTCCGGGTAGCGGAGCAGGTCGTAGAGTTCTTGGCGCGTCATCATGTGGTGGAGCCAGTCTCTCTGTGTGCCGAACAGTTTCAATTCGGCGAGCAGTTCCGTGATGGCTCGCATGGCTGTCCGCAGTGCCGTGACGGGAAACAGCACGCCGCGATATCCCAAGGATTCGAATTCGGCGACGCTCAGGAGGGGCGTTTTTCCGAACTCGGTCATGTTGGCGATCAAGGGAACGGCGACCCCTCTCTTCTTCATTTCCTGCGCGAAGATCCGAAACTCCTCGGTGGACTCCAGCGCCTCGGGGAACAATGCATCGGCCCCCGCGTGGACATATGAGCTGGCCCGCTCGATGGCGGCGTCGAGCCCCTCTACGCCCCGAGCGTCCGTACGGGCCACGATCATGAAATTCCGGTCGCGCTTGGCGCGAGCGGCCGCCTCGATCTTGGCGGCCATATCGGCCGTCGACACCAACCGCTTGCCTGCCAGATGACCGCACTTCTTGGCCATCTCTTGATCTTCGATCTGCATGCCGGCAAGACCGGCTCCCTCGAAGGCCCTCACCGCTTCAGCGGCAGCCGGTGGGCCGCCATATCCCGTGTCGGCATCGACGATGGTCGGAATCGAGACCGCGCGGGCGATCCGACCCGCCTCCGCCGTGACATCTTCCAGGGTCAAGAGGCCGATGTCCGGCAACCCTCGGCAGGCGGACAGCGCCGCTCCCGACACGTACACTGCTTCGTAGCCGGCCCGTTCGATCTGCATCGCGACCAGCGCATTGAACGCTCCGGGAATGGCGACGGTGCGCCCGCCCAACAGCTCGCGGAGCCGCCGAGTCTTTGTCTGTCCCATCTCTCCCATCGCCGAGCACCCATCCGGAAGGGGCCAAACCCCGGTCGGACGGGGGTCCGACCTCCACGTCACCTGTCACGGACTCGTAGCAGCGGCATCAGCGCGCCGATGTCCTCGACTTGATCAAGCGTCCACACAAATCGGATGAGCCGGTCGATGTGCGCGCGATCGAGCCGCCCCGAGGCCAACCGGCGGAATTTCGCTTCCATGTCGCCGTCCGATAGGGGATTACGGGGATGGCCAGACGGCACGTCGACCTGTCGCACGTACACCTTCCCCGACTCGGTTGTGACTGTGAGGCGGGTCGGCATGGCGTCTGGATAGCGGTCCACGAATTCCGGTTGGCGCACGACCCGTACCTTCTTCATCAGACCCCGCACGGCGGCATCACGCAGTCGTTTCGGGCTGAACGACTGCAGTGTCATGCGGCCGTCGAGCAACGCCACGGCGACGCAATAGGGCAAGCTGTGATCGGCCGTCTCCCTTGTCGCCGGTTGCCATTTTTCCGGATCGCGTCCGATGATTTCGATCGCCACGTCATAACTTCCGATCTCGACCTCGGCGATATGCTGGATGGCTCGGGTTCCTTCGGCTTGCATCAGCTCGAGGCGTAACGCCAGTGCCGCTTCGACCGCGGTCTGTGCGTGGTACTCGACCGGGTACCGCTTGACATAGGTATCCAAGATCTTGAACCCCGGGGACTGGCTCCCGCTCCCAGCGGATGCCTGTCCCTTTTCCCCGCCGAAGACCGGCAGCTCCAGCGGTCCCGACACGAGCTTCATGAAGCCCTTTTCACCTTCAAAGATGGGTGATGGACCGGTCATGCCCCGTTGGGCCAGCATGGCCGCGAATACGCCGTTTCGCGCGGCGTTCGAGAAGGCGCAAGCCTTCCACATGGACAAATCCCCCACCCGCGTTTGTCGCAGCGCCACATTGGCGACGCCCGCCAGGTTGACGGCTTGCACCGTCTGCCTGTCCGACAACTTCATCACTTTCGCGGCGCCGAGGGTCGAGGAGAACGGACCGTACGTCACGTGATCCCACCCGCGCGGACGAAGCGCTGCGGCGTCGCACAGGCGGCACTGCACTTCATAGGCGAGCGCGATGGCCTGAATCACCCGCTTGCCCGACGCGCCCACCGCCTCCCCGACCGCGAGCACCGCCGGGATGTTGTCCGAGGGGTGCGCGGGTTCCTTGGCCAGATAGGTATCGTTGAAATCCAGGTACCGGACGAGGGCTCCGTTCGCGAAGGTGGCGAGATCCGGAAGGGTTTTGTGACGCGTGCCCCATAGCGTCGCACCGTGCGGGAGTGTGACGGCCTGGGCGAGCTGGCGGGCGTAGCGGCAGGGCGGGGCGTTCCAGGCGCCGAGCGCGCAGCCGAGACTGTCGAGCAGGCGCCGTTTGACTTCGTGCACGACCGCATCGGGAAGGTCGTCGTAACAGAGCGATTGACAATAACGCGCGAGGCGCTCCGCGAGCATGCAGCACCTCAACTCATCAATGATTATTCGTCATCGACGGCCACTTTCTTCTTTGATCGTTGCCCCATGACCGTCGACACTCTCCCAATCACACGTCGACAACCTTCGGCTGTCGCTTTTCGAGAAAGGCCCGCACGGCTTCCTGTTTGCCGGACGTGACGCACAATCGGCCGAACAATTCCGCTTCTCTCGCCAGGCCTTCGGACAGGGGAATGTCGAGTCCTCCTCGAATGGCGTGCAGCGCCGCTTCGACCGCAGCCGTCCCGCGCGCCGTAATCAGAGCCGCGACGGCCTCGGCTTGCCCCATCAGTTCATGAGATGGGACGATGCGGCTCACCAGACCGATCCTGAGCGCCTCCTCCGCGGACACACTCTCGCCCGTCAGGATCATCTCGGCGGCCTTGGACGCCCCCACGACTCGCGGCAGCCGTTGCGTCCCTCCAAAGCCGGGAATCAGGCCCAGCTTAATCTCCGGGAGGCCCAGCGAGACCCCCGCCGCCGCGATCCGAATATGACACGCCAGGGCCAGTTCCAGACCGCCGCCGACACAGGTCCCGTTGATCGCCGCCAGCACCGGCTTGTCGCAACGCTCGATACGGTTGAACAACACCTGCCCCCTCAGAGCGAACTCGGTTCCAGCGTGACACGTGTTCAGATGAGTCAGTTCGTGAATGTCCGCCCCGGCGCAGAAAAACCGGCCCGACCCCGTCACGATCACCGCGCGGACGTACTCGTCAGCTTCAACCTGGTTCAGCACCTGCTCCAGCTCTTTGATCACGGAACGACTCAGCGCGTTGGCCGGCGGGTTATTCAACGTGATCCGGGCGACATGGTGCGAGATGGTCAACGCGTGCTGTGGCATGGCGGCCTCGTGCGCTTAGGGTCCCGTTCGTGTTCGGCGATCGGGATGGGTCGACTCCCGGCCGAGATCGCGCAACCGGTGATGCTCGGCGATCGCGGCGAGGAGGTCCGCCACTCCTTCTCCGGTCGTCGCCACGGCGCGAAGGACGGTCGGGCACCACTCCCGTAAATCTCGCAACGTCGAGTCTGCCCCCGGATGGTCCGCCTTGTTGACCACGACGATGTGCGCCAGTTCCAGCAACCCGGCCTTCATGGCTTGGACCTCATCGCCCAGACCTGGCGCGACGACGGCGACCACGGTGTGGGCCAGATCGACGATATCCACTTCATTCTGACCGACCCCGATCGTTTCGATTAGAATGACGTCGTATCCGGCTGCCTCCAGCACGCGCCGGGCGCAGTCGGTCGCCTGGGCCAGCCCGCCGGAATACCCGCGGGTCGCCATGCTCCGGATATAGACGTCCTCGTCCAGCGCATGGGCTTGCATTCGGATCCGGTCACCCAGCAGCGCGCCGCCCGTGACGTGACTGCTGATGTCGACCGCCAGAACTCCGACCTTCATGCCCAAGCGCCGATAAGCGGTGATCAACTGATCGATGAGCGTGCTTTTCCCGGCTCCGGGATACCCGGTCACCCCGATCACGGTCGCCGTGCGAGAGATCGAGTTCACCAGGCGCAGCGCCTCCGTGCCCTCCGGGTGCCGGTTCTCCACCAAGGTAATCAGCCGTGAAACCGCACGGACATTTCCGGTTTTCACCTGCTCGGCCAGAGTCTTGGCGCGTCCCGATTCACGAGCGATCTGTGGGCTGGACATCGTCATGGCACCGGCTCATAGGCGGCATGGGGTTGAAGGACGCGCGACAGCCGGGAGGCGAGCGGACGATCCAGCGCCGCTTCCATCCGCCGGGCTGCCTCTACCACCAATCGCTCATCCACGGCGACGGCGGCACCGGAAGCCTTCAAGGCATAAACGACATCCTCGGTGGCCGCGTTGCCGGACGCGCCCGGTGCATACGGGCAGCCGCCGAGCCCCCCGGCTGACGTGTCGAACGCCCGGATGCCGTAGTCCATCCAGGCGATCAGCACGTTGGCGATGGCTAGCCCGTACGTGTCGTGCATGTGCAGCGAGAGGGCGGTTCCAGCGAGATGCGGGAGTATTTCATCCAGCAGTCTCCGGACGTCGCAAGGCGCGGCCTTGCCGACCGTGTCCCCGAGTGAAATCTCTTCGACTCCGAGATCGAGCAGGCGTCGCATCACGTCCCGGACACGCGACGGCGGAACGGGGCCCTCGAAGGGACAATGTGTCGCGGTGGAGATGTACCCGCGCACCGCCAGGCCGTCCCGCTTGGCGCCGGAGACGACCGACTTGAAGCGCTCGATCGACTCGCGGATCGTGCAGTTGATGTTCCGCCGGGTGAATGTGTCCGAGGCTGCTGTGAACACGGCGATCTTGTCCACTGCCGCGGCTCGTGCCCGTTCCAATCCTCGCTCGTTCGGCACCAGTGCCGAATAGACGACCCCGGGCTGTCGCGCGATCCTTTTGAACACCTCGTCCGAGTCCGCCAATTGCGGGATCGTCCGAGGTGCCACGAACGAACCGGCTTCCACCTCCGCCACACCGGTCCGGGACAGGGCGTCCACGAGAGAGACCTTGGTCACGGTCGGCACAATGACCGGTTCATGCTGCAATCCGTCCCGTGGACCCACTTCGATGATCCGGATCGGAGGCGAGACGGGCGTCTGTCTGTTGGGCTGCAACATTGTGCGATTCCCTCTACTCGCCGCCGGCCGGGGTGGACCATGTCGGCCGGCGGCGTTCATAAAAAGCACGAATTCCTTCCTGCGCTTCCGCCGAAAGGCGTCCCTGGACGTTGGCCTCGACGCAGGCCTTCCAACGCTCGTCGTCGGACAGAGAGTGGAGTCGGCGCAACAGCGCCTTCGTGTCCCGTACGGCTTGAGGCGCGAGGTGCATGACGGATTCCGCCAGTGCCGCAACACGGGTCTCGAGCGCGTACGGTTCAACCACGTCGTGAACGAGGCCCGCCGCCTTCGCCATCGACGCGGAGAAGGGCTCCCCGGTCAGACAGAATCGCCGCACGAAAGATTCGCCGGTCTTCCGGAGGACAAACGGTGCGATCACCGCCGGCACCAACCCCAAGCGGACCTCGCTGAAGGCCAAGGTCGCGTCCGCGGCGACTACGACCACGTCGCATACCGCGATCAATCCGATCCCTCCCCCGTATGCGGCCCCCTGGACGAGTCCGATCACGGGACATGGAGACTCGTCGATGGTCCGGAACATCCGGCACAACCGCTCGGCGTCTTGCTGCGCCCCCGGCGCAGAGACGGTCCGGTCCGCGGCCAGCCAGCGGAGGTCGGCTCCGGCGCAGAACGTGGAACCGGCGCCGGCCAAGACAATTGCGCGCACCGACCGGTCCTGTCCCAACGCCTCGAACGCCTCGCGAAGCTCTTCGACCATGCCGGCGTCGAACGCGTTTCGTCGATCGGGCCGGTTCAGCGTGACGCGCGCCAGCCCCCTGTTCGATTCGACGAGGATCGAGACGGGTTCCTTCATCGGCGCCTCACATACGGAAGACCGGCGGCTGCGAGCCGCGGATCGGCGTCGTCATCGCGACGTCGAGACATAGGCCGAGGATCCGCCGCGTGTCCACGGGATCGATGATGCCGTCGTCCCAGAGACGGGCCGTACTGAAATAAGGACTGCCTTCGCGTTCATACTGCGCGACGGTGGACTCGGTGATCGTTCGCTGCTCGTCGGGCGACAGGACGGTTTGTTCACGGGCTCGTTGCTGTTGTTTGATCGTCACGAGCACCTGGGCCGCCTGGTTCGCTCCCATGACCGAGGTCCGCGCGTTGGGCCAGAGGAAGAGAAACCGCGGACCATAGGCCCGCCCGCACATGGCGTAATTGCCGGCTCCGTGTGAGGCGCCGATGACGACGGTGAACTTCGGCACGTCGGCGGTCGCCACGGCCTGGACCATCTTGGCGCCGTCCTTGATGATCCCGCGCGCCTCATAGTCCTTCCCGACCATGAAGCCGGTGATGTTCTGAAGAAAAACGAGCGGCAGGCGTCGCTGGGCGCAGAGCTGCACGAAATGCGCCCCTTTCAACGCGGCTTCGGACAGGAGCACGCCGTTATTGGCGACGATGCCGACCTGGTGCCCCATCCAGCGGGCGAATCCACACGTCAGTGTCCGGCCGTAGCGGGCCTTGAACTCGTGGAACTGGCTTCCATCCACCAGGCGGGCGATGACTTCGCGCGCATCGAACGGCTGTCTTGGATTGCTCGGGATGAGTCCATAGAGTTCGCCGGGCTGGTAGAGCGGCTCCTCGATCGCCGCCGGTTTGCGCGGGACCGGTCGCCGGGGTAACGTCTCGACGATGGAGCGGCAGATCTCGATCGCATCGTGATCGTTCTCCGCGAGATGATCGCTCACGCCGGATAGCCTGGTGTGGAGGTCGGCGCCGCCGAGTTCTTCGGCGGTGACCTCCTCCCCGGTCGCCGCTTTGACTAGAGGCGGCCCCGCCAGGTAGATGGTGCCGGTCCCTTTCACGATCACATTTTCATCGCACATGGCTGGCACGTAGGCGCCACCCGCGGTACACATGCCCATCACGACGGCAATCTGCGGGATGCCCAGCGCAGACATCCGGGCTTGGTTGTAAAAAATGCGTCCGAAATGGTCCTTGTCGGCGAAGACCTCGGCTTGCATGGGTAGGAACACTCCACCGGAATCCACCAGATAGATGGCCGGCAGCCGATTTTCGAGTGCGATCTCCTGCGCCCGCAGGTGCTTCTTGATCGTCGTCGGAAAATAGGTGCCGCCTTTGACCGTGGCGTCGTTGGCGACAATCACGCAGGGCCGCCCCGACACGTAGCCGATGCCGGTAATCAAGCCGGCAGCCGGGACATGGTCGTCGTACATGCCAAAGGCCGCCAGCGGGCTGAGTTCCAGCCAGGGAGTGTCCGGATCGAGCAAGGCCGCAATCCGCTCGCGAGCGGTCAGCTTGCCCCGCTCTTTGTGCAACGCGATGGCTTCCGCCGGTCCTCCGGCCCTGGCAAGAGCGAGCCGTTTTTGGAGGTCGGCCACCAGCCCTTCATAGTGCGCCCGGTTCGACGCGAATTCTTGGGAGGTCGTCACGATCGATGTGGTCAGCGAACGCATGGTGCCCCTACTCGTGCGGCTTGATCTGCCTGACGAATTCCACGATCTCCCGCATGGAGGACCCTGGTCTGAACAGGGCTTTGACGCCGGCCGCCTTCAGCGCGGGAATATCCTCATCGGGAATGATGCCGCCGCCGAACAGGACGATGTCCTCAGCCCCCTGTTCCTTGAGCAGCTCCAGGACCCGGCGGAACAGCGTATTGTGTGCGCCGGACAGAATGCTCAACCCGATGGCATCCACGTCTTCCTGGAGCGCGGTGCGCACAATCTCCTCCGGCGTCTGGTGAAGCCCGGTGTAGATCACTTCCATGCCGGCGTCGCGCAATGCCCGCGCGATCAGTTTGACCCCGCGGTCGTGGCCGTCCAGCCCGACTTTGCCGATCAGCACACGCAGGGGCGTGGTGGCTACTGCCATGCCGTCACCTCCCGCAAGAAATACTTACCGTCCTGATCCCGACGGACATATCCCGCTTGCACCAGCGGGTCGTGCTCGAAGAGCAGGAGCCACTGTTCCTCGAAGGCCCGATCCAATACCCATCGTTTCGTTTCCAACGTTTGGACGGGAAACAGATCATAGCCCATGATGTAGGGCAGCGGGAGGTGCGAGACGGTCGGGATCAGATCGCCGAGGAAGAAGGCCACCTTGCCCTCGGATTCGACTCTGACGCTCTGATGACAGCGGGTATGTCCCGCGGTGACGACGGCGGTTATCCCGGGAAGCAGCTCGGTGTCGCCGCGCAGGAATTCCCACTGATTGACGTGCGCGATCGGCGTGAAGTTGTCCCGCCGGTAACTGGCTTTGGTGCGTTCGTTGGCGCGGGCGGCATCTTCAAACTCGCCGTGTTGGATAAAGTATTGCGCCTTGGGAAAGGTGGGCCTGATGGTTCCGTTCTCTTGTTTCATCGTGTTCCCACCCGCATGGTCGAAATGCAGGTGGGTGTTGATGACCATGTGGATGTCGTCCGGTCCTAGACCCAGGCGCTTCAACGAATTCAGCAACGTCGGCGTCCGTTCCACCGCAAACATACGACGGAACTTCTCATCTTCTTTGGACCCCAACCCCGTATCAACCAGGATGTTCTTCCCGTGCGCACGGATCAACAGCGCAGTGACACTGAGCGGAACGCGGTTCAGCGCGTCGGCGGCACAACATTTCTCCCAGAGGACTTTCGGTACCACCCCAAACATGGCTCCGCCGTCCAATGCGAAACGGCCGTCGCTCACTGGATAAATTTCATATGCACCGAGTTTCACGATCCTCTCTCCCTACCTCGACCTCGCCTGAAAGGTTTGGGCACCGAGCGGCGCGCCCTATCCTCTCACTTCGGCGGCGGCAATCAGGATGCCTCCCACTGCGCGCATGCGACGGGCACCGCCCGCTGTGATCACAATCTGATCGGCCCTGCGCGTGAGTCGCGCGAGCACAGGAGGCATGCTGGTCGACACCACCATCACAACACCACCGGTTCCCTGTACGTTCCGAACACCTCCTTCAGCGCCGCGCAGATTTCGCCGAGCGTCGCCTTCGCCTTTACCGCCGCGATCAGATAGGGCATCACGTTTTGGCCGCACGAAACCGCTTCTTGCAGTTCCTCAACGGCGCCGGCCATCCTGAACGGATCACGTGCCTTTCGCAGATCCGAGAGGCGCGCCACCTGTTCGCGCTCGATCTCCGGCCCGACCTTGAGGATCGGGATCGGGCGTGTTTCCTCTTCGACGTACTCATTCACGCCGACGATGATGCGCTCCTTGTGCTCCACCTCGCGCTGGTAGCGCTGCGACGCATCGAGGATTTCACGCTGGGGGAAACCCTGCTCGATCGCTTCGATCATGCCGCCCATGCCGTCCAGTTTGCGGAAGTACTCGAGCGCCGCTTCTTCGAGGCGGTTGGTGAGCGTCTCGACGTGGTACGACCCGCCGAGAGGATCGACGCTGTTGGTCACTTCGCTCTCCTGCGCGATGATCTGCTGGGTGCGCAACGCGAGCTTCACCGCTTCTTCGGTCGGCAAGGCGAGTGTTTCATCCATCGAATTGGTATGGAGGGACTGGGTGCCGCCCAGCACCGCCGCGAGGGCCTGAATCGTCGTCCGCACCACGTTATTCATGGGCTGTTGCGCCGTGAGGGAACAACCGGCGGTCTGCGCATGGCAGCGGAGCTGCGCCGATCGCGGATCGTTGGGGCGATACCGGCGTGTCATCTCCCGGGCCCACAGTCGGCGGGCCGCCCGGAACTTGGCGATCTCCTCGAAGAAGTCGTTATGGACGTTGAAAAAGAACGACAGTTGCGGAGCGAAGCGGTCCACGGCAAGCCCCGCTTGCACCGCCGCTTCCACGTACGTCAGCCCGTCGTACAGGGTAAACGCCAGCTCCTGCACGGCGGTCGCGCCGGCTTCCCGGATGTGGTAGCCGCTGATACTGACCGGATGCCATTTGGGCATGTGGTCCGCGCAGTAGATCATCGTGTCGACGATGAGACGGAGGGACGGTGCCGGTGGAAAGAGCCATTCCTTCTGCGCGATGTATTCTTTCAATATATCGTTCTGCAGGGTGCCGCCCAGACGCTCGACGGGGATTCCGCGCTTCTCCGCGACGGCAAGATACATGGCGAAGATCACCACCGCCGGTCCGTTGATCGTCATCGAGGTGGTGACCTGATCGAGCGGGATGCCCTCGAAGAGCCGCTCCATATCATCCACCGACGAGATCGCGACGCCGCAGTGACCGACTTCGCCGTGGGCGCGCGGATCGTCCGCGTCGATTCCCATCAGCGTAGGCATGTCGAAGGCGACGCTGAGGCCGGTCTGGCCGTGTTGCAGCAGGTATTTGAAGCGACGGTTGGTGTCCTCCGCGGAGCCGAACCCGGCGAACTGGCGCATCGTCCAGAGCCGGCCGCGATACATGGTGGGATACACGCCGCGGGTGTAGGGGAAGTCGCCGGGCATTCCGAGATCGGCCTCCGGCGACCAGTCTTTGAGATCGTCGTGAGTATAGACACGATTGATGTCGAGTCCCGAGAGCGATGTAAACCGCGGCTTACGTTCCTGCATCGGAAAGGCTCCTCAATCCGGAGGCGAGGGACGTGTCGCCAGTGGCGCCTCCTCGTACACGAAGAACCCCCGACCGGTCTTGCGTCCCAGCCACCCCGCTTCGACATAGCGACGGAGGAGCGGACAGGGACGGAACTTGGGATCGCCCAGGTCCTGGTAGAGCACTTCGCAGATGGCGAGCACCGTATCCAACCCGATCCGGTCGGCGAGGGCCAACGGTCCGACCGGATGATTGGCGCCGGTCGTCATCGCCAGATCGATGTCTTCTGCCGACGCGACTCCTTCCTCGAAGGCGAAGACGGCTTCATTGATCATGGGGATCAGGACACGGTTCACGATGAATCCCGGCACGTCTCTGGCCACCACCGCGATTTTCCCCAGCCGCTTGACCAGGTCTAGCGCGAGGGTCATCGTCTGCTCGGAGGTTTCAAGACCACGCACGACTTCCACGAGTCGCATCACGGGGGCCGGATTCATAAAATGCAAACCGACCACTCGGTCGGGCCGGCCGGAGGCCGCCCCCAGCTTGGTGATCGAGATCGACGACGTGTTACTGGCGAGGATCGTGGGCGGCTGGCAGAGGCGATTCAATTCGGCGAAGAGTTCCTGTTTGAGGGCGAGGTCTTCGGGAATCGCTTCGATCACCAACTGCGCCTCTCGCAACCGGTCGAGTTGCACCATCGGATGGATAAGCGCCAGCACCTCCCCGGCTTGATGGTCACTGAGACTTCCCCGTTCCACCGCTCGCTCCAGACCGGTTCGGATTTTGGTGAGCGCCTCCGCCAGCGGAGGTTCTGCGACATCCACGAGCAGGACGTGATAGCCGGCCGTGGCGCACACCTGGCTGATGCCGCGTCCCATCTGGCCGGCTCCGACGATGCCGATCGTCTTGATGTCATCGAGCTTCATGGGTCGCCGGGGAGAGCAGTCGGACGCGCACGAAAAACGTGAGAGGGAAATACTGGGTTTCCCCGGATCACCCGTGTCTCGCGCGTTGCGCCGTTCACACTACCCCCTTTCCACGATCATCGCCAACGCTTCGCCGCCTCCGATGCAGAGACTGGCCAACCCACGTCGGGCTCCCCGCGCCTCCATGGCAAAGAGAAGGGTCGTGAGGATGCGCGCGCCGGTCGCGCCGATGGGATGGCCGAGCGCAACGGCGCCGCCGTTGACATTGACCTTCTTTCCATCGAGCCCCAATTCCCTGTAGATCGCGAGGGAGACCGCGGAAAACGCCTCATTGATTTCGAACAGGTCGATCTCCCCGATCGAAAGCCCCGTTTTCCTGAGTACCAGTTTGATGGCCTCCACCGGCGCAATCGTAAACCACTCGGGCGCCAGCGCCGCGCCGGCGTAACCGACGATGCGCGCCAGAGGAGCAAGTCCCTCCCGGGCCGCTTCCTCTTCCGCCATGACGACGAGGGCGGCGGCTCCGTCGTTGCAGGATGGGGAATTCCCCACGGTCAGGACTCCATCTTCCCGGAACACCGGCCTTAGCTCGCGTATCCTGCTGAGATCGACCCGATTCGGTTCCTCATCTTCCATGACGGTCGATGGCGGGCCTTTCCGTTGCGGCACGTTAACCGGCACGATTTCTTTCTTGAAGGCCCCGCTGGCCATGGCCTCGCGTGCGCGTCGGTAACTCTCCAAGGCGAAGTCGTCCAGCTCACTTCTTGTGAGCTGGTACTTGGCCGCACAGAGTTCCCCGCCATCGCCCATGTGGAAATTGTTGTAGACGTCCCACAGGCCGTCCTTGACCAGACTGTCCACCAGCTCCGCATGCCCCAGCCGATACCCTTGCCGAGCTTTCTCCAGTAGATAGGGCGAGCGCGTCATGTTTTCCATTCCGCCGGCCACGACGATGGTTGCCTCTCCGAGCGCGATGGTCTGAGCGGCCATGATCACCGTCTGGATGCTGGAACCGCAGACTTTGTTGACGGTCGTGGCACCGACCGAGGTCGGGACGCCGGCTCCGATCGACGCCTGTCTGGCTGGGGCTTGTCCCAGTCCGGCGCTCAGCACGCAACCCATATACACCTGGTCCACGCGCTCGGGCGGGACGTGAGCCCGCTTCAAGGCTTCGGCGATGGCGAGACTGCCCAGTCTCGTCGCCGGCACGGAGCTGAAGGCGCCGTTGAAGCTGCCCATCGGCGTTCGGACGGCGCTCACGATGACGGCTCGTCGCGTCGTGCTCACAGGATTTGCTCCCAGTGGCTGTGTTCGAGATAGTGTTTGACCTTCGCCAAGAACTGATCGGCCGTCGCCCCGTCGATGACGCGATGGTCGAACGACAGACTGAGATAGCCCGTCGGGCGAATCGCGATCGCGTCATCGATGACCACGGCCCGCTTCTGGATCGCGCCGACACCCAGGATCGCGATCTGCGGCTGGTGAATGATAGGGGTGCTGAACAGGCTGCCGAAGCCGCCGTGGTTCGTGATCGTGAACGTTCCGCCTTGAACCTCTTCTGGGTTCAATTTCTTGGACCTGGCTCGCTCCGCAAGATCCGCTATTTCTTTCGCCAGTTGCGTCAGTCCTTTTCGATCGACATGCCGAACTACCGGCACCAATAACCCATCCTCCAGCGCGGTGGCGATCCCGATGTGAAGGTCTTTCTTGATGACGATGCCTTGCTCCCCCCACGTTGAATTCAGAATCGGCAAATCGCGGAGGGCCTTGGTGACCGCGCGGATCACGAACGGGAGATAGGTGAGGTCGCGGCCCTGCCGGAATTTCGCGATGCTGGAAAAGTCGACTTCGAAAAACGTCGTGACGTGGGCGGACGTCTGCTTGCTCTTGACCATCCGATCGGCGATGGTTCGTCGCATCTGCGTAATGGGAAGCACCTCCTCGCCC
Organism: uncultured Nitrospira sp.; assembly: GCA_964445795.1. Classification (GTDB taxonomy): domain Bacteria; phylum Nitrospirota; class Nitrospiria; order Nitrospirales; family Nitrospiraceae; genus Nitrospira_D. Next base: position 1,667 of record CAYULI010000053.1, on the reverse strand, counting down.
ATCGACGGCTCGCCGGCGCTGACGGCGCCGGTCTGCACTCCTAGTCGGGCGATGAAGTCAAGCACGTCTTTCTTGGTCACCCGCCCGCCGGCCCCGGTCCCCTTCACCCGAGAGAGATCGACTCCATGTTCTCTCGCCAATTGCCGGACGGCCGGAGAATGATGTTCTTCGCCCGCAGCGACCGGTTCCATCGGACGCACGACGACCCCGCCGACACGGTTGATCACCTCGGCGGGCGCCACGCTATCGATGCGCGCGAGCAGAGTCCCTACGGGAACGGTCTCGCCTTCCTTGACGAGAACCTCCCTCAGCATCCCAGTGGCCGGTGAGGGGATTTCCAAGGCAACTTTCTCCGTTTCCACCTCCAAGAGCGGTTCGTCCTTCTGGATCGTCCCTCCGACGGGGATGAGCCACCTCACGACGGTACCTTCCGCAATGCTTTCTCCGAGCTGGGGCATGATGATATCGGTCGCCACAGAACACCTCGTCAGGCGTGCCCATCAGTCGTTGACCTCGATCGAAGCACGTTGTTTCTCATTGGCTGCATGACGCTGACCCGAGACGTTGCTTAATACGCCACCAGCTTCCGCGCCGCGGCGACGACGTCGCTCGTCTTTGGAAGGAAAAATTCCTCCAACGGGGTGCTGAACGGCACGGGCGTATCCGGGGCGGCGATACGCACGATCGGACCGTCTAAACAATCGAAACATTCTTCCGCCAGCAGCGCGGCGATCTCGGCGCCGATCCCGCCCGTTTTGTTATCCTCGTGCAACATGATGGCCTTGCTGGTCTTGCGCACTGACGCGTAAATCGTTTCTTTGTCGAGCGGGATCAACGTGCGCAGATCGACCACTTCGATGTCGATTCCTTCCTGGGCCAGGACCTGTGCGGCCTCGAGCGCCAGATGGACCATCGCGCCGTAGGTGACGACGGAGACATCAGTGCCGGTCCGTTTGACGTCGGCCTTCCCGATCGGAACGATGTAGTCTTCCTGCGGCAGTACGGCCTTGATCCGTCGGTAAAGAAATTTGTGTTCGAAGTAGATGACCGGGTTAGGGTCGCGAATCGACGCTTTCAGGAGACCTTTCGCATCGTACGGGGTGGACGGGGCCACGAGCTTGAGGCCCGGGGAATGAAAGAACCAGCCTTCCGGGCATTCGGAATGGAACGGACCGCCATGGACGCCGCCGCCAAACGGCGCGCGGATGACCAGGGGCACGGCGGCTCCCCACCGGTAATGATTCTTGGCCGCGACTTCGGTGATCTGGTCGAAGGCGCACGAAATAAAGTCCGCAAACTGCATCTCCACGACCGGGCGCAACCCCATCATCGCTGCCCCGATCGCCGCGCCGACGAACCCGGATTCAGCCAAGGGCGTGTCGAGGACCCGCCACTCGCCGTATTTCTGGAGGAACCCTTCGGTGATCTTGAAGGCGCCGCCGTACGTGCCGATATCTTCGCCCATCAAGAACACGCGTTCATCCCGCGTCATCTCTTCGTCCAGGGCTTGCGAGATCGCCTCGAGGTAGGTCACTTCCTGCTGTCGCTGCATGGTCTCGGTCGTCATGGAAGCTCCTTCCGACGCTGTTCGCTATCAGCTAATAACTGTCGGCTCTCTCCGCAAAGACTCCCTCCAATACCTCCGGTCCTTCCGGCAACGGACTCCG
>CAYULI010000052.1:0-17041 GCA_964445795.1 uncultured Nitrospira sp. | reverse complement strand
TGGCCGTGTACTCCATACGATGACTCAAATTGATCCCGCAGCCCCACGTCTTGTAATACCGCGTCTTGGCCAGACCGCCGAACGCGGCCACCAACAAGAGGCCGAGCATCGACAAGCCGACCAAGCCCAAGGCGATGGCCGGTGCGGAGAGACTGGAAAACTCCACATTGACGGGTGCCAGCGCCCAACCGTCCAGCGCCACGACCTTGTCCGCGATCGAGACATGGGTGAAGAGCCTGACGACTCGATCCAGCACGGGCACGACGACCATAGGCAGCAATCCCAGGAAGAGGCACACGGCCGCCAACTGACCCATCCCGACGCGCATGGAGATCGGGACCTCTTCCGCATGTCGGGCATGAGCGCTTCTCGGCAATGCGAGAAAGGAAATGCCGAAGGCTTTTGCGAAGCAGGCAAGTGCCAGCACGCCGGTCAAGGCCAGCATCGCCGCGGCGAGCGGGAGCATGAGCTTCAGCAACACGGTCGGGAGGTGGAAGCTCAGAAAGAGGCTTTGGAAGACGAGCCATTCGCTGACGAAGCCGTTCGTCGGCGGCAGGGCGGAAATGGACACCGCCCCGATCAGGAAGAACAAGCCCGTCCAAGGCATCCGCCTGAGCAGGCCTCCGTACTCCTCCATATTGCGCGTATGGGTCGCATAGAGCAGTGAGCCGGCTCCCATGAACAGCAACGCCTTGAACATGGCATGGTTGATCGTGTGATAGAGGCCGGCCATGAGGCCGAGCGCCGCGAACTCCTTCAAGCCGTAGGTCTGAAAGATCATACCGGCCCCGATGCCAAGCAAGATAATGCCGATGTTCTCGACACTGTGATAAGCGAGCAGGCTCTTGAGGTCGTGTTCCATCAGGGCGTACATCACCCCCAGCAGCGCCGACACGGCGCCGACCGCGAGGACCGTGAAGCCCCACCACCAGGGGAACTCCCCGCCGAGGAAATCGAAGTACACCCGCACCAATGCATAGATGGCGGTCTTGATCATGACTCCGGACATCAACGCCGAGACGTGCGAGGGGGCCGCCGGGTGCGCATAGGGCAACCAGACATGGAGGGGCACGATGCCCGCCTTGGTCCCGAAACCGACGAGGGCCAGGAAAAAGGCAAGGGTTCTCATCCCTTCCGGTAATGGATGCTGCGGATGGCGGAACGTCTCGAACGAGAACGACCCGGCCGCCTGGAAGAAGACGAGAAAGGTCAAGACGATGAACGCGGTGCCCACGTGCGCCATGATGAGGTAGAACAGCCCGGCGTAGCGGACCTCGGTTTTGTCATGATCGGTGACCACCAGGAAATACGAGAGCAGCGACATCAATTCCCAAACAATCAGGAAGAAGAAGCCGTTGTCCGCTAGAACGACGAGCGTCATCGCGAGCAAAAACCCATTGTAGAGCGATCCCAAAGCGGCAATGGAGCGCCTCCCGAAGAATTCCGTCACGTAGCCCAGGGCAAAAACCGAGGCGGCAAGCCCTGCCAAGGAAATCGTGAGCACGAAGAACGATGCCAGCGGATCGAGCCGGATGGCGAAGGTCAGAAAGGGAATGGTAGACGTCGCGAAGGCGGTCGAGGGCTCCGGCGCGAGAAGGCCGGTGACTCCAAGCAGGATTCCTGCGCCCGCGGCCAGTCCGGCGGAGCCATGAGCGGCGATATTCTGTATTCTCGGCTTGGCGGGCAAGCAAAGCGGGAGCAGCACCCCGACCGCATACCCTCCGAGAAGAATCCATAACAGGTTCAGCATGCGGTCGATGGGTGCCTTATCGCGCTCGCCCGAACGGGGTCGCTATCGTCTGTCTCTGCATCATGATCGGTGACGTCGTCGCACGGGTGCGTCGCTCGTGGCGGGTGACTCGAGCAGATTCGCATCGCAGCTTGTCCGGCACTCGCAGGCCGGTGCCGCGTACCCCAGCAAAATGGCCTGTTCCGGTCCGAGCAGATAACCACCCGTCGCGTCGGACCAGACCGACGGAATAGAATAGGCGTCGCGTTTCTCGAAGTGGCTTCGAGCGAAGGCCACGCCGGCCGCGAACGACCGGGGTGCGGCAACCAACGATGCCAGTCGATCAAGTGTGTCGCTGGGAGCGCCGAGTAACTGGAGCAAGGTTCCCAAGGCGGCCAGGCCCTTTCCCGCAAGACCTTCCTCATGGTGAACCGCGAACTGGGTAAACGGGACTGCATAGGCAATCACGGCGTCATCGTGGAACATGTGTGGACGCTCGGCTGGTGGCGGGTCCCACAGCAGCACGCTGCCGGGTTGAAGCTCGAAGCGCGAATGGTCGGGAACAGTCTCGCCCAAGTAGACGAGGACGTCGCACCCATGCCCCATTGAGTGAAAGGGCTGGGCAGCGATGCGAATATCGAATACAAAGTCCCCGACCTCTCCGTTGAGCCGCCCCCCATTGGGTCATGACCGACGACCCTCGGTAGGCCAGGGATTGGGCGATCAGCGGCCAGTCCCTTGAGAGCCGCCGAGGCGGCAGGTCCTAGGATCTTGACGATAAGATCGAAGTCTTGGTCCGAGCGAGCGGGCAGCCAGGCGGTCAGGGGAGCCATATCGATCGCGGTCATCGCTGACTTCTATACGCGATAGACATTTCGCACTTCTTTGATCCCGGAGGCACTGAGCCAGTGTACGGTGTATCCGCCGAGAAAGAAATGGTCGTAGACGGCGGACAGAAAGGCTCGCCCGTCGCGCGGACGTACCGGACGTCCGCGCGAATCCTTGATGCCTCGGCGCAAGGTGTCGCGCAACCCTGCATGGCTCGTGGAAATCACGCCGGTGGCGAGATCGAACCACACCAACGCTGTGCCCCCCTCGGACAATGCACGGCCACGACATCGGCATGCCCTGACATGTGTGTCTGGTTCATCGCCGGGCTATCGTTTCTTCCTTCGTTTCCGGCTTGTTGGATGGTTTCTTCGGCTTTCTGGCCTTCGTTTTCGCCTTGCGTTTTGCGACCATGGGCTGCCTCCTGGGATAAACGGCGCGTGACCGGTCTACTCGCGAAGCCCGTGTTTTCTCGTCACCTGTGCACCGGTTTTGCTGATCCCAATGGGGGAATCGGCGCTCAGCTTGACGATGTCGATCCGTTCGGCCTCCAGCCACCCTGCATGGACCCGCAGCGTGGCCACGACAAACTCGCCGGGACGAATGTCCTCCAGTCGCACCGGCTCGATGCCTCTGCTGAGGCTCGTGCGTTCCCCAAGGACACATTCGGTGAGGTACGTGCCCAGCGACGTTCGGGATCTCACGCGGATGCTCGGCGGAATATGAGGTCGATTCACGACCGCTTCGACATGCCCGGATATCATTCTCATCATGAATGAACCGCGATGCTTACCCCACAGCCGTGCGCTGCGGCTGGACATAGATGGTGTCGGCCTCCAGGTATCCGTCGCAGCTATGACGATAGCTGACCTCGATGGGCTGCCCGCACGGAGATCGGAGAGGTCAACCCAGTCGATGCCGCGGGCGACCGTGGTCTGTTTTCCGATCAGTGCACGGACGCGGATGGTCGTCCCTCCGGACACGACGGCCTTTATATGCACCCATCGCCTGCCCTGCGAATCGGCTTCGATCCGATCGAACATCCCCCAGATGGCAGCCATGCCCCGGCCTCCTAATACATCGATTGCAGCGGCCGTCCGATCCGCTTTCGGCACCGTGCCACGCCCTCCCGCGCCATCAGATTGTTGGGGTCGCAGGCGAGAACCGCCTTCCAGTTGAAAAGGGCCTCCTCGTGCTGCGCCAATTCTTCGAGCATGATGGCCAGCTCGCATCGGGTCAGGATGTCGGTCGGACAGAGAGCCAGGCGGTCCTGGAGCTGACTCACCGAGTCGATCCACGAGTTCCTCTCCTGCCCACCGACTTGCGGGATCGGGCCTGGAGTCGAATCAAGCGTGGCCATTCGTGTCCTCCCGATCTCGACCCATCATCGTCCGAGTCCGTCCCCCACAGGCCACGGACACAAGCGCTCCACGCCGCCATTGGCGCGAATCTGAGTGCCGGTGAGCCGGACCGTCTTCCCGTCCTTCGGCATCGGAATGTTCAGGTCGTTTCGCACCGTCTTGAAAATCTCGATGATATGGTTCATGTGCGCGACGTCCAGATCCTGCACGCTCAGCATCGCGTCTTCGTGGATGTCGTGGCAGAACGCGATCGTCAGGCAGTTCGTCCCCGCCCGACCCATTCTTCGGCACCCGCGTCCGAAAGACTCCTCAGGCTTCGGCTCCATCACCCTACCGCCAGGCCTCCATCAATAACGACACGCCTGCCAGCAGGGTGACGGAGAAGATCGTCATGGTGAAAACGGACTCCGACGCCACGGAGGTACCAAGGGCAAACAAGCAGCCACCCGCCAAGAGTTTCTCGAAGAGAGGCAACTTTTCGGGGTCCTTCTTGTGCATCGGGTCCTCCTTGTCTTCCACGGCCTCCGCATACCGTCACCCTGCATCGGGAATCAGTCCGGCTCCCTCTTGACGAAACCGAATCAGATCACCATGGCATCCATGGCAGACCATTCCTGCCTGAGGCGAGTCGAACAGCAGGGGGGTGCCACCTGCCCGCAGCGGGGGCACGAGGCGACCCTCTTGGTGTTGCGCACAGTTCCCGGCGGAAGAGTTCGGCTGCCCGCAAGGCTGGCGTCGCGTTTCCGAAGCGTGATGAGCTTTTCATGGCAATGCGGGCACACCATGCCTCGTGCAGGAGAATCGAAAATGAGCACCAGAGAAGACTTTCTGCACCGGGGGCAGCGGACCGGCTTCGCGTGTCGAGCCGTCTCGCAGGATTCATCGAGGAGCATGACGATCCTTCCGAATCCTACCCGCGCGCACGTGCGGTAGGTTTCTTCGCCTTGGTCTTGTCGATCGCGCTCTGAATTTCGGCGGACACCGCCGCGCCTTTCTCCTTCACCGCTTTCGCCTGGGCCTCAGCGCCCACAAAATCACCCTTGTCGATGAGCTGACGGATTGGACCGAGGCTCGTCTCCAGTGCCGCAAGATCCTGTCTGATCGCTTCAACGGCGGCTTTGTCTTTTCCGGTCGGCGCGTGGGTCATGAGTTCCGTGGCCGACGCGACGGCCTGTTGCGCCTCTTTTTCGGCCGCGAGGGCGGCCGTTTTGGCCGCTTCTTTTGCTTGGGCCGCCTTAGCCGCGACGTGTCCGCCTTCCTCCACCACCTTGACCAGCATCGCGTTGGCGTCGGAATAGGATCGGAAAATGGGCAGGAGTTGTTCCTGCTTGGCCAGTTCATCCTTCGCCAGGGCGAATTGCTGCTCCAGCTTGGCGAAATCGTCCTTGGCGTACGTCGCCGCGTCCGCCGCCTTTGCCGCGTCGGCGGCCTTCTGGGCCGCGTCGAGTTGCTCTCGGGGCGGTTGGGCGCAGCCCAACACCACGATGAACACTGTGGTCACGAGGAGTCCCCTGTGCAGCAACCCAACCATACCGATCATTGCTCCCACCTCCCTTTCCTTTTTCAGCCGCGCACCGAAGCGGTGCCCGGTGAAATACAGGTGCATAGGAAGTGCCACGAGTGGCGGAGGGCGATAACTAGCGATCCTGCGAGCAGTTGCGGCCCGAAAGGCCGACATCGAGTGGTGCCGGTCTCCCCACTGAGTGGCAAGCCCGCTCATGATCTGCAAACACTGCAGGAACGATGGAGGAAAGCGGCGAAACCGGAACCGGTTTCATCTGAATGATCAATCTGTTGACTCAAGGACGCCCGACCTGCAGGTCCTGCAAAATTTGCGGGCAGGGGCTAGGTAACGGCGGTGTCGGGCTGGAGGCAGGCGGGACTATTCGCGGATGCCGTATTCTTTGATCTTGTATTGGAGGGCACGCGGGCTGATTCCTAGGAGCTTAGCCGCCCTTTCACGGTGATTCGTTATTTCGGCCAGGGTACGCCGGATCACGGCCTTTTCGATCTCCTCAAGTGAACTGCCCAGCGTCACCACCATCGTCCGGGCATCTTCCCGGCTGGCCTGAATTTCTTCCGGCAAATGGTGCGGCTGAATCGTGCGCTCTCGAACGGTTACGACTAACCGTTCGATCAGATTTCGCAGTTGCCGAATATTGCCGGGCCAGGCGTAGAGTCGCAACAACCGCATCGCTTCGCGGGAGATTTCTTTCGGTTCCCGATGATGCTGAGCCGTGAACTCTTCCAAGAAGCGATCCGCCAGCAGCAGGATATCCTCGCCCCGTTCGCGGAGCGGCGGCAAGCGGATCGGTACCACGTTGAGACGGTAGTAGAGGTCCTCGCGAAAGTCGCCCTGCTTGACGGCTTCCTCTAGATTACGATTGGTAGCGGCAATGATGCGGGTATCGACGGTGATCAGCTTGGTTCCCCCTAGGCGACGGAATTCCTTGGTCTCCAACACACGCAAGAAATCGACTTGGGACTTCAACGAGAGTTCCCCCACTTCGTCGAGCAACAGGGTCCCGCCGTCGGCCAACTCAAACCGGCCCACCTTCGTCGAAACGGCCCCGGTAAATGCGCCCTTCTCATATCCGAACAGCTCGCTTTCAAAGAGATTCTCTGGCAATGCTCCGCAATTCAGCGTCACGAAGGGGCCACCGGCTCTGGAACTCTTGTGATGGATCGCACGGGCCACGAGCTCCTTTCCGGTTCCGCTCTCGCCCGTCAGCAACACCGTGACGTCGCTGTCCGCCACCATCTCGACCAGCGTATAGACCCGCTGCATGGGGGCGCTTTCGCCGACCAACTGGTCGAAGCGCGTTCTGGTTTCGAGGCGGTCCCGGAGTTGCTTATTCTCGAAAGCCAGCGCACGACGCTCGAGCGCCTTCTCGACGACGACAGGAAATCGCTCGCGATCGATGGGCTTGGTGAGGTAGTCGTAGGCTCCCGCCCGGATTGCCTCGACGGCCGTATCGATGGACCCGAAGGCCGTCATGACCACGACCTCCGTGTCGGGCCATTTGTCCTTCAGTCGCCGAAGGAATTCCATCCCGCTCATCCCCGGCATTCTGAGATCGGTCAGGACCAGATCGGCCGGCGCAGTCTCGAGGAGACCGAACGCCTCCTCCCCCGTTCCCGCCGCGCGAACTTCGTGCCCGCGCTTCTCGAGCAGGGTCACCAAGGCCCCGCGAAGGTTGACCTCATCGTCAACGACGACGATCTGCGACCGTCTGTTCATGCCGTGTGCTCGTTTGAGTGGCCGTATCCGGCGAGAGGGGCAGCATGATCGTCACCGTGGTGCCGCTGCCGCGGTGACTCGACACCCGAATGGTGCCTCCATGATCTTCGACGATGCGATAGGCAATGGCGAGACCGAGTCCCGTGCCGCTCGATTTCGTCGTATAGAACGGCTCGAACAGCCGGGGCAGATCTTCCGTTTTGATGCCGACCCCCGTGTCTCGGACCATCATCACGATCCATCGCCTTCCCTCGGATTCGCAAGCGTGCGCCGCCAGGCGGCACACGCCTCCCTCGGGCATGGCCTGGAACGCGTTCACGACGACGTTCACCAGGACCTGGCTGATGGCCGTTTCATCGCCCAACAAAGACGGCAATGAGTCCTCCACATCCTGTTCGATTCGGACCCGACGTTCCTCCGCTTCGTACTGCATCAGTGCGACGATGTGCTCGATCAAGGCACGCACGTTCACCTCATGAAGGCCTACCGAGCCTGGGCGAGCGAACTTCATGAAGTTGTCAAGAATGAGGGACAGGCGGCGGCATTCCGCGTTCAGGACACGGAGATACCGTTCCTGGTGTTCGGTAAGCGCCCCCGTTTCCTTGAGTTCTTCTTCCAAGAGGTGCAGGTTCAGATCCACCGCACTCAGCGGATTGCGCAATTCGTGGGCCACACCGGACGACAGTGTGTGGAGCGAGGCCAATTTGTCCGCCACCCGGACGCGTTGCTCAAGCGCGAGCCACTCCGTGACGTCCTGAGCCTGTAGGATGACACCGGCCGGCTCGCGCTCGTCGCCGGTCAATTCGGCGGTGGACACACGAATCGTACGGGGGACGTGGCCCGCGCTTTCGTAGGGCAGGTCTTTCTGACTCACATGTCGGTGAGCGCGGAGGGCTCCGTCGAGCACCTCCCGGATCGTCTCGCCGTTCGGGAAGACGGTCTCATACCGATGCCCCAGAAGGTCGGCCGCCGATCGCTTTAAGACATGTTCCGCCGTCGGGTTCACCGCCGTGATGACACCGCTGCGATTGACGGTGAGGACGCCGGTGGGAATGCTTTGCAGGATGTTCCTCGCGAGCCCCTTGACCTCTTCGAGCGTCCGCTTCGTGCTGTCGTAATGGACGAACGTAATGATGGCGGCGATGCCGATGGCGCTGACCAAGAACACCAACAACGTGATCACAATCAGGTCGCGGCGCGACTGCCAGAGGGCGGAAAACAGTTCGGCGGGAACGGTCCGGTCTTGGCTGAACCCCTGCAACAGCAGCCGTTCTTGCTCCAGACTGACGAGCAAGATCACGGAGACGACCAGGCCGAGGATCAGCAGCACCGACGCGATGAGCCGGTACGGGATTCTGCGGAACCGCGCCGTTTCAGGAGAGGGTCGGAACATGGGCCGGCATCATAGTGCGAAAGGGTTTATGTCATCCTAGCACGCGTCGCTACGGCCGTGCATCCATACCCCGGGAATGCCTGGCAGCCACCCGCTGCGACTCAGCCTGCTTGGCCTAGGACGATCCGGCGATCCACAAAGTGCCCGATCGACGGATCGTTGGTGACAAAGACCGCGGTCCATTCTTCCTCCTTCGAACAGAGCCTCCGGAGAAGCACATCCCGGACGTTCGGCTCGATGTTGTGCAAGGTTCCGTCGAAGATCAAGAGCGGCGGCCGTGCGACGATCGCCCGCGCGACAAGAATGCGCAGGATCTGACTCTTGGTAAAACGGGCGCCGCACGCTTCAACGGGTGTGCGCAGGCCGAGCGGCATCCGGTCGATCTCTTCTTCTAACTCGACGAATCGGATGGCCCGGCGAACGGCGTGAAAGTCGATCGACGAGCGACCCAGGGAGATGTTTTCTTCCAACGTCCCGCCAAATAGGGTGGGCTGCGAATCCAGGACGAGCCCCCGTGCGCCATTGATGTAATCCATTCCGACCTCGCGGAGATCGACGTCGTTGTACCGAACGACGCCGCTGGTGGGTCGATACAATCCGGCCAGCACGAGCGCAAGCGCGGTCTTCTGCGTGCTGGACTGAACCAGCACCGATATTTTTTCTCCGGGAACCGCGTCGAAGTTGAACTGCTCGAACAACGGAGCCGTATTCGGGTAGCCGAATGACACGTTTCTACAAACCAGGTGGACGCCGCAGATCAACGGATCTGGCAGCCCTGTCCGTGACTCGACGGCGAATGATTCGTGTTTGGGCAGGGCGAACACGCGCTGAAGTTCGTCCAGCGACGCCAGCACGTACGTCATCGCGTAAATGCGCCTGGTGACGGTATCGAGGTTCAACAGGAGCGTGCCGACGATCACTTCCGCCGCGACGAACTGTCCGAGCGTGATCTGTCCCGCCGCCAGCAACCAACCGCCGAGGGCGATCATCCCGCTATGGCACACAGCCTCCCACACCACGATGGCTCGATACTGCCGCCAGGTCAGAATATTGGAGCGAGCCCGTCTGGCCGCGAGATAGTCGTCGAGCAGCCGGTCCGTCCTAGCGAGCAGGAACGGCGCGCTTTGGCTGGCTTTGAAATGCAGCCGGTTGCCGGCGATATCCTGGATCCATGCCATGACGGCGTAATGACGGGACGAGACCGTTTTCGTCGCTTGAACGCCACCTTGGCCGAATGCGACGGCCACCAGTGCGAACCCACCGAGCAAGAACGCGTTATAGATCAAGAAATTGGGGTGATAGAAGACCAGAATCGTCATGCCTGTGATTCCGGATACCGATACGTTGATGACGTCCACGAGCACGACCAGTACGGCCCGTGCGAGCAATTCGGCCTCGATAAATCGGAAGCCGTGCTCGGGAGCGAATGCCTCTTGTCTGATGCGTGGCAGGTGTTCCGTCATGGCGACGGCGATGCGAACATAGAGCCGTTGAAAGAGCGTTTCCATCGCGCTGGTTTGAAAGACACGGAAGAACCCCATGAACAGCAGGCCGATCAGCATGATCAAGGCGAAGGTCACGATCATGATCGGCTCGATGGCGTACGCGAACGTGTTGGTCAACTCTTGGACGGTCAGCGGCACGATAAGAGAGAAGAGCCCGATCGCCACTGCGTACGAGACGAGGATGGCGAGGATCCGTGTTTCGAGCCCGATGACCGTTCCAAGCCGCACAAGGTCGGCCCGTAAACTCCCCTGGCGCACCGTCATCGTCGCCCTTCTTCCCGTCTTGGTCCTTGCGCGTCGTCTCCGACCGTGCGCGCGGGCCGAGGCGGGCGTCCGTGTAGGAGCGGAGATGGCGGGCGGAGTCTGCGGCGAGTGGGGCGGCGGGAAGGGGCCTGACCGATCACGTCACGTCCGCGGTTTCGAGGGGTAGGGGACGAGTTCGCGTCGACGCTTCAGCCGGTCGAAGCAATCTTGGCAAAGATCCTGTAGGGTGAGGTCGTCGAAGACGAGGGTGGAGACCCGCCGTGCGCATCGATCGCAGTACTGAAAGACAACCGAGTCGTTCTGTAGATCGCCGGTACCGGTGCGGGTTCTGGAAGACATGCGTCGACACCTCTTTGGGCTGTCCATGCTGCGCTCCTGGCTTGGGATGGAGCGAACCCGACTGATGCGTGGAGCAATACTGGTGCCTCATCGATGGTCGGGGCGGGGTGCAGAAGAAAGCCCTTGAATTGCTGAGCGGATTTCGAATGACAGGAGTTGTCGCAGGGCGCAAATGTCTCGGAGACTCAAGCGCCAATACAGTTGTGCCTGCAAAGATTGCACGATCGGCGCATGATCCGACGGTGGCTGGTGACGCTTGGCTTCACCGGCAAGCGTGCGGAAGGCCCTGATCGAGAGGTGCTCATGGTCGGAGGGTCAACGGCACTTCTATCGACAGGGATGCGGCCGGCGTCGGATCGACGACGTACACCGCTTGTTCGGCCGGTGCTCCGGGTTGGCTCGGATCGACGCGTTCGATCAGCAATCGTGGCGTCGGCGTCCCGGGGGGCTTGGGGCTATTCACGTCATGGGGCGAGCGGGAAAAGACGAGCAGTAATCGTACCTGCTCCGCCGTCTGTTGCAGGTCGAACAGGGTGTCGAGCGCAACCGCGACCGGTTGTCGTCCGGCCACCCGGCCCTCTCCGGAAGTAGGGAACAGCAGCGTGGGAGCGTCCGAAGTCGAGCGCGTATCGTGCACGGACAAATAGCCGTCCTCGTTTGTTTGTACAGCGAGTCGGGGGGCGTCGTCCTTGCCGACCGGCGTTGTCGGGTCGACTTCCAGGTCGATGCCCCCAGGCCCCTTCATGATCAGGCTGTAGCGAAGACCGAGGGGATGTCCGACTGTCGGTTTCTTCCTTTCCGGTTTCCGGACCGCCTCGCGCGCGCGCTCCATCTGCATCGTTCCCTGTGGAGCCCCTTCTCCTGGTGATCCGATGCCCGATGATGTTTCCTGCATCGCCTCCGTTCCGCGCTCCGATTCCGGTGACGCCGGGATCGTTTGGTAGAACAAAGCACGGGCGCCGGGGCCTTGTGCGGTGGGCGCGACTGCACTGGCCAGCGGGGCCGCGGCCGTGGGCTGCGTGGCGTTAGGCTCAGGTGTTGAAGGAGCGGCGGGACCGTCAAGGGCCTGCGAGAGCTCGGCCGGCCTGCCGGCCGGTGCGGCTTTCTTCTGAAGGTTGATCGCGGGCGGCACGGTCTCTTTCCCTTGCGGCGAGCCCGTCAGCGGGGAAGGAGCCGGCGGTGAGACCGGCGGCGCGGAGGCCGGCAGGTTCGTCGCAGCGGATTCCTCCGTCGCGACCGCGCGCCCCGCTTCTTTTTGACTGTCCTGATAGATCCTGATGCCCAGCACGACGGCCAAGGCAGCCGCAGCCAGGCCGCCGGCGTAGGCCAGCGTCGCCGGTCTTCGCAACCAATCCAGCCAGGAGATCGCGCCGGGGCCGCTGGGCCGGTTCAACGCGTCGAGCAGTCGTCGCCGCACGGCCGGATCGGCCAGCAGCTCTTTCAGCGCCTGTTCGTCGGCGAGGGTGTCGAAAATCTGCTGGTCTTGCAATGCAGCCCTGTAGAGCCGTTGTTTCTCGTCGGCCGTCAGTGTGTCCGCCGCGAATCCGCCGAGTAGCTGTTCAAGTTCATGTTCGGACATCGCTTATTCCCAGCTGCCGTCCATGAGAACCAGAAGTTGCTTCCGACACCGTAAGTCCCACGTGTAGATCGTGTTGATCGATGCCTGACCCATCAGCTTCTGAATCTCGGGAAAGGTCTTGCCTTCCAGTTTCCATTTGAAGAGGTTCCGGCAACGCTCGCCGAGCTGCATAATCGCCGCAAGCAGCCGATCCACTCTTTGCTTCTGGTCGAGCTGCGTAACGGGATCGGCATCCGGGTCGGCCAGCGGAAGTTCGTCGACGGATGCATGATTATACTCGCCGCGGCGCACCGATTTGCGATGGGTGTCCAGCATCTTGAACCGCAGCACTTGAAAGGCCAGCGGCACGAGTTCCGTGAGTTCCACGACGCGCGGATACTTCTCGTGGAGGATCACCAGCACGTCCTGCGTCAGGTCTTCCGCCTGTTCCCTCGAGACTCGTGATGTCGCGAAGGCGAGAATCCTTTCCCGGAGCGCGGCGAGTATCTGGTCTCGATCCATCGGTGCGTCGGGCTAGTCCGTAGTGCTCGGCGCGGACTGCGCGAGGCTGTCGCCCAGCGAGCGGAAACCCAGGTGCAGCGCCTGGCAGATCGCGACCTGACGGGCAAAGCGATTCGTGGTCCAGATCATCGAGCGCAACGTGCCGAGGGCCACCCGGCGCTTCCCGCTGTGTTCTTGAGAACGCGATCCCTTGACGGACCCCGCTATCCCTTACCCCTCGTGTGAGGAGAGTCGTTCCATCGCGATCCGCTTCACCGCACGCAGATCGAGCTTGCCGCTGCCGAGCAGGGGCAGTGTGTCGACTTTCACGAACTGGTTCCGCGCCGGAATGAAGAGATTCGGAAGGCCTTGCGCGGGGAGTTTCTCCAGAATCTCGGGGATGCGGGTTTCGTCCACCGTGTGCAGGACGGCGAGTCGCTCGCCCTTCTTCTCGTCCGGGATGCCGGTGACGGCGAATACCTGCGTGTCTTCGCCCGAGGCCTGCTGCAGCGCTTCCTCCACGCGGCCGTGGGGGACCATTTCGCCGCCGATCTTCGAGAAGCGGGAGAGCCGGTCGGTGATCGTCAAAAATCCGTCTTCATCGAGAGACGCGATGTCGCCGGTGACGTACCATCCGTCGCGCATGGCTTTGGCCGTGAGGTCCTCGCGGCCGAGGTAGCCGTTCATGACATTCGGTCCCTTCACGAGCAGCATGCCCGATTGGCCCGGCGGGAGGATTTCCCAGGTGTCCGGATCCACGACGCGCACGGAGACGCCGGGAAAGGGCTGCCCGACGGTGCCCCGGCGCGACGCGACCTGGTAGAACCCGGCGGCGCGATAGTCCGGGCAATTCGACGAGATTACCGGCGCGCATTCGGTCACGCCGTAGCCCTCGACCGGCGCGATGCCGAACTTGTCCTCAAAAGCCTGATAGAGGCGGGAAGGAAGTTTCTCCGCGCCCGTCAGCACCACCCGCAGAGAGCTGAACTGTTCGGGCGTGCACCGCCGGTAATAGAGCTGCAGGAACGTTGGCGTGGTGACCATCAGCGTGATGCGATAGCGGTCGCAAAGGTCGCCGATCGCACCGACGTCCAACGGAGAGGGGTGGAACACGATGCCCGTGCTGTACCGGGTGTAGAACCAGAACAGCATGTATCCGAACGAATGGAAGAACGGCAAGGTCCCTAAGGCGCGATCCGCCTTTGAAATCGGAATGACCTGCGCGGCGCCCTCGATGTTCGAGTCGATGCTGAAGTGGGACAGCATCACGCCCTTGGGCTCGCCCGTGCTCCCGCTGCTGAAGATGATGGTGGCTAGGTCGTCCATCGAGGGCCGGCGCGTCTGGCCGCAGGCTCGTTCCAGGAGGCGCACGGGCGCGAACAGCGCCAGCGTCGCGGCCGCCAACTTCTTGAGTCCGGTGATTGATGCCGCGATGTCCTCGAGCCACAGGACCGTGATGTTCTTTGGGATCTCCAGCTTGGCCTTCTCTACGAACAACCGGCTGGTCACCACGGTGCGCAACGAGGCGAGCGTCACGGCCGCTTCCAGCCCCGCCCGTCCTACCGTGTAGTTCAAGTTCACGCTGGTCTTTCCGGAGAGCGTGGCGGCCACGTTCACCAGCGCTCCCCCGACGCTGGGCGGGAGGAGCAGGCCGACGCAGCGCTGGCCCTCCCAGTGGGGCGTTAAGGCGTGAGCCAACGCCACGGCGCCGGTGAGGGCCTGGAGGCCGGTGACGCGCGGCCGAGACTGGTCCGCCATCGCAAAGGCGAAGGGATGCCGGCGCCAGGCAGCGATCACCGGTCGGTGAATCGGCTGCCGGTCCGGTTTGCGCAGGTACCAGGCCGCTTCCCCCAGTTCACGGACGAGCCGGCGCAACTCATGAGCCGGCGTGGTCGAGGGTTGCGGCGCGCCGAACGACACGGTGACCGGATAGGGGATACGCTCGGGGCATTTCCAAATGAAGCGTCCCCGGCTGAAACTGAAAATGCTCCCCCAGACCCGGTCCAGATGGACAGGAATGATGGAGACGGTCCGGCCCTTCACGATCCGCTCGAATCCTCGCCGGAACGGGAGCAACGTGCCGGTGCGCGTGATCTGTCCTTCCGGGAAGATGCAGACGAGCTCGCCGTTGTCGAGGGCCTGGCCGGCGGCGCGCAGAGCCCGAAGAATCATCCGCGGACCGCCGGAGGACGAGATGGGGATGACCTTCATCGCGGTCATCAGCCACTTGAAGAACGGGTGCGAGGCGTAGGCGGCGTCCACGACGAAGCGAATCGGCCGGTCGATGCTGGCCATGAGCAGAAGTCCGTCGACGAACGACACATGATTGGGGACCAGCAGCGCTCCGCCGGTTTGTGGCACATGGTGTTGGCCCACGATTCGGCTGCGGTACAGCGTGTTCGTCAGGATCACCAGCATGAGCCGGATGAAGGCGTCGGGCAGGAGCCAGAGGGCCCAGAGCGTCCCGCCCAATGTGACCGCGCCGGTGGCGAGGAAAATGCCGCTCGTCGAGAGGCCCGCGTTGGCCAGCGTGCCACCGGCGAGCGAGCCGAGCAGGATGCCGGTGAAGACGCAGGTGTTGGAAAACGAAATGACGGCGCCGCGCCGGTCGGGCGGCGATTTCCATTGGAGGACGGCATTCAACGGCACGAAGATGAAGGCGCTGGCGACGCCGAGGAGTCCCATCAGGGCGAAGGTCCCGCCGATCTGCGGCGTGAGCGAGCCAAGCAAAGCCAGCGCAAGGAACACCCCTGTGGCCCCCAACGGGATGAGGCCGTATTCGACGCGATTGCTCGAGAGCCGGCCCACAAGGACGGCGCCGATGCCGATCCCGACGGACAGCACCGTGAGCGGCAGGCCGGAACGGGCGTCCGAGAGCTGGAGCACGGCCTTGGCATAGACGAGCACGTTCTGCGCGAACAGGCTCGCGATGGTCCAGAAGAAGATTTCGCCCGGGATCGCGAGCCGCAGCAAGCGCTCGGCGCGGAGCGCGGCCAAGGCGCCGTGGATCGTCGCGACCACGCCGCCTTGAGAGCGGGCCGGCGGCACGCGAGGAATCGTACAGGCCGAAATTAAGCCGACAATCGACAAGGCGGCCAGGGCGAGCGGCGCCAGCCAAACCGTGGCGCCGGCGCTCTGCAGGAGGAAGCCGCCCGCCGCCGTTCCAGTCAGGATGGCGGCGAACGTCCACATTTCCAAGAGACCGTTGGCAGCCGCCAGATTCTCGTGCGGGACTAATTCCGGGAGGATGCCGTACTTCGAGGGACTGAACAAGGCACTATGAATCCCCATGCCGGCCAGCACAATCAGGGGAAGTATGCCGCCGGCCGGGTTCAACCACAGCGCCACGGTTCCGGCCGTCATGAGCAGCACCTCGACGACTTTGACGGCGATGATGACCGTCCGCTTGCTCAGGCGATCGGCCAGCGTGCCGCCGACGAGGGACAAGAGCACCAACGGCAGAGTAAAAATCACGAACGCGATGGCCGTTTGCGTCTGGGCGGCGGTCTCCACCTCCGGACCGGGCGCCATGCCTGTCGTCGCCTGACGGATGCCCAGCAGGGCGACCATCAATTTCCACGCGTTGTCGTTGAACGCGCCGCAGAATTGGGCGATCAAGAGGCCGCGAAGGGGATGGCGGGAGTCCTGGGTCATCGATGAGGTCGATTGCGATCTCTGGATATGGTCGCACAAATATGGAAGAAGACGAGACAAAGGTCAAACGAGGGGAAAGAACGAGGGGAAAGAGGAGCAAGGTGGGGTTCGTGGAAAGGGGGCGGGAGTCATTTATGATGAGCCGGCAACGGGCGAATTCGCGCGCGAAATGCAGAGATTCTTCTCCTCCCGTCAACAAAGATCCCCGACCCCTTTTGGCGACCATCAGGCAGGCTCCGCGACATGGTCCGGGAATCACCTGATATCCCTCATGACCGTCGCCACGATCTAAGGCGACAGAACAAGGGCCGGGAGTCTTAATCGGATCGACTTCATTCGATAGTGACTCCGGACCCCGTTAATCCGCCGTTCCGGCATTCCTTTGTCACCCATTTACTTGAGGACCGGTGCGACATTCGGACAATCCAGGAGATCCTTGGACATCAGGACGTCAGTACGACGATGATCCAGACCCACGTCCTGAACCGAGGCGGACATGGAGTGGGCAGTCCAGCAGACCCCCTCTGACGGTGACAAGTTGGCCGGATATACTGCTGGCTGATCGCCGGATAGATTGCAGGATTCGCAGTCTATCTCGGACAGCCAGGCGGGGCTGTAAGCTCCCCGGTCAAGGAGACACTGGCAACGGAGAACTTCGGGCTTCCAGT
>CAYULI010000051.1:0-18839 GCA_964445795.1 uncultured Nitrospira sp. | reverse complement strand
GATGATCCCGAGCGCCGGCTCGATCCGCCGCGTCACCATCAGACCCGCGGTGATGACCGAGAACAAGGCGTCATTGGCGCCGATCAACACCGGAAGCACCGGCACCATCGCCCCTGTCATGTAGGCGGTTCCCACGATCAGAGCCGAGCCGAGCGGCGATTCCTCCATGGGGCTGACCTCGGACTCCTCGCCGAGGAAGATTTTCTTGGCGATCTCGGTCGTCTTGACCTCCTTCTCGGAATTCAGCGCCAGGAAGGCGCCAGCCGCCATGGAAAGGGCACCGGCGACGGCTGTGGTCGATGCGGCGATGAGCACGGTCGTTGCGCTCCCGAACGCACCGAAGAATCCGCTCACTGCGCCCAGAATTTCTACCAGCCCGTCGTTCAACCCCAGAAAGATGTTCCGGATCTTTTCCGCATTGATCTTGCGCTGTGTGAGCGCCGTGACCAGCACATCCTCGTGCTTGAATTCGTCCATCAAAATGCCGCGTAACGCTTCGCCAAGCGGCTGTTGCTGGTATTCCTTCCACAGCGCGAGGTATTTGCGAATGCCATGTACCTCGATGGCTTCCAGCACCAGATGGATGCCGGTGGTGCCCAGGAGCCGGCAGGCCAGCAGCGTGATCTGCAACTTCAAGCGGCGCCCCCAGTCGAGGCGATCCAGTTTGTATCCGAAGAACTTCTGCCAGAACGCGAGATGCTTCGTTTCGACAGTGATCAGGTCGTTGAGCGTCGACCTGGATTCGTGATCGCCGGAAATGTCGTACAACGCTCTGTACAACGACAGGTCGAAGAGCTCATCGAGAATGAGCGCACGAGCTAAGGAAGGATCGTACTGGTAGGAGGCCGCCATAAGTCGTATTCGAGACGGTTATGTCTTGAGGGTCGATCATACTCCGCCGACCAAACGGCCTCAAGTATACTGCAGGGCAAGGAGTCATACAGGGGTAAGGTCGACAAGATTATGCCGCAGGCGGCGCGCACTGAGGAAGGCTGCTGGGGAGAGACACCTCGTATTCGAATCCTCGTCGACGTACCACGATGCGACCGCCACGGCTGAGTTCGTCGACCGTGTGAAACACGCGGTTCCAACTGATATCCGGCACGGCGGAGACCAGGCCTTCCATCGTCATCGTGCGATGCCGGTGTAGTGTCTCGAGGATGCGTTGTACGTATCGTTCTGGCCTGTGCGCCATGGCGGAACCTCTTGCGCTTACTTGTCGATGGGAGCGTGCAGTGGTGGTCCAGACGACTCGCTGATGCGCGGCGAGCAACGTACGGCCACGACCCGCATGATCCCCAGTACCAGCAAAATTGCACCCAGCACGGCCAAGTCAGACCACTGGCCACCCTTGAACCATTGGGAAATCACTTCGGTCAGCATCACGACGAGGATCGTATCCACGATGAAGGTGACTTTGACGCGGCCTTCCGAAAAATACGCCAGTGTCGTCCTGAACACTTCCACGACCGCCAGCAGCATGAGCGTTTCCACCAGGATGTGGCGCAAGGCCACCTCGACCGGCGCCATCCAGAGAAGCCGCAAGTCCAGAAAAGTTCTGAAGACCCCGCCGGTTAATGCGAGCAGGATCGTCACGATCAGGAGACTCAGGACCGTCCGGATTCCGGTCATCCAAATCTTAGCCAGATCCACCCCGGCGAGGTCTCGTAATCCGCCGAAGTCCGACCTGCCAAGCCTGAGGCGATGAATGCCGTCACGGACCGACGCGGCTTCGGTCACGTCACTCCTTGCCTTTCAGCACCACGCGGATGTCACGCACCAGCGAGACCATGAACAGCACGACCAACGTGGTCAGGCCGATGAACAAGCCCGTTACAAACGCGTCCTGAAGCACTTGGCTCATGGGGAGCGCCCTCCCTCCTAAAATTCGTCAATGGAAATCGGCCGAAGCAGGTCTCGCACCGATACGACCCCAACGATCTGACCGGCCTTAGTGACGGCAAGATGCCGCGTTCGGTGGTCCTCCATCAGGTCGGCCGCTTCGGTAATCGGACGATGCTCCTCAATTCCAATCACCGGTGAGCTCATCACCTGGTCCACTGGCACGAAATACGACACGCGGTCGCCCGCCACGATCTTGCGTACGATGTCTGTCTCAGTGACGATTCCTACGATTCGGTGCTCGTGCTGGACGAACACGCTGCCGATTCGATGGGCGCGCATCAGTTTGGCGGCCTCGATAACCGAGGTACCAGCTTCCACCGTGATGAGTTGCGGTGTCATCAATTGGCGAATGGCGATCATGTTGCTCCTCGTTATCGTGTGATGAGTGGCTCTCTCGGTGCCGCCACCATTGACGCGGCGCGCATGGTTCCGTCCGTCTGCCGATAACGGATCAATGGGTACACGATGCGGTGCCGCATCCGTCGCAGTGTCCGAATCGCGTACAGCAGGGTCATGAGGAAAAGGCCAAGAAACAGCATCCCTGTGAGCATAGGGTTCCATCCTCATGTGCGAACGGCGGTGTGCTTCAACAACATGGTTGAAGGGTATCGATACGGTATTCCATGCTCGTCACAGAGGGGTAAATTGTGTGTTAACTGCGAAAAGGCGGAAAATCCTGCTTGAAGCTGAAACAGTTAGAGGATCGGTGAGGAGGAACGACGGTGCACAAACGACCACTGTCCTCCCCGCGGAGCAGTAGGGGGCGAGGGGGCTGGGCCGAATCAGCCCAGCACGAAATAAACGCTCAAGCCCACTGCGGCGAGTAGGGCGATGCCGAACATCACCTTTTCATGCCCGCACAGGCCTTCTTGTGCTTTGCATGCGGCGAGGGAGCACATCACTGACATGGCGGTGCCCTCCATTGGGAAGCCTGGCAAAACGATACGCCTGTTCGCCTGGTTCAGTCAACAAGAGGCAGAGGGCAGCGAAGCGCATTGGGAAATCGGGGCTTACTGTGAGATCGCGAGTCTCGTTTCGTCCAAGTGCTTTTGCAGGTAGGTCATGAAGGGCGTGCCGCCGGTTCCCACCGCCGTCGGGTTACTCGCGTGCGTTTGGTGTTGGCGATGGATATAGCTGTCGGCGTAACCGATGTGAATCTCTCGGAACTGAGCCAGGAGATCCACGCACGCGCAATAGGCCTTCCAGATGTCCGGGCAACGCAATCTGCGATCGCAGACATAACCGGCCAGCAGTGGCCGGCCTTGCTCATCGGTGGTTCGCTCCAACGCCTCGAGAAATGAACGGTGACGCGGAGGCATGTAGTCCCGCATCTCCTGCAGATAGACGGTCAGTGGATCGGGCGCATGTCCGATGCCCAATCCGGCATCCAGACACGGAACGATCGAGCTTTGCGCGCCGGTCTCGCCGCGGAACTGCTGAGGCTCTTCTGCATAGGCCGCGACGCCCTCGTAGAGGAGGCCGTTGGGAAGAGACGGGTTCTGCTTCCAGCCATGAATGTACGGCCGCACGCGGGTGTAGTAGACGTAGGGGTCGCAGCGCTCTTTCATTCTGAGCAGTGTGTCGCGCATAGCGATTTGGGCTGACGCCAAGGCGCCCAGCCCCATCAAGAGGTCGTCGTCTCTCCCTTCCGCCGCGCCGTTTATGGCCCGCAGGAGCCCCGCCATTCCAGGTCCCGCTTGCCGTTCGATCTGAATGTGGACGACCACGAACCACTCTTCGTCCAGTCCGCCAAGAAAGTTCTGGAGCAGCACGATATTGTCCAGTGCGATCTGCTTGGTCCGATCGAGCCGGCGCCAATTGTCGAGCGCGTAAGAGGCATAGGAGAGCACAGGCGGGCGGCCGAGCCGCCGGGCGACTTCGTACCAGGGTTGTGCGAGCTGAGGTGGGAGCGTGGCGGCCGGTTGCTCCGGGTCTTCCCACACATAGGCATGGCCTGCGAACGAAAGAATGCGCATCGCTGCCCGGTAGTCCGGATCGTGCCAGGTCGAAGGTATGGATGGAAGAAGTTCAGGATGTTCATCGATGAACCGACGGACCATCCGAGCGCTTAAGAGCTTCGGCAGATCCCGCCCGAGCTGATTCAGCGTCGGGCCATCGGGGATGGATTCGGGGGGATCGTTCGGCAGAAACCCCTGCTCAGGAGAGATGTCGTAATCTGAGAGTGACTGAGACGGGAAGGCGATCTGTTTCATAGGGGCCTCCGGTGGTGATCCCCTCGGCGCCTATGTTCACTCTACCACTCCTCGATTGGATTTCAATCATGTGACTGGACTTGGTTCTCTCGTCCACAGACCATGGTCCTCATGAGGAGTGCAGGGATGCGAGGATTTTCCGGCGGACGCGAAATTTCGTGCAGTCAGCCCGACGCAGCGGGCAGGCTGACCCGGCCTACTCGGCTCCTACGTCCCCATTTCCCAGGACGCCAAATACTTCTTCTGTTCCGCCGTCAGCTTGTCGATCTGCACCCCCATGGCGGCCAGCTTGAGTCGTGCGATTTCCTTATCGATCGTCGGCGGAACGGGGTAGACCTTCTTCTCCAGCATCTTATAGTTCTTCACGATGTACTCAGCGCCGAGCGCCTGGTTGGCGAAGCTCATATCCATGACGCTGGATGGATGCCCTTCTGCCGTGGCGAGATTGACCAGCCGCCCCTCGCCGAGCAGGTTCACGCGATGGCCGTTCTTGAGCGTGAACTGTTCGACGCCTGGGCGGATGACCCTCCGCTTCCTGCTCAGTTTCTCAAGCGCCGGGATGTCCAGCTCGACGTTGAAGTGGCCGCTGTTGCAGACGATGGCGCCGTCCTTCATTGCCGCGAAATGCTTCCCACGGATCACGTGGATGTTGCCGGTAACGGTCACGAAAAAGTCACCAATCGGCGCGGCTTGTTCCATGGGCATGACGCGGAAGCCGTCCATGACCGCCTCCAGGCCCTTCAACGGATCGACCTCTGTCACGACCACGTCAGCCCCCATCCCTTTGGCGCGCATCGCGATCCCGCGGCCGCACCAACCGTAGCCCACCACGACGACCACGGAGCCGCACACGAGCCGATTCGTCGCACGCACGATCCCATCCATCGTGGACTGGCCGGTGCCGTAGCGGTTGTCGAACATGTGCTTCGTGTCCGCGTCGTTGACAGAGATGACCGGGAACTTAAGGACGCGCTTCTCCGCCATGCTGCGGAGGCGGATGACGCCAGTGGTGGTCTCTTCCGTGCCGCCGATGACGTTCCGCAACAGATCTTTACGCTTGGAATGCAGGTGCGAGACCACGTCGGCGCCATCGTCCATCGTGACGTGGGGCCGGTGTGCGATAGCCGATTCGATGTGCCGGTAGTAGGTGGCGTTGTCCTCGCCCTTGATGGCAAATGTCGGAATCCCTTCGTGCTGCACGAGCGCGGCCGCGACGTCGTCCTGCGTGCTGAGGGGGTTGGAGGCGCAGAGCCGGACATCGGCTCCACCGGCCTTTAACGTGACCGCCAGGTTCGCCGTTTCCGTGGTGACATGGAGGCAGGCGGTGATTCGCACGCCCTTGAGCGGCTGTTGCTGCTTGAATCGTTTGCGGATGAGGCGTAGCACCGGCATGGTAGCTTCCGCCCACTCGATCTTGAGTCTGCCCTGGTCGGCTAGCTTGATGTCTCGCACGTCGTAATCCACTGGTTCCTCCTGGTGACGCGTCGTTAGTGACGCGCATGTAGAAAAAGGGGGGCGGGTTCCAAACCCGCCCCCCCCTTGATGCTCTTACAGTCCGGCCTGAGACAACTACAGGCCTGCTTCCTTGCGCAGGATTTTCGCCTTGTCGATCTTTTCCCAGGTGAACTCCGGTTCGTTGCGGCCGAAGTGTCCGTAGGCGGCGGTCTTTCGGAAGATCGGGCGGCGCAGCTTCAGATGCTCGATGATCCCGCGCGGGGTCATCGGAAAATGTTTGCGCACGAGTTTATCGAGATTGTCGACGGAGACCTTCTCCGTGTTCTTCGTGTCAACGAGCACGGAGACGGGATCGGCCACCCCGATTGCATAGGCCAGCTGTACTTCGCACTTGTCAGCCAATCCCGCCGCGACGATGTTCTTCGCGATATAGCGGGCCATGTAGGAGGCCGACCGATCCACTTTCGTGGGATCCTTGCCGGAGAAGGCGCCGCCACCGTGGCTGCCGTGACCGCCGTACGTGTCGACGATGATCTTCCGGCCGGTCAGACCGGTGTCACCCATCGGCCCGCCGACGACGAAACGGCCGGTCGGGTTGATATGGTGTTTGACGCTGGTCGGGTCGTACAGCTCCTTCGGCATCACAGGCTTGATGACCTTTTCCATGATGTCCCGCTCGATCTGTTTGCTGGTGACGTCGGGGCTGTGCTGCGACGAGACGACGATCGTATCAATGCGGAACGGCTTGCCGTTCTTGTACTCGACGGTTACCTGGGACTTGCCGTCCGGACGCACCCAGTCGAGAATTTTCTTTTTCCGGACTTCGGCCAGGCGGCGAGTAAGCCGGTGAGCGAGGACGATCGGCATCGGCATCAGCTCCTCCGTTTCGTTCGTCGCGTAGCCGAACATCAGGCCTTGGTCGCCAGCACCTCCGGAATCGACCCCCATGGCGATGTCTGCAGACTGGTTATGGATTGATGTGAGAACCGAGCAGGTGTGGTAATCGAATCCCCAGGAGGCGTCCGTGTAGCCGACGTCTTTGATGACGCTCCTGATGATGTCGGGAATTTCCACGTAGGCTTTGGTGGAGATCTCCCCGGCCACGAAAGCAATGCCGGTGGTCAGGATCGTTTCGCAAGCGACGCGGGAAAATTTGTCCTGCGCGATGAGTGCGTCGAGGATACCATCGGAGATCTGATCGGCGATCTTGTCCGGATGCCCTTCGGTGACCGATTCGGACGTAAATAGGTAGTTGTCTCTCATTGCCCCCTCTATAGCTATAGTGCCGGTTGATGAATGCCGCCGCTGGTCGGAAATTCCGGAAGCGGTGTGACCGGTCGACTCTTTACATGATGGATGGCTCACTCAGTGGGCCACATATTAACGAAGACAGGCGGGGTTGTCCATCTATTCAATAGTAGGGGACCTAGAGGTCCTGGGAGGGGACCATTGCTTGACAGTCGTTTTAGGCGACTTGTAAGATGCGGCACTCCCGCGGATTTACAAATCCCCGCCCATCCAGCGCCTGTTGAAGTGGCTTAACAGAAGGGGAGATGGCCCGACGATTGGCTTAAGCGCTCCCAGTAGGAATGCGGATCGCATATGCGCTGGGGTGTTTGCCTGAATCGGAGGATCCAAACTCGTATGAACGGTCAACCAGAGGCGCTTCCCGACAAACCAGCCGTTCGCCCCTCCACGCCGGGGCTGGGCTGGGAGGAATTTTCGCGCGAGTTGGTCGACTTCTTTGCCTCCATCAAACTGGCGATCTTTCTCTTCCTGTTTCTGGCGATCACGGCCACGATCGGGACCGTCATCCAGCAGGGAGAACGGCCGGAGACCTACGTCCAGGAGTACGGTGAAAACGCCTATCGCTGGTTCCTCCGGCTCGGTTTTACGGACGTGTATCACACCTGGTGGTTCACCAGCCTGCTCGGCCTCCTCTGCGTGAATTCGCTCACCTGTTTCTACAAGCGGTTCCCCGCCGTCTGGCGCTCCACGCAGCAAGATAAGGTGGGGGTGACACTGGCCTTTATCAAGAATCTGAGGCAGCAGGCGGAGGTGTCGGTTCAGAACACCAAAGAATCCGTTGCGCAAAGCCTCCTGGAGTACTTGGTGTCGAAGGGGTACCGTGTGCTGGCCAAGAACGAGCCGGGCGAGACGACCATCTACGCCACAAAAGGCGTCGTGGGCCGCGTGGGCGCGCACATGGCGCACCTCAGCGCGACGGTCATCGTATTCGGGGGGTTGATCGGAACCTATTATGGCTTTCAGGAGTTCGGCGTCTGTCTCGAGGGACAGACGTACCACATTCCTCGCGGCAACTTTGACCTCAAGGTCGAGAAATTCTGGATCGATTATCACGAAAACGGGTCGGTAAAATCCTACAACAGCACGCTGACTGTGCTGGACGGTGGCCAGCCGACCGTGACGAAAACCATCACGGTCAACGACCCGCTCGTATACAAGGGAATCTGGTTCTACCAGTCGAGCTACGGCGATGCCTGGGATCAGATTGAGGTGGCCCGGATCAACATCAAGGACAAGGTGTCGGCCCAGGTTCTCAAGACAGTGGACCTCGAATGGCAGAAGGAACAGTCGGTGCCGGACCTGAATTTGAAATTGACCCTCACGGATTTCGTCGCGGACTTCGCGTTCAATTCGACTGAAAAAAAGGTGTATTCCAAGACCGTCGAGCACGCCAACCCGGCCGTCAAGCTGGCAATCCACGAGCGGGGCTCGGTCCAGGCAACCCCTTGGATTTTCCAGCAGTTTCCCGACCTGTTCGACATCAAGGATTCGAAGTATCAGTTCGAGCTCGTCGGGTACAAGCCCAGGAAGTTCACCGGATTGCAGATCGCCAAGAACCCGGGGATCAACATCGTGTGGACCGGCTCGACGATGATCGTCGTGGGGATCACCTTGTCGTCGTTCATCTATCACCGGCGACTCTGGGCCAAGATCATCCCGACGGACGGCGGCGGCGTGACGGTTCATCTTGGCGGAACGACGCACAAGAGCCAGATCGACTTCCAAAAGGAATTCAGGAAGCTGACGGAGAAAATCCAGACCTTCAAGGCCTGAGGGGCGGTGGTCAATCAGCCCCGCTCTTGGGTATGATTAAACGGGCAGTCCGGCTGCCCTCTACGATACGAAAGACGAAACGGAGGACGGTTATGGTGCGGTCGCTCTTCCTGTTCGATATGACGTTTTGGCTCTACCTAGCCGCGATGACGCTCTACATTGCCTATCTGTTCGCGCGACGTCCCTCGATGACCCTGGCACCAGCCGGACATCCAGTGGAGGGTTTCGACGAGCGGGACGGCGCGTGGGCGACGCAGCTCGGGCAAGTCGCGACGCTCGTCACGGTGTTCGGCTGGATGATGAACACCGGGGCGCTCCTGACGCGTGCTTTCGAGCGCATGCAACATTCGGGGACCTTCGCGCCGTGGTCGAATCAGTTCGAAGCGATGGCCTATGTATCGTGGGCGATTATTCTCGGCTACGTGCTGTTGGAGCTCCGGTACAAGATCAAGGCGATTGGCGCCTTCGTGGTGGGCATCGGGTTCATCGCGATGGGGGCCGCGTCTCTGCTGCCCTACCGCTACCAGACGGCCGAGCCGCTGGTGCCTGCTCTGAACAGCTACTGGATTTACATCCATGTGTCGGTGACGCTGACGAGTTACGCGGCTTTCGCCATGGCGGGCGGGCTCGGCCTGATGTACCTTTTCAAGGAGCGGGCCGAGCGGCGTGGCAGTCGCTCCCGCTTCTATGCGGCGTTTCCGGACCTCGAAACGATCGACGAACTGGGCTACAAGGCCATCATGATCGGCTTTCCGCTACTGGCCTTCGGGATCATCCTCGGCGCGATGTGGGCGAATTACGCCTGGGGCGGCTATTGGAGCTGGGACCCGAAGGAGACCTGGTCGCTGATCGTGTGGTTGATTTACGGCGCCTACATCCATGCCCGCATGACGCGGGGGTGGGAAGGACGGAAGGCCGCCATCTACGCCGTGTTCGGGTTTTTGATGGTCGTTTTCTGCTTCTGGGGCGTGAACTTCTTGTTGTCCGGCTTGCACGCCTACGCCTGATTCACCGTGACCTGCATATATCGAGGTCACCATGCCTGATCATTCAACTCCCTCTACGGTGTCCATGGATGAGCCGCCGAAAGGCGGCTCCCGCGGCCTGATCGTTGCGTCCGCCGCCGTCGTGCTGGCGATCGCGTTCGCCATTGTGTGGCTGCAGAGCTCAAAGTATGAACCGCTGGTTGTCGGGAAACCCGCGCCGGACTTCACGCTCAGCGATCTGAACGACAGGACCTACCGGTTGTCGGATTTTCGGGGGAAAGTCGTCTTCCTGAATTTCTGGGCTACCTGGTGCGCGCCCTGCCGCGACGAAATGCCGTCGATGGAAGTTCTCTACAGGAATTTCGAGAAGGACGGGTTGGTGGTCCTGGCCGTCAGTATCGATCGGGTGACGACGACCAAAGATATTCCTCCGTTCGTCAAAAGCATGAATCTGACCTTTCCTGTCCTACTCGACTCCTGGGGGAAGACCGACAAGCCATACAAGCGGATGGGCGTCCCGGAAACCTTCATCATCGACCAGCAGGGCATAATCCGCGAGATCGTCATCGGACCGAAGGACTGGACGAGGATCGACAACCTCAAAACGTTGACCACTCTGCTCAATGTGACGCCAAAGACGGCTCAGCCGGCGGCCGGCCTGAATACTGGTGCCATCCCGACGAACGAACGCTCATGAAATCTCGGCTCCGGACATGGTGGCTGATCGGCCTGGTGCTCGCGTCCGGCGTGCTCCAGGGGGGGGTGTCGCACGCGGGTTCAGAAACGCGACAGGGGGGACGGGTGGCAGAGCGTGGGGTCGTGAACGTCGGCGACCCGGCGCCGAACTTCCAACTGCGCGACCTGGCCGGCAACCTGGTCGCCCTGTCTCAGTTCAGAGGCAAGGTCGTGCTCGTGAACTTCTGGGCCACCTGGTGCGGCCCTTGTCGCGTGGAGATGCCAGCCATGGAGCAGCTCTACCGGACGTTCCCGCGCAAGGAGTTCGAGATCCTGGCCGTGTCCACCGATCCGCAGGGTGCCGTCGTGACCAGGCCGTTTCAGCAGGAAATGGGCTTCACGTTCCCGATTCTGCACGACTCCGAATACCGGGTAGGGTTGGCCTACGGTGCGCGGACGCTGCCGATGACCTTCATGGTTGATCGCCAGGGCACGGTCCGGCAGAAGATCTTCGGCGCCCGCAATTGGGATTCGCCGGAGGCCCGTGAGCTGATCCAGGCACTGATGAAATCGTAGGCATGACGCAGTCGCTTCCACAGATTTCGCTCGTCGCCGCTTTCTCGGCCGGGCTGCTGTCCTTCGTCTCGCCCTGCGTGCTGCCGCTCGTGCCGTCCTATATCTCATACATTACCGGCCTGTCGGTGGAACAACTCATGGATGTCGGCGAACGGTCGCGTTTCACGAAAGCGATCGTCCTGAACGCGCTCCTCGTTATCGCAGGCTTTTCGTCGGTCTTCATTTCGTTCGGCGCGTCGGCCAGCCTGCTCGGGCAGCTGCTCATCACGTACCAGGACCACATTCGCCGGATCGGCGGCATTCTGATTATCCTGTTCGGACTCTATCTCCTGGGGGTGCTGAACGTCGATTTTCTCAAGATGGAACACCGCTTTCAGTTCCGGAATCGTCCGGCCGGCTATGTCGGATCATTCTTGATCGGAGTGGCCTTCGCCGCCGGATGGACACCCTGCGTGGGACCAGTGCTGGGTTCGATCCTACTCTACGCGAGCACGACGGATTCCCTCCTGGACGGCGTGGTCCTGCTGAGCTTCTACTCGTTGGGGCTGGGCCTCCCGCTGTTCCTCACCGCGTTGGGCGTAGACCGGTTCCTGGCCTACTTCCGAGAGGTCCGGGCCTATTTGTGGGGGGTGTCCACGGTGAGCGGTGTGCTGCTGCTCATCGTCGGCGTGATGATCTATGCGAACTCGCTCACGATGATTACCAGCTTTTTCGAACGGTACGGCATTGGCTGGTATCTAGGACAGTAGGGAACTATTGGCCGTCAGCTCTCGACTTTCAGACCAAGAATCGAAATCAAAAACCGTTGGGTTCGCAATCGACTGAATGCTGGCGGCTGATAGGCTGTTCAATCAGCACCAGACACCGAGTCGGCAGGCGGTGAAGGCCTGGCCCAGGTCGTTGGCTGACGGAGCCCGGAGCGATCCCGGCTGCGGAAGGTGGGGAGCGGAGGGGAGGTTCGGGTTTGCCTGCCCGTTAAGGGGGGCCGCAGTCGGCCCGGTGTCCGAGAACGCGACCGAGGATTCCGGTTTCTTCGCCACGAGCACACCCGGTTGTACGCCGCCGAGTTTGGCCAATAGGCTTTTCCCCTCGACAGCGGCGTTGCTGCCCGGATATTTCTCGGCCAGGAGAACGAGATGGTCGCGCGCCCAGTCGTCGGCCCCCAATTCGTGGTAGCTCAGGGCAAGGTAATAGAGGGCGTCGGGCGCCACCGGCTTGTCCGGATAGCTTTTCATGATCTGCTCGAAACGGTGGGCCGCGGCCAGGTACGATCCACGCCGGTAGTAGAACTGCCCGACGAACAAGTGGGTCTGAGCCAGCCAGTCGTGGCACTCCTGAATCTTCTGTTGAGCCTGGGTGTCGTAACGGCTTCCGGGATAATCCTTTCGCATCTGTTCCAGCGCGGCGATCGCCTTGTGTAAGGGCTCCGGGTCCCGATCAATGCTCTTCGCCATCTTGAAGTGCGCTTCCCCAATGCGGAAGGCGGCGTAGGGAGCAAGTACGTGGTTGCGGTGAAGGTCCAGGAAGTGGTTGTACTCCACGAGCGCTTCCGCGTATTCCTCCTTCTCGAAGAACGCCTCGCCCCGTTTCATAATGACGTTCGGATCGTAGTTCTTTTCGATAGTATCTCCCAGGAAGATCTGCTCGTCGGTACCGCCGACTGCTTTTTTCGCCGTCGATTGCTCTTTGGGCGTGCTGGAGCAGGCGACGACCATGGCCTGGCCTGCTGCCAGATAGACTACGACGCCGAAGAGTAGTCGCCGTCGTCGATGCTGGATGCCGATGTTCCCGAGGGGTGCCCGCGTCCACATGATGCAGGCTCCATCCATAGCAAGATTCCGCCACAAAATCAACGAACCTGGTGAGTTCGGTTGACCCCTTTCGTAGGGCTCCCTATAATCCCGCGCACGATCGACGTGTAAAGCGCGCTCCGCCGAGTGAGCGTAGCGGGTGGAGAAGATGATCCGAACGAGGCTCATTGGCACCGGCAGCTATCTTCCGGATCGTGTCGTCTCCAACGAGGAAGTCGGAGCCCCGCTCGGTCTTTCTCCAGAACAGATCTACCGGCTCACCGGCATACGGGAACGCCGCAGAGCGGGACCGCACGAAGCCTCATCCGACATGGCGATTGAGGCTGGCCGGCGCGCCCTGAATGCGGCCGGATGCGACGCATCGTCGATCGACGCCATTCTCCTCTCGACCACGTCGCCGGACATGGTCTTCCCCTCGACGGCCTGTTTGGTCCAGCGGGGGCTCGGTTGCAAAGGCGTCGGAGCCTTTGATGTCTCCGCCTCCTGCTCGGGGTTTCTCTACGCTCTGTCCATGGCCGACGCTTTGATCCGGAGCGGCCAGACCAGGACCTGCTTGGTCGTCGCGTCGGAAGTCAAATCCCGATTCCTCGATGCCACGGACGAGGCCACGGCTTTGTTGTTCGGCGATGGAGCGGGCGCGGTGATCGCGCGAGGGGAGGAAGAGCGTGCTCTGAACGGGGCCGGGATTGTGGGGGTTCGGTTACACGCCGACGGCTCTCGACACGAGTTGATTCGCGTTCCGGCCGGCGGATCGCGAAGGCCATCCTCTACGAACACAATCGCCGAAGGTGGGCACACGCTGCGCATGAACGGCACCGCCTTGTTTCGGGTCGCCATCCGCCGGATCGACCGGGTCGTTCAGGAGATTCTCAAGGAGTTCGGCGTCCGGTCGGACGACCTCGCGCAGGTGATCCTTCATCAGGCTAACGGACGCATCCTCGCCCAAGTCGCCGATCGTCTCGGCATCCCGCAAGACCGGCTGTCGACGGTGATCGAGCGATTCGGCAATACGTCTTCCGCCTCACTGCCGATCGCACTCGATGCGACGGTGCGTCAGGGGAAAGTCACCCCCGGCGATCTGCTCCTACTGGGCAGCTTCGGGGGAGGCCTGACGTGGGCGGCCGGACTCGTGCGGTGGTAGGGGGCGGCACGCTAGCCGGCCACGCGGCCGTAATCCGGTTGTAACATTCGTGTGACACAAGACCAGAACCGACGGTCCATCCGGGAGACACCATCGTGATGTTTGGCCTGATTCCGAAGGAAGAAGCCTTTTTCGATCTGTTCAAAAAAGCGGCGCACAACGTGATCGAGGGGAGCCGTCTGCTCAAAGAAATGATGGAGAAGTTTCACGACCCGGCCGCGCAGGCCCGCCGCATCAAGGACGTCGAGCACGTGGGGGACGGCATCACCCACGACATCGCCACGCGGCTAAACCAGACCTTCATTACGCCGATTGACCGCGAAGATATTCACGACCTCGCCAGCGCGTTGGACGATATCCTGGACGCAGTGGAAGCCGTCGCGGACCGCTTCGTGATCTACAAGATCAAGAAGCCGACCGACGCAGCCCTTCGTCTGGCCGACATTCTCTATCGGGCCTCGGTCGCCGTCGGGTGCGGCGTCGACCGCGTCGGCATGTCCCATGCCCACATCAACGAATGCAGCGTCGAGGTCAATAGTTTGGAGAACGAGGCGGACCGTGTGTCGCGCGACGCCATCTCCGAGCTGTTCGAAAAGGAAACGGATCCGATCGCCGTGCTCAAGTGGAAAGAAATCTACGAAACGTTCGAAGAGGGCACCGATCGGTGCGAGGACGTCGCCAATATCCTGGAACGGATCGCCCTCAAGCATCACTAGCAGGATGTTCAAGAAGACTCCCATCGGCGTTCTCGCATTGGTCAGAAGTGCTCCCTCCGGCGAGGCGTACGCCTCGCGTCTGCACTCACTGCGGCCTTGTTGGACGGCTTTTTTGAACATCCTCCGGACGCTGGTTGAGGTTGCCAAGACCCCATCCCACATTGCGTACGTCTCAGTGACACGATGCCTGACGTGACCGGATTTCTCATCCTGACCGTGGCGCTTGCCCTGCTGTTCGATTTCTCGAACGGGTGGCACGATTGCGCCAACGCGGTGGCGACAGTGGTGTCAACGCGGGTCCTCAGTCCGTTGGCTGCCGTCATCCTGGCGGGCACCCTGAACGTCGTCGGGGCGTTTTTCTCGACGGCGGTGGCGAAAATGATCGGAGGCGGGATCGTGTTTTCCGACGCCGTCACCAATGCGGTCGTCGCCGGCGCGCTCGGCGGCGCCATCTTGTGGAACCTGCTGACCCTGGTGTTAGGGCTGCCGACGAGTTCCTCGCATGCGCTGATCGGCGGATTGGTGGGCGCAGCCGTCGCACACGGCGGCTGGGCCGTTGTGCAATTCAAAGGGTTGCGGGCCATCCTCGAGGCCATGATCCTGTCGCCGCTGTTCGGGTTTGGATTCGGATTTCTCGTCATGCTGGGCGTCAGTTGGACGTTCTTCCGGGTCCCGCGGGGCATCGCCACGAAGGTCTTCAGCCGACTGCAGCTACTGTCGGCGAGCTTCATGGCGTTCAGCCACGGGGCCAATGACGCGCAGAAGGCGATGGGCATCATCACCTTGGCGCTGGTCGCGTCGGGTCAACTGTCGTCGACCGAGGTGCCGACATGGGTCATCGTGTCCTGCGCGCTCGCGATGGGGCTGGGCACGGTTGTCGGAGGGTGGCGGATCATACGCACACTCGGCATGCGCATCGTGAAGCTCGAACCAGTGCACGGGTTCGCCGCCGAAACCGGGGCGGCGAGCGTGCTGTTGTTCACGGCGCACTTCGGTCTGCCGGTCAGCACGACGCACACGATCACGTCGTCGATCCTCGGTGTGGGGGCGACGAGGCGGCTGTCCGCCGTGCGTTGGGGAGTCACCGCCAAGATTCTTTTCGCGTGGCTGTTCACGCTGCCCGGGGCGGGATTGCTCGGCGCAGGAGTCTACGCGATCCTGGTGTCGCTGATCTGAGGGGCGAACTTCGCTTGAGGGCGGACCGGCAGCCGGACCACGAAGCGGCTGCCGCGGGGATGATTGCCTTCGACCCATACCTGTCCCCCGTGCCCTTCGACGATATGTTTCACGATGGCGAGGCCCAGCCCGGTCCCACCCAGTTCCCGCGAGCGCGCCTTGTCGACGCGGTAGAACCGCTCGAATACGCGAGGGCGGTCCTGCTCGGGAATGCCGATCCCCGTGTCCGTGACGCTCAGCTCGATCATCTGCCCGACCGGCAGGCCTCCCGGCGATTCGGGGACCAGATGGGCGGCGACGGTGATCGTCCCCTGTTCCGGCGTATATTTGACCGCGTTGTCCAATAGATTCGTGAGGACCTGCACCAGGCGGTCTTCGTCGCCGGCCAGCGCCGGCAGCTTGTCGTCCACCGTCGAAACCAGCCGGTGGCCTTTCTTCTCCGCGAGCGGCTGGATCATCGAGAGTGTTCGCTCGATCACGCTGCGGAGGTCCATCGGGTCCTGCCGGAACGAGACGCGGCCGGATTCAATCTTCGAGAGCTCGAGAAGATCTTCCAGGATCAAATTAAGCCGGTCGCTCTGCTTGAGGATGATGTCCAGGAACTTGCCTGAGGTCTCCGGATCGTTCTTGGCCCCGTCGATGAGGGCCTCGACGTAGCCTTTGATGGACGTGAGCGGCGTCCTGAGCTCGTGCGAGACGTTCGCGACGAAGTCCTTGCGGATTTTTTCGAGGCGCCGCAACTCGGTGATGTCGTGAAAGACCAGCACGGCGAAGGCTTCGTTCTCCCGTTCGCCGCCCGCCACCGACGCCTCGATGTGAAGGCACCGGCCGGAGGGGGAGATGACGATCTCGTCCTCGCGGTTTGTCCGCGTCCGCAGGATGGTCGAGACGAGGTCATTGAGCTGCGGGTGGCGCAATACGTCGGCGCAGGGACGACCCCGCGCTTCGGCGCGGGTTACGTCGAACATCCGTTCGAGCGCGGGATTTACTTGGAGCACATGGCCGCGGTAATCCAGGACCATGACGCCTTCCACCATCGAGGTCAGCATGGCCAGGAGCTGTGCCCGGTCTTCCGAAAGTTCCGCGATCTTGGCGTGGAGCTGTTCCGCCATCTGGTTCAGGGTGGCGGCGAGTAGCCCGACTTCGTCCTTGGTACTGGTCTTGATCGGCGTCGTCCGGTGTCCCCCCGCGAGCTGGCGGGCTGCGAAGGCGATCTCGGCGAGCGGTCGCGTGATACTGCGGGTCAGCCAGACGCTCACCAGGACCGCCACGAGAAAAGCGATGCCCAGAGCGATCACGAGATTCTGCTGGAGGTTGGCGATCTCGCGATCCAACATCATCATCGGTAGCCCCACCCGGACCAGGACCGGCTCGGCGTCCCGACCAGGGGCCATTACGATGGCTCGGTACATGGTACGCTCGCCGGTGGTGTGGCTGGAACGAATGTCCTGACCCAGCCCCGTGGCCAGAGCTTGCTGGATTTCCGGCCTGTTGCGGTGGTTCTCCACCGAGGCCAGGTCGGCGTCGGGTACGGCGCTGTCGGCCAGGACCGTTCCGTCCGCCGCGATCACCGTAATGCGGGCGGAGGCGCGGCTGCCGAGCTCGCGCACCTGCGTCTGAAGTTGCGCCCGGTCCGGACGCGGGCGATTCGGTTGAAAGAGGGGTTGGAGCCCATACTCGACGAGTCTCGTTCTCGCTTCCAGCACTGCGCTTAACTGCGCCACCTCCTGTCGTTCGAGCGATCGGATCGCCAGGAGGCCGGCGATGAACAGACCGCACGCGACCGCCAGCAGGGCCGCGAGCGTGATCTTCCATCGGATGGACAGCGTCATCCCGATCCGTCCGGATCCTTGAGTTTGTAGCCCAACGATTTCACCGACACGATGGCGTCTTCGAGCAGCGGGAGCTTTTGTTTGAGCCGGCGAATATGGACGTCCACCGTCCTCGTCGTCCCGAAGTAGTCGTAGCCCCACACGGCGTTCAGCAACACGTCCCGCGTGAGCACACGACCTGGATGTTTGAGGAGGTGTTCCAGCAGGCCGAATTCTTTCGCGGTGAGGGGGATCTGCTGGTTCCCCACGCTGACCTCGTGGCGTGCGAGGTCCATCGTCAGTGGGCCGTACCGGTAGGAGACGGCGGCTTTGTCGGGACTCCGTTCCAGCCGGCGGAAAAGGGCCTTCACGCGGGCGACGAGCGTTTTGGGGCTGAAGGGCTTGGTCACATAGTCGTCCGCCCCCAGTTCGAGCCCGATGATGGTGTCGGACTCCTCCGCCTTTGCCGTGAGCATGATGATGGGGAGCGTGGCGGTTTCCGGAGCGGAACGGACGCGTTTGCAGACTTCGAGCCCGTCCATTTCTGGCAACATCAGGTCGAGCACCATGAGATCTGGTTTGTCCGACTTGACCAGCTTGAGGCCTTCCGTGCCGGTCGTCGCAGCGACGGTTCGAAATCCTTCTTTCTCAAGGTAGAGCTTGACGAGTTGGAGGATGTCTTTCTCGTCTTCGACGATGAGGATTTTTTTGTGGTTGGGCGCCGTCATAGTAGAATGGCCTCAGCGTACGGAGCGGGGGGAGGTCCTGTCAAGCGCACGGCAGGGCTCCCCGTATCCTGCCCGAGTCCGTTTATACGATCGGTCCGTGATCAGGCGATAGCATGACCTCCCGACGTCGGACGTGCTGCTGGTTCGCCGGATACGAAGGCGTGTTTTCACGGAAATAAATCTGCCTCAAATGAATCGAGGGGTTACGCTCCATAGAGATCACCGGTGCATTGACTCCGGGGCGCTCCGGGATGTAGCGTCAAACTTGGCGCTGTGTGAGCGCTACGCCGACTGTCTTCTCTCTCGCGCTCTCCGATCCCGTCCCGCACCGCGCGTCCGATTCTCCAGTCTCCGCCGCGTCGTCAAACAACGCTCTTTGACCGCCGCAGTGCCGTCGTCAGGGAGTCTTGCGATGTGGGCGTCGTTGCCGGAGGAAGAGCGGTTTGCTCGGCGGACATCGAGAGGGTTGAGCCAAATGGTTCCGGGGACTCCATGCAATGTAGGCGATGCCAAGGACTGATGGTTCGCAGTCAGACCCACGACACGTCCGTTTCGGGTGCGTCGG
>CAYULI010000050.1:0-19856 GCA_964445795.1 uncultured Nitrospira sp. | reverse complement strand
ACGTAGTCGTTCTCGCCGGTGACGGGGCGACCGTCGACATCGGCCTCGACATGACCTTACAAGCTTGGTTCCGACAAGAGAAGTTCACCACCATTTGCTTCGACAACGAGCTCTACGCCAACACGGGCGGCCAGGAGAGCGGGCTCATGCAAAAGGGGTTCGTGGCCAAGATGGCCCCGGTGGGCAAGCTGTTCGACAAAGTACGGCTACCAGAAATCGCCCGCGAGTCCGGCTGCCACTATGTGGTGCAATGCACGGTCAGCAAGCCCTCCCTGATAGAGAAAGTCGTCCGTAACGCGGTGTACATCGCCCGCGAGATCGGGCCGACCTATCTCCAGCTCTATACCCCCTGCATCCTCGAGATCGGGAAGAACAGCATGGAGGGCTTGCAGGAAATGCGCGATTCAGAGAAGCCAACCGAGCGGTTTGCGTACAAGGAATACGTCAGCGAGCCCGCCAAGCAGCTGCTCGCCGAGCTGGCGGCGAAGGAGAAGGAACGAAAAGCGGCCGCAAAACAACTGGCGGCGCAACCCCAAGCCTAATCGGACCGGAGGCCACTCATGATCAAGAAACGACTGAATATCCGAATGTCGGGTTTGGGCGGGCAGGGTGCCGTGACGGCGGCGCACGTCTTGGCCATGGCGGCCAACCGGGACGGCAAGTTTTCCATTTCGAACCCGTTCTTCGGCGCGGAGAAGCGCATGGCCCCGGCTGAAAGCTATTGCCGGATCGGCATCGAACGGATCTACGACCGCGGCGAGCTGGTTTTCCCCGACGTCATCGAGGTTTTTCATCCCCAGGTGATCACGATGGGGAAGAGCTATACCATGCCGTTTTATTCCGGCATCAAGGAGGGCGGTGTCGTCATCATCAACTCCGGCCAGCCGCTGCTGTCGGATGAGGACGTGCAGCGCCTCAACGATTTGAACGTCGCCGTCTTTTATATCGCCGGAACCGAACTGGCGATCGAGATTGCTGGCACCGAATTGTCGACCAACATGACGATGATCGGATCGGTCGCCGGCATCACCAAATGCGTCTCGATGGAAGCGCTGGACGGCGCATTACAAGAACGCTTCGGCAAGAAGTTCGTGGCCTCGGGCGGTACGGCATCGCTCGACGAAGCCATCAAGAAGAAATTCGCCAAGAAAGAAATGCTGCTGCAGAAGAACCTGGCGACTGTGAAACGAGCCTACGAAATCGCCAGCGAGTGGGCCGAAAAGAACAAGATCGAACTGCGAGTCGGCAATCCGGCCGTCGCCGCGTAGGAAAAGGAAGCACGTTGCATGTATAACGTTGCGCAAGTCATCGAGGAAAAATGTACGGCCAAGAAGGGTTGCCGCCTCTGCATTATGTACTGTCCGGAGGCGAATTGCCTGGACCTGAACGTCACCAAGATGGTTGCAGAGGTCAATATCGACCGCTGCAAGGGATGCGAGCTCTGCGTAGTCGTCTGCAATGCGGCCAAGCACGAAGCCATCGTCATGCAGGCTGTTAGCGCCACCGGGCAGCTCATGTCGAAGAAAGGCGAATCGGCGGCTCTGGGACAGGCCTACCAAGGTTGAGCCGACTCCCGGCGAGCGAGAAAACCCCATGGCGCCGGCGCTATGGGGTTTTTTGTTGAAGTCAGAAGCGGCGCGTCATGGAAATGGAAGACGAAGACAATATCCTCGATGAGCTGCTCCGCGAGATCGCGGGTCTGATCAGCGAGTATCCCAAGGCCATCGAACGGCGAGCCGCTGCGATCCAGGCCACCGGGAAAGACCCCGACCTAGTCGAAAAGCTCGTCAAGGCCGCCGCTACGATGCGCGACAGCGGGAACCTGTATCTCACCTGGGCCAAACATTATGCCGCCTTGGCCGAGGGCAATACCGACGCCTCATCGGAGGAGGACGAAACCGATGATTTCGACGTCTAAAAAAGCGTTCCCCTCCACCATCGACATTTGCTAGAATGCCGTCCTCTTCCGATTGATCCCGTTGTTCCCCGGTAGCTCAGTTGGTAGAGCAGCCGGCTGTTAACCGGCTGGTCGCAGGTTCGAGTCCTGCCCGGGGAGCCATTGACGTCAGCCGGCCCAGGGCCACATAGCCCCGGGCCGGCATGGCTTTGCACTCCCATGCACGTCTCTTCTCTCTTCTAATAGAGATCCTCGTCCGGCATAGCCGGCTCTGCCGCTTTCTTCTTTTCCGGGATCTCGGTCACCATCACCTCTGTCGTCAACATGAGCCCGGCCACGCTGGCGGCATTCTGCAGGGCGCTTCTCGTGACTTTCGTCGGATCGATAATGCCGGATTCGAAAAGATCACAAAATACTTCCCGGGCTGCATCGAATCCGAACGCACCCCGCTCTTGCCGCACCCGCTCCAGGATCACTGACCCGTCCCGGCCGGCATTGTTCGCGATCTGCCGCAACGGTTCTTCCAGAGCGCGCCGGACGATGTTCACCCCGACTTGCTGGTCTCCTTCCAGCTTCAACGCCTCCAACGCGGGGAGACACCGCACCAGCGCGACGCCGCCGCCCGGCACGATGCCCTCCTCGACCGCCGCCTTGGTTGCATGGAGCGCGTCCTCCACGCGTGCCTTCTTCTCCTTCATCTCGGTCTCCGTCGCCGCGCCGACCCGAATCACCGCGACACCGCCCACCAGTTTCGCTAGCCGCTCCTGCAGTTTCTCGCGGTCGTAATCCGACGTCGTCTCCTCGATTTGCGTCCGGATCTGCTTGACGCGGGCCTGGATCTTCTTCTGGTCTCCGAACCCCTCTACGATGGTCGTATTGTCCTTGTCGACCGTCACGCGCTTGGCGCGGCCCAAATCGCTGAGCCTGACGTTCTCCAGTTTGACACCGAGGTCTTCCGAGATCACCTGGCCTCCGGTCAGAACGGCGATATCCTCCAGCATGGCCTTGCGGCGATCGCCGAAGCCCGGCGCCTTCACAGCAGCGACGCTGAGGGTGCCACGGAGCTTGTTGACGACAAGGGTCGCCAGGGCCTCTCCCTCGACCTCTTCGGCCACGACCAGGAGCGGTTTCGAGGCCTTCGCGACCTCTTCAAGGAGCGGCAGAAGATCCTTCATGGAACTGATCTTTTTCTCGTGGAGCAGGATATAGGGCTCATCGAGCACGGCCTCCATTCGCTCCGCGTTCGTGACGAAGTACGGAGAGATATAGCCGCGGTCGAATTGCATGCCTTCGACGACGTCCAGCGAGGTGGTCAAGCTCTTCCCCTCTTCGACGGTGATGACCCCGTCTTTGCCCACCTTTTCCATGGCCTCTGCGATGAGGTCGCCGATGGTCGTGTCGTTGTTTGCCGAGATCGTTCCAATCTGCGCGATCTCCTTCTTCCCCTGGCAGGGCTTGCTGATCTTCTTCAACTCCTCGACCACGACGGCAACGGCCCGGTCGATACCCCGCTTCAACTCCATCGGGGACGCCCCGGCGGTCAGGTTCTTCACCCCTTCGCGGAAGATGGCTTCGGCCAACACCGTGGCGGTCGTGGTCCCATCGCCGGCTGCGTCGCTGGTCTTGCTGGCCACTTCACGAACCAATTGCGCGCCCATATTTTCGTACGGATCCGGCAGCTCCACTTCCTTCGCGACCGTGACCCCGTCCTTTGTAATCGTGGGCGCCCCCCACTTCCTATCGAGAATGGCGTTTCTTCCTTTTGGACCTAAGGTAGCCTTGACGGCGGACGCTAGTTGGCCGACCCCGCGCAGAATGGCGGCGCGAGCCGACGTCCCATACAACAGCCTCTTCGCAGCCATACTCGTTCCTCCACGGTTTGATCAGTCTCATGATTTGATGACAATCTCTCTCCTTCCTACCCCACTGCCTAGAACCTATCTCAAAATCGATTTTTAGGGAGATCGGTATCTCAACGCCTAGCCGTGCGCATCGGAAAGGATCGAGTCGGGCCGAAAACACGTGTCTTGGTTTCTCGGTATCACAAGTCTGCACTCGTTCGGGACATCGACCTTCGATTTTGAGATAGGTTCTAGTCTACTGCTCCACTCCGCGATACCCTCGCTCTAGTCATACGTACCAGTGCCGAGGGGTCACACAAGACACACCATCACCTCGTGAGCCGAATCCTCTGCGGCCCACTTACCAAGATCGCCAAAATCAATCTTCCGGGATCGGCCTGGTGAGCGAGCCGAGCCCGGAAGATTTTGTTATCGACGTTGAGCCTGCATGTCGGTGCCGAGGCCATGTTGGCGCATTTCGGAGAACCCCCAGGCGAGCGCGCCAAGCAGGATCACTGCACCGATTCCTACATCATTGCGCATCGCGGATTCCGTCTCCGAGTACCCCAGTAGAAAGGGCGCTGCGATGAGCCAGATCGCGATGATTGCCAGCACCCATGGCATGTATTTCATCATGGTCTGTCTTCCCCCTTTCATTCAGCTCACTGTTCTCGCATCTCTCAATAAGGTGATTCTGAGCGTGGGGCCGTGAGTCCCCCGCACAGGCCCACGGCTCGCCGCGGGCCCACCGCCGGTCATGAAGACTGGCACTCGATCATAATCCGACGGGGCTTCGCCTCTTCCAGTTTCGGAAACGTGATGGTCAGCATCCCCTGTTTGTACGAGGCCGTGGACTTGTCGTGATCCACTGTGGACGGCAGCGTGAACGAACACGCGAACGGCCCGTCCTTCACTTCATGCGCATACCACGTGCAATTCCCCGTCTGCCCGCTCTTCCGCTCTCCCTTCAGGTACAGCGTTCCCTTCTCGACCCGCACATCGATGGAACCGGGATCGATTCCCGGGAGGGCTGCCTGGACAACGAAGCTGTGATCGTCTTCGTACACGTTACAGTCCGGTGCCCACATCGACGTCCAGTCGCCGACGGCGCGAAGGGCATCGTCGAACAGGCGATCAATCTGCGTGTCGAAAGCCGTATCACGGAACAACACAGGCATGTATTTCTCCCATGTCATAGAGATTTCCCTCCTTTCACCTCTGGGCTGCGATTGACGGTTATACGGTTATGACGTTTGGTCGGCTGGAACGGGGGGACTGCGTGAAGGGCCGGCGTCTTACGGGAACATGATCGCTGTCCTAGACAGTGGGCCCTTCACCGACTCCATCCAGTCCAGCTTGCCGATCGGCTGTGTGAATAACACCGGATTGGGTCGAGTCAAGGGGGGGGGAGAGAGCCCCTGCCACCGGCGCATTTTTCCAGACAAAACAGCGGCGCTATCCTCCGGGCCTTTCCCTACCTCTGCTCCTCGTCCGCATGGAAGGCTCACGTGAAGCTATACCTTGGCGAGCATGCCATCCAGACAATGGGAGAGCACCGGGCCACGCGCCCGCTTCTGTTGAAGAACTTCTTTCATGCGGCCGTCAAGCCCCTCCGGAGGTGAAGAGTCCGCCCGGGCATCGGGTAGTAGATAGAGACGCTTGACTTCGTACCGGCAAGGAATTATCAGGCCGCAGATTCGGACATCGTGTTGTTCTCCGATATGTCTCCTACTAAACCCGAACAGGTGCCTTGTATGAACGGCCTTCCTCCGTCGACCAATCGAGTGGTTCGTGTGCTGTGCGTCGCTGCCGCGTTGTTTATCCTGGTCGGGGCAGGCCAGTGTTCACCATCATCCAAGGATCTTCCGCATGAGCCTTTG
The DNA here is from genome assembly GCA_964445795.1 of uncultured Nitrospira sp. Taxonomy (GTDB): domain Bacteria; phylum Nitrospirota; class Nitrospiria; order Nitrospirales; family Nitrospiraceae; genus Nitrospira_D. The sequence continues at coordinate 14,238 of CAYULI010000050.1, read as the reverse complement.
GCCATTGCCGCGCAGGACAACCCGCCCGCCACGGCGGACCAGTTCATTGCCCGCCAGCCCTTCGTCTCCGTGGCCAAACAGGCCAAAGCCGCCGTCGTCAACGTCTCGGCCGTCAAAAAACGCTCACAGGAGTTGGAGCGATTCCCGAGCCCTTTCTTCGACGACCCATTTTTCCGGCGATTCTTCGGCGACGAATTCGAGCGACGCATGCCCGGTCCCCGCGAACGTCGGGAGCAAGGGCTCGGATCTGGGGTGATCGTCACGCCGAACGGCTACATCGTCACGAACAACCATGTGGTGGAAGACGCCGACGAGCTGACGGTGTCCTTACCCGACAAGCGGACCTTCAAGGCGACGGTGATCGGGACCGATCCCAAGACAGATGTGGCGGTGATCAAAATCGACGCCGCCAACCTGCCCGTGCTTGCCTGGGGCGACGCCAGCCAACTGCAGGTCGGCGAGCTGGTGCTGGCTGTGGGGAATCCGTTCGGGCTGAATCAGACCGTGACCATGGGCATCATCAGCGCGGTCGGCCGCGCGAACATGGGCATCGTCGACTACGAAGATTTCATCCAGACCGATGCGGCGATCAATCCCGGCAACTCGGGAGGGGCGCTCGTGAATCTTAAAGGCGAGCTCATCGGGATCAACACGGCCATCTTCACCCGGAGCGGCGGATACATGGGAATCGGATTCGCCATTCCCAGCAACATGGCCAGAAACGTGATGGACAGCCTGATCAAGCACGGCAAGGTCATTAGAACCTATCTCAAAATCGAAGGTCGATGTCCCGAACGAGTGCAGACTTGTGATACCGAGAAACCAAGACACGTGTTTTCGGCCCGACTCGATCCTTTCCGATGCGCACGGCTAGGCGTTGAGATACCGATCTCCCTAAAAATCGATTTTGAGATAGGTTCTAGAGGATGGATCGGCGTGTCGATTCAGGAGGTGACGCAGGATCTCGCGAAGGAGTTTGGGGCGCCCGATACCAAAGGTGCCCTCGTGGGGGACGTAATCGACGACAGCCCTGCCGCAAAAGCGAAATTGGAGCGAGGCGACATTATCACGGCCTACAATGGCAAAACGATCAACGACCCGGTCCACCTGCGATCCCTGGTGGCCGAGACGCCCCCAGGCACCACCGTGCGCCTGTCGATCTGGAGAGACAAGGCGGCGAAGGAATTGACTGTCACCGTCGGCGAACAGCCGAAGGAAGTGGCCTCGACGAAAGGGTTTGGAAGCGGTAAAGGCGACTATGCCTTGGCGGGGATCACGGTCGAAGAGCTAAAACCCGACCGGTCGGGGCGGTCCAAATTCCAAACCGGTGTCGTCGTGACGGACGTTGAACCGGATAGTCCGGCGGAGCGAGCGGGCGTTCGAAGGGGCGACATCATCCGGGAGATCAATCGTAAGCCCGTGAAAAACGTCCGTGACTTCGAGCGACTCACGAAGGAGTTGAGTCCGGGCAGCCCCGTGCTGCTGCTGCTCGGCCGCGGGAACGCCACGATCTTTTTATCGATCTCTCCAGGCCGGTAAGCCAGAGAGAGCCGTTACCTCGGCCCATGGTGAACCGTTATCGGCGGAAACGGGCCACAGTTCGGTGTACGAAGTCCGTGCACGTTCGAGTATGATGTCTTCGATGTCTTCCAACCATGGTTTTGCTCCTCCCCTCTTGCTCCGCAACCCTCATCTGATGACCCTGGTCCCGCGGTATTGGGTCCGCGGGACGCTCCTCGCAGGCATACCGGTCGAGCGACGATTCTTCACGACGGCACCGGACACCCAGCTCCTCGGCTACTGCCATTGGCAACCCGAGCGCCTGTCCGCGCCGACTGCTGTCCTCGTCCACGGCCTCGAAGGATGTGCGGACTCCCATTACATGCACGGGATCGCGGCGAAGGCCTACCGCGCGGGATTCAACGTGATCCGCCTGAACCAGCGGACCTGCGGCGGGACGGAACACCTCTCGCCGACGCTGTACAACAGCGGGCTCAGCGGAGACTATCGTGCGATCGTGCATGAGTTGGCCGCCGTCGATCGTCTCGACCGCATCTGGCTCGTGGGCTATTCGATGGGCGGCAACCTCGTGCTGAAGGCGGCGGGCGAATTGGGCAGTACGGTCGCGGCGCTGGCCGGAGTCGCCGCAGTCTGTCCGAATATCGACCCGACGCAGTGCGTGCGGGCCCTGGAGGAGCCCCGCAACTGGATCTATCACCGCCACTTCCTCGTCAGGCTCAAGGCCCGGCTACGCCGCAAGGCCGCCCTGTTTCCCGGCAAGTGGGACCTGACCGGACTGGACCACATCGACCGGATCAGCGAGTTCGACGACCGCTACACGGCACCCGACGGCGGCTATCGCGACGGCCAAGATTATTACGATCGCGCCGGCGCCCGTCACACCCTCGATGCCGTTGCCGTTCCCGCGTTGATTATCACCGCGCAGGACGATCCCTTCATTCCTTATGCGATGTTCACGGCGCCGTCGGTCCGGCGTCACCCGAGAATCCGGCTGGTCGCGCCGCCGCACGGCGGCCACTGCGGCTTTTTTCAGCGAAGCCGCAACGAAGAAGATTCCTACTGGGCGGAGAATCGCATCGTGGAGTTTCTGCTCGGCGGATGGTGAGACGAACCGGCTGCGTCGGGACGACGCAGCCGGTGAAGGGCGTGTTATGCGGCTTTGCGCAGCCTGCGGGACTCCATCGCGGCAACCTGGGGGGCGCACTTTCGAATCCAGCTCAGGACGAGCCAGACTCCGCTCGCGACGATCGCGGCGATAAAGATCCAGTTATAGATGGCTCGGCCGGACTTGCCGAGGAACGGCTCAATGGCGTAGAGCAGCACGCCATAGCAGACGCTCACGACCAGCAGCGTGGCCAGCGGCAGAATCATCCCCTGGAACGGCAACAGCCATTTCCAATCCTCTGGGGGATCGTTCCTCAACTGACGCGCGCCGAGCCATGCAATCACCAGCGAGCCCCCGTAGCCGATACACTGGACAAGATCGGAGGCGTGCAGCTTCCCGACCGACGTCACCCGGAACAGGGGAATCTGCCCGAGGATCAACGCAATGAGAAACGTCAACACCATGGCTACGCCATACTCCATCATCCACTTCCGTGCGTTCATGCTGTACCTCCTGGACGGCACATCACAGGCCGCCGTCCGATGCCCAGGAGACAAGCATAGCACCAGCCGGAATGAGGTCCTAGAAACAACCGGTTAGACGACAGCCGACCACCGATCAGGCGAGCGCATCTTCAAGGTGAGCGCGTACGTCTTGCACATAGGTCTTGAAGGGATCGGGCATGGGAAACGGAGAGCGGCCTCGCACCTGGAAAATCGACCAATTGATCACATAGGCCGGGAAGTACCGCTCGTCCGGACGAGACGGGTCGCTTTCTGGAGGACTGGAGGAAAGCAAGTGCTTGATCAGCTCGCCTCGCCCATACGCCCGAGTATTTTTCGGTGCATGGTCTGCAGCCAGCTCGACGGCTCTGTCCGTCGTAAGACGCGGCGCGCGACCTTCCTCAATCAGCCCGTAGTAGAGCCCCTTTTCCGGATTGAGATTGTGGTACTCGAGATCCAGACTCTTCAGCACGGGATCGCGCCAGTCGACTTGTTCAGCTTCGCGATAGGATTCGAGGAGCCAGAGTTTCGAAGCCCAATCGACCCGTCCGACCAGCCTGACATAATCGCCGCGAAGGTCGTGCAGCACAGCTTCCCACTGCGCCAGCACCCAATCCGTCTCCTCGTCCTGGCCTTGACAATGTTCCTGCGCCGCGGCCAAGAACTGCTCCTGGATATCGATGGCGGAGATTGTCTTGCCTGACTGGAGCCGCACCACCCACCGTCGATGCTGGTCCTGAGAAATCTCTTGTAACGTTTCCACCGGTTCGTCAAGATCCAGCCCGCGCGGTGCATGCCCTTCCTCGATCAGCTGAAGGACCAACCCGGTCGTCCCGAGCTTGAGCGCGGTCGCATACTCGGCCATGTTCGAATCGCCGATGATCAGATGCAGTCGCCGGTACTGGTTCGGGTCCGCCAGCGGCTCGTCCCGCGTATTGACGATCGCCCGGTTCTGCTGCACCCATTCGAAAAAATCGTTGACGATGTGATCTGCGCGCTGCGAGATTTGAAACGGCATGAGAGCAACATCCTGCCCGTGACCGATCGCGGCACGCGGTACGATAAGCCGATCCATTTGAATCCAGGCATCCTGGGGACTCGCCGCCCCGACGCGCCCCGCTCCAGTAAAGATCTGCCGCGTCACCAGGAACGTCACCAGCGGAGCAAGCCCCCGCCGGGTGAACGGAAACCGTCTCGTCACCAGATAGTTCTCGTGCGAGCCGAACGTCGCGTCGGTCAGATGATCGATGTTGTTCTTGATCAGCGAGAGGGTGTCGGACCAGCCCAATTCGGCGATGGCCTGCTGGAGGACCAGGTCCCCGGCACGATCCGACGCCACGACGTCGATCAGGCTTTCGCACTCAGGCGAGGCATATTCCAGATGCCCCATGTCGAGATAGATCCGGCCGGCGTTCGTCAGAAAGCCCCCGTTCCCCGGCGGCTCGTCATGGCCTCGATGGTGGAGATCGAGCACGCCGCGACGTTGAACACGAAAGATGTGATCCCGGATCTGGTGGGCGAACCACGTCGGCGCATGATCAGGCCGATCCTGATGGATCACAAGTCCGTATTCGGTCTCCAGGCCGAAGATGCGGTTGAGCATGGTCCGTTATAACCCAAGCGCCGGCTTGAGCTCGGTGGGAAGCAGTCGGCCCAATTCGTCCGGCGTGAGCGCCCGATACTTGGACGAGCCGGGCTGAGCGCGGTCGAGCACGGCGCACTCGATGGTTTTCTCCGGGAGGGTCTCGCGCAGATAGGCCGACAACATGGCGGCATCCACCGGTCCTGGCGTGTCAGCGCCGCGCTGCTTTTCATCGGGGGCGTCGCGTTCCTCGCGCGCTTGCCGTTGAGCGCGGTCGCCCAACGCCCACGTGCGCAACGACGCGGCCAGCGCCTGCCCGAGCGGAGCCCCCACCGGAATCTCCCGGCGGAGATAGGCGGTCATGTCGTGCTGAACGGCCGGGGTCGCCGCCAGGACCGCGCTCTGGCCGCCCTCCTCAAACGTCCCGTCGTAGTTGATGGTGAGAAACGTGTCTTTGCCGGCCTTGTGCCCCAGTTCCGCGAGCAGAATTTTGACGATGAATGGCGCCTTAAACACTTCTTCGAACGCCTGCTTGATCACCGGGGCGATCCCGTACTTGACGAGGCGGCTTCCCGTGACATCGACCGGAGAGCGGTTGAATCCCTCGACGTGCGCCATCTCCAACAGGCTGAAGCGCAGCTTTTCCAGATCGGCGGGATGGCCCATCCCGCCCAGCGCCAGCCGGTCGTAGATCTCGTACAGCTTGGGGGTGCCCTTGCTGACCGTCAGCAACAGTATCCCGGCTTCATAGGCAACAGCCACCACCGGGCTGCCCTGCTTGAACTGCTCATCCAAATATTGCCGACGGTTGCCAACCGCCTCGACCCACTTATACGGCTCTTCATACATGAGGCGCCACCCGTACCGGACCGGATGTTGAATATTCGTTTAGAGATCGCACTGTTCAACTTCCCTTGGCCACTTTTGACTCGAATAGGGATCGTAACTGTGTATCCGGCATCGTCCTGACGCCCCCGGCGGTGATGAACTTGATCACAGGGTAGAGGTTCGCGTCGCGGTTTACTCCCCCTGTGGCCGAATCGAACTCCGCCGCGCTGGTGAGCAACCGGAGCGCCTGAATCGTCGCCTGTTCCTCAGACAATGCACCCAAGGGCTGATCGCCCCAGGTATTCAGATAATGCAGAATCCCGCGAATGGTGGGCGAGCCAGACCCGGAGACGGCATATTCCACCCCTTCGAACTCGGCCCCCAAAATGTCGTAAAAATAAATCTTCGCCTCGGTCTGTTCGAAATCGTAACCCGCGAAGATCGGAGCCACCGCGCCGGTTCCGGCCAGCGCCGCCGCGACATTCTCTTTGAGCAACTTGGACAGGGCGCGCAGCTTCCCCTCAAAGCTCAACTCTTGAAGCTGCGTCCGTCGATAGTACTTGAATGAATGCTCCAGAATGCGCGCCATTTCGTAAGCCGTCGCCGGCACCCCAGCGATGGCCATGACGCTATGTCGGTCGATTTCCAGGACCTTGTCCGTCCGGTCGTACATGACCATGTTGCCGGCCGTCGCCCGTCGATCGCCGGCCACCAGGACACCGTCCCGGTACTTGAAGGCAAGGATGGTGGTGGCTGTCGTCACGTCCTGACCATTTCCAACCTGGCCAGGACTTCCCAATGTGTAGCCTTGCTCTTTGAGCAATTGAAAGAAATCTCCTTGCATCCCCATTTTTCTCCGTGAATCGTCAACCGTCAGTCGTCGATCATTTGGGAATTCGATAAAAGCGGTTTCTTCTTCGCTTGACGTACGACGGTTGACCAATGACGATTATTCTCCTGTTCGTTGTCTGTATCGCTCGGCTTGCTTGGGATCGACTCTTCGCATCCGCTTGAGCAGATTATCCTTGTCCGGCGAACCGGTCTCCGGGCGACGCGGACCGTCGTCCTCTTCCGACGGACGCGGCGACTTCGGCATCGGGTCGATCGGTCCCTCCCGTCGTTCGGGCATCGTGAGGTCAGTCATGATGACGTATCCTTTCTGGCCTGCCACGCCGCCAGCGCCTCGGCGGGCGACGCGGCGGCCGCGAAAATCGCTGCACAGGCGTTCACCTCTTCAGGGTCGAAGAGGTCGTCCATCTCAAGAACCTTCGGCATCAATCCGCCGGAAAACCGAATCCGCTCCCATTGTATCCCTGCGATCTGATCCGGAAACCGGCGAACGCACAGACCGCGAAGCCCTCCCCGCGTATCGGCAGGGCCGTGCGACAACGCCTGCTCGACGTCGGATTCCGTCGTCATCCGCCAGACCTTGCCGTCGGCTTCCAGCCCTAGATACAGGCCGTGGTCGGGATTCACGTTGTGATACTCCAGGTCTAGGCTTGCCAACCACGGATCGTCCCAGCCGACCCGCTCTTCTCGGACGAAGGTCTCCAGCAGCCACAATTTCGTCACCCAATCAAGTTTGCCGACGAGGGCTCTTCGATCTTGGCTCAGCAGACGCAGCGTGTTGCCCCATTCATGCAGCACCCAGTCCGATTCGGCATCGGAGCCGGCCAACGCGCGTTGCGTCGCCAGGTAATACGCCTCCTGGATCTCCAATCCCGAAATCGTACGACCATTCGTGCGGCGCACCGTCGCCTTGAGGTCGGGGTCGCGCGAAACCTGTTTCACTGCGGCCACCGGCTGTTCCAGATCAATCACGGGCGCCGCCCCCCGTTCGATCACCTCGATCACCAGGTCGGTCGTCCCGATCTTGAGCGCGGTCGCATACTCGCACATGTTCGCATCGCCGACGATCAGATGCAGCCGCCGGTACTTGCGTCGGTCCGCATGCGGCTCGTCTCGTGTGTTCAAGAGGGGCCGGTTATACATCGTGTCAACGCCCAACTCAGTTTCTATGAAATCGGCCCGCTGCGAGAGTTGGAAGGCTCCGGGAACAAAGCCGGACTCCTGCGCCTCGATGCCGACTTTCCCCGCTCCGGCGATGATCTGCCGACTGATCAAAAACGGCAGGAGCCCCGCGACCAGTCGGGGAAAGGGAATCGCGCGCGGCACCAGATAGTTGTCGTGACATCCGTAGCTGTGGCCGTGGAAATCCGTGTTGTTCTTATAGAGCCGGACGTGCGGACCGCCGAGCGCCTTGTTCCGGCGATCCGCCGCCCGCTGCACGAGACGCTCGCCGGCCCGATCGTGCGCGACGAGATCTTTGAGCGTCCGGCATTCCGGCGTCGAGTACTCGGGATGCGTATGGTCATTGTAGAAGCGCGCGCCGTTCGGCAAGACGAGGTCGCTCTTCATCTCGTGGAAGGAGAACGGCCGGTGCGCGTCGGCTTTCGAGAACTCGTCTTCTTCCTTGTCCTGCGCCAGTCCGGACACCCGGAACCCTCTGGCGTCTTCGTGGGGATCCTCGCCGGCATAATCCCACCGCCGCTCGAAGGAGGCCGTGAGATGCGCGCGCACCAATTCCATCGATTCGACGACCGGATCGGGCTGTTCCAGGTCGTCTCGTGTGATGCCGTACTCGGTTTCGATTCCGAACAGGCGCATGGTCGGACTTGTCGTCGAGTCGAACGCGTTCAAGTCAGTACGTTGCGACCTCGGACTTGACGACGCTGCGAGGTCTTGGCTTTGGACTCCTAGACGATCTGGTTCACCAGCCGCTCGTCGGTCTGCCGCCCGCGGCGGAACGACGAAATACCGACGACCTGCTCCGGATGATGGTCCAAGAGTTTGAGCCATTCTTCGGCCGCATCATCCGGCGGGAGCATCTCGCCCTCGCGGAATTCTTCCGACACGGCGTCCAAGAGATCGCCGGCCGTGAGCCCGGCCGGTCGGCCGGTCTGGATCGTGCGGTCGATCACCTTTTCCTTCGCCCGCTGGACGATGGAGGACAGAATGGCGCCGCTGACGAGATCGCCGCGATAGAGGACCTTCGTCTGCCCATTGCGGAGACGGATGGAGAGGAGTCGAGTGTCGTCGGTCCGCTTGAAAATCGCATCCACCACGTCGTCGATGAGAGCGGCAAGCACGCCCGTCTTCTGACCGCCCCGTTCCGCCACCAGCGCAGAGTCGAGCGGCAGCTCTTCCGTCAGGTAGACACGGAGGATGTCCACCGAAGCTTCACGCGTGGGTCGCGCCACTTTGATCTTACGATCGATACGCCCCGGACGGAGCACGGCCGGGTCGATCAAGTCGGGGCGGTTGGAGGCCAGAATAATGACCACGTCGCGCAACGATTCGATGCCGTCCATCTCGCTGCAGAACATCGGCACCAGCGTATTGGAGATGTTGAACGACCGCATCACCCGGCGCGTCCCGAGGACGGATTCCGCCTCGTCGATAAAAATGAACGGCAGCGCGCCTTCTTTCCGGCGGGCGCGCGCCTGGGCGAACAGGTCTCTGACCATCCGCTCGGACTCACCCAGCCACATATTCAGAATCTCGGGGCCTTTCACGTGAAGAAACACCCCGCCGGTCACCGGCGGCCGTTGATCGGAGCCGCTGGCCTTCGCCTCGCTCACCAGCTTCGCCAGGCTCCCGGCCGCCGCCTGCCCGATGAGCGTCTTTCCACATCCGGGCGGGCCATACAGCAGAAACCCCTTCGGCTGCGTAAACTTGAACCGCTCGAACGTCTCCGCATGGAGCAGCGGAAACTCGATGGCTTTGCGGATGGCGGCGATCGCCTCGCTCTGCCCGCCGATCTGTCGCCACGTGACGGTCGGCACTTCGTCGAGGACGTGCTTGCTCGCCTTGCGGTCTTGGAGCTTCTCCAGGGCGATCCGATGGCTCGGATCGATGCGGATCTCGTCGCCCGGTTTGAGTTCCGCACCGATGAGGTCGCTTGATCGCTGCAGGATCACCGATTGGCGACCCATTTCCTGCTCGAAACGCAACCGGCCGTCGGCCATCGCTTCGGCCAGCTTCAAGATGGGCCCGTTCCGGTCGTATCCCAGCGCCTTGATGACCGCGTAGGCTTCGTTCACCAGAACCTGTGTCCCGATCTTGAGGTCGGTCGCGGACACTCGCGGATCGACGTTGGCGTAGTATTCGGCGCCGCCGACCAGAATGCGGGCGAGCCCCTCCGCCGGAATCTCCAGCAAGGTCCCGATGCGATTCGCCGGCGCCGTCAGCTTGGCTACGACCTCGCTGATCTTCTTGAACTCGGCCTCGCGCTGCTGCAGGGCAGCCGTATTCAGCACGACCGCGTGCCGCAGCTTGTAGAGGATCTTCCGGCGCGGATCGTCGTCGGAAAACGAGGCGAGACATTGCTCGATCAGTTCGAGCGGGTCGGCTCCGGTCTCGCGCTGGCCGGCCTCCCGGGCGCTGCCGTCGCCGGACGGAGGCTGTCGATTATCGGTCTTGCGATGATCGCTCATGAAGGCTTTCTGTGCCCGTTCACAGTGGGATGGCGCGGGCACCCAGACCTTTGTGGCATCTTAGCACAGACTCTTCGCCGTCCGTGCAAGCCCCGCCACAGCTAGTTGAAGCTAGTTGACAGCCTGGAGCGTCACCTCGATCGCCACCCGCTTATTGTTGCGGAGCACCTCGACGGTCACGCGGTCGCCGACCTTATGCCTTTCCATAATGTCCATCATGTCATCGACCGTTTCGACCGGTTGACCGTCGACGGCCACGATGATGTCGCCGAGTTCGATGCGGCCGGTCACGGTTTCACGGGCTCCTCGCAGACCCGCGCGATCGGCGCTGCTGCCGCGTGCCACCTTGCCGATGATTAATCCCCGAATACCCCAACGGCGGGCCATCGAATCGGGAACCAATGACACCCCCAACCCGGGCTGGATGATCTTTCCGTGCTTGATCAGCTCCGGCACGACGCGATTCACCGTGTCCACCGGTACGGCAAACCCGATGCCTGCGAACGCTCCGCTCGGGCTCACGATCTGAGTGTTCACGCCGATCAAACGCCCGCTGCTGTCGAGCAACGGTCCCCCCGAGTTGCCCGGATTGATCGCGGCGTCGGTTTGAATCACACCCTCGATCGTGCGGTTCGACACCGACTTGATGGTTCGGCCCAAGGCGCTGACGACGCCGGTGGTCAACGTATGATCGAGCCCGAACGGATTGCCGATCGCCAGGACCTTCTGTCCCACGCGCAGGTCGTGCGAACTGCCGACCGCCAGCGGCTCCAGCATGTGATCCGGCGCCCGAATCTGCAGCACTGCCAGGTCATGATCCGGATCGACTCCGATCAATTTGGCCTGATGTTCGCTGCGGTCGGCCAGCGTGACCTTGATCGCGTCTGCCCCGTAAATGACGTGGAAGTTGGTGACGATGTGGCCCTGCTTGTTCCAGACGAAGCCGGTCCCCGATCCCTGCGGAACTTCCATCACGTTAAACGACCAGATATCCCGCTGAATTGCCGTATTGGCGATGAAGACGACCGACTTAGCGGCGCGCTCGAAGACGGCGATCGTCGCCCGTTCGTCGGGACTGAGCTCCGCCGGCGCCGGCGTCACGGGACGCGGCTTCCCTTCGGGACCATCGTAGCCCGCGCCGAGGGGCCGACCCCATTCGAGCGCACCGGTGAACGGACTGTTCAGCAGATAGACGACACAAACGGCTGCGGCGCCAATCGGGAGAATTCGTGTCCAGGTCATCCTGCTACTCGCCGACGATTTGGAGAATCAGGTCGCGTGCGCGCGGCCGCGTGTCGAAATCGACGATCACGATCTGCTGCCAAGTGCCCAGCGATAGCGCGCGATCGGAGAACGGCACGGTCACCGACGGCCCCTGGAGCTGTCCGCGCAAATGGCTGTGGCCGTTGTCTTCACCGGGATTTCTCGCATTGTGCTGCCAGCGCGGATCGGCTGGTACGACGCGGTCCCAGAACGTCTTCGTGTCGGCCCGAATGCCGGGTTCGTCCTCAATGATCATGACCGACGCGGTCGTGTGCTTCACGAAGACGGTCACGATGCCGGCGCGCAGGTCGGCACCGGCCACCGCATCGGCGACAGTTTTGGTGATGTTCTCGATCTGGGTATCCCCCGCCATCTCCACGCGAAAGGGAACGGTCTTCACCGCCATCGGCCGTCTCCCGCCGCAAGCCCGCGCAAATACCGCCGCTCCCGCTGCGTCAACGGCCCGCCGCGCGCCTCTTCGAGAAGGGCGTCAAACGTTCCTTCGCCGGCCAGCGTGCGAAGCGCTTCCATGACCTCTGCGCTTACGAGACCGTCCTGCACCAGTTTGTCAAGGTACGCGAAGGCGTCGGCCACGGTCTCTTTCCGCCGCACATAGTAGTCGCGGCCGCGTCGGCGGTTGCTGTAGGCCTCGAACTGTTCGCAGGCCACCAGGATTTCCGCCAATTGCTTCACCCAGGGTTGCGCAGCCCTCAGCCGTTCGGGGTAATAGTAGTAGAGCATGATCGACTGCATCCAGGGACGCCATATGACGCCGAGTCTCTCGATCGCCGGCTTCACCGCTCGCAGCCGCCGTACAAGCCGTCGCGCATAGCCAAGCCTCATTTCGACCTGCTCGACCGCCCAGCGGTCCATCACGATGCCGGCCTTTTCCAAATCGTGGCGGTACATCGAGAGGAAAGCCTCGGTTTCCCGTCCATATCGAGTCTTCGGATGGACGGCCCGCCATTCTCGCGGCCTCGTGGGGATGCCGCGTTCCTTCGCCCAGGACCAAATTGCTCCGAACAGTCGGCGGTCGAGCCCGGCCCGCCCCAGATCGTGCAACAGACAGGCGATCTGATAGGACCGGACTCGGTCCTCCGGATGTCCTAAGCGCGCGGCCACCGCAGCACACATCCGGGCCGTGCGCACCGCGTGCGGACGGTCGTAGCCACGAATCAGTCGCCCATTCCGCTTTGGATGGGGGTAGTCGTACAGCTGCATCAGCCCGGCCACCAGATGGCGGGGGAGGAGTAACGGCGCCGATGGGCCAAGAACGCAGCTACGCAAGGCGACACAATGTCCTGGTGAGAAGCGGGACCCGCCCGGCAGAATATCGTCGAGTCAAACGGGGTGTCAAGGCGGAGGAACGCGCGCGCTCGCCCAATTGCGCGAACTTTGCTATGCTGCACCGTGCGGCGCGGTGGTGTCCATCCGTTCATCTCAGGAGGCTGATGTGACGACATCGACCTTCTTGCGGTGCCTCCTCGTCGGCGCGATTTTCTTGGCGCTCCCGGTCGCGGGCGCGGCTGGCCCGCTGGACAATCTCACCGAACTGACAGGCCGTGTCAACGTGATTGTCACCCTCAAGGGGCGCGACAATTTCAGCAGCGAGTATCGCTATGACGTCGCGGTGAGGAACCTGTCGCCCGATCCCATCGCCGGCGAGTCGCTCATCATCGTGCTCGACAAGATCACGAACCTAGCCGGGGAAGACCGGGAAGCCCTTAAGGGCGAACCCTTTCTCAGTCGGTTCGAAGTGCTGGGACAGGACGGTGAGACCGACGACGGCAAGGCCTTCTTCCGCGTCCCGCCTGGGAACGGGCCCGATCTCGCGCCGCAAACGGACAGCCGCCCGGCGAGCCTACGCCTGCGGAACAAGGATTATCTCGCGGTGTTCACCCCTCACTTCAAAGTCTATGGGCTGAAACGCCAGCCTGCGCCGGACCAACGGCACACCGAAGCCCCGCAGCCGTCCGGACCGCCGGCCGCCACCCCGCCCGCCGCGGCCAACCGCAACGCGGTCGACAAGCTGATTCAACTGTTGATCAAGAAGGGCATCCTGACAGAGGAAGAGTGGCGCAAGGCGAATCAACCATGAGCGACCCCGCCTGCAAGGCCTGCCAAGGGACCTGGCCGAGGGCTGATCACTTCCTGGCCGATCTCGGGATCTCAAGAGCCTACTTGCACGACGACCAGTTCTTCCCCGGATGGACCGTCGTGGTGTTTCAGCGCCATGCCACGGAGCTCTTCCATCTGGCGCCGACGGAACGGGCCCAACTGATGGAGGAAGTCACGCTGGTCGCCAAGGTTCTGGCGCATCTCTTCGAGGCGAGAAAAATCAACTATGAGCTCCTGGGCAATCAGCTCCCCCACCTCCATTGGCACCTGATTCCCCGACTGGCGACCGATCCGGCTCCGCTGGAACCGGCCTGGCGCGTGCAGCACGAGCCGGTTCGGCTCTCGGGTCCGGCCCTGCAATCCGACCTCGAACGAGTCCGGCAGGCCATTCAGAAATCCCGATAACAAACGAATCTCCGCTCCTAGCCACGTGATCGTCGCCATCCGCCAGAGACGGATTCGATGGTATAATTTTGCTCGCCGTGTAACCATCCGGCCTCGGAGGGTCCCAGGTTGCCAATGCGTCGTCGATTGGTGCTCGTGACCCTCATCCTCGCGTCACTCACGGCCGAGCCCGCCCGTCCCCAATCCACAGTCCCGGCGGCCGACTCTCAGATCGCGCCGGCATCATCTGATGACCGGGAAGCACCTCCGGCTGCAGCGACTCGCCCGGAAGAATATCTGCACCCTGACCTGTCGCCGACCGAACAGGCGGATGCCATATCTCAACTGAACGAATTGCGCGGGGCTGTCCGAGTCGCTCCGGACAGCGCAGAGGATCGCCTCAGACTGGCACAGGCCCTGTATCGTTTCGGAGATCTC
>CAYULI010000049.1:0-21664 GCA_964445795.1 uncultured Nitrospira sp. | reverse complement strand
ACTGGGCGCCGATTCCGAGCCTTCTCGGCATCTCGGCGGTCCACCACCATCTCGTGCGCGAGTGTACGAGAACCGAAGTCGGCCTCATCCTGGAAACCGGCGAACCGCGTGACGTGCACCACTTCGCCTGCCTGATCGGCTACGGCGCCGGGACGATCAATCCCTATCTGGTGTTCGAATCGATCGTGGACATGGAGCGCGACAACTACCTGCCGGAGGGGCTCGACGCGCAGACGGCGGAGGGCAAGTTCATCAAGGCGATCAACAAGGGCCTGCTCAAAATCTTCTCCAAGATGGGAATCTCCACGGTGCAGTCCTACTGCGGCGCGCAGATTTTCGAGGCCATTGGCTTGAACCGCGAGCTGATCGACCGCTATTTCACCGGTACACCGTCGCGCATTGAAGGCGTTGGCATTCGCGAGATCGGCGAGGAGACCCTGCGGCGGCATCGTGTGGCCTACGAGCCGACGCCGATCCGGCAGCTTGATTTCGGCGGCGAGGTCCACTACCGCATCCAGGGGGAGCACCACAACTGGAATCCCGACACGATCTATAAACTGCAACATGCCAGCCGCTCGAACGATCCGAAGACCTATGCCGAGTTTGCCGAGCTGGTGAACGACGAGAGCAAGCGGCGGTCCAACTTGCGCGGCCTGCTCGACTTCAAGTTTGCGCCGCAACCGATTCCGCTGGACGAGGTGGAGCCGGCCAGCGAAATCGTCAAGCGCTTCAACACCGGCGCGATGTCCTTCGGTTCGATCAGCAAGGAAGCGCACGAGACGCTGGCGATCGCGATGAACCGGCTCGGCGGCAAGAGCAATACCGGCGAGGGCGGCGAAGACCCGGAACGGTTCAAGCCGCTGCCGAACGGCGATTCCAAAAACAGCTACATCAAGCAGGTGGCGTCGGCGCGCTTCGGCGTGACGACCCACTACCTCGTCAACGCGCGCGAGCTGCAGATCAAGATGGCGCAGGGCGCCAAGCCAGGCGAGGGCGGACAGTTGCCGGGGCACAAGGTCGACGAGACCATCGCGCGGCTGCGCTATTCCACACCCGGTGTCCAGTTGATCTCGCCGCCGCCGCACCACGACATCTATTCGATCGAGGACCTGGCCCAGTTGATCTTCGACCTCAAAAACTCGAACCCGGACGCCGCAGTGTCCGTGAAACTGGTGGCGGAAGTCGGCGTCGGGACCGTCGCGGCCGGCGTGGCCAAGGCGCACGCGGACAAAGTGCTCATCAGCGGGGACTCCGGCGGCACCGGTGCGTCGCCGCTGTCGTCGATCAAATACGCGGGTATTCCCTGGGAGCTTGGGCTGGCCGAGACCCATCAAACACTGGTCCTCAACGACCTGCGCGGCCGCATCCGCGTCGAAACCGACGGGCAGTTGAAAACCGGGCGCGATGTCGTCATTGCCACGCTCCTGGGCGCGGAAGAGTATGGATTCGCGACCGCGCCGCTGATCGTCGAAGGCTGCATCATGATGCGCAAGTGCCATCTGAATACCTGTCCGGTCGGCATCGCCACGCAGGACCCTGAACTCCGCAAGAAATTCACCGGCAAGCCGGAGCACATCGTGAACTACCTGTTCTTCGTCGCGGAGGAAGCGCGTCAGCTCATGGCCAAGCTCGGCTTCCGGACGATCAACGAAATGGTCGGTCGGGTGGACAAGCTGAAGATCACCAAGGCGGTGGACCATTGGAAAGCGAAGGGCCTCGACCTCACGCCTCTGCTGACGATGCCGGACGCGGGGCCGAAGGTAGCGCGCTATTGCGTGCAGAAACAGGATCATGGGTTGGCGGACATTCTCGACAACAAGCTGGTCGAGCTTTGCCGGCCGGCCATCGAGAAGGGCGAAAAGGTGAAACTCGACCTGCCCATTCGGAACGTGAACCGGACGACCGGCACGATGCTGTCGAGCAAGATCGCCAAGAAGTACGGGCCGGATGGGTTGCCGGAGGACACCATTTCCATCAAGTTCACCGGCTCAGCCGGCCAGTCGTTCGGCGCCTTCCTCGTGAAGGGCATCACGTTGACGCTCGAAGGCGAGTCCAACGACTACATCGGCAAAGGGCTGTCGGGCGGCAAGATCATCGTGTTCCCGCCGAAAGACATCCTCTACAATCCGGAGGAGACGATCCTGATCGGCAACACGTCGCTCTACGGCGCGACGCAGGGCGAGGCCTACTTCTACGGGATGGCGGGCGAGCGGTTCGCCGTGCGGAACAGCGGGGCGCACGCGGTCGTCGAGGGCACGGGCGACCACGGGTGCGAGTACATGACCGGCGGAGTGGTCGTGGTGCTTGGTCGGACGGGGCGCAACTTCGCCGCCGGCATGTCGGGCGGCGTCGCGTTCGTCCTGGACGAACTCGGCAAGTTCCAGGGCCGATGCAATACAGGCATGGTCGAACTCGAGCAGGTGACCACGAAAGAGGACAAACAATTGCTGCACGACTTGATCGCCAAGCACTTCCTGTACACCGGCAGTCGCAAGGCCAAACAGGTCCTCGATTCCTTCGACGCCATGTTGCCGTCGTTCGTCAAAGTGATGCCGGTCGATTACAAGCGGGTCATCGAAGAGCGGAAGAAGAAAGCGGTAGCCAAAGCGTAAAGCGTCAAGCGTCAAATGCCACCCGGTCGACCGAATGACGCGTGGCGAATGACGATTGGCAGATTTTTGAGAGGAACATGGGCGATCCGAAGGGCTTCATGAAATACGCCCGCGAGGGACCGAAGCGCAGGCCGGTCGAGCTACGGGTGCTCGACTGGAAGGAGATGTACGAGCCCATGTCCGAGGACAAGCTCAAGGTCCAGGGCGCACGCTGCATGGATTGCGGCGTGCCGTTCTGCCAGGGGACCACGGGCTGCCCCGTCGTGAACTTGATCCCCGAATGGAACGATCTCGTCTATCGCGGTCGCTGGAAGGACGCGCTCAAGGCGCTGCACACGACCAACAATTTCCCGGAATTTACCGGCCGGCTCTGTCCCGCGCCCTGCGAAGGCGCCTGCGTGCTCGGCATCAACGACGATCCGGTGGCCATCCGCATCATCGAGTGGAACATCATCGACCGGGGATTCAACGAAGGCCTCGTGACGCCCATCCTGCCGGTCGTGTCGACGGGCAAGACCGTGGCGATTGTCGGATCAGGCCCAGCAGGCCTGGCGGCGGCGCAGCAGTTGGCGCGCGCCGGCCATCGCGTGACGGTGTTCGAAAAAGCCGACCGTATCGGCGGGTTGCTCCGCTACGGTATTCCGGATTTCAAAATGGAGAAGTGGGTCATCGACCGGCGGCTGGAACAAATGAAGGCCGAAGGGGTGGAGTTCAAAACCGGCGTCACCGTCGGGAAGGATATCACCGGGGAGCAATTGCGGGCCCAGTTCGACGCGATTGGTCTGACGATGGGTGCCGAGCAGGCACGGGATCTGCCGGTTCCGGGACGTGAGCTGAAGGGCGTGCATCTGGCGATGGAATACCTCACGCAGCAGAACAAGCGTAACGCGGGTATTCCCATTGCGGAGGAGCCGATCACCGCCAAGGGCAAGCGCGTCGTCATCATCGGCGGCGGCGATACGGGATCCGACTGTCTCGGCACCGCACACCGGCAGGGATGCGTGGAAGCGCACCAGTTCGAATTGCTGCCTCAGCCGCCGCCCACCCGCGCGGAATCCACTCCGTGGCCGCTCTGGCCGATGCAACTTCGCACGTCGCACGCGCATGAAGAGGGCTGCGACCGGCGGTGGAGTGTGTCCACCACCAAGTTCACCGGCCACAACGGTCACGTCACGAAGTTGCACGCCCACCGCGTGCACTTCGAGAACGGGAAGTTCACGCCGATTCCGAATACCGAGTTCGAGATGGATGTGGATCTGGTGCTGCTCGCCATGGGCTTCACCGGACCGGTCAAGAACGGCCTGCTCGACAGCTTGGGCGTCAAGTACGACCAACGTGGCGCGGTGGCGGTGGACGAGAACTTCATGACCAACCTCGACGGCGTCTTCGCCGGCGGCGACACCAAGCGCGGCGCCTCGCTTATCGTCTGGGCAATCGCCGAAGGCCGCAAGATGGCCGCGGGCATCCATCAGTACCTGAGCGCGGGAAGATCTTCAAAGCTATCGGTCAAATAGGGGACTGGCTTCCTCCGCAGGCGAAGTGCTTTGTCCCATTTTCCCTATCCCTAGAACCTATCTCAAAATCGATTTTTAGGGAGATCGGTATCTCAACGCCTAGCCGTGCGCATCGGAAAGGATCGAGTCGGGCCGAAAACACGTGTCTTGGTTTCTCGGTATCACAAGTCTGCACTCGTTCGGGACATCGACCTTCGATTTTGAGATAGGTTCTATTCTTGTGATAATAGAAAATCCGGCTCATCAGGGAATCGTGTGGGTCCCGACTGGCTTGGCATGGAGTTGGCGCTGACTTCGCTCGAGGAGCGGGGCCCCACCGAGACTGGTCCGGGGAGGAACGCTGGAACTGACCACGGCACCAGGCTCGCCGGCGAGCCTGGCCACGGGAATTCCAGAAGGATTCCGCCTGGAGCAGTCCGGAAGGGTCGCTCCGGGAAGCGCGAAGGCGCCAACCCCATGCCAAGCCGTGAATCCAGTTACCCACACAATTTCCGGGAGAGCCAGATTTCTGTTTCCCCTCATGTGGGTTGTGCCAAACGCAGGGCTTCGCATGACTCCTGTGACGCTGAGAGAATGCGGCAGGTCTGGACATCGGCCGTTGTCCGGCATACGATGGGCCCTAGCGGTGGTGAATGCCTGGTTGAGGGATGACGATGAATGAACTGATCTTCGTGGTTGAAGAAGCTCCTGAGGGTGGGTTCTTGGCGCGTGCGCTTGGGGTGTCCATTTTCACTGAGGCCGACACGCTGGCTGAATTATCCGGCAAAGTCCGCGATGCGGTTCGTTGTCACTTTGAGGAAGGGAAGGCTCCGAAGGTCGTTCGCCTCCATCATGTCCGCGAGGAAGTCATCGCCGTATGAGGCTTCCCCGCGATCTGTCGGGAAACGACCTCGCCCAGGTTCTTCGTAAGCTCGGCTATTCGATCACTCGCCAAGCGGGCTGTCATCTTCGACTCACCACCTTCGAGCACGGCGAGCACCATCTGACGATTCCGCACCATGCGTCGCTTCGCGTCGGGACGCTCTCAGCGATCCTGGCCGACGTGGCGACGCACTTCGAAATGAGTCGCGAGCAACTCCTCGACAAACTCTTTGGCTGAGGGCCCAAGGGGCTTGCAGGCCGTTTCATCTGGCCAACCGTCTCAACTCCGCCGACTGTCCGTTTGTCCCATCCTTGAGCGCCGATCCAAATGGAGTCGCGTCTTGCAATCAGACAGTGTGGCTGGATTTGCATGGCTCGCGTCGTTTCGTCAAAGGGTGGGTAAGGGAAAAAGGGCGGTTCTGGTCGGAAGCCCATGATCATCAGCCAGCGTGGCTGGTCGATCCATTTGTTCGTTTAGGTAGCGGTGCCGATGAGACTTTCGAGCGGGATTCGTAATTTCCGATGCAATCGGCGAATCATCTCCGGAGATAGGCTTCGTGTCTTGGTCAGAATTCAGACACCCGTCCGTACCCCCGAGCAGCGATTCAAGATCTTTGCGTGTCATGGTCAGTTGCTCCATCCGAAACTTGATGGCCTCGATGGGGTCCGGCGGGCGTCGCTTGGCGCTGAAAGCGCGAGCCCTCTCTGGACTTCTGTTGTGCGCGCGTGTATGGTTCGACTCAACGAACCTTACACATCATGGCCGTACCGACTTATCCGCGTAGCCCCAAGGTCCTGCTCGGCGGCATCGCCCATCTGGGCCGCTTCATCGACAAGATCAGGCTCCGCAACGCAGGCTACATTCAGGATTACAACTACATCACGGTCGGATTCGACAAGTACCTCATCGAATTTCTGGGAATCGATGGGAAGGCCTTCGAGCAGCGGGTGCTGGCCGGCGGGACGGATGACGAATTGCTCGCCTGGGTGCGCACGCATGGGCGCAAGTTGTCCGATGACGAGATCGCTCAATGGTCGCGGGAGCTACTTGCCCGCGGCCCGAACGATGAGGCCGCGCGCCGGCGTTTTCAGGGACGTCTCCAGGAGATCGCCGCCAAACGCGGCGTGCCGGTGAGCGGGCTACCAGCCGTAAGCACGTGGGCCGATGTGATCGAGTTGGACGAGGGGCGACTGTAGAGGCTGGCCATGCAAATGCTGATGATCGTTTTTCGTTCATCACTGAAGGAACGAGTGCATGAGCTGCTGCATCAGTGCGATGTGAGGGCGTTCACGGAAGTGAATGAGACGGTCGGCTACGGCCAGACAGGGCCTGCTGAAGGGCTGGCCTTCTATCCCGGGACGAATTCGGTCATTCTCGTCTCTCTCGACGACGATTATACAGCGCGCGTTTCGAAGGCCGTGAAGGCCTGGTGCGAGGAGGCCACGAAGCATCCGGGTTGGCAGAAACCCTCCATTCGTGTGTTCACCTGGCCCTGTTCGCAGATCGTGTGAAGTGATCCGCTTTTCCCCCTCCTGACCGGGGTGAGCATGGCACGCCTCTTCCTCGGCACCTCCGGCTGGGCCTATTCAAGTTGGAAAGGCAGCTTCTATCCGGACGACCTGCCGAGCAAGCAGTATCTCGAGTTCTACGCCAGGGTCTTCGGCACGACCGAAGTCAATTATTCCTTCTACCACCTGCCTCGGCCAAGCACCTACGAGCGGTGGGCGGCCCAGGTCCCGGAAGATTTCGTCTTCGCGCTCAAGGCCAGCCGGTTCATCACCCACGTGAAGCGCCTCATTGACGTGGACGAGGCGTGGAAGACCTTCGTCCGGAACGGGCTGGCGCTGGGACCGCACCTCGGACCGATTCTGCTCCAGTTCCCGCCGTCGTGGCGTCGCGATCGCAGAGCCCTGACGACCTTCCTGAGGATCGCGCGGCGACCTGCCCCAACGTCTCATCCTCTGCGGCTGGCCTTCGAGTTTCGCCATGAGTCCTGGTTCACAGAGGCGATGTACGGACTGCTCCGCCGGCATCATGCGGCGCTCTGCATCGCCGATTCGCCGCGGTATCCGCGGCGGGATGAAGTAACCGCTGATTTCGTGTACATCCGTTACCACGGCCGCACCGAGCTGTTTGCGTCGAAGTACACAGACACGGAATTGGCGAAAGAGGCCAGGCGGATCAGGCGTTATTTGCGCGACGGGTTGGACGTCTATGCCTACTTCAATAACGACGCGTTGGGCCATGCGGTGGAGAACGCTAAGACGCTCAGGCACATGATCCAGTGGCACGAATCAACCTGAATCGCATGGACAAGCGGGCTCTCCTTCGAAACCATTGGCTGTGCCGTTTGGTATGATGACGGGACTCGTCGTGGAGGCAGCATCCGGTGAGCCCGGTCCAACGTTTTAGTGCAAAGGTCGCGAAGGTCGAGCAATTGACCCACGACGTGCGACAGATCGACTTTGTTCTGATCGATCCCGGCGAGATTCGATTTCAAGCTGGCCAGTTCGTGTCGTTCGAGGTGCCGAATGCGCGGACGGGCCGGACTGTGACGAGGCCCTACTCCATTGCGTCGTCGCCCAACGTTCGGCATCAGATTTCTCTCCTCCTGAATCTCGTCCCAGGAGGGCCTGGTTCGACCTATTTATTCAGTCTTCGGGAAGGCGACTCGACGAGTTTTTCCGGCCCGGCCGGACACTTCTATCTGCGGGACGATCCTTCGCGCGATCTGTTGTTCGTCGCCACGGGCACCGGCATCGCGCCGATCCGCTCGATGCTTCTGGCCAATGCCGAACGTCCCGTGCCCCAACGGGCCACTCTGCTGTGGGGGCTGCGCAGCCAGCGGGACCTCTATTATCAGGAAGAGCTTGCCGAGTTACGGCGGCAGCATCCGGAATTCTCGTTTATCACGACGCTCTCCCGTCCCGAGCCAGGATGGACCGGACCCACAGGGAGAGTGACTCACCTGGTCGCGGAGCAGGTGACCGACGTGAAGCGGCTTGCCGTCTATCTCTGCGGCAACAGCGGTATGATCGAAGACGTGACTGCCATCGTCCAAGCCAAAGGACTTTGCCCGATCTTCAGGGAGAAGTACTACGACGATACGGAAGACGGTCGCGATGATTGAGGGATAGGCTCAACGAACCGTGCCGGAGTCACGGGGCGTACCGGTCCTCAGGGACCGGCCGATTCGGCTTCTACAAGGCGGGGAGAGTGAGGAGCTTTTTCACTTCGCAATGGGCCATCACGACGTCGGGTGCCCGCTGCAACGCTTCATAGTAACTGCGCCCGAAGCCGTCGCCCGATTCCGAGGGACGGATCAGCCCGCGGATTTCCGTCATCAAGACGGCCACATCTTCTACGGTCAATTCCTCGTCATCGTCCAGCAACTCGTCGATCCGGACGACCATATTGGAGAGGGGATGCAGCCAGGTAAACCACGGATCGTTCATGACGAGCTGCAGCAATTGTCCGGTTGAATCGACCCGGCCATAGATCCGCTCGAAGGTCAGTTGTTCGGCGACGATCAGGGCCTTGTGGAGCCCGAGCAGTGCGTTTCGAATGTCGACCAAGGTTTTCCTGAGCGGGCTGGAATGTTGTGCTCGCGTCTGCTTCGAGGTTGCGGCCATGAATTAATTGTAGCAGGTCATTTCTAACATCGCGCAAGGCTGCCCTGCCAAGGTTCCGCCGGATTCGTTCTTCTTTATCGGCGCTGGTGAGCCAGGGCTGTAGCCGGAGCCTATCGAACGGGCATGGACTACCGGCCGATGCGTCCACTGCCGCCTGTCGTTCCGAATCCGGACGGCGGCGCCGATGTCAGAGGAGCCGGTGGCTGTTGAGGCATAAGCGGACGGTTAGGGGTTGGGGGCAGCACCGAAGGCGGGGTCAGATTGTTCGGCGGGACAGGCGTTCCGAAGGGAGTCAGGAGACTGGGATGCGTGGCGCCGTGCGGCGCGAGAGTGGAGGGGATGTTGCCCGGTTCGACGATAGGGCCGGCGTTGCCGTGCGGGTCCGAATAGATGCCGACATCATCGCCGAGATGCGTGATGATGCCGGTTGTTCCATCGCGGTGTTGCACAAGGCTCACTTCGGCGAGGCTGGCCCCGACCGGGCCTATCAGCCAGCCGGTCACGGCCAGAATTCTGAGCAGTCGGACCATCCAGCTCACCATGGTCGAGCCATCCCTTACTCTACTCCTCGAACAGCGTTTCTTCCATATCCATATCCGTGCGGGTGTTTACCAGCGGAGGGGGTGACCGTCGAACCGTTAAGAAACAGTAGATGAATTCGGCACAATTGGGGGATGACGATGTCGAGCCGCGCAGGGTGGGGGAGAAGTCTATCGGCGCTCCTCGCACTCGGCTGTATCATGAGTTGGCCGGGTCTCGCGGGTCCGGCCGGTGAACGAGGTGTAAACCCGCAGCTCCAACGGCCACCGGATATTCCGGTTGAGCGGCAAGAGCGGCCTCGCCTTGAACAGGACCGTGCCCGTCCCGAATGGCCTGATGCCCGACTGTCGCAGGAGGACGCAATCGGCTTGGCGAAGGCCGCCGCGAAGAAAGAACTGGGCCAATCGTTCCACGACGATGAGGTGAAAGCGGTAGTATTCGATCCGGTCGCGAAAACCTGGTCCGTGACGTTCGGTCCGAAAACCCCACGCCGTGGCTCGAGGGGCTGCGTCATCGTGATGGTGGGCGATGCAACGAGCGACACGAAGGCGGTGCCCTGTTCGTGACAGAGCACTGCCGGGGTGTGGTGGCTCGGTTACGAACCCAAGCGGGTACCGAAGAACGCGAAGAGTTCTCCGGTGAGGTGTCCCATCTCGTCCGGGTCCGTCGGGAGCTTGCGCCGCATATAATCGTTGAGTACCCGCCCGTCCTGGGCCTTATGGACATGAGGAAGGGCGAGGTTCATCCGGTACCGTTCGACCGCGTCGGCGACCCGGCTGATGAACACGACTGTCCCGTCGGACTCCACCCGCTCCACCACGCCCACATGGGTGAGCGGGTCGTTCAGTTTGCCGTCCCCGTTGTAATCCCAGGTATTGTCGAAAAAGACCAGATCGCCCGGATGCACCACCGGGCCCTGATGGAGAATGCCGTGCCGGCGCACATGAGCGTAAATAAGCCGGACGCCGTTGGCTTTGGGATCGACGGGACCGCTGTCGTATAAATCGATTCCGTGTTCGAGGAAGATCGCGCGGGTGACGCCGGCGCAATCGTAGGCGATGCGGCGGCCCCTGCTCTCGATCGTCGTGGCGCCGAGGAGCTTCGTCGCGGTCCGCACGATGGCCGCGCGACTCGGCGTGGGAACGGCGGCTCGGCAGCAGCGTCGGGTCTCTGACCCGGCCGGGCTGGGCCGCTCCGGCGGCGGGCTGGCGCATCCCAGCAACGTCGCGATCGCCACAGCCGCCATGATGAACAGCAGGCGCATCGGTTTCACCGGACGTTCACGAACCGCCCCTCAGCCGTGTCCCGCAATCGCTCGATATCCTCCCGTCGCGTGACGGAGAGCGGGACCGTGTGGGACAGTTCTTCAATGAGCAAATCGGTCGTGAGCGGCGTCTTCCCATGCAGGGCGCGATACAGCGCGGCGACGACGGCTTGCTCGATTTCCGAACCGCTGAAGCCGTCGCTGGCGCTCACGATTTTCATCAAGTCGAACTTCGCGGCATCTTGTTTGCGGAGTCCCAAATGGATCTTCCAGATCGCCTCCCGTTCTTCGTCGTCCGGCAGATCGACGAAGAAGATCTCGTCGAACCGGCCTTTGCGGAGCAGTTCCGGAGGTAGGGAGGTCAGATCATTGGCGGTCGCCACGACGAACACCTCCTGCTTCTTTTCCTGGAGCCAGGTCAGAAAGGCACCGAACAGCCGGCGGCTCAATCCGGCGTCGGCCTCCCCGCTGCCGCCGCCGGCCGCCATCGCCTTTTCGATCTCGTCGATCCAGAGGACGATGGGAGCCAGCGATTCGGCCGTCTCAATCGCCTTACGAAAGTTCTTTTCCGACTCGCCGATGAACTTGTCGAACAGCCGCCCGGCGTCGAGCTTCAGCAGCGGGAGTTGCCATTCTCGCGCGATGGCTTTTGCGGCGAGCGATTTGCCGCAGCCCGGCACGCCGACCAGCATGATGCCTCGGGGTGGCGTCAGATTGAGCGCTTTGGCTTCCGGGGTGAATCCGACTCTGGCCCGTTCCAGCCAGGCCTTCAGCTTGGCGAATCCGCCCAACTCGAACCGGTTGTCCTCGAGAGGATAGTACTCGAGCAGGCCGCCGTCCTTGATGGCCTGCACCTTGCGCTTCAGGATACTCTGCACATCGTCGGCTGAGAGCCTGCCGTCTTCGACGATGCATTGCGCGACGACCTGGCGCGCCTGATGGAGCGTGAGTCCTTGCAACGCGCGGAGGATGGCGTCGAGCTCCTTCACGGACGGGCCGATCGGTGTCGGGTTCCCGTCGGCGATCGAGCCGAGCATGCCCTGCACGACGGTGGTCGATCTGGGCCGGCTGAGCGAAGTCCGTGGAGCGAGTGATTCCAGCACGCTATGGAGCATGGCCTTCAGCTCGTTCTGGTCCGGCAGCCGGAGGTCGAGACGGACGGCCGCCTTCTCGATGTCGGGCGGCAGGGTGACGGGATGACCGGTGAGCACGCAGGTCGCGCGGGAACGGCTGAACGTCGAAGCGACTTCTCGTAGCAGGCGGGCGACGGCGGCGTCCTGGAGGTGCGGCGCGAGGTCCTTGAGCCAGAAGATCGCCTCGACTGTCAGGCTCTGGAGATGCTGCAGGACGGCCAGCGGGGTCGCCGTCATCTTGCTGAGAGTCGGCCCGTCGTCGCGCCGGGTGAGGCCCCTGGTAATCGACCATTCGAACAGGGGCATCCGCTCCTGAGCGGCGACTGATTGCAACAGCGCCGACACCCGTTCTTCCTCCACCGTCTCGACGGCGATCAACGCGTGGCAGGACCGGATCAGCGTGCGGAGATCGTGGACGCTGGTCGACAAGGCCATAGGAAAGAAATGCTAGCACGAGGGTGGGGTGCGGCCAAGAAATCGGGCGATTGCTACGGGGCGGTCGGGGCCGGCTGGGCCAATGACTTCGCGCAACGAAAGCCGATGGTGGCCGAGCGCTGGTCCGGGGGAGCGCCGCTTCGTGTGGCGGTGCGCAACATGATGGATTTGCTCTTCCATGACCCGCCCCGCAGGCCCTTGTAGCGGCCGCTCGGAGGCCCGGGTGGGTTGCGCTCCGGCATGTAGGCGTAATAATCGAAACCGAACCAGTCCTGCACCCACTCGGCGACATTGCCCGCCATATGCCGGAGTCCGTACGGGCTCCGGCCCTGCTCCAGAGAGTCCACGGCGGCCAGGATCGGGATTTCGTGCACGTGATGCTGGCCGAACATGGCGCGCTGGTTGTCCGGCGCCGCGTCCCCCCACGGAAACAGATTCCCTTCCGGGCCCCGTGCCGCCTTCTCCCATTCCGCCTCGGTTGGGAGCCGCTTGCCGTGCGCCGCGCAAAAGTCCATGGCCTCCTGCCAGGTGACGTACAGGGCCGGCCAGCGGGTGAGGGTCTGATCCGACACGGAATGGATCGTGATGACGTGCCAAATCAGTTTTTGGAGTTCTTCGGGCGGGTATTCCTTCCGCTGCTGGAGGAACGCGAGAAACTCGCCGAGACTCACCTCGTCGCGATCCATCTCATAGGCGTCGAGCCAGACCCGGTTCTGCGGAAGCTCCGTATCGTCGAACTGCGTCCAGAGGCCGTAGGGATCGTCGTCGACGCGCTTGCTGCCGAGCAGAAAGGGTCCTGCCGGGATGGTGACGACGGGCGAGCGCTGGGCCAGCCCAGCGATGGCGGTGAGGTGGTGCACAAGTTCCGGGGGCGGCTTGGGTCCGCTTGCGGCTGCCGCGGCGAGGGAATCGATCGCTGACAGGAAGAGCAACGCCAGGACGAGAAGTCGGTGAGGCCGCATCAGGTCTTGCTCGGCGCTTCGAGGGCTTTGCTGATTTCGGCAATCAACCGGCGCTCAATTTCGGCGGTTTCTTCCGCGCTGACGCTGAGGAGGCGCCCGCCCTGCGCCAGCTTCTCGAACTCCGCTTTTACGCTGAGCCTGGTCAGGTTCGCGGGCAGCGCTTGCAGGGCGATCACATATTGGTTGCGGAAACCGGCCACCTCGAGCGAAGGGGGATTCGATACTTTGCGCTCCGTTACATAGACCGCCTTCTGGTCGGTCTTGACGCTGACCTTCAGTCGGTAACCGTTGCGCGCGAGCGCCTCCTCGACGACTTTCGTCACCGCGGTTAAGGGGCGCGGCAGTGTATCGACCTGGGCGCCCTGGTCCTCGACCTTGATATTTTGGGCCGCCTGCGCCGCCGCGGTCCGCTGCATGTCGGCGCTGATGCGCTTGGCTTGAGCGATCTGTGCTTCCAGTTGCTCGCTCAGGCGCTTCGCCTCCGCTTTGGCGGTTTCCGTCTCTTTTTTCGCGTCGCGAAGCTCCTGGTTGAGAAGGTCGATCTGTTGCTGCATCACCTTGTTTCCATCCTGCAACGAGTTCAACAGGGATTCCTGCTTGGCCAACTGCTTCTTGAGGGCTTCGTTTTCTGACCTGAACGGCGAGTCGTCCTGCTTGCAGCCGGGCATCATCAGACTCAAGACCATTGCCCCGATGAGGGCCACGGCCCGATTAGTCCGCAACATTTGATAAGGCATATGCGTGTGTCTCCTGAGGCTTTTGAGGATTATCCATGCCTCACGTCGACTTGTCCATGACAGAGTGACGTAGGTTGACCCTGTGTTTCACTCGGGGCTATGCTCGTTTCACAATGGAGCGCGCCATTCGAAGGACGGCTGTGGCGTTCGTGGCCGCGGTCCTCTCCGCGGCAGTTGGGGCCCCGGCTGAGCGAGCCCTTGCTGAGGCCATTGCGGTCGAGGACTATGGCCTCTACGACCAGATCGTCGAGAAAAAATTCCTGACCTCGGACATTCAACTGGTGGTGATCGAGCGGATGACCGTACCACGGCTCCTGCCGGACCAGGACGGACCGATCACGATCAAATTCTTTCAGGAGCAAGGTTTTTTCGGGGGCGAACTGCCTCCTGACCTTGTCCAGGACTTCGTCGGAGCCAATCAGAAGCCTGCCCGTCTGGAGGGACGGTTCCGGTTCGGTCCCCGGTACCGGTTCGTATCGGGGAACGCCCTGGAGGAGCCCGAGGTGCGCCGAGCGGTCCCTTCATCCGCAATGCCTCCGGAGCTCGTACAGTATGGACCGGTGCTCGATCGCCTCGCGTTCTCCCGAGTAGGACGGACGTTCCGGAACGACCAGGCCCTGGTGTACGTGGAGAATCCCAGGCCGGATGGGACGGGCGCGGGGTTTCTGGTGTGGTTCCGCCGACAGGCAAGCGGGTGGACGATCTTCGACACGGAAGTGGTGTGGACGGTCAGGAGTCAGGAAGAGGGGGGAGAGGGCCCGCTGCTTGCGCTATAAGGTCGCCGGACGGTAGCATGCTGCTACCATGAGCACGGTGATTCGACAAACCTTTTCGGTCCCACCCCTCGGTTGCAACTGTTCGATTATCGGCGATGCCGTCACCGGTCAGGCCATCGTGGTCGACCCCGGCGGCTCGCCCGAGCGCATTCTCCACGAACTGCGGCGGCTCGGACTCACGGTCGGCTATATCCTGCACACGCACGCCCACTTCGATCACTTCCTCGCAGCCGGCGAGTTGAAAAAATCGACAGGGGCGGTGCTCTGCCTGCACCAGGACGACCTCGACCTGTGGAACAATCTTGAACTGCAGTGCCGGATGTTCGGCGTATCCTACGTGCCCGTTCCGCCGCCGGACTATTGGCTTCAGGACGAAGAGAAGGTCCTGGTCGGGCAGGTGCCCGTGGTCGCGATCCATACGCCCGGTCATACGCCCGGCTCGATGAGTTTCCACCTCCCATACGAGAATCTCGTGTTGACGGGGGACACCCTATTTCGGGGAAGCATCGGGCGCACGGATCTCTGGGGCGGCGACTTCGACGCGATCGAACGGTCGATTCGCGAGCGACTGTACACGCTCAACGACGCGACGATGGTCGTGACGGGGCACGGGCCGGAAACCGAAATCGGATGGGAGAAAGAGGCGAATCAGTTCGTGCGCGCGTCCTAGGCGGTAGAACGGTAATCTACGGTGTAGGGCTTTTTCAACGGCCCGCCCGGTCATCAGCCACGGAGGTCCTTATGACTCGGTTCAGTCGGTTGATGTGCTCCTGCCTGCCGGTGCTCGTTCTTGTGTGCTTCCCCGGGTTCTCCTTCAGCCAAACCCAACCGCCGTCCCCGGATCAAATCGCGATCAGTGAGGTCAAGGTCCGGATGTCGGATCATGGTCCGGTCCTCTTGCTCCAGGCCGAAGATCGGGTCATTCCGATCTTCGTGGACATGACGGTGGCGCTGTCGATTCAAGGCGCGTTGAACGGCGAGCAACTCCCCCGCCCCATGTCGCACGACCTGATGCATACGATCCTCGAAGCGTATGGGGGGAAAGTGCTCCGCACGGTCATCACTTTGAAGGACGGTACGTACTACGGGGCCCTGACCGTGTCGATGAGGGATCAGGTAAAAACCTTCGACAGCCGCTCGTCCGACTCGATCGCCCTGGCCATCCATTTTAAGGCACCGATCCTGGTGGGGCGTGATTTGTTGGAGTCAGCGGGAAAGGTTCGGGCGAAGGAACAGGGGGCGGAGTTGTAACGCCTACTCCTTAGCCATCCGGGCCTTGAGCCGCTCGAGCCGCTTCTCCGTGGACCGCTTGATGAAAGCCATGTTTTCGGCCAGGTGTTGCTGAGCGGTGATGGTCCCCTCGTCCCGCCGTTTCTGCTGGTCCAGGCCGAATTGCGCAATGGTCGGGCCGTCTTCCTCATTCAGTTCTTTCCAGACTTCGGCGCAGCGCGACTGTTTGGCCGCCGGATACCGGTCGCAGGGTGGATCGGCCGCGCTAGCGATCAACGGCAGCCCGACGGCGAGGCTGATCGGCAGGGTTAACAGGCTCCACGGTCTGGTCACGCTGTTCTCCTCGTGCGGAGGGGCAACGGTTGCCCCACGATACCACAATCGAGGCGCTCGCGCAGCCGCCAGCGGCTAGTTCGGCGGGAGAACGCCGGTCGATTTTTGTTCGAGGGGCAGGTAAATCTTGTCGGGAAAGGCGTAGTAGCCCCCTTCGTCGATGTCGTACATGATGCAGAACGGCGAGAACACGATCAGGCAGCCGAAGATATCGCCCAGCACCCACCAGGACCAGGTGCGTGAGATCGTCATGGCCGTCGGCTCGTAGCCCTCCTTGGTCGCAACGGCATGATGGTCGCCCTTCCGGCTCAATGACACAGTGCCGGGAGCGAGCAGATGGACGCGTTCGTCGACGACCACGTCGGCTTCGGGAGGCGTGGTGAAGATCGTCACCGACTGATGATCGCCGTGCCACCAGGTGCCGCAACCCGACAACGTCCACACAGATCCTACGAGCAGGACCGTCAGCCAGTTTCGCCTGCGCATCGTCGCGACCTCATCGAGCGGGTTCGGAGCAGCCTGCCGCCCCCCCTCCTGGGGGCGGACCACTTGCGCCGCATTCTTCCACGGTTGCCGGCGATCTTCTAGCATTTTTCTGATTTTTGCGGAATGCGGGAGCGGTCCTGTCAGATCTTCATGGCGTCGTTCACTTCCGCCAATGTGGCCCGTGCGACTTCCGTCGCGCGGCGGCTGCCGTCCCGGACGATGTCTTCGAGCCGCGAGGGGTCTTTGACGAGCGCGGCCCTCGCCTCCCAGACCGGCGTCATGCGTTCGACCATCCGGTCGGCCACGAGTTTCTTGCAATCGATACAGCCGATGGCAGCGGTGCGGCATTCGGTATTGATCCGTTCCTTGACGCTCTGCGTCGAATAGATCTTGTGAAATTCGTAGACCGGGCACAGGTCGGGGTTGCCCGGGTCGGTCCGCCTGACACGCGCCGGATCGGTCACCATCGTTTTCAGCTTCTGGCGGACGACCGGTTCAGGGTCCGAAAGGTTGATGGTATTCCCGTAACTCTTGCTCATCTTCCGGCCGTCCGTGCCCAACACTTTCGGGAACTTGGTGAGGTGTTCTTTCGGTTCGGGGAAAACGGGCTTCTTATAGATGTCGTTGAACCGGCGGGCGAGTTCCCGCGTCAGCTCGAGGTGCGGCAGTTGGTCTTTGCCCACCGGGACGAAATCCGGCTTGTACAACAGGATGTCCGCGGCCTGTAGAACCGGATAACCGAGGAAGCCGTAGGTGGTCAGATCCTTCTCTCTGATTTCTTCCTGTTTCTCTTTATAGGTCGGGTTGCGCTCCAGCCAGGCGATGGGCGTGATCATCGAGAACAGGAGATGGAGAATCGCATGTTCCGGGATGCGCGACTGGATGAAAACGGTTGCGCGCGTAGGATCGATGCCGGAGGCGAACCAATCGATCAGCAGCTCCCGCACGAACTCGCGGATCCGGCTGGTGTCCGCATAGTTGGTCGACAGCGCATGCCAGTCGGCGACGAAGAAGTAGCACTCGTACTCCTCCTGAAGGGCCTTCCAGTTCTCCAGCGCACCCAGATAATTGCCGAGATGCAGCAGCCCGCTGGGCTGCATGCCACTGAGCACGCGCTTGCGCGGGGCGGTCACTCTGCGGCTCCCGCGCTCAGGCCCAGCGCCGTCGACAAGATGGTGCCGGATAGGCCGGCGGCAAACGTGCCGGTGATGGTATGGATGACGCGCAATTCTTTGTCGAACACGATGAGGCCGACCAAGATCAGCATGCCGTAGGGCTCCAGGCGCGCCAAGGCCCGCGCCGGTTTGGCCGGGAGAACGGAGGTCAAGATCCGTCCTCCGTCCAGCGGCGGAACCGGAATCAGATTGAACAATGCTAAGAACACGTTGATCAGCACAGAATAAAACGCCATGACGGCGATTGGAAGGAGAAACATGGTCGCGAGCGAAGGGGATGGCGACGACGAGTCGGCGGCCTGCCGGATGGCCAGCGACGGATCGAACACGAAGAGCGCCGCCAGCAACAGCGCGCTGGCGACCGCGAGCGCCAGGTTCATCGCAGGGCCCGCCGCAGCGACCAGCGCCATGTCGCGCCGGGGCTGGCGCATGTTGCGTGGGTCGATCGGCACAGGCTTGGCCCAGCCCAGGAGAAAACTGCCGGGGAGGATCAGGCAGATCAACGGCAGGATGATCGTTCCGAAGGGATCGATGTGCGCGAGCGGGTTGATCGTGAGCCGGCCCTGGAGCTTGGCGGTCGGATCGCCGCACCGCTCAGCCGCCCATCCGTGCGCGTACTCGTGCAGTACCATGGCGAACAGCAACGGGAGCGCCATGTACGAGACGGTATGCAACATCTGCCCGATCGTGTCCATTCGATGCCCCTCAATCCAGTTGCACGAATTTACCGTGCTTGACCTGCAGAAGAAAGAGCGGCCGGTGCAGCGTGCCGTCGGGTCCGAAACTGGCCGGTCCCGCGAGTGTCGGCAGGTCCCGCTGGGTCATCAGGAATTCCTGCATCGCCTCGCCAGTGGTGGCGCCCCGTCGTATGCCTTCGATGACGAGGCGTGCCGCGTCATACCCCTGCATCGCAAAGAGGGTGGGGGTGCTCTGGAATCGTCTCTGGTACCGCTGGACGAACTCCTGCACGGCCGGGTTCGGGCTGTCGACGAAGAATCCATCGACGAACGTGGCGCCGTCCACGGTCCGGTCTGCGGTGCGGGCGAAGTCCTCGGAGTTCCACCCGTTGGTGCCCAGCAATGGCACGTTCACGTCATGGAAGGCGAGTTGCGCGGCGATGAGTCCGATCTCGCTGGACCGGCTGGGAATGAAGATGGCGTCGAATCCCGGTGTGTAGAGCAGCCGCTTCTCGTTCTTGCCGTTCGGTTTGCCCGGCGGACGCGACGGGTCCAGCGGAACCGCCAGCCCGTATTTCTTTAAGTCTTCGGCTTTAAGCCGCTTGATCTGGGGACCGAAATCCGTCTCCCCCTCTTTGTACGATTCGATGGCGATGATCTCTCCATCGCGCTGACGGACTTCCTGGGTGAACAGGCGCGCGAGCTCCCGCCCGTAGATCGTGTCGGGGTGGAGGATGCAGAACCGGCGATACCCCTGGTCGTTTGCGGCGTAGGCCGCGATGCGTTTGGCCTGCAAAGGGTACGTGAGGGAGGTGCTGAAGAGATAGGTGCCCAGACGCCGCACGTTCGGAAGGGTGGCGGCCGGCGTGATGAGCGGCACACGCGTCTTCTGCGCCATCTCCGCCATCGCAGGCAGGTTCTTCGACAGCATGGGACCGATCACCGCCAGCGGGCGGTCCTGCGTCAGCAGGTCGGAGAGATCCTCGAGGAACGACGGCCGCTCGGCTTCGAGGTCTTTGACGATGAGGCCGACCGACGGTGTGCCCGGTTGCTCGCGGGCCCGCTCGACCGCGAGCTGGATACCTTCGAGAACGTCGTTGGCGAAAGGAGCGAGCTGGCCGGAAAGCGGCAACACCGCGGCGATGAAATGCTGGTTGGCCTTCAATCTCGACTTGAGAAGCACGAGGGATTCGCCGGCTTTCGGGCCGTAGGGATGCCTCGGGAATGCGGCGAGGAACTGCTGGATTTCCCGTTCCGCCAGATGGTCTTCTCCGCGCGCCGTGTAATACTCGATGAGTCGGATGGCGGCGAGGTCTCCCGGATACGAACGCGGGTAGGCGTTGCGTATCCGGATCAAGGCCTTCCTGTCGAGTTTTTCCGCGATGAGCTCGCGGATCTGCTCTCTGGTTTCATCGGCCTGTTCGTCTGTCGCGCCGGCCATGCCTTCCAGCAGTGTCTGGATAGATCGCACGTACTCTTTCTTCTGGACCAGGAAGTCCGCGGTCAGTTTCATCGCTTCCCGTTTGGTGTCCTCGTCCTCGGCGGTGGTTCTGACTTGCGCGAGCAGCGGCAGGGCCAGGTCTACGTTGCCCATGGCGGCATGGGTGCGAGCCAGCATCAGCTTGCCTCGGTGGATCAGATCGGAGGCAGGGAACTCTGTCTGCAGTTGGTTCAGATACCGCAGGGCCTCGGGATAGTCCTTCATGCCGTAGAGGGCGGCCCCGAGCAGCAGGTACGCGTCGTCGAGGTGTTCGGGACGAGGAGGAGTCGCCAGGAAACGGCGCAACACCGTCACGGCGGACTCCGAATCGCCTTTATCGATAAGCTGTTTTGCATGGGCGAGGACAGGCGGATCGGGCACGAGCGGCTGGCCCGGCGGTGCAGCGAACACCCACTGAGACAAGGCCAGCCCTGCTGCGAGATGGACGACGAGGACCGTCGTCGGCCGCGCCGGCCGGCGACGCGCATGAGCTGCGGATTGTCGGCAGGAGGACATAGAGTGTGCGATGGACGATCGTTCCTGTGTTGCGACAAATGACTAGTATCGGAAAGGGTGCGGGGTGTCAAGGAGACGCGCCCGTCGTTTCATTGAGTTCACCGGACGAGTTGGTTATAGTTTCGCCGTCCCTCATCGCGTCTTCGTGTGAGCCATACGCATGTCCGACCGTCAGCCCCACTTCTTGGACCCCCTTGTAGAGCGCTATTTGAGCCGGTTGCGTGTGGAGGGGGGCCTGGCGACCAATACGTTGGAGTCCTACCGGCGCGATCTCGCGAAGCTCCAACAGTACTTGTCGAGACAACAGATCCGGATGGGCGCGAGGATTTCACCGCAGACAGTGGTTGGGTTCCTCGATGCCCTCAAGCGGGAGCGTCTGGCGGTCTCGTCCATCGCGCGCATTGTGTCGGCGATGCGCGGCTGGTTCCGCTTTCTGGCGCGCGAGCGCATCGCCGATGGAGATCCGTTGCGCGACCTGGCGACGGCGCGACGGCCGGTACGGCTGCCGAAGACGCTGACGGTGCAGGAAGTCACCGCATTGCTCGACTTACCTGCGCTCCCGTCCGCCGAGGATCAGCGCGATCGGGCCATGTTGGAGGTGCTCTACGCCTCCGGGTTGCGGGTGTCGGAGTTGGTCGGCCTGATGTTGTCTCAAGTCGACTTGAACGCAGGGTGTCTGCGCGTGATGGGGAAGGGCGCGAAGGAGCGAGTGGTGCCGATGGGGCAGCCGGCGCGTGCGGCGCTGGCCCACTACGTCGACCATGTGCGGCCGACGCTCGCGAAGGGACGGGCGTCCCGAGCGCTTTTCATCTCGCGGCGCGGGCGGCCGTTAACGAGGCAGGCGTTCTGGAAGCTGTTACGGCGACGCGCACAACGAGCCGGCATCGCGAAGCCGATTTCGCCCCACATGTTGCGTCACTCGTTCGCGACACATCTGCTCGAAGGGGGGGCCGACTTGCGCGCGGTGCAGGCGATGCTGGGCCACGCAAGTATCGCAACGACCCAAATCTATACACATGTGGAACGAAGCCGCCTGAAACAGATCCACCGCACATACTTCCCGCGACAGGCGAATCGGCGCCGGACCGCTTTCTGAGCGTCCGATTCTCGTGGAGTGCATCCTGATGTGCAAAGGTCCGGATGAATCAGTGCAAGAAGGGTGCGAGAACTGGTTGACAAGGTAGGAGGGACTTGGTAACCTGCGCCGAGGTTGCTAGAAAAATCGGGCGGATAGCTCAGTTGGAAGAGCGCTGCCCTTACAAGGCAGAGGTCACAGGTTCGATCCCTGTTCCGCCTACCA
>CAYULI010000048.1:0-21986 GCA_964445795.1 uncultured Nitrospira sp. | reverse complement strand
GAGCATCAGCCTTCTAAGCTGAGGGTCGCTGGTTCGATTCCAGCCGGGCGCGCCATTCTGACGGCTCCGGGCTTGTTCCAACGACACTAAGTGGCGAAATGTCGCGGCATGCGAATCGGCTACTTGCGCGTGTAGCGCATTCGGGTGCCGTGCAGGAGAGACAGTTCTATTTCAGACGCGGTCAATTCAGCGGGAAACAGGACGCCCGAAATCTTGCAGGCGTTGATGCTGGCCCCATCCAGGTTGGCCTTGCTCAGGTCCACTCCCCGGAGGTCGCTCTGGCGAAAATAGCAGTCTCTGAAATCCAGCCCGTCGGCGTCCAATCCCCGCAGGTCTAATCCCCGGAGATCGCATCCGCGCAAGTCGCATTTATCCCCTGCGGCTTTCTTGGCATTGAATTCCTTGATGCACCCTTCTCGTAGCAGTAGGTACATCGGGTCCTTTGAGATGTGGAGTTTGGGCCTGGACATGTCGGTGTTGGCGTTGTCCATGTATCTCCTTGTATCTCCTTTCACGGGCGTCGGCCGTCTGCGGAGGTATTATCGGTGCCTGACTGGTAAATCTTGAGGCAACGGCCCCTCTTGAAGTCGCTCCACAGGGAGCAGTATTGTAGCCGAATCAGCAACCAGTGATATCACCGATCCACCTCGTGCAGATATCAGGGAGGGAGTTATGGCGCTGCGATTGGGAGACGAAGCCCCGAACTTTACGGCAGAAACGACCGAAGGGACGATTAATTTCCACGAGTGGTTGGGCGATAGTTGGGGGATTTTATTTTCGCACCCGAAGGACTTTACGCCGGTCTGCACCACCGAATTGGGGACGGTCGCCAGGATCGTTCCGGAGTTCAAGAAGCGGGGAGTGAAGGTGATTGCGATCAGCGTGGATCCGTTGGACTCTCACAAGGGCTGGATCAACGACATCAATGAAACCCAAAAGACGACCATGAACTATCCGATCATTGCCGATCCAGATAAGAAGGTTGCCATGCTCTATGACATGATCCATCCCAATGCGCTGGATAATATGACCGTACGATCGGTCTTCGTCATCGGGCCCGATAAAAAGATCAAGCTTACCCTGACCTATCCAGCTTCATGTGGTCGCAACTTCGATGAATTGCTGCGGGTCGTCGATTCCCTGCAGTTGACCGCAAAGTACAAGGTGGCGACGCCAGCGAATTGGAGAGACGGCGAAGACTGTATTATTACTCCGGCGGTCAGCGATGATGAAGCCAAGACTCTGTTCCCCAAAGGCTTCAAGGTCGTCAAGCCGTATCTTCGTTACACGCCACAGCCGAACAAGTAAGCGCTCCGTGCAATTCAAAGGAGCCGGGGGATGCGCCAGCATCTCCCGACTCCTTTGT
Source organism: uncultured Nitrospira sp. (assembly GCA_964445795.1). Lineage (GTDB taxonomy): Bacteria > Nitrospirota > Nitrospiria > Nitrospirales > Nitrospiraceae > Nitrospira_D. The sequence goes on along the minus strand of CAYULI010000048.1, from coordinate 20,620 downwards.
CCATCGGCGTGACCGCCATCCTGGCTAGACTAACAGAAGCCCGGCCGCACGGATTTTTTTCCAAGACCGAGTTCGCAGGAATTGATCGAACTCCTTGGTGCCACCCGGAAAAGTAGGCCGTGTCGCTTGGAGTAACGGGTAAGAGACCGGTAGGGGATTCTGCGGGGTCGATCGGAGGATCAAATCGGTCATCCATTCTCCCTCTTCATGGGTGAGGACAACAGCGGTATTGCCCATGCGGCCGGGGAGAATCAGGCGCGAACGCCTGCCGGCGGTGTCCCTGAATGGCGATCCGCCCAACCATACGAAGCGCCGCTCAGCACACGGGTCATCTTCTTCGCGTCGCCGGCCCAATGTCCGACGTACCCATGGGTGTTCGGCATAGCGGCTGAGAGCGAAATGCGGAGAAATCGTCGCGCGAACCAGATCCGCCAGGTTTTCGATGAAACATGTCTCGCGCTGTTTGGCTTCGTCCTCACTGGACAATTTCCGCAAGGAGGAGGTCCGGTACATGAAGCGGGGACCTTCCGGCAATACACCGTGACGGGCCAAAAGCTGCGCCAATGCCGGATTGCGACCTTGAAGAAATTCCACCACGGGATCGATAAATCCAAATAGGCTTCCTCAACTGCCAGCATCTCTTGCGCTTCGGCAAGGAGCTTCTCTCCCAGGTGTCGGATCCGATCGAAGACCTGAACGAGCCCCGTGCGGCAAAACAGCCGTAACACCATCTCAATGCCGAGATCGGCCTGCCGGCAATTGATCCCACGAGACCTCAAGAACCCGGTGAGATACGCGGTGGACGGGTAGGGGTGTTCAGCTGAGTCAGTGGGGAAATCAAGAGCAAAACGCGGAGGCCGAGCACCCCATCCACATAGCACACAGCGACCGGGGAAAGCTATGCGGCGGGGAAATGGCAATCATACGTCCTCGACTATTTCTTGGTGTCGAGAATGCACCCCAACATGTTGTCGGCCGTCTTCAACGTGCGGAGGTTCGCCTCGAAGCCGCGTTGCGCAACGATTTGACTCACAGCCTCCTCGCCGAGATCAACGTTGGACAATTCGATCTGCGCTGGGCCATAGCCAGTGTCCTTGAGCACCGCTGGACCGGCGGAGTCGTCCTTTTGCACGACCGGCAGAACTCCTCCTCCTTCAACTTCTACGAATTCGGTCCTGGATTTTTTGAATCCAATGGTGTTGACATTTGCGATGTTCTGCGCGGACATCTCCAGTTGCTTGGCAAAGGCCGCCAGACCCGATAACGCTGTGTGGATGGCAGATATCATGCGGCACCTCACATTCGGCTGAGCGCGAAGGGCTGTTTACTGGCCGGGTAGGAAATGACCCAGGAGCGAGACTGTGGCCGCCGCAGAAGTGGTCACCCCGTCTTGTGGCAGCTAGGCTGACCCTGGAACATGTTCCGTCCCTGTTAAGGTCCCTTGGCTTTGCGCCGCACCCTCTCGGATGGTTTGCCTTTTTCACCCTCTCGACGTCTCTATTCGGTCATGCGATCGGAAACTTGAGCGGCCGATTGGCTCAACTATAGCAGGACCTCACGGCCTTCATCCGCGTCCACTGGTCGGCAATGGAAAGAAACCGTACGCAACGGTTAGCCCGCGATTCGTTCCAGCGACGCCAGGAATCGCCGGCATGCTTTCGTCACGCCGGATGCGTCCTCTCGAACCTGGCTCCCCAGGATGAAGACGAACTCGCGTCCGAATGTGTCACACATTTCTGCGATGCGGTCCTCGCCCATCCGTCCCGCGGCCGTCGGCAAAATCGGTGCAACCCCTCCCCACGTGTCCGTGCAAGCTTCCGCCACTGCGAGACACTCCTGCCTGGAAAGAGAAAAACCCTGCCCATAGATCGGGAAGATGCTCACGTCTCCACCGATCAGGCGCGGCAGCCGGCCATACAACAGTGGGGACGCCAGCCCCGAGGACGGATAAAGCGCATAGGTGCCGAGAAAAGCAGGGTGCACAATCACGGGGAGCCTGAACCCCGGATCCCTTGTCACTTCGTGCACCATGCCATACCCGACCAAGCCGGGACACATCAAGACGCCGTCCGCACCTGCTGCCTGGACGAATCGTGCCCGCTGCATGATCTCATCGGGTGTACCGGTGAGATGGGGGAAATACAGGCAAGGACGTTGCCGGTCCTGCGAAACCCGCTGAAGCGCCTCGACGCATCGGCTGACTCGTTCTTCGAAGCGGCAAAATTGGTGATCGCCCAATCCCTGATCATCCTTAATCAGATCAACCCCGCCCCGCGCAAACTGCGAGGCGAGGTCAGCCAGTTGCGCCGGAGAGCATCCGAGAGGCTTGAGCACACCACATACCAGCGGTCGATGGAACACGTCGGCGAGCACTCTCAGCCCTGTACATCCGAAACGCGGACCTGCCCACCCGCTCGGAAGGATCGAGGGCAGGAACAGTTCGCGTACTTGGATTCCGGGGTTCAGGCTGGCTGTGCCGAAGAGCGTATGCAACAATTGAGGGCAAGCATTGCCGAACAGTTCCACAGGGAAACTGAGCACCGCCCGATGACGATCGGCGCCCTCCGTTTCGAAGCGTTCCAGACGACCGAGCAGGGCGGATGAGTCTTGGGATGGCGGGAGGATTTCCGCTGGGGCCTCGATGGTTTGGTCGAGACAGAGTCGCTGAGCAATCTGTTGAGCGTGACGCGCTGTCCCCGAAACGCAATACTCGACTTGAAAGCGTTGGCCAGAAAGGAATTGGGTCATTATTGCTCCCGGACACTCGTGACGAGGATCACGGTCCTAGCATTGCCGCAGGGTCCCGATATCCGACTGCGATCAAGGGAACGGGAGCAAAGATACCATACCCTCCCCTTACCTTCGACCCAGGAAGAGGATTTGCCCTTCAGTAAATTCAAGGATATGCCGATAAAATAGGGCTGAATGGACCAGGCCTAATGCGAGTATGTACGATGATTGCCGGTCAAACCGCTCGTTCAACTCACGAGACCGAATCAAGGCAAGATCCCTGCGTCGAAGAATCCTGGCTGCGAGTGATGGCATGACGGCGCAGGCCACTCCCGTCCCCGAACCCAGTCGCCCCACAAAGGGCGACCTGTCGTGGCTGCCCACCCGCGAGGATGCACTCCTCATCTTAGAGTCGTCGGCGGAGGCCATCTTCGTCACGGATCGGGACGGCCGCATTCTCTCGCTCAATCCCGTCGCCCAGCGACTCGTCGGGCGCGATCGGGGTCCGATCGGACAGACATTTCATGAACTGTTCGGATGCACTGCGGCGGAGAAGAATTCCCTCTCCTTATGCCCCCTGGAGCGGACGATCAGAACAGGCGAAGTCACCACGCTCCCCTTACACGAGTGGCATCGTCCGGACGGATCGGTAATAGAAACGGCGCTGACGTTCTGGCCGCGGGTGCAAGCCGGCGAGCGTGTCGGAGGGCTGGTGGTGTGCCGTGATCTGACACAAGAACGAGAGGCCGAACGGGACATTCAGCGCGTCGCCAGGCTAGCAGAGGACGCGCCAAATCCCATTGTAGAATTCGACCAGGATGGGACCATGCTCTATGCGAACACGGCTATGGTAGAACTCATGAGCCGCGTCGGCGCCGGTGGACGGATAGAAGCCGCATTCCCGCAAGACCTTCACGGAATCCTCCGGTCGTGTATCCGGGATGATCGCCCTATTGGTCCGGTCGAACATTGCGCGGGAGATTGCATCCTGGCCTGGTCGTTTTTCCCGCTCGGCGAAGTCGGTCAGGTGCGCGCCTACGGCAAGGACATTACGGCGGACGTCGCACTGCGCCGGGCCAAGGAGGCCGCCGAAGAGGCCGCACGGGCCAAGAGCATCTTCCTCGCCACAATGAGCCACGAACTCCGGACACCGATGAACGGTGTCTTGGGATGTACCCAGCTCCTTCAAGACACGTCGCTCACGCCCCAACAGCGACACCTGATCAAGACCATGCAACGGTCTGCCGAAGCATTGCTGGCGTTGGTGAACGACATTCTCGACTTTTCAAAAATCGATGCGGGGAAGATGACTCTGGAAGTGGCCGACGTCGACTTACGGCTGCTCGTCGACGACGTCACGACGTTGGTCGCGGAGTTGGCCAAGAAAAAGAGGCTGGCGCTATCGGTCGACATCGCGGCGGATGTGCCGTTGGAGTTCCGTGGCGATCCGATCAGGCTGCGGCAAATCCTCTTCAATCTTGTGGGGAATGCCATTAAATTCACGGAGCGGGGTGGAGTGACCATCACGGTGCGAGTCCTGAACGACCAGTCGAAGGGCACAGATGCGATCACGCTCCAATGGGCGGTGCGGGACACGGGCATCGGTCTCAGCCCAGACCAGCAAGCCACATTGTTCCAGGCGTTCGCTCAAGGCGACGTTTCCACGGCCAGGCGATTCGGCGGAACGGGGTTGGGGCTCATGATTTGCCGTCAATTGGTGGAACTTATGGGCGGGACCATCACGGTCGATAGTGCTGTCGGAAAAGGGAGCACCTTTACCTACACCACCAAGCTCCTGCCCGCTATTCATCGCGTCGAGGCAGGATCAGCCGCAGATACGCCGGTTGCCCGAGAGCTTGGCAACACAGGACCGTTGCGCGTGCTCGTGGTCGACGACAATGAAATCAATCAAGTCGTAGCTTGTAAGTTTCTCCAGAAGCTCGGCTGTCAGGTCGAACTCGCCCGCACCGGACGCGAGGCGATCGAGTCGATCGCGCGCACAGCTTACGATGCCGTGTTGATGGACTGCGAAATGCCGGAGATGGACGGATACGAAGCGGCGAGAGAAATTCGGCGGCGGGAACGTGGCTCCGCCAAACACCTGCATGTCATCGCGTTGACCGGCCACGCATCGACGGAAGATGCAGCCAAGTGTCGGGAGGCGGGCATGGACGATGTCGTGATCAAACCGGTAACGCTTCACGCATTGCGCACCGCGCTCGAACGTCTCTCCGGGCTCCAGGCCTGATTCGCCGGAGAAGCGACCCGTATCATGAGGGCACGAACTTCAAGGCCACGCCATTGATGCAGTAGCGGAGGCCGGTGGGGGGAGGCCCATCTTTGAAGACATGGCCTTGGTGGCCGTCGCAGCGGGCGCAATGGACTTCGGTACGAGGCACGAAGAGCTTGAAGTCGGTGCGGGTCGCGATCACTTTGGGATCGATCGGCCGCCAGAAGCTAGGCCAGCCGGTGCCGCTATCGAACTTGTGCTCGGACGAAAAGAGGGGCAGATCGCAGCCGGCGCAATGGTAGATGCCGGACTCATGATTCTCGTGCAGGGGGTTCGTAAATGCTGGTTCCGTATCTTCGTGACGGAGCACGCGATAGGCAGTCGGTGAAAGAATCTTTTTCCATTCCTCGTCGCTCTTTGTCACCTTCACGATCGGGCCGATCTCGATTTTGGCCGCCATGGCATCCTCCTGGGGAGATGAGACGTCGATCGGTCGTGGACCCGGCAGTATCCTTACATAGGAAAAGACCGAAGGGCAAGGTGGGGAGGGACCCCGGTTGAACACTGGGGTCCTGCGGTTTATCGCTCGGCGGAGGCGCCGACCGGCTCGGCGTGGTTCAGGACCGGGTCGGGATTGAAAGCGGCGGGCAGGACCTCTTCGATCCGTTCCACAGGGATGAAGGTGAGATCGTCCCGCACTTCCACCGGCACATCTTTCAAGTCCTTCATGTTGGCCTTTGGCAGAATGATCCGCTTGATGCCCGCTCGATGCGCGGCCAGGACCTTTTCCTTGATCCCGCCTACCGGCAGCACCAACCCGCTCAGGCTAATCTCGCCGGTCATCGCCGTATCGCTGCGCACCATTTTGCCGACGTAGGCCGAGGCCAGCGCCGTCGCTATTGTGATGCCGGCCGAAGGGCCGTCTTTGGGAATTGCGCCGGACGGCACATGGATGTGCACGCCATTCCGCTTGAAGCGCGAGATATCGAGCCCCATGCTTTCGGCATGAGCCCACAGATAGCTGCGCGCGGCGCGGGCAGATTCCTGCATCACGTCACCCAACTGGCCGGTCAGCGTCAAATCGTGGCCGCCCGGCAAGAGAGTGGTTTCGACATACAGCACATCGCCTCCGGTCGGTGTCCAGGCCAAGCCCGTCGCCACACCGATCGGCAGTTCCTTCCGGGCCTCCTCCGGCATGAACCGTTCGGAGCCGAGCCATTCGGGCAGGAGCGACGGCTGGATGGTGACCGGCACGCGAACCGCCCCTTCTGGAAGATCTGCGAACGACAGAGCCACTTTTCTGGTCAGCCGGCCGAGCATCTGTTCCAACTGGCGGAGGCCGGCCTCTCTCGTATAGCGAGCGATCACCAGATTCAGCACCTCATCCGGGAGCAGGACCTGGCTCGCATCGAGGCCGGCCTCCTTCAACCGTCTCGGCCACAGATAGCGGCGGGCGATTTCGGCCTTCTCGCGCTCGCTGTAGCCTTGGAGCTGGATGATTTCCATCCGATCCAGCAAGGGCTGGCTAATCGTGTCCAAGGTGTTCGCGGTGGTGATAAAGAACACCTTCGACAGGTCGAACGGCAAATCCAGGTAATGATCCCGAAATGTGTGGTTCTGTGCCGGATCGAGAATTTCCAGAAGCGCGGCAGCCGGATCTCCGCGGAAGTCCCGTCCTATCTTATCGACCTCATCGAGCATCAACACGGGATTATTCACTCCGGCACGACGGATTGCCTGGATAATTCTTCCCGGCAATGCCCCGACGTAAGTGCGGCGATGGCCACGCAACTCCGCCTCGTCGTGTACCCCGCCCAAGCTGAACCGTTCGAACGTTCGGCCCATCGCCCTGGCAATCGACTGCCCCAGGCTGGTCTTTCCCACACCGGGAGGGCCGACAAGGCACAAGATCGGCGCTTTCGCGGTGGGATTGAGCTTCAGCACCGCCAGGTGCTCGACGATCCGTTCTTTCACCTCTTTGATGCCGTAGTGATCTTCCTCCAGAACCTGGCGGACTTTCGATAGGTCGAGGTGCTCTTCTGATGCCCTCTTCCAGGGCAAATCGAGGACCAGTTCGAGATAGGTGCGAAGCACCTGGTGGTCCGGCGAAGACGGCGGCACCTTCGCCAGGCGGGCCACTTCTCGGTCCACTTCTTTGCGCACATAGTCCGGAAGATCGGCCTCTTCAATCTGCTTCTTGAGGTGGGCAATGTCGCTGTCCTCGTCTCCCTCCCCCAGCTCCTGCTGGATGGCCTTGAGCTGCTCGCGCAGGATGTATTCGCGCTGGTTCTTGCCGATCTTGGCCTGAGTCTCGCTGGCGATCTTGTCCCGCAGTTGAAGAATCTGAATCTCCTTTAACAAGGCCGTGTACAGGCTGCGGAGCAGATCCACTGTTGATGTGCTCTCGAGCAACTGTTGCTCCTCGGCAACCGTCAGGTTCACAAGTGAGGCGACGCGGTATGCCAAGGCGACGGGGTCTTCCTCGTTGCTCAGGGCTACGCTCGCTTCCTGGATGCCGGGCGCCTGAATCAAGCGCGGAAGATCGGTGACCAGTTCCTGAATGGCCCGGTGCAACGCCTGCACTTCCGTGCCACTGTCCGACTGGCGTTCCAAGGTCCGGACCCTGGCCGCCGAAAAGGGGGTCTTCTGCTCCTCCTTGAGCAGCACCACACGTTCCAGTCCCTGCACGAGAGCGTGAATCGTTCCCTCGGAGGTCTGCCAGCTCTGCTTCACGATGGCTTTGGTGCCGATCGTATAGAGATCGTCGAGGCTCGGCTCCTCGGTTCGGGGATCGCGCTGGGCCACGACCACGATCATCTTCTCCTCGGTCTTCATGGCGGCCTGCACGGCAGCCATCGACCGCTCGCGGCCGATCGTCAACGGCATCATGACGCCCGGAAACAACACGGTTCGTTTGACGGGCAGGATCGGTAGGGTCAACAGACGCGACTCGGTATCCATAGGGATCGTCCTCTCTTACTGGTACGTTTGAATGTTCACACCGTACGTATTAGTGCGTGTCAACTTAGATAGGTTCGCAAATCGACAAGTCAAGTGTAATGGAAAGACTGCCTTCGAAATCACTGGAAGATAAGGAATTACTTCATAGCGTGTCGTGTGTGAGCCCCCAATGGACCGCATCGGTCTGATTCTTAGGGAAGGTCTGCGGAGAGGCTGGATCGGGCGACATGGATGGAGGTCTCCTTCGCATGCCTCCTGGACGATCGGGAACGTGTCGAGACGGCACTCCAGGGCCCCATTGTAGAGTGGTATGCGCCGCACGGAAGGATACGCCGCCCTCGGCGCAGCCCGTCGTCTGGATCTTGAGTCCCCGGAGCTCCATGTTCAGGACCGGTTTGAGCTCTCGCGGGCAAGATGCAAAACATCTGGCGTTTGTGCTATCCATCCTCATCAGGCTCACTGGTACCGATTGCGATGAACTATTGTAGCTGCTGCGGCGCCCCGGTCACGCAGAAAGTTCCCTTGGGCGACACCCTGCCCAGGCACGTATGCGAGCAGTGCCAGGTGATTCATTACCATAATCCCAAAATCGTCGCCGGCTGTATCCCAGAGTGGGAAGGCCGCATTCTACTGTGCCGGCGCGCCATCGAACCGAAGGTCGGGTTGTGGACGTTCCCAGCAGGATTCATGGAGATGGGAGAAAGCACGGAGGAAGCCGCAGTCCGGGAGACAAAGGAAGAGGCGCAAACGGACGTCGAGATCACTGGGCTCTATGCCGTGCTGAGCTTACCCCACATCGGGCAGGTGTATCTGGTCTTTCGCGGGCAAATGACTTCGCCGGTATTCAGTCCAGGGGCAGAAAGCCTGGAAGTGCGCTTGTTTGCTTTGGAAGACATTCCCTGGAGCGGGATCGCCTTTCCGGTCGTCGGCGATGCATTGCGACGGTATGTGCAAGATCGAGCCCGCGGCCAGTTTCCAGTGCATCTCGCCAGCCTTCCCGAGCAAGTTCCGTTTTGACATTCGAGCGATGGACCGCAAGAACTGGAGGGGGTGGCTAGGCCTACCCGGCCTTGGCCGAAAGCTGCTGGACCACGCGATTGATCCGTTCCTGTTGCGGCGGGGCGACGGTCAAAAACTCCATGCCGATCCCGTGAGAGCCGGTCCAGCGGACAGCGGCTTTTGTGATGGTGATGGGGGTCGCTTCTCCAGGAAGTTGCAGGAGCAGCTCCACCTGCATGCCGGTGAAAGGACGGATGATGCTTTCCACGCGGCACCCCTTAATCGACAAGTCCCGCAGCGATGCGGTGTAGCGTAGGCGATCCGGTTGGATCAAGGTGCTGGAAATGGTGACAGGATACCGGGGAAATTTACGAACCACCATGACCAATCCTCACTGCGCACTCGCGAATCAACCGGGGAGGAGTCGCCTCCCACGCCGCCTCCACCAACGTCTCGATGGATCACGCGAAGCGCGCGCTGAGTCGGGCAGAGGCTGTTCTATGCAGGTTTAGCGGAAGCCCGCTTCTCTCTGAGCAGGCTATTGGCAGGGAGGAGTCTTGTCAATGAATTCGACGATCTGAGCAGGAAGCCCCATCGGGGACCGATAAAAGCGAATCGGGTCCCACGACATTTGACCTGATGTCCGGATCGTTTGATTTTGGTCGGCAGCCCTCCTACAATGCCCCCCTGTTAAGGGCTGCCATCTCATGCCTGCTCGATCAACTCAAAAATCTCGCCGCGCCAAGCGGAAGCTCGCGAACACTGTTTCGCTCAGTCCATCGCTGAAGCGTAGATTTCAACGGCGTCTCCTCAAATGGTACGCTGAACATGGCCGTGATTTGCCATGGAGAAGGACGACCGATCCCTATCGTATTCTCGTTTCGGAGGTGATGCTGCAACAGACGCAAGTCGACCGGGTAATCCCGAAGTACCACGAGTTCCTGGAGCGTTATCCGAGTTTTGAAGAGTTGGCCGAGGCGCCCGTCTCCGAGGTAAAGAAAGCCTGGTACCCGCTCGGCTACAACGTGCGCCCCGAACGGCTCCATAGCATCGCCTGCGAAACCGTGGCCCGTTATGGGGGCACACTGCCGAGCGATGCGGACGCGCTTCTTTCGTTCAAAGGCATCGGTCGGTACACCGCCGGCGCGATCCGTTCGTTCGCGTTCAACGAAGATGCGCCCATCTTGGACACCAACGTCATCCGCGTACTGCACAGGATCTTCGTGGCGGACGGCGAGCCGAAAACGCAGAAGGCCCTACTCTGGAAACTGTCGGAGGGCCTGATTCCGCGCGGGAAGGGGTACGACTTTAACCAGGCCTTGATGGACTTCGGCGCCATAGTCTGCACGGCCCGCAATCCATACTGCCTGCTGTGTCCGATGAAGTCGTTCTGCAAAAGCTATCCGTTCGACTCGACCGCCGACGGCCGGTGACTTGCCCGTATGAAAGTCGTCGAGGTGGCAGCGGGACTCATCCATCACCAGGGTCGCTATCTGATCGCTCGTCGAAAACCGGGCATTCATCTGGCTGGATTCTGGGAGTTTCCTGGCGGGAAACGGGAGCCGGGAGAATCGCTGGAAGAGTGTCTGCGGCGGGAGCTCTTAGAAGAATTGAACATCCGTGTCGACGTACCGGTGCCCTATCAGATCGTCCGACACGAATATCCTGAAAAAACGGTGGAGTTACATTTCTTCAGGTGCGCCATCGAGAAGGGAGAAGCGGTGCCCCTGGAATGTACCGAGGTTCGCTGGGTCCTGCCCCACGAGCTGTCTCAATTTGCATTTCCGCCTGCCGACCAGGCGGTCATTGAGGCATTGCAGCGCGAGGTAGGCCAAGACGCGCGATGAAAGTCGTACTGGACATCGAGACCGTGCAGGCGTCCCGCGAGGAGTGGGCGCGATTGATCGGAAAGACGCCGACTGCGGCTGGCGAATCGTATCCAACTGAGGGGCTCGACCTGTTTGCGGCCGGGGCTGCGGAAGAACAGAGACGGATCGAGGAGGAACTCTACGCGAAGTCGGCCTTCGACGGGACCTTCAGCAGGATCGTCTGCATCGGCCTGCTGGAGTTCTCCGATCAGATGGAGGCGAGAAGTGCGATCGCGTGGTACGGCGCCGACGAGCGAGAATTACTGCGACAATTTTGGATGCGTTTGGCCCAGGACCGGCCGACATTGTTCATCACACACAACGGTCTTGGGTTCGACCTACCCTTCATCAAGAAGCGGTCGATCATCCACCAGGTGAAGCCCAGCATGGACATCACCCTCGCCAAGTTCCGCACCGAACCCGTTTATGACACGATGGCGATCTGGAGTAATTGGGATACGCGCGGGTGGATCAAGCTGGATGTGCTGGCCCGCGCCCTGCAAGTCGAAACGAAGTCCGGGAGCGGTGAGCAGGTTGCAGAGATGTGGGAGAAGGGACAGGGGCTCGAACTGGCTCGATACTGTCTGCAAGATACCTATGTCACCTATGCCTGCTATTGCCGAATGAACTTCCGGCAGCCTCTGTCCCGCGAGGTTGTCTTGTTGCAGCCGGAACTGCTCGACGTCGGTTGATCTCCGCCGGTCAGCGGAACGACTGCGCCTCCGCCGTTCTCTTCTTCTGCGTCTGGCGGGTTGATGCTTTGTTGGCCTTGATGGCCTTCATTTCCTCGGTCCGTTCACGTAGTTCTTGCTTCATCCAGGCGAGCTCTTTTTTCAGCATCGCAATCTCAGAATCCTTCATCTTGTTCGCTTCCCGCGTCTGGCGAAGCTCGTCGAGCTTCTTGCTCAACAGCTCGTCGTTGCTCAGTGCGACGGACCCGGATTCAGCCGGGGCAGGGGTGCTGACCGTTACCGCGTGGATAGGGGTTGGGGGTTCCTGCTTAGGAATAGGCTTCACTGTCGGGGCAGGAGGCACAGAAGAAGGAGCCGGTATCGGTTTCGGGGCCACCGCGACCGGAATCGCGGCGGGCATCGGGGCCTTCGCTAGAGCCGCGTAGTCGATTACGAGCGACATAACTCCGGACAACCCAGCCGCCGCATAGGAAGGAGCTTTCTCGATTCTGGCGGCTGAGTTCGGAACGAACATGGTCACATTCTTGCTGCGCGGAGCCACCACGGTGAAATGAAGCGCCCCCTGTTGCACGTAAAGGGTGCCCGCCGTGGGTTCAGCGCCTGACCCTGCCGATGACGACACGGTGAAACCGACGATTTGTTCCGGTTTCGCTTGAGACAATCCTTGGGCTAGCAGGGGAGCGAGAAATTCCGCATCCTCATCGCTGAATAATCTCATCGGCTTGCTGCCACTGACGGGCGTTTTCATAGACTTGTCCGGAACCTCTTCCGCCATGACCCCTTTTATGGCCTTGATGAGCGTCAATTGGTCGATGATCGCCGGGTGGCTCGCCTCGAACGACCAGTCGGCGACCTCCTCAATAACCACTGATCCCCTGGCGCTGGTATGGATTTTGAGTCCTCCCGAGAACAGGGAGCATCCCGTGAAGGCGAAACAGAGTGAAAGAAGTGCGCCGGTAAAGCGGAACGGTCGGCTATCGAATGGCCTCTGCATGATGATTCTCCTTTGCGGACTTGCCGGGAAATGGCGTGATCAGGTGCGCGTTGGTTTGGGCAGCCGGACCGTTCAAGACAGGGTCACCAAATCCCCAAGCCCATGAGGACTATGCCCATGGCAAGCCATCCGAGCACACCGACTGAAATGATCGTTTCGAGGGTCATGCGCGACTCCGAAGACTTTGGGTTGGTTTGATCGTCGAGTGGTGGCATAGTGAACCTGCTTGAGGTAATGATGTTAGGATTCTGAAAACCGCCTGAAATGCACAGCAAATTCCATGCCTTCGAGAACCTTCTTAAAGAGGAGGGGCAAAGCAGTGCTATTCCTGGTCGATGACAGTACATCGGTCAGTAACTGAGACGAGATGATAAGAGATGACCGTTCAGGAGAGACAAATCCAACCACTGGATAATCATATACTTAGAGAGAGTTGCCGGACCACGGGGTAATGGCGTCATGGCTTCTGGGTCAGCACTGATAAGAGAATGTTGCCGGAATATCAGGGGGTGATCGCTGACGAAGGGTTTGACGGAGGATCGTCAGAAAATGTTCAGCCTGTATGATGGTGCGTGCGAAATTGTTCCTCGCCTTTCCGAGTTCTCCGGTTTCGCGAAAGGGAAGCCTGGCTAGACGCCATACAGCGTGGCGGCGGATGCGTCGACGATCCGCTTAGTCACAAGCGTACCGGGACGGAAAGGAGCCGTTCCCTTGTCCCAGACGACCGTGAGGTTTCCATCTGTCCTCCCCATCCCCTGAGCGGACGACCTGCTCGCATCTCCCTCGACGAGAATTTCCACGTCCCGCCCAATGAAGGTTCTGTTCCGTTCCAGCGTAATCCGACGCTGCAGCTCCACCAGTGTCGTGACCCTGGCTCCCTTGACGGAATCGGGTACGTCGTCATCGTACTTCCTGGCGGCGATCGTGTTCTTTCGCTCCGAATACTTGAAGATGTAGGCTGAGTCGAACCGGACTCGTTCCATGATGCGATACGTATCCTGGAAGTCCTGGTCCGACTCCGTACAGAACCCGCAGATGATATCGGTGGTGAGAGCGATATGGGGAATGGTCGCCCTGATTTGCTCGACAAGCGCAAGATAGTCGGCGGCAGTGTAGGTTCGTCCCATAAGCTGGAGAATGCGATCGTTTCCTGATTGCAGTGGCAGATGAATGTGCTTACAGACCCTTGGATGCGTGGCGATGGCTTCAAGTAAGGAAGGGGGAAAGTCCTTGGGGTGCGGGGACGTAAACCGGACGCGCTCGATGCCGGGTGTGTCGGCCACGGCGCCGATCAGCTTGGCAAAGTCCCACTCCTCGAAACGATAGGAGTTGACGTTCTGGCCCAGCAGGGTAATTTGCCGAAAGCCCCGTTGAGCGGCATCCTGCGCTTCCACGAGTATGCCACGGGGATCGCGGGACCGTTCGCGGCCACGGGTGTATGGCACCACGCAGAAGGAACAGAAATTGTCGCACCCGCGCATGACGGTGATCCAGGCGTTCACCCCGTTGTTACGATCCGGCATGATCCCTTCATAGGTTTCATACTCCGACAGGTCCAGCGCAAACCCTTTCTGAGCGAACCCTTGCTCCTGCGTTCGGAGCGCCGTTGAAATCAGCGTGGGGAGTTGCCGGTACGAGTCCGGCCCGGCCAGCACGTCGACCAATGGCTCCTTCGCTGCCAGTTCGCCCTTGAGGTTTTGCGCCATGCAGCCCAGAACGCCGACAACCAGGGGACGGTGTTTCTTGAGGCCTTTCAGCTCCGAGAGATGGGCATAGACCTTGTTGTGCGCATTTTCACGGATCGCGCAGGTATTCACGAGCACCACATCGGCTCGCTCACGATCCTCGGTAAACTCGAAGCCCTGCTGTTTCAAGATCGAGCGAACTAGCTCGCTGTCGGACTCGTTCATCTGGCAGCCGAACGTCTCGATATGGACTTGCGGGAGGAGTGGTTTAGTCGTCATGGGATGATCATAGCCGTGGGATGCGGCCGCTCTCGAGGGATCGCTATCCGACCGATCGCCCACCGTTCGGTGGCGGCTGTGATGACCACCGGCCGAATTTGATTGGCGAGATCGTCCTGGATTGGGACCGCAACCTTCGCAAAATTTGGCGCCGTCCCGATCCGATAACCATCCTGGATGGTATGTTCGAACAGAACCGGGAGTGTCACTCCAATTTGCCTTCTGTGGAAAATCAGTCGCCTGTTCCGGGACAATGATAGAAGCAGGTCCGCCCTTCTTTTCACGGTGGCCGCCGGGACACGCCGGGGCATTCGATTCGCAGCGGTGCCGGGTCTCGGCGAAAAGGAAAACACGTGCAGATAGGAAAACGGAAGCTCGGTCGCAACGGCCACGGTATTCCGGAACGCCTGGTCGGTTTCCCCCGGAAACCCCACCATGAGATCTGTGCCGAGTCCAACACCAGGGATTTTCGTCAGCGCCCGTTCGATAAGCGAGACATAGTCACGCACCGTATGCCGACGGTTCATGGCAGAGAGGACGGCATCGTCGCCACTCTGCAGGGGAATATGCAGATACGGGCAGAGTTTTTCGGATCCAGCCATGAGGTCGAGCAATTCGTCCGTGACGGTGGTCGGCTCGATGGACGAAATGCGAATGCGATCGAGCCCGGGCGTCCGTTCGAGAACCCGCACGAGAGCGCACAAATTATGACCATCCTGGCGGTACTGGCCGATATTGACACCCGTCAATACGACTTCGCGATAACCTTTGGATGCCAGATTCTCCGCCTCCCGCACTACGTCGTCCAATCTCCGGCTGCGTTCATGACCGCGAGCGAAAGGAATGATGCAGAAGCTGCACATCGCCCCGCAACCATCCTGAATTTTGAGCCACGCACGGGTGGAGTCGGGCTCTCCATAGTCCGGAAGGATGAAATCCTCGCGTGCAATCGATTTCGTGTGAACCACCTCCGGGACGGACCGTTTTTGCAACGCATGGGCCGGTGGCAGGTAAGAAGGCAATTCGAGTTTATATTGGTTGCCGATGATGAGGTCGATGCCGGTCTGACGAGCGAGAGCGCCCACGCCAGTTTGCGCGTAGCATCCCGTGACCGCCACGAACGCTTGCGGGGAGTGCTTCAGCGTTTTGCGGATGAGATAGCGTGAGGTGCGCTCGGCCTCCTCGGTGACCGAGCAGGTGTTGAGCACCAGGAGATCCGTGGGCTCGCCGAATTCGACAATCTCGTACCCCTTTTTTCGAAGACCTTCGCCGAGAATCGTGGTCTCTGCCTGGTTCAGCCGGCACCCGAGTGTATGGAGCGAAGCTCGCTTGATCATCATGGACGCCCATTATAGGGAGATCGCGCGGGATCCGGCAAGGCAACCGCACGGACGTCGGCAGCAGTTAGCTTTGATCCGAACAGGCGATCGTGGTAGGATCGGCGCCGTTGTCTCTGTCCGGTCGCTCGATGAGCGAGGATGAACGTGCCGAGCCGTCTGATCTTCCTTCTTATCGGCGTAATGGTCTTGTGCAGTTTGCCTACGGCAGGATCCGGTAAAGATTCGCTTCCCGTCGAACCGGACCTGAGCACCAGAATCGATGAGCTGTACGACCATGAAGCGCGTCTATTCATCATGCTGTATTCGCTGAAGGGCGACGGCCAGGTGGATTACGTCACGGGCCGTCTCGTGATGGAGTATGCGCGAAGCACCTACGGCAATCCCGTCTACCAGACCGAGGCCCACCCGCTGTTCTATTGGTGGAATCACACGATGTGGAACGATCCGGAACAGGACGGCGTGAACGGCAACGAACACGTCTATCAAGAGAACACCGATTTCGACGTCTCTCGCTACAAACCCTGTCTCTTCAACGGACAGCCCTGTTGACTTGGCCCGAGCGTCCAGCTGCTGGATTCCCGCGCATTTCTTGAATCTGTTGCAGAGGTCGGCGCCTCCGGTGCTATTCTGCACATAAGATTCGTTGGTCCTCTTTCCGTGAGAAGGCGCTCGTGACGATTCCCGTCTCCGATTGGGTCAGCAAAAGGCTTATCGTGATGTTGCCGTTGGGGTTTGCCTCGGGCCTCCCCCTGGCCCTCACGGCTGGCACGCTCCAGGCATGGCTGACGGTCGAAGGCGTCGATCTCAAGACCATCGGGATTTTCACTTTGGTCGGCCTTCCTTACACGCTCAAGTTTCTGTGGGCGCCTCTCATGGACCGGCTTGTTCCTCCCTGGTTCGGTCGGCGACGCGGCTGGATGCTGTTGACGCAACTGGCTGTGGCGATCGGGCTTATCCTTATGGCCCTCTCAAGCCCTCGAATGCACCCAGAACGGCTCGCTGCCCTGGCGCTCGCTGTTGCCTTCCTGTCGGCCTCCCTGGACGTCGTCTTCGACGCGTACCGGACCGATACGCTGCAGCCGCACGAGCGAGGGCTGGGAGCGGCGATTTGGGTCAACGGCTATCGCATCTCACTGCTGGTTGCCGGCGCGGGCGCGCTGGTCTTGGCCGATCACATCGGATGGTCTCTGACCTATGTCGCCATGGCTACGGTGATGCTGGCGGGACTCATCACGATCCTGTTAAGTCCGGAACCGACCCGCGTCGCCGAGCCTCCCCACAACCTCATGGAAGCAGTCGGCGCACCGCTCAAGGAATATTTTTCCAGGCCGCAGGCACTGGGGTTTTTGGCCGTCATCGCCCTCTACAAGCTCGGCGATGCCTTCGCCTCTTCCCTCCAGACCGCCTTTCTTATTGGCGGCTTGGGTTTCTCCACGACCGACGTGGGGGCAGTGAAGGGGCTGGGTATACTGGCAACCTTGGTCGGCTCCCTCTTGGGCGGGTTTCTGATGACGCGCTCTGGCTTGGTGCCGTCGCTACTGGCGTTCGGCGTCTTGCAGGCGGTTTCCAATCTGGGATTCGTCGTATTGGCTTGGGCGGGAAAGAGCGCAAGCCTGCTCACGGCCGCGGTCGTGATCGAGAACGTGACCGGAGGCATGGGGACCGCGGCGTTTGTCGCGCTGATCATGTCGCTCTGCGACCCGCGCTACACGGCCACCCAATTCGCGCTGCTCTCCTCGCTTGAAGCGCTCGGAAGAGTCTTTGCCGGTCGTCCGTCGGCCGATATGGTGGAGGCAGTGGGGTGGGGCCAATTTTTCCTACTGACGTTTGTAATCGCACTGCCCGGCCTATGGGCTGTCTGGCGATTGCGCCATAAGATCGAAGAGGATAGGGCCCAGCAGGCTCTTTCGCTTCCAGAAACCGTATGAAGTGGTCGTGGGCGGCACCGTCTCCTACGGAGAGAGGCGGCGCTGGAGAAAGAGAACAAACAGCATCAGGGTCGGTAGGGGAGCCAAGAGAAAGGGAACGAGCCACAACCAGACGTTCTTGCCGCGGACACGGGCCTGATCAAACATCCACACGAAGACCCAGATCACAAGCCCGGCATGGTTCAAGGCCATCCATCGTGTCGTATGAATCTTCAACCCGCTGGCCTGATCCGGCGCCCCCTGAAATAGGAATGTCCCCAGGATGACCACGAAGCAACCTAACAGCACGGCAACGAGTTTTTTGCTCCAGACAAACATAGTGCCCTCCCGGCTTTCGAATCGACTCGGACAAGGCGGGACAATCCGCGGGCGCTAGGCTAATCGGCCATCGCCGGTTTGTCAAACGGGAAGGGCCGAGGTGCTATGCCGGTCAACCGAAGGGCGATGATCGAAGACATGAGAAGGTCGCCGTGAGCCTATTGCGATTGACCGGGTTGGTGTTGTTCCTCGCTACGGCGGTGGCGCTGGGTCTGTCGAATCCTACGATGGATGACTACCTCCGTTTTGTCGAACAGGAACTCGGCAAGGCGATCGATCGCATGGATCAGAGCACGCCGACCCGCGAACAAGAATTCATTCGACAGCTTTTTCGGACCCAGAGCAAGAAACTTCTCGACGGCGTGGTGCGGCCACAGACGGTCAGACGGAACTGGGGGCTGTTCAGCCGTTACGAAACACACGTTGCCGATACCCGTGTGGTCGTGATCGGTGTCGCGGGACGATTTGTTCCCTTCGAAGGTCTGGAAGAGGCCACGGTGAAGATCGGACGAATGGCTTTTTGATCTCCGGAGAGGTTTCCTATATCCGAAAAAATTGTTCCGTGATCCTCCAACTTCTGTGGATAAGTACTCGTGACTTGGCGCATTTGCGCCAAGATTCTACATCCTCGGCTATTCACAGCTTGTCCCCGCATTCCCCAGCAGACCCACAATATTTAGTGTTGACAAAAAAAACGAATAGCTATATGTAGGCAGTCCGCAGCGCAACTCGATCGTCTCGTCAGACTACGAACGACTCCCATGACCTATTAGAAGTACAGCGCATTGTTTGGCTCCAGACCTCTCGAAGGAGGATTATCGTGAAAATAGACCGGAAATTCACACGTCGCGGCCACAGTCCCTACGAAGGGCTTACGTTTGTGAAACGGTCGTCTGAAATCAGGAATCCAGACGGATCTGTGGTGTTTAAGCTCGATGATATTGATGTTCCCGAGCAGTGGTCCCAGCTTGCCGTCGATATTCTGGCACAGAAGTATTTCCGGAAGGCCGGGGTTCCCCAACGGGATGCCAACGGGCAACCGCTGGTCGGTCCAGACGGTAAACCGGTGCTGGGCGGAGAGCGAGATGCTCGTCAGGTCTTTGATCGGATGGCGGGGTGCTGGACCCATTGGGGGAAGTCCTACGGGTATTTCAAAACCCAGGAGGATGCGGACGCCTTCCACGACGAGATGTGTTACATGCTCGCCCGCCAAATGGCCGCGCCGAATTCCCCTCAGTGGTTCAACACGGGACTCCACTATGCCTATGGATTGTCCGGTCCGGCACAAGGCCATTACTATGTCGACCCCAAGACACGCGAAGTCGTCAAGGCGACGAACGCCTTCGAGCATCCTCAACCCCACGCCTGCTTCATCCAATCGATCGAAGACGACCTCGTAAACGAAAACGGGATCATGGATCTCTGGGTGCGGGAGGCACGGCTGTTCAAGTACGGGTCCGGCACCGGCACGAATTTCTCAAAGCTCCGCGGGGAGGGGGAAAGCTTGTCCGGCGGCGGGCGGTCGTCAGGACTGATGTCGTTCCTGAAGATCGGTGATCGGGCAGCGGGAGCCATCAAGTCCGGAGGGACGACGCGTCGGGCCGCCAAGATGGTATGTCTCGACCTGGACCATCCGGACGTCGAAGAATTCATCGATTGGAAAGTGATCGAGGAGCAGAAAGTAGCCGCCATGGTCACTGGCTCCAAGATCTGCGCTCAGCGTCTGAACGCGGTCTTGAAGGCCTGCCACGTCGTCGATGGGGACGGTCGATTGAAAACGGACCTCGACCCCAAGACGAATCCGGTCCTCCGCGAGTCGCTGGCCATGGCTCGCCGCGATATGGTGCCCGAACCCTATATCCAGCGGATGTTTTCCTATGCGCGACAAGGTTTCACGCATTTCGTGTTCCACGAGTACGACACGAACTGGGACGGCAAGGCCTACCAGACCGTGTCGGGTCAGAATTCGAACAACAGTGTCAGAATCCCGAACGAGTTTTTCGCCGCACTGGAAGTCGACGGCGATTGGCAATTAAAGCGCAGGACCGACGGCAAGGTCTGCAAGACCGTGAAGGCGCGCGATCTGTGGGACCGCATCGCCTGGGCGGCGTGGATCTGCGCGGATCCCGGGACGCAGTACGACACGACGATCAACGAGTGGCACACCTGTCCGGAAGACGGTCGCATCAACGCCTCCAACCCTTGCTCTGAGTACATGTTCCTGGACGACACAGCATGTAACCTGGCGTCGCTCAACCTGGCGGCGTTCTACACCGCCAACGGCCAGTTTGAACTGGAGAACTTCCGCCACGCCGTGCGGTTGTGGACGATTGCCCTGGAGATCAGCGTACTCATGGCATCGTTTCCGAGCCGGTCGATCGCCGAAAAAAGTTATCAGTTCCGTACGCTCGGACTGGGTTACGCCAATTTGGGCACGATCCTGATGCGGCAGGGCATTCCCTACGATTCGCCCAAGGCCCTGGCGATTTGCGGAGCGATCACCGCGATCATGACCGGGGAGGCCTATAGCGCCTCGGCAGAAATGGCTGCGGAGCTCTGGCCCTTTCCCGGTTACGCCAAGAACCGCGACCACATG
>CAYULI010000047.1:0-23083 GCA_964445795.1 uncultured Nitrospira sp. | reverse complement strand
GAGCCGAACAGATCGCCGACGACGTTCATCCCCGCCATCAACGGTCCCTCGATCACCGCGAGGGGCGTCGGATATTTCCGGCGCGCCTCCTCCGTATCCTGGTCGATGTAGTCCGTGATACCTTTGACGAGCGCATGCGTCAGCCTCTCCTCGACCGTTCCCGTTCGCCAGTCATCGTCCTTAATGGCTGCCTTTCCCTTCTGCTTTACCGTTTCGGCAAACGCCACCAAGCGCTCCGTGGCGTCCGGCCGCCGATTGAGCAGCACATCTTCGACAAGCTCAAGTAGATCTTCAGGGATCTCTTCGTACACGGCGAGTTGGCCGGCATTCACGATCCCCATGTCGAGCCCGGCCTTGATCGCGTGATAGAGGAAGGCGGCGTGCATTGCCTCGCGCACCACGTTGTTGCCGCGGAATGAAAAGGAAATGTTGCTGATCCCCCCGCTGACTTTCGCACCAGGCAGGTTCTGCTTGATCCAGCGTGTCGCCTCGATGAAATTCACCGCGTAATTGGCGTGCTCCTCGATACCGGTGGCCACGGTGAGAATGTTCGGATCGAAGATGATGTCCTGGGGCGCGAAACCGACGCGCTCCGTCAGGAGCTTATAGGATCTGGCGCAGACTTCGGTCTTGCGCTCGAAGGTGTCTGCTTGGCCCTGCTCGTCGAACGCCATCACGACTACCGCGGCGCCGTACCGTCGGATCAACCGGGCCTGCTCAACGAACTTTTCTTCGCCTTCTTTCAGGCTGATGCTGTTGACGACAGCCTTGCCCTGGACATTCTTCAACCCGGTTTCCAGCACGTCCCATCTCGAGCTGTCGATCATGATGGGCACTTTGCAAATATCTGGCTCTGCGGCGACGAGCCGCAGAAACTTCTCCATCGCGGCCTTGGAGTCCAACATGCCTTCGTCCATGTTGACATCGAGGATCTGTGCGCCCCCTTCCACTTGCTGTCGCGCCACAGCCAACGCCGCCTCGAAGTCGCCGCTCATGATGAGCTTGGCAAAGGCAGGGGAACCCGTCACGTTCGTCCGCTCGCCGATGTTCACGAAATTGGAATCGGGGCGAATGGTCAGGGCTTCGAGTCCGCTCAACCGCGTGTACGGCTCGATCGCTGGAATTCTCCTCGGCGGGAGACCTCGTACCGCTTCGGCGATCAATTTGATGTGCGCCGGCGTCGTTCCGCAGCAGCCGCCGACGATGTTGAGCCAGCCGTTCTGCGCCCACTCGCGCAGTTGCGGGGCGAGCGATTCCGGCGTTTCAGGGAAGCCCGTGGGCAGCAGCGGATTGGGCAACCCGGCGTTCGGATGCGCGCTCACGTACACCGGTGCGATCTGCGACAATTCTTCGATCACCGGCCGCATTTCTTTGGGCCCTAAGGCGCAGTTTATCCCCACGCTGAGCAGGGGCACATGGGAGATGGAATTCCAAAAAGCTTCCACCGTCTGGCCGGTGACGCCGCGGTTGCTCCCCGCCTGAATGAACGTGACCGATGCCATGATGGGCACGCGGCGCCAGCCCCGGTCGAATCCGTCCAGGATGGCAAAAAACGCGGCCTTGGCGTTGAGTGTGTCGAAAATCGTTTCGACCAGGAGCAAATCGACTCCGCCATCCAGCAGGCCACGGACCTGATCACTGTAGGCGAGCACCAATTCATCGAACGTGGTCCCACGCGCGCCCGGGTTGTTCACGTCCGTTGAGATCGAGGAGGTTTTCGTCGTCGGGCCGATGGCCCCAGCTACGAAACAGCGTCGACCAATGGCGGCAACAGATCGGTCGACCGCCCGCCTGGCACACTCCGCGCCGGCTCTGGACAATTCATAGCCGAGCCCCTCCATCTGATAATCCGCCAAAGAGATCGCTTGGGAATTGAACGTGTTCGTTTCGACGATATCGGCCCCCGACTCGATGTACTGGCGATGGATGTCCTCGATGATCGCCGGCTGCGTGAGATTCAGCAGGTCGTTGTGACCCTTCAGGTCTTTTTTCCAGTCCCGGAACCGCTCGCCGCGGAACGAGGCCTCATCCAGCTTCCATTGCTGGATCATGGTGCCCATGGCGCCGTCCAGGATGAGAATGCGCTCCTTGAGCAATGCGTCTATAGAGTGTTCCTGCGTAGTCGGCATAAAAACAGCCCCGATCCCCGCCTCCGTTTCACAAATGAGGGTGCAAGGGGATCATACTGGAAGGTCCTCGACCCGGCAAGCCGGACCGATTTCCTTGACTTGGATTCCGGTCCGTCGATACGATAATTTATAATTCCGTGGAGGAGTTCGTTGCGCTTCACGATTACGCCCCATACTCTGCCCGCCGTCACTCTGATATCGCTCCTCTGGGTCGCCGGCCCGACTCCGCTCCAAGCCGAGCCCTACTTTGAAGACGGTTTCCTCGGACTGACTCAAAAAGAATTACATGCGAAGCTTGGCATGCCGCAGGCGGTACGGGATCGCAAATCGGCGCTGCGAGTCTTTACCTATTACCCCATCACTGATTGGGAGAGGTATTTCAGCAAGCTGGTGTCCCCCGAGAACGGGGAGGACGTCTACACGTTCAAGCGGGACGGGGTCGATGTGCGGTATTCATTCAGCTACACGGTGGATCCTAACGACCAGGATGAAGACCGGCCGCTCTACGTCCGTCTCGTCGACATCGAATTCTCACCCCCGGTCCCGATCAGCCAGGTTCCGTCGCTGGTCCCGGAGTTTCGGCCGTCGACGGATCCGGCCAGTCCGGCATTCCGCTCGAACATCTGGATTCTCCTATTCAAAGGCCCCCCCTCCCCGGCAGCACGCTTCATCGTGAAGGAAAAGGGAAAGGAGCAGCTCGATTGGACTCTCGCCTATCAGTTGTTCTCGCTTCAGGGCCTGCCGGACCGCCTTACGCCGAAGGCGACAATCGATCGGCTCGAGATCAGCGCGCAGAGCCTTCAGCTCGTGAAGCAGCGCCAGCGCCATACGCACGAAGCGATTCTCAATCCCTACTCGCCAGAGTTTGCGCAACAGGCCGCCGCGCCGGCGCCGCCGGCCAAGAAAATTCCCGTGCCCAAGTACGAGGAGTAATCCTTCGGGGAGTTTCGCTCCGCTGCAGGAGGCTACTGCGGGAGTTGCTGAAGTCGATCCTGTTGAGCCTGCCCTGCCGCTGTCGCCCTGGTCTTCATCGCGTCCATCGGTCCTCCGTCGCTCACATACATGAGCACCGGAGTGCCGATGCCGAGCGCGATCAAGAGGCAGAAACCCAGCATCCGCATCAGTTGGCTTTTGCTGAGGTACATCATCGCGAGAAGAACGAAGGCCGCTCCGCCTGCGTAGGTGAGGATTTGGGACTGAGCGGGGTTCAGTCCCTCCATCTTGAACTGTAGCGGGGGCATAGTGAAGCGGATTTTCTTCGCCTGGTCCCGGACAGTTCGCTGAACCGAATCCATGATCGAGGCCGGTTTCACCGGAGGGTCCGGTTGCATGTATGTTTTCACCCGTGGTCGGTATTTCTCCGGAATCGTTTCCGGCGCGTCGGTGTATACGGGGTTACCCTGGTCGTCGATGTAGGAATAAATTGTGACTGCGCCTGCGTCGGCACCGTACAACATTTCCATGATCGCCACGACGGTCGCCAGTCGGTGAACGACAGGCTTGCACCATCCTATGGATATGCCCCATGTGATCATCTCGTGTCTGGCCTCCAGGTGATGGCCATAGCGTCACAAGTATATCGCTCTCGTCTATCCGTATGATTATTTTCGGCAATGTCCGGTCTTTCTTGACTCCCCCACCCCCCCTTGTTAGCATGCGCGCGCTTTTGAGGAACCTGTATGACGCCTGAATTCTCGACGGCTCCGGCAGAGTCCGGCATAGAAGAACCATCTTTCATCCGCCGTCGACCGGTCCGGATCATCATTTACTCGGGACTGGTCGTCTTTTTCCTATTGATGGTCGTGTGGCCCCTGATCACCAAGCTCCGCGACCCGGATTTTCAAAAGCACATCGAGCAACACCGAGTCATGGTCGGCATGTCGAAAGAGCAGGTGCTCCAGGCGTGGGGAGGTCCGCAGACGATCAACACGTCATACACCAAAGATGGGATACGACGGGAGGAATGGATCTTCGAAGATTGGGAAAGCCCCGCGGTCGTGAAACACCGCTACCTCTACTTCGAGGAAGGGATTCTCGTCGGCGGCTGGTACGAAGGCACGAGCGAGCGCCGCACACCGGAATTTCCAACGGGGAAACCGCACCCCAAGGTCGGGTCGTAACCTCCACGTTCAGAATGGCCTGACTTGGGATCGATTGCCTATGTGGATGCTTCCCTGATCGACAGCCGGAGGCGGCTCAAGAGAATTTCCGCGCGCGCCAGTTCAGACGCCTCGACCAGCACGCGGGACACACAAAGGGGCACACCGGGGTAGAGGCTGCTAACGTGTTCGTCAAGCACGACGTACACGATCCGGTTGCCGTCTAACAGGCTCTTAATCAGCGCCAGTTCTCCTACGTCGTGCGCACTCGTCAGATGAATCAGACGCATCGACGTCTCCTTGAGCGGCACACGGCCGGGTGACGGGGAAAGCGGTCGTTCGTTTGCACTTTTGCACGCTCCCCTTTACACTCAGCTCAAAGCTAGGGTGTTTCGGTGATCCGTGCCCGTCGCTCCTTGCCGGCACCGCCGGAGATGGTGAGCACCCGTTTCCATTCGCGGATCTGATAAATCGCCCAGGCGTTCGGTTGCCCTTTGTAAAAAGCGTTGGGGTCTTCGCCACTGGCACTCAGGAAGATCGGCTCCGTGAACCCTTCTTCCAGCACGTAATCCAGCAGGGACTCGGTCGTAAAACCGGCCCCTCGAAGGGCGACGTCGGCCAGCAGGTTCAAGATTTCGTCTGGATTCTGAACTGTAATCGGACTCACGGCGCCCCCGCGTCAGGCGAATTGTAGCGATGGGCGGTCGAAGAAGGCAAGGCAGGATGGACGCTCGCATGACCACATCGAGATTTCGCGACGCGCTGCTTCGTGTTATGGACGGAAAGCATCACTGGGCCTGGGAGCATTTTGCCGCCGGCCGCCTGACGAAGGAACAATTGAAGGTCCATTTTCAGCAGGAATACTTCGTCTATATCCGCGACTTTCCCGTTTTCCTGGCGCGCATTCACGGGAAAAATCCCCCACAGCCCGTCCGGCGGATGCTGGCGGAGAATATCTACGAGGAAGACACCGGCGGGCTCTCTCTGGGCAAATCCCATCCCGAGCTCTTTCTTGCCATGATGGAGGGCCTCGGCTTTTCGGGTCGCGATTTCGAACGTATCCGTCCGCTGCCCGCCAGTCGGGTGTACCGAGCATGGCTCGATCGCATGTCAAACCACTGCCAATGGGTGCTCGGCGCGGCAACGCTCACGATTTTCGTCGAAGGCAGCGTGAAGGATCGCAAAGAGATATTGGAACCTTCCAAACCGAAAAGCACGCAGGAGATCGAGGCGACGATTCAGAACCATCCGCTCGTGCGATTCCACGGACTTTCCCCGGATTGCATGGACCT
This sequence comes from uncultured Nitrospira sp., assembly GCA_964445795.1. Classification (GTDB taxonomy): domain Bacteria; phylum Nitrospirota; class Nitrospiria; order Nitrospirales; family Nitrospiraceae; genus Nitrospira_D. Next base: position 17,563 of record CAYULI010000047.1, on the reverse strand, counting down.
GATTCGTGCCCATCAGTTAGTCGAAGCGGGCCATCGCCACGACGCGTACGATATGGTCGTCAACTACACGCCGCCACGGCTTCAAGGGGCCGTTATCGCCTGCCTCAAGAAGAGTCTGTCGCTATGGCTCCGGTATCGCGACGCGGTCGTCAAGGCCTGCGGCATCACACGACGGTGATGGCTCATCGTTCACTCTTTGCATTATTGTCCCTCTTTGCCGTCTGCCATCAACTTTCAGCACTCGGCTCAGAGATCCACACCGACATGATCTTCGTCCCAGCCGGGGAGTTTACGATGGGAACCCATGAGGGAAGTGACGGCCTTCCCGACGAGCGCCCGGAGCGACGGGTGTACATCAGCGGGTTCTATCTCGACCGCACGGAAGTCACGACTCGCGCCTATGCCGAGTTTGTCGCGGCGACCGGGTATCGGGAGCCGGCCAATGCTAATCCGGCCGCCACATTATGGGAGAACCATCGTCCCCTCCCGGGCATTGAGGACCATCCGGTCGTGAACGTGAGTTGGGACGACGCCGTCGCCTACTGCCGTTGGGCCGGCAAACGGCTGCCGACGGAAGCCGAATGGGAAAAAGCGGCGCGCGGCATCGATGGACGGCGGTACCCTTGGGGAAATGAATGGGACTTGAGCAAGGCCAACAGCGCGAGCTACTGGGCCAACCGCACGGTGGAGTTCAAGAGCGGGGCCGACTGGGACGCTTTCTGGGTGAAGGGAGAGGGCGCACGTCTGTCGAAGGAAAAGGGAATCAAAGGCGAAGTGTTGACGATGCCGGTTGGAAGTTTTCCTCAAGGGAGGAGCCCTTATGGGGCCCTTGATATGGCTGGCAATGCCGCCGAATGGGTGTCGGACTGGTATGATCCCAACTACTACCGCACTGCGCCTCTTAGCGATCCGCAAGGTCCGGTCCGCGGTGTCATCAAGGCCATGCGCGGAGGGTCCTGGTTGAAACCTGCCGCCAGCCTGCGCACATCTGATCGTGATTGGGGAACGATGGACAGCCGTCCGAGCGGGACCGGTTTCCGCTGTGCCAAAGACGCCTTCTAGCCTGCCAGGATATTGCCGGTCAGTGCATCGAAGACCGCGGACTCCACCGATGCAGGGCGGGATGAAAAGCCGATCGCGGTTATCGACCAGAAGTGAGCCGGTAAAACATTTCGTCGACTCTCACGACCGGCATAATGAGGCCCAGCCCCTCTTGATCGTGTGAAAAGTCATAGACGAGGGATTCCTCAGGAACGAGCCTGCCGATCATCACCACGTCGATGTCCCTCAATCGACCCTGCTCCACTTGCTTTCTTAACGACGCGCGTTGATCGGGTGACGGAACCGCGATCAGAACTCCTGGAAGGTCCTCATACTTGAAGCGAACGACGCCCCAACTTGTGGGCGTGAGCCGGGGCCCGAGGGCCACGCGAAATCCGCCGGTTTCGGGATCGTACGCGGACAGCTCTCCGCTCCAGAGGAACGCGATGCGCCAGTGTAGCGCATCGTTCCCTTCCCTCCTGGCGTCCCGTTCCCGGTTCAGATTGTATAGCCGCTCGTCATGGGCGGAATCGTGCTCCCCGCGGCCATACACTGTAGCCCAGTCGGGTGGCGTCCCCTCTAACATCTCTAGGAATTGTTCGATTGCGTCCGGATCGATGAGGATATGTATGTCCGGGGGGAGCACGGTGCGGATGTCGCTGAGCTGGAGCGAAAGCAGCGGAGCCACGCCGGGCGGCTCTTCGGCCCAGAGTGGGTCGGGAAGCAGCCAGAGAATGACCAGAAGAAATAGAACCAGGTCGCGCCACGGCATGCCGGCCGAGCTACTCCGGCTCAGCCTGTGCCAACCGACGCTCAAAGCTGGTTCGGAGGGACAGCCCCACCTCATTGGACGGATCTAGCATGCCAGCTTCGATCAGAATGTCGATGCGTGGCCGGGGGTCGAGGCGCAAAAGAAACCGCCGGGACAACGGCGACGACTCAATGACCTTCCTATAGGTCTCCAGCCACGACTCGGTAATCGCTCGGACGGCCGGACTTGTCGCTTGCGACCGGCCGAGCTTCACCTGCTGCAACAGCTTGATCACGGGGTCGGTCTGCGCGACCGTCGAGATCGCCCGACTGATGGCTTCGTCTTCGTCCTGCCCCATCGGAAAACCGGACCGCTCTCAGTTCATAGAGCAGGCGCCCGGACCCCGAGGGTCACCGCATGTCCCGCAGGCCCCTCCTCCGGACGGTGCCCAGCCGCCTGTCGCGCCGACGCCGAACACGGAAAACTGTTTCTCCACTTTCGTGGCTTTGCACTGGGGACAGGCGGCTTCAGCCGACCCTTGAATCAGCAACTCGAAGCGGTGATTGCATTCCCGGCAGACATATTCGAAGATAGGCATGGCCAACTCCCCTCGTCGTGAGCCGTATTATACGGCCGCATCGGGAGGATCGCAACGACAGGAGACTCATGTATCAGGAAGAGAAAACATTCACGCTTCGGTTCTCGCTCGAGGCCTCCTTTCCGGACGATTACGATGGCGATGAAGACGATAAGGCCTGGGTACGCGAGTGGGAAGCTCTCATGAAGCCGGAGCTGCTCAAAGTGATTTTCGACTCGCTGCGCCGGCATCCAGCCTGGACATCGCACATTCGTAATCGAGGGGCATCCCCATCGGACGAAATCGAAGTGGTCCTGGTCCGGGATTTCTCGAAACCGGTGCCCTTTACGCTGTAACGATGACACCGTCCCGCGCCCTCGGGCTGTATCTGCATATCCCGTTCTGCCGACAACGATGCCATTTCTGCGCATTTTACCTAGAGGTGGCCAGAGCCGATCGCCTTGCCGGCTTCTGCTCGGCGCTTGCTCATGAAATCCGATTGTATCGCGAGCGAAACGTCCACAAGGGGCGGCCGCTCCGGACCGTCTACTTCGGCGGAGGCACTCCCACGGCTCTTCCTACGAGGGAGTTGGTGTCGCTGCTCGACCTGATTCGCGCTACCTGGACAACCGATCCGGAGGTGGAAGTGACGGTCGAAGCCCATCCCTCCACGGTGGAGGCCGCCGACCTTCGCCTTCTTGTCGCCGCCGGCGTGACCCGGATCAGTTTTGGTGCAGAATCGATGGACGACCGGGACTTTGCCTCGATCGGAAGGCCCGGCACGGTCAAGGAAACCGGCGTCGCCGTTGCAAGCGCGCGCGCCGCCGGCTTTACCAACATCAATATCGACCTCATGTACGGGCTGCCGGGGCAATCCTTGCAGTCATGGACGCAGACGCTGGAGTCATTGCTCGCGCTCGAACCGGCCCACGTCTCCTGTTATGCCCTCACTATTGAAGAGGGCACGAAGCTGGCCTGGGACATCAAACGGCAACTCGTGCCGGCGCCGGACGAGTCGCTACAAGTGGAGATGGACGCGGCCACCGAGCGGATCTTGACGACGGCGGGATACGAGCGATACGAGATCTCCAATTATGCGCGGCCGGGTGCCGCCTGCCGCCATAATCTCTTGTATTGGACCGGCCAGGATTATCTCGGTCTCGGTCCCAGCGCCCAGTCGTACGTCGACGGCGTCCGGTTCGGCAATGTTTCGGACCTGACCTCTTACATGGCCCTGCTGAGGGAGGGCACACTGCCGGTAGGCGAGCGAACTGCTTTGTCTCCAGCCGAGCAGTGGCGCGATGCGCTGGTGTTCGGTCTTCGGCTGACCGGCGGCGTCTCGCGCGAAACGGTTGACCGAAGCATGCACGGACCGGAATCGCGCCGCATCCTTGCCGATTTAGTCTCGCGGGGGCTGATCGAATCAGATACCGACCGGCTGCGTCTCACCCCATTGGGGCGGCGTTATGCTGATTCCGTGGCCGGTGCGCTCTTCTGATGAATACGGCTTGCTCAATGGCGGACGACCAGGAGATGCAAGGCCGCATCAGCGAGAATCCCGGCCCAGGCAATGCTATTGAGCCGGAGCAAGGCAGCGTTGTCCCGTTTCCAGTAGTGAATGACGGCGAGAAGCAGACACAGTTGCGTGAGCAGGGAAAATGGCCGGTGCAGATGCGCGGAGACAAGGCCCCGCTCACTTGCGATAGCCGATACGGCGGCCAGACAATAACAGGAGAAGGCCCCGATTTGAAGCCAGAGCCCCTTCCCCTGCTCCTTGCGGCGCACCACCGCTACAAGCGCCCAGGTGAGGCACACGATCACGATCAGCAGGAGCAACGGAAACAGCGGCCACCAGACCCGACCATCCAACATGAGGCGGGACTCTAGCAGTCCTCGTGTCTCCGGTCAACGGCGCCCCCAGCGTTGACAAGCAGCTTGCGAGAGGGAGAGACTATTAGCCAAAGGAGGTCTGTCCATGCCAGTCAACATGGACCCGTCCAAGAAACGGCGGAGAGAGCGGCCGGCCACGAAGCCCTCGTCCGAACAGTCGCCGTCACCTGATTCGGCGGCAGCACCACCCCACCAATTCGGGGAGGAAACTGATGCCGATCGCGAGAAGGCTATGGCCGACGCCGAGTGGAAAAATCTCTGGGATGCGACGGAAGTGATTGATATGGATAAAGTGTGATCGCCTGGCGGATTTCGACGGACCCATGCTACGCGGGCAGAAAGAAGAAGGCTACCGCGAGCATCGCATAGACTCCGACGAGCATCACCCCTTCCATCCAGTGCGACTCGCCGTCCATGGCGACGAACCCCAGGACCAACACGGACAAGCTCACTGCCGCCACCTCAAACGGTGTAAAGATGAGGTCCAGGGGAGTGCCGAGGAAGTAACTGGCGAACACCAAGAGCGGCGCGACGAACAGCGCGATCTGGAGGCTCGACCCGACCGCAATGCCGATCGCCAGGTCCATCTTGTTCTTGATTGCCATCAGTACAGCGGTCGAGTGCTCCGCCGCGTTGCCGACCAACGCAACCAGGATGACTCCGACGAAGATTTGTGTCAGTCCCACACGATGGGCCGCCGGCTCGATCGCGCCCACCAGCAACTCGCTCATCACGCCGATCAGGATCGTCACGGCGGTCAACACGCTGATGGCCATGCGATAGCTCCATGGCTGCTCGCCCAAGTCCTGCGTGTTGCGGGATTCCCCGTCAAACACATGGCGATGGGTTCGAAGAGAAAAGGAAAGGCTCATCACATAAATGACGAAGAGCACGATGGCGATGAGAAGGCTCAATTCTCGTTCGATCTTAACGCCACGATCGGCTGCGGTGAAATGAAACAGCGCGGGAATGATCAGGCCGATCGCCGCCAGGAGCAGGAGGCTTGCTCCCATCCCGGCAGCTGTCGCATTGAACCGCTGGCGGTCGTGCTTTATACCGCCGGCGATCATCGAGGCGCCCAGCACGAGCAGAATATTGCCGAGGATCGACCCCGTGAGAGACGCTTTCACCACGTCGTATAAGCCCTCCCGCAGGGCCACGAGTGCAATGATCAACTCCGCCGCGTTGCCGAGCGAAGCGTTCAACAGGCTCCCTATGCCCGCTCCGACATGGGACGCGAGATGCTCGGTGGCCCGTCCCAAGAGTCCGGCCAAGGGAACGATGGCTAGAGCTGAAGCGATGAAGACGAGCAACGGGTCGGCCTTCAATACTTCCAAGGCCACCGTCACGGGAATGAAGAGCAGAAAAAAATCCAGCCAGGATGCAAACAACTGTCGCACGGACAGACAGTAGCACGATGCCTGCGGTTTGTCGATGGAACTGAACGACGAGGGTAGGAACGACCGGGCCCGGTCTGCTAGAATTTTCTTCCATGCCGACACCCGCTACTCCCCAAACGATCCCCGAGGTCGTCGAAGATGTTCAGATCGGCTCTGGTGACGGGTTCGAAGCCCGCGTGATCGTCTATAACTGCGACTGTCATACGTATCAGCAAGTTATCGACCTCTTCTGCCGGTATATTCCCGGCATGACATCTTCCAGAGCCTTCGAGTTGGCCTATCGAATCGACCATGAAGGGGAAGCGGTCGTCTACGCCGGTCCTACAGAGGAGGCGGACGACATCGCGGCCAAACTGGCTGGCGGCGGGCTCCGAGTATCGGTGCAGTAGCGTTGGGGGGCCGGGTCGCTACTTGTGTTTCGCCTTGTTCTTGGATTTTCGCTTCATGGCCGTTCGGGTGGGCTTGGCGGCCTTCGCTACCGTCTTCGCAGGGGACTTGCCACCTTTGCTCGAAGCCGGCTTGACGGGATTCATGTAGGTCGACGTGCGATTGACCTTGGCCAACTGGTCCCCGCTGAAAACACGTACCTGATAGAGTTCAAAGAGCTTGCTGATCGCTTTGCTGTCGCCCTTCCGCGCCGCATTGAGCAGCCGGCGTCGCTGGTTCATTTCCTCTTCTTCAGTGTGGGAAGCCGCCCGTCGTTCCATTCCCGTCCTCTCTCCTGATCAAACCCCTCTGTCTATGGTACCAGTAAATTCTCCAACTATATCAGAGATCAGGCGAATATGAAAAGCGCAACGCTATCAGAGGTCAGTGACAGCTTGTCCAAGAAGAGAACCAAAGACACCAATGGGTCTGGTCAAGGACGAGATTCCTTGGCACAGATACGCCATTGAGCGGCACGGAAACGGACAGGTATAATCAAATTCAACTTATTCACATCCCCGACATTCACCGGAGACATCATCATGGACGATTATAGACGGGAGCAGTCCACAGTCGCCGACGATCCCAAGGCGCGTGAGCTTCTTCGGCGGGCTTTCGAGAAAACCGCACGCTGGCCGACGGACTTTAGGGGATTCTCCGCAGACCTGACCGTCAACATTAACGGAACAGTCAGTAGCGGGCCAATACTCGTGAAGGGACCCCAGGAGGTGTCCGTGCAACTCGCCGACGCCGAGGTTCAGAAGTGGGCGCAGGAGCAACTGGCGATGATCGCCGTGCATCGCGGCCCGAGGAGTTTCGAGGAGTCGGACGGGAAGTACGTCCTCACCATGGAGGAGGACGGCCACCCGTTCGGGACCAGGCTCGACATTCACGGATCGAATTCCTTCTATCGGATAAAGGACAACCGAATCACCCAGATCAACCGGAAGATGGCGCACCCCGGCATGAATCCCTTCGCCTTTACGATCAACGTGGAGGAGAGTGCGGTGACGCAAGAGGGGAAGAACCTCACGACGCGATACACCGTCTACTATTATTCTCCCACTGACGGGAAACTGATCAACGTCGAGAGCTTCACGGATACGCATGTGCGGATCGGTTCCTCCGATCTGCCTGCGACACGCCGGATCATATCCTTCGAAAACGGCCAGGTTGTCGTCAAGATCCTGACCTTCGCGAACCATACACTGCTCTAGTCTCCGCCGGAGAGGGCCCTCAGCTTACCTCCACCCTTCACCGCTCGTGCCGCCGCCAAAGCCGCCCCAGTTGCCCCCGAATCCCCCTTGGCCGGTTCCCCAGTACTCGCCTCTCTGAATCCGTCGGTAGGGATGGCGCAAATCCGGCCGGCTGATCCACCAGAAGAAGGACATCGCGCCGATGCTCGTGAAGAGAGTGATCCAGAAGCCCACACCCTTGAAATGCGATTTGGCCAGCGCCCCGACGCGAATGTCTTGAGCCGAAGCCGCCAGCGCGACAGAGGCCCGGTACAATCCCTCGCCGAAATGGCCGAGTTGGGTCGCCGGATGGAGATAGGCACCGCCGACCGTGCTCATGACCGCCGGCGTGATGACCGGCAGCATCTGGCGGCCCAGCGTGATCGCGGCCTGACGTTCCTGGATTGCCACAAGGACCATGACGCCATGTTCCTGTTGAGCGGACCCGATCCCCCACTTTTCGTACAGCGCCGCCGCATATTCATTGGCCGAGCCGAAGGGCTTGACGCCGGGCACGGTGACGACCACCATTTCCACGCCGGTTTTCCGTTCCAGATCCTGGCACACAGACCGGATCCGCGCCTTCCACTCATCGTCTAACACTCCGGCATGGTCGCTCACGTAGCCCAGCGGGCCCGGCAATTGCGGCCCATCCTTCGGCCGCTCATAGAGCGAGGCCTGGGTGGCGCCCTCGGCGGCGACGAACAGCGCGCAACAGAGGAGACCGCGCGTGCTCCAGTGTGGCCGGCCGTCCCTCATATGGCCTGTCTAATTCCGGCCTCAACGGCGCCAACGAGTCGAGTTAGGCTCTCTAGGTAACGATCCATCAATCTCGGTATCTCTTTCTGCCCCGGCGAAATCTGCCCGCGCTTGAGCAGCCAGGCGTCGCGCAGTCCCGCACAATCGATCCCGAAGTGGGACTCCAAATCCTTGAGCAACGAGTCGCACTGCGATAAGACCGGCCGGCCGAGCAACCGCTGCACGCCGCGCAGCACGGGCAAGAGGGTCGTGATCGACAACGGCAACAGCACGGTCGTCGCCTCCTCCGTACAGCAGCCCTCCACAAACCGCTGGCGGATACGCAGGAGATTGCCGCGCAACCCTTGCAGTACCTCGCTCAAGAGGTGACGCTCGTCGATCTTGAATCCCACGAACGGATCCTGCCCCCACAGCACGCGATGCCAGTCATGAATGTCGAGGTATTCGAGGGGAAACACCGTGGCCGCAGCCTGCAAATCGCCCCTAGTCAGAAACAACGGGACCACGATCTGTTCCTTGCTCCAGCGCTTATGGATCCCGGTGTATTTCTTCAGCACCGCGACATCATACGAGGCCATAAACAGCAGGAGATTCACGTTCGACCGTCCGGGCACAAACTCCCCGCGGACCGCGCTGCCGTAGAGGAGCACTCCGTCCAGTAGGTCGCCGTACGTCTCGACGACGTCCTTTACGTATGATCGCAAGACGCGCTGCGTCTCGTCCGGCAACTCGCCGATGGACCAGCTCACCGCCGACATGCGCTACCGCCCCCCCCCTGCCGCCAGATCATGTGCTGCGGGGTCCGGCAGGAATCCGGCGGCCATTACACGATCGATGAGGTTGAACGGAGCAGTCGGGCGCAGGCCGGCCGTAGTGGAGAGCACGCGATAGCGCAAGCGCGCATTGCGGTCCAATGTGCGAAAGACGCGGTCCCGCAGAAACGCAAGCACGGGGTTCGCCGTGTTCCAGAACATGGCCTGCTCATCCGCCAGCCGTTGCAACATCCTGACTTGAGGCCGCCGCGCCTCTTCATACCGTTTCAGGTTCGCACGGGAGAAATCGTCCTGGGTCAGGCACTCCGGCAACAGGTCCGCCAGTGTCATCGCGTCGACCATCGCCTGCATGCGCCCCTGCGACGCATGGGGGTTCATGGCGTGCGCCGCGTCTCCGATCAACACCGCCCCGTCCGCAATCCAGGTGGACGTGCGGACTCGTCCGGTCGGCATGTAGGCCGTTTGATTCCAGTCGCGCAGGTCCGAAAAAAGCTGAGCGGACGACGGATCGATCGCGGCCCAAGCTCGTTGCAGGGCCGGGATGCCTTGTTCCTTGATCCGTTCGTACGATCCGCTGGGGATCATATAGAACAGATAGACCTTGTTGCCGGCGGCCGGGAACATGCCCAGGATCGTCTTCTTTCCGACGAAATACTTGGCTTCCATCACCGGCGTCGGCGCATCCAAGATCGCGATCAAATACCCGTCCGGATAGACGTGTAAATCCGTGGAAATGCCGAGGGCTTCTCTCACTTTCGAAAAGAAGCCATCCGCTCCGACCACCACCTTAGCTTTTACCGACACCTTGTCGGAACCTCTCGTCGCCGTGACACCGACCACGCGCCTCCCCTCTTGTATCAGCCCGGTGAAGGTCGCGTCGTACCAGAGCGATACCGTCGGTTGTTCCTGGATCGCATCCAGAATGGCACGATGCGCGACGTTCGGAAGAGTCACCACCGCACGATTGTAAGGCGGGGGAAGATCCCCATAGTCCACCGTGCAGAGCCGTTCGCCGCCGACGCGGCAGAAATGAAAGGTCCGTACGGTTCTGGTCGAGTCTTCCGGCAACTTGTGCAATAATCCGAGACGATCCAAGACGGCTTGCCCGTTAGGCTGCAAGATCTCACCCCGCAGTCCCTTCGGAGGACCGGCGGCCTGTTCGAGGACGATGGTCCTAATTCCCTTCTGCGCCAGGGCAAGGGCCAGCACTGCTCCGCCTCCACCGGCACCGACGACGGCGATGTCCGTTTCTTCAGTCACGCATCACCCGGGAAGATCTAACACCCAAGTTGAGACTATGGGAGGGAGCCCCCCTCCTGCCGCATGTCTAACTGAGTCCGAACCGGTGCCTCGCCCCTCATGATAGTTACTTCCATTCCTCAAACCGCTCTTCGTCCTTCCACATCGACAGGAATTTCTCGCGGGCCTTGATGGAAATGGCGCGGTCCCGGATCACATCCAGCCGCTCATCATTGTACCGGTTTCCGCTGGTGGTGTGATTCATCGAGCCGTTGGTATTGACTTCGTCGTCGATCACGACCTGCTTCAAATGCATCAAACTGTCGTGACGGTTCACTTTGATCGGAATACCCGCCAACCGAAGGGTGGACAGCGCGACTTGCTGCTTCTCGTCCGTCGCCCGTTCTCGATCCGTGATGATCCGGACGTCGAGCCCGCGTTTTTTCGCCTCCACCAATGACTTCACGGCCAGGGGGGAAGTCAGTCCGTAGACCGCGACATAGACGTAGCGCGCGGCGCGATCGTACAGCTCGACCACATGCGTCAAGGGTTCGTCTTCGGGGGCGTATAAGACCTCGACTGCCGGAACCGAGGCAATGGTGCCCGGTACGGCATGAGCCACCGACAACAGTAGTATTGCCAATCCTATCGCGAGAGGTCGGATCGTGGCGGACGGGGGAGGTGTGGTCATTCGACTTCGAATAGATCGCGGAAATGGTCTTCGGACGCTTCCCAGGCCTGAGGCGCATGGCTTTGCAACCAGCCCCTGAGAAATTGTTTTTGGGCCGGCGTCAGCATCTGTTTGATCTGATGGGACCGTCCTTGCAAGGGTTGCAGAAAACCGACCCGCTTCTTCAGGTCCAGCGTGGCTGTGCGTACGTAGACATTCGTGAAGGACGAGGGTTTGTCCTCATCGCCGTCGCCCTGCACCCAAACAGAGAGAAACTTTTCGAAGGTCAACCCCGCGCTGTCCATCGCCGGTTCGGCATCGTGAAACAGCTCGTTTTCAGACTCTTGCAAGGGAACGGCCTCGGCCGCCCGGAAGAGAAAATTCTTTTTCCACATGCGCACGGCCTCCAAAGAATCGGCATAGTGGCGGCGAAGCCCACACAAAGTCAAGCAAGGCAGCCTGAATCTCCTTGTCATTGGAAGTGCCGCAGTCTAAGAACGAGCGGGCGGATAGGTCCCGAGCACTGCCGATGCATCCCACCAAAGTCGGCTCATCCTTGACAATGAACGCGCCCCTTTGCTAGCTTGCAGAATTCCTTAATCTCTAAGCCCACTTGGGAGAATCCATGCTGGTCAAGATCAATGGCAAAGCGGAAGAAATCCAGGGGGGGACCGTTCTGGATCTCCTCAAGGCGAAAAAGATCGAGCCCCAGATGGTTGCCGTCGAGGTCAACGATACAATGCTGGATCGCGATCACCTTGCCACCACCCATCTCAACGAAGGGGACCAAGTTGAGTTTCTCTTCTACATGGGAGGGGGACGGTGACCATGAACCTGCACAAAGAGATTACGGAGCTGATCGGAAAAACCCCGCTGGTCCGACTGAACCGCCTTTCAAAGCCGGGCGCGGCCACGATTTACGGCAAAGTCGAGTTTTTCAATCCGGGGGGCAGCGTTAAGGACCGGATCTGCCTCAACATGATCAACGAGGCGGAGCGGCAGGGCAAGCTCAAGCCTGGCGGCACGATCGTCGAGCCCACGAGCGGCAACACCGGCATCGGGCTGGCGCTGGTCTCGGCGGTGCGCGGGTACAAGCTGATCCTGGTCATGCCGGAAAGCATGAGCATGGAGCGGGCCAGCCTGCTGTCGTCCTACGGTGCGCAGTTGGTCCTGACGCCGGCCTGGGAAGGCATGAAGGGATCCATTAAGGAGGCCGAAAGCATCCTGGCCCAAAATCCGTCGTACTTTATGCCGGACCAATTTTCCAATCCGGCGAATCCGGCGATGCACCGAATGACAACGGCGCCGGAGATTTGGGATGCCCTCGACGGGAGGATCGACGCGTTCGTCGCGGCGGTAGGAACGGGCGGCACGATCACCGGCTGTGGAGAAGTGTTCAAAGAGCGCAACCCGAATATCAAAGTGATCGCCGTCGAGCCGGCTGGTTCGCCGGTGCTTTCAGGCGGCGACCCCGGTCCGCACAAGATTCAAGGCATCGGCGCGGGTTTCATTCCCAAAGTGCTGAACCGGAAGATTTTGGACCGTGTGATCACGGTGACGGACGACGAGGCCTATCAAACGGCCAAACAGTTGTCTAAAAAAGAAGGGTTGTTGGTCGGCATTTCGGCCGGCGCCAACGTGTTTGCCGCCCAAAAAGTCGCTGAGGAACTCGGTCCCGGCAAGAACGTGGTAACGGTTCTTTGCGACACCGGCGAGCGGTACATCAGCATCGAGAAGTATTTCAACATTTAGGCACGAGGCAAGTGGCAAGAGGGATTGGAACTCGTGGGAGTCCGGTTGGATCTCTAGTTCTTGTCGATGGCCTCTAGTCTGGATAACGCAATGGATTTCACCGAAGAGCAAATAAACCGGTACAGCCGGCATATTCTCCTGCCAGAAGTCGGCGGCAAAGGCCAGAAAAAGATCGCCAAGTCGAAGATTCTTCTCGTCGGAGCCGGCGGGCTCGGCTCACCGGCCGCATTGTACCTGGCCGCCGCCGGCGTGGGCACCATAGGCCTGATCGACAGCGACGTGGTCGATCTGACCAATCTGCAGCGCCAGATTCTGCACTATACATCGGACGTGGGGCGGCCCAAGGTCCTGTCCGGCAAGGAAAAGATCCAGGCCTTGAACCCCGACGTCGCCGTTTGCCTGTATGAAGAGCGGTTGACCGCCGGGAACGCGCTAAAGATCTTCAACGATTACGACGTCATCATCGACGGCGTGGATAACTTCCCTGCCAAGTTTTTGATCAACGACGCCTGCTTCTTTGCGAATAAGCCGCTGGTGCACGGCGGCATCCTGCGGTTCGACGGCCGCGTGACCACGATCATTCCGAAGAGGTCGGCCTGTTACCGTTGCGTATTCAAGGCACCGCCGCCCCCCGGACTGGTGGCCTCTTGCCAGGAAGCCGGCGTCATTGGCGTGCTCGCGGGTATCATCGGCACAATCCAAGCCACGGAAGCCCTGAAGCTCGTGTTGGGCATCGGCCGGCCACTGACCGACCGTCTGCTCGATTTCGACGCGAGGAAGACGCAGTTCCGCGAGATCAAGGTGAAGCGCAACCCCTCCTGTGCGCTATGCGGCGAGCAGCCGACGATCACCGAATTATTCGACGACGGAGACCCTTATGCAGGCTGTGCGGTGCGCCCCTAAACGTCAACCCTTCACCGTGGTGTGGCCATGAGCAAGATGAAAGCCCTGGTGTGCCGGGAGTGCGGCAAAGAGTACCCGACCAAAGCCATTCACGTGTGTGAGATGTGCTTCGGCCCCCTCGAAGTGAAGTACAACTACGAGGAGATCAAACAAACGATCTCTCGAAAGAAAATCGAGGAGGGCCCTCACAGCATGTGGCGGTACGTCGATCTGCTGCCCGTCGAAGGCACGAACTTCGTCGGCCCGCACGCCGGCTTTACACCGATGGTGCGGGCCAGGAATCTCGGTGCGTATCTGGGGCTGGACGAGCTCTATATCAAGAACGATACGGTGAATCATCCCACTCTGTCCTTCAAGGATCGCGTGGTCGCCGTCGCCCTGACGCGCGCGCGCGAGCTGGGGTTCGAAACCGTGGCGTGTGCTTCGACCGGCAATCTGGCCAACTCGGTCTCGGCTCACGCAGCCGCCGCCAATCTCCGCTGCTACGTTTTTATCCCAGGGGACCTGGAGGCGGCGAAGGTGCTCGGCAACCTGATCTACAAACCGAACGTGGTAGAGGTCGAAGGCAACTATGACGACGTGAACCGGCTCTGCAGCGAAATCGCGGGCGAGCACGGCTGGGCCTTCGTCAACATCAACATCCGGCCGTATTACGCCGAAGGCTCGAAGACGCTGGCCTACGAGACCGTGGAGCAGCTCGGCTGGCGGACGCCCGATCAGGTGGTGATCCCGATGGCGTCCGGTTCGCTGCTGACCAAGATCTGGAAAGGCCTGAACGAAATGCACAAGTTGGGTCTCGTGGATTCCGTCAGGACGAAAATCAACGGCGCGCAGGCCGAAGGCTGCTCGCCCATCTCGACTGCGTACAAGGCCGGACGCGACTTCTTCAAGCCAGTTAAGCCCAAGACGATCGCCAAGTCGCTGGCGATCGGCAACCCGGCCGACGGCTACTACGCCTTGAAGGCGACGGCGGAATCCAGAGGCGCCATGGACATGGTGACCGACGAGGAAGTGGTGGAAGGCATCAAGCTGCTGGCGCAGACCGAGGGCATTTTTGCGGAGACGGCTGGCGGTGTGACGATCGGCGTGCTCAAAAAACTGGTGAAGCAGGGCGTGATCAAGAAGAACGAGGTGACAGTCGCCTACATCACCGGCAATGGGTTGAAGACGCAGGAGGCCGTTATTGACGCGGTGGGCCGACCGACCCGCATTCAGCCGAGCCTGGTAAGTTTCGAGAAAACCTTCAAGATGGGCAAAAACGGTGGTGGTGACGCATGATTAAAGTCCGTATCCCGACTCCCCTCAGACCGTTGACGAAGGGCCAGGGGGAAGTTGAAGCCAAAGCCGGCAGCATTTCGGAAATGATCGAGACATTGAACAGTGCACATCCGGGCTTGAAAGACCGCCTGTGCGACGAATCTGGAGAACTACGTCGGTTCGTGAACATCTATGTCAACGAAGAGGACATCCGCTTCCTCAAAGGGAAGGAGACCCCCCTCAAAGATGGCGACGAAGTTTCCATCGTTCCGGCCATCGCAGGAGGCTGACCATGCCGAGCCTACGGTTTCACATCCGCTTTCCCGAGGAGAAGATCAAGGAGCCGGTCATCTACCAGATTGGACGGGAGTACAACGTCGTCACGAACGTCCGGCGGGCCGACGTGCGCGAAACGACCGGCTGGATGGACCTCGAACTGACCGGCGAAACAGCCGAGATCGAACGGGCCATCGAAGGCCTGCGAAAAAAGGGGGTCATCGTCGATCCGATCGAGTTGAACGTGGTCGAATGACGGGCAAGAGGCGCATGGCGATGGGCGGAGTGGATTTCTGCCGTTAGCCTAACCGAAGCTATGGAACTCACCGAACAACAGATCCGGCGATACAGCCGCCATATCATCCTCCAGGAGGTTGGTGGCAAAGGCCAACTCAAGCTCAACAGGGCAAAGGTGTTGTTGATCGGCGCGGGCGGGCTTGGCTCCCCTGCCGCGCTCTATTTGGCTGCGGCCGGCATCGGCACCATTGGCTTGGTGGACGGGGACGTCGTCGATTTATCGAATCTCCAGCGGCAGATCCTGCACTCGACCGCCACGGTCGGCCAGCCGAAGGTCGAGTCTGGAAGAAAAACCCTGCTCGCCATCAATCCCGAGATAACAGTCAAGACCTATCATCAGTTGGTGGACGCCGACAACATCCTGCCCCTCGTGTCGCAGTACGACCTGGTCTTGGACGGATCGGACAATTTCGCGACGCGATTCCTGGTGAACGACGCCTGTTTCTTCGCGAAGAAGACCTTGATCTCCGCCAGCATGTTCCGGTTCGAAGGACAACTGACGACCATCAAGCCGCATCAAGGCTATCCCTGCTATCGTTGCCTCTATCCGGAACCCCCTCCGGCAGGCTTGGTTCCGAACTGCCAGGAAGCCGGCGTGCTGGGGGTGCTCGCGGGGACCATGGGCATTTTGCAGGCGTCGGAAGCCATCAAGGAAATCCTCGGCATCGGCGAAACCATCGCCGACAAGCTGCTAATCTACGATGCGTTGGAAATGAAATTCCGCAAGGTGGGACGGCCTAAAGACCCCGACTGCCCGCTTTGCGGCCCCAACCCGAAGATCAAAGACCTGCGCAGCGACTATGCCGTCAGTTGCACGATGTGACGTCCGTGACGGATCTCATCATTCCCCAACACGTTCTTGACGACATCGTCGCTCACGCGAAGGAACTTTCCCCCTACGAGTGCTGCGGGTTTCTGGCCGGGACCGACAGGACCGTTAGCCGCGTGTATCGCATCAAAAACGTGGTAAGTCTCGAAGGGGCGGCCGATGCCGCCTCGTTCGACGAAGCGAAGATGGCGCACCTCTCCCGCCTCTCACCGGAAGAGCGGGCAGAAATCGCCTTCATCATGGACGCGCGCGAGATGTTTCAGGCCGTCAAGGACATGCGAAAGAACAATCTGACCTTGCAAGTCGTTTACCACTCTCACCCGCATGATCCGGCCCGACCGTCCGTTACCGACATCAAGATCGCCACCGAATGGGAGGAAAACTGGGGCCGGCTCAATCTCGCTCTCCCGATCTACATGCTGATTTCGTTGATGGATGTGTCCCGGCCAGACCTGCGCGCTTATTGGATCCGGAATGGATCGGTCACTCCGGCTTCCTTTGCTACCGAATAACCCAACCTTGCCAGGGGGCGTCCCGTCGAATTTTCAGTTTTTTTCTTCGCGGGCGAGTGCGATAATAGCCGCATCGTCGACCTCATACGAAGGAGTGGTCGTTATGCTGCACCTGCGTACGATTCTTCTCGCCCTGTCCGTCATTCTCGGCCTCACCGGTCCTGTCCTCGCGGAGGAAAAGAGCTACTATAGCCCCGTCATTCACATTGACGTCGAGAATCATCGGATCCTGATTTCCCAGCTTGGCGGGGTGTTCTATATCGACGTACCGGAGGCTGCCCGGCCACACATGGAGAAGCTGCCCATCTCCGGTCTGGTGGACTTCGTCGTCGAAACGCGGGGCGAGGGACAGATGCCCGTGATCAAAACGTGGAAAGTGAAATCCGGAGACTCGACCTGCATGTACTTCAACGGGAAGGAATGTAAATAACGCGGCTATCCGTTCGGGAAAGCTGTTTGCTCATTCCGTACTGCCCAGCATATCGTCGACGAGCGGACGATTGATGTCGGTGCAGCCGGGACAGATGGTATCGAAAAGGGCTTCGTAATTCTGCACGACATTTTTCTGGTCCGTCAGTTGTTCCGCGATAACTTGCTCGTAGCAGCTGTCGCAAAGCATCATCAGCCCCCGCATCACCGCGACGGTCTTTCGTCCTGAACTGTTCGGCATCTGTTTTATTGCCTCCCTCTGACGATCTTTCTCTTATCAGCAGTCTCAACGCTACACCGACCCCTTGTGCATGGCCACGAAAAAGTCCTCGGCCTCCAAATCGATTCCGCACCGTGGGCATTCATAGGGCGATTTCGGATCCGGAATGGTCAACGGCATGCGTTCGATCCTGCCGAGACAGACGTGATAGAACTTTCCCCGTGCATGCTCGTCGTCCAGCGGATCGCTTTCGTAGATCAGAACCATGGCAATAAATAGGCTCTTCAGGAATTTGTGTGGGTAACTGATCCCTCTTGCGCTATGCTC
>CAYULI010000046.1:0-23633 GCA_964445795.1 uncultured Nitrospira sp. | reverse complement strand
CCGCTCCCGAAGTCTGCATCACTTCCATGCCGGGGATGCGCCGAAGCACGGTCGGAATATCGATGGCTCCGGAGTTTCGGATATCCTCGTCCGTGATGACGTAAACATTGGATGCTGCTTGCGAGATCGGTTGGTCGTAGCGAGACGCGATGCTCACGCTTTCTTCTTCCCGTAACAATTCCAATTGCTGGGTGAGGGCGGGTGAGTCGGGGGAGTCCACCGGCTCCGGCGCGGCGTGCGCCTCGCCGCCGATCGCGCTGAGCCCCACCGTCAACAATGAGGCCAGCATGGGATGTCCCAGTCTTGCGAGTCCCGCATCCATGGTACGATTCGGCCGTACCTCTCCCGCCTATCAGCCTTCGCTTCTGCGACGCACCCGGGGCGACCGATAGGAAAAGCAAAAGCCGTGCTCCGTGATCCCGCTCAGGGAATAGAGTGTAAGACTCGATCCTGATGTGCATGGCTCGGGACAGTTTGGTTCCATCGACATGCCGATGGGCAATGATGGACGAAGCGGATTCCGCACGCGCGCCTCGGGAGGCGCGGGAGAGCCGGTTGGTTACGGCCGGCGACGCGGACGTCCCGGTTTGAGTGGGGCGAGCCGCTGCGGAAACGTCCCGCCGTTCGCCTGTTCCATGTCCGTGACGGCCTGCTCAAGGGCGTCGCCGATGATCTGCGCCAGCGGACGGGTGCCGGTCCAGTACACTGCGTTCCGCAAGCGGTCGAGCAACGAGGTGGGAAGAAAGACCGTGAGGCGCTGCCGGGATCGTCTCCCAAGAGGGGAAATGCCCTCGGGGGTGTGGGGCGGGTGAGAAATCCGCGCGCCGTTGACCGCGCTGTGCCCTTGGCAGCCGTCGATGTCGTTCGGGGAAGAATCGAGTTTCATGCTGCGATCGTTGCCCGGCGGGCCACCGGCCTGTCGGTACGCTCGCCGTCGGCCGAGTCAGCCGATTCGGCCGTATCTTGCGTCTTGCGAGAAGGATGGTCGCTCTCCAATGCGGCGACCGCCATGACCCAGACCAACCCCAGCAATCCGGCCATGAGGACCCAAACGACCAGCTCTTGTGTCATTCGTCCCTCCTTTCCCACGTCGCATGCAGGGGGTCCGGTTCGTACACATCGTTATGCCGATCTAAAACAGCAAGCCTTGTGCCACCAGAGCGATGGCGGCGCGGTGCGATCCGGTCGCATAACCGGCTGTGTTTATACGTCAAAGGCGATTTGCGGGATCAAGGAGGCAAGGACGAGGGCCGCTTGGTGAATCGAATTTGATCCGCAGGTGAATCAGATTGGATGTAGCTGTGCGAGCAGCCGGTTGGAGGCAGCGAGGAACGGGTAGTGCCGAAGTCGCCGCAAGCTGTGCGCTACTTTCGATCGGGAGCGGGCGTTTGAATGGAGCGGAGGTCCCATTCCGCCACGCCGTGCAAGCCCACCTGCTTGAGCAGCGCGGCCCGCCGGCGGCGAAGCTGGACATCGCTCGGGTTCGCCTTGATGAGGTCGCAGAGGCAGGACATGGCGTCGTACCAGAAGCCGCGCTGGGCGTTGTTAAAGACGCTCTGCTGATTGCAGGACAGATCGGGCGCCGCTTCGACCAGGCACTCGCTGAGTTCGCAACGTTCGATAACGCCGCCGGCCACGATGTCCTGCGACGGAGAGTCGGGATTGCGCACGATCGATACATACCATCGGTACTGCACGTCCGGTTCGAGGGTGATGCCCAGGTCCTTGAGTCTGATCGTCTGGATGCCGGCTTCCCTGGGTTGCGGCAAGGGCCCTTCGTGCAGCGGTTTGATCGACCGGTTATCGATCAGGGTAAAACGCACGGTGTAGGCCGTAGGCTTGGAGAGAAACCAATTGAGCACGGGAGTCTGCTGGATCGTCAAGCCCACGTGGTCGGGGACCAAGGCCTGTATCTCCGGATCGGCGCCTTCCGTTCCGCGAAGCTGGCCGCCGACGCGCGCGCGCGGCAGGAGATTCTTCGGCGGCGTATAGACCGGCATCGACTGTTCGTCGGCAGAGCCGGATGGCGCCGCCACGGCCTGCTCCGTCCCCATGAACTGTTGGGAAGACAGCAGGCCGGCGAACAGGATGAACACCGTCATGAGTGACATTGTGGTGGGTCTCACGTTCACGCTCCTTGTGCCCGCTCGGTCCCTATGTAACGTATATGCAGGAATCGTACTCTAGCATACGAATACCACCATTCATAGCCAGTTATTCAGCAACAGAAACGGGGACCAATAGGCCGGATGTTCGTAGACCCGGTCGCCGAGCAATTTGGTTTGCGCCCGTTGCAGCGCGACCGCTTTCGAGATCGCCGGGTTCCGAAGCTGCCGGTAGAATTCCGAGATGAGCGCCGCCGAGGCTTCGTCGTTGATGAACCAGAGCGTAGCGAGCGCGCTGCGGGCACCCGCCTTGATCGCGACGCCGGCGAGGCCGAGCGCCGCCCGGTCGTCGCCCACGCCCGTTTGGCAGGCGCTTAGCGTGAGCAGCTCGATCGGATTCTCACGGAACCGATAGAGCCCGATCAGACGGTCGAGCTGGCTCATCGTCATCTTGCCGTCGAAGGTCAGCAGGAACGAATCGTTCGCGTCCGTGGAGAACTTGCCGTGCGTGGCGATGTGGAGGATCCCGTACCGGCCCTCTCGCAGCTCGCGTTCCATCTGAGGGGCTACGAAGTCCTGATTCAACAGTTGCTGACTCGTGTAGAGCGTGCGAATGGAATCCATCTCCTCCGCGACGTAGGGGAGCGGCGGAAAGCCTTGGACGGACTTCGTGAGGCCGGTTGCGAGGAAGCGGATCTGTTCCCGGTTCAGTGGATGCGGGTCGGTCAGCGTGAGGCCTGGCGTCAGGGCGACGGCGTACTTGGCGATCAGAAAGTCCGCCCCGTCGTGCAGCGCCGCCATGGGAATGGTCCGGAGCGAGCTGTCCGGTACGAACACCAGCGTGGAGATCTTGTGCCGCCGGAGTTCCGTTTCGATCGGCCGGACCAGCCAGTCGTAGAGTTGCTGGGCGTGGGGGAGGTACTCGCGGGTGGTCCGTTTCTCCACCAGCCGGCGGAAGGTTCGGATCTCGCGCGTGAGCGCGTCGGCGGAGATCGGCACGGCCAGGCGCTGGAGACCGGAGGGCAGGCTGACCAGCAGCTCCAATCTGGTCGGGAAGAGGATGGGATAGATCACCGCGGTGTCGGGAGCCAGGCTGTCGGATTTCGTGATCCGGGCCTGCAGCGCGTCCACGCACTCGTCCTTGAAGTAGTCGCGCAGCTCGGCCGCCTTGTAGGCTTCGATCGCGTCCCGTGCCGCCAACAAGTATCGTTCCTGGGCCTTGGCGTCCTCGGTTCGCGAGGCCCGCTGAAGGAGCAGGTCGGCCAGCTCGAAAAACAGCGGTCGGAACGGTTCCTGATCGGAGAGCGATGTCTCGCTGACGGCCAACGCCACTTCGGGGCGGATGGGCTGCAACGTCGTGACGGCCTCCTGGAACGCGACGATCGCCTCGTCGATCTGGTCGGCGGCGGCCAGTTGCCGCCCCAACTGCCATTGCCACCGGTACAACGATTCGGGCGCGTCGACGGACTGCGCGGCGAACACGGCCCGGCGGGTCAATTGCAGGGCATCCTCGGTGCGGGCTTCCACCTCGTACAGATGGCCGAGATGGCCCAGGGCATAGGAGAGTGTCCGGATATCGTTCACCTGTTCGGCGATCGTCGCGGCTTCCTGCAACGCTCCGGCCGCCCGAAGCAGCAAGGGGGCGCGCAGGTCCGGCAGCAGCGGCACAAGCTGCCCGTACACGATGCCGACGTTCATCAGGCCGACGGCCTTGTCGTGCGAGGGAGGCAGCCGGTTCAATTGATCGAGCGCCTGATCGATCCACTCTCGGCCGGTTGTCGCGCGGTCCATGCGCAGGGCGGTGCGAGCCGCGTTGATGCGCGCATGGAGCGCGATGAGCGGCGTGTCGTGGTCCCGGGCCAAATGGAGCGCATCGGAGAAATCGGCAAGGGCCCGGTCGTATTGCTTTTGCAGAGCGTGCAGAATGCCGCGGTCGTTGGCCAGCGATGCGCTCAGCGACGGAGCCGAATGGCTCTTGAGAGCCTCCTGCGCCTGCGTCAAATAGTCGGAGGCTGCCGGGAGATCCCTGGCCGCAAGGTAGGTACGGCCCAGTTGGGCCAGCACCGTGGCGCGCCACACGTGGTCCGACTGCTGTTGCGCGAGGCCCAATGCCAACTCCAGCGATTGCAGGGCCTGCTTGGTCTGCCCCATCGTTTGCGCGGCCTGGGCGGCGGCGACGAGCGCCTGCCCCTGATGCGTGCGGTCGCCCTGCGCGCCGTAGAGGCGGGCCGCTTCCTTCCACTGCGCGAGCGCCTGCTCGAAGGCGCCGTGGCCGAAGGCGTCGGAGCCCTGCGCCATGAGCGTGGCCGGATCGTGTTCGGCGGCAAAGAACTGTTCGCTGCCGGCCAGGAGCGAGCCCAGGAGCACGAGTAGTGAAAAAAGATAAAAAGGTTTGTCTTGTTTGTTTGGTTTGTCTGGTTTGTTTCGTTGGCTTCGCCTCAATCGATCCACGGCACCAGATGAACCAAATAGACCAAACGAACCAAATAAACCAAACAAACCAGATGAACGAGATCGACGCATCTTCATAACACCTGCACCACAATCTGCACGTGTAGTCCATTGTCCTGCAGGTGGTCGCGCGAGTCGCCTCGCGGACGATGGACATTGTTGAAGTTGAGCGGCGCCCCCCAGTACACCTCGACGCGGGCTCGTTCCTGCGGCAGGACGCTCCAGCGCAGGCCCACGCCGATGCTGGCCACCGTCTCCGGATCGGGGGTCGTGCCCTTCGCGTTCCAGGCCCGGCCCAGATCGACGAACTGCGCGAACTGCAGCCGCGGTTCGCCGGTGGGAAACGTCAGCACCGGGATGCGCGATTCCACCGAGGCCAGGAACGCGTTGTCGCGGATCAAGGTATTTTCCCGGTAGCCCCGCACGCTGAACCGTCCGCCGACCGGTATTTGTTCCAGCGGAAACAGGCGGTCGTTGGCAAGCTGCAGGCTCATCTGTCCCAGGAACTGGACGCCGCCCCATTCGTCCACGCGCCGGATACCCTGCACCTGCCCCAGCCAGGAGAAGAACTGCCCGTCGGGGAGGGTCCCGGAATTGTTCGTCGCGCCCAGCACGTCGAGCCCGACCGAGAAACGCGACCGGGCCGCGACCACGGCGTTCGACGTCCGGTGGACATATTCTTGGATGAAGCGCAGCGCGTTCACCGTGCTGACGCCGGTCGTGGAGGAGCCGGGAATGAAGAGCGAGGGCAGTCCCGGGAAGTCGAACGACGACGTCACCTTGTTGTACAGGTGCTCGCCGGTGACGGCCACGGCGAACTCGTCGGACAGTGTCTTATAGATCGGCTGCCGCAGGGTGATCCCGATGATCTCCGCATCCGATTCCAGGTTGAGCGCGCTGAAGCTCGGATCGATCACCGCGAAGGTGTTGCGCCGGTACGAGCCGGTGAGGGTGGTGTCGTAACGGGTGAGCGGCAGGGTATAGGCGGTATCGATGATCGGATCGACTCCGCGGGAGCGCCCGTAGGTGAAGCTGAAGGGATCGCCGTGGCCCGTGAGGTTCTGGTGGGCGACGGTGGCGAGGCCGCGTTCTGCGCCGACCACCGGCGTCTGGTGGTTGTTGAGATCGATCCAAGCCTTCCAGGGGCTGGCTTCCTTCACGCGCAGGTTCAGCACGCTTTCGCCGCGCCGGTCGCCCGGACGAAGCTCGGCATTGATGCGCTCGATGCGTGGGTCCTGTTGCAGCAGTTGCAATCGTTCTTGGAGCGGCGCGATGGCCAACGGCTGCTGGACGCCGAGCGCGACACGGTCGCGCAGGTAGCTCTCGCGGAACCACTCGGTCCCTTCCACGTCGATCCGGGCCAGAGCCCCTTCGACGATCTGGATCGTGATCGTGCCGAGCGTCACGTCCTGGTCTGGGATGATCGCGCCGGAGGTGATGTAGCCGCGATTCACGTAAAGGAGCGTCAGGGCGAGGCGGACGCGCTCCAAATCTTCCGTGGTGAGCGTGCGTCCCTTGAAGGGGCGCGTGACGGCGTCCAGCTCCTGTTCCGTAAAGACCGTGCTGCCGGTCACGTGGATGTCGTGGACGAAGACCCGCACCTGCCCCAGTTGCCGCCGCACATCGCTCTCCGGAACTTTGGGGACGGGTGGGAGAACGGTGCCCGGCGGAGGGGGCGGCGGCTTGAGTTCTTTCTTCAGGGGAGGGGGCGGTTCGCCGGAACGACCCGTAGGATCGAAGGGCGCAGGGACTGTGATCTGCGCCTGCACGGAAGGCTCTACCAGCATCGCCAGCATGGCTACCCCCATGAAAAGGCGGATGCCCCTGCCTCGCTGCGCCGCACGCCTCCGCAACATCCTATCGAAGACCGAGGTCAAGAACGGCATCCCATCGACCGGCTCTCCGCAAAGCTCTGCGTAAGGAAGCCCGCAGGGGTCAGCCGGCGCAAAGACAGCACGACTTGGTCTCCCTGGTCTATCGGGTCTGCCCGGTCTAGCATGTGGTTGGTTGCATGCCTTTGGTCCGATGCACGAGACAAACCGGACACATCTTCGTCGCTTAGCCGTTGCTCTTTACTTCTCGCCTCGAGCCCTTCCCCGTTGTCTTGTGCCACGCGCCCCTCGCCTGCGTTCAATGATGCGAACGGGCTCGGCAGCCAGCCGCCCGGCTCCGCCGGCACCGTCTCCCGGCCTGCGACGACGAAGCTGCTGGACTGGCTGTTCGCCAGTGCCGCGCAGCGGCCGGTTTGGAGGCTTTGCGCTTGGCGCATCGACGAGGGGAGGGTGGCCACAGTACCGGCCAGATTGGACGTGGGGCTCTGAATCGTCACCGTGCCGTTGACGCCGAACTGCGACGAGGCGTCCACAATGCTGGTCTGATCGGCGAAGAACAGCGGCGTCGTGATCGTGATGTTGCCGCCGTTGCCGAACACCGCGTTCGCGCGGACCTGGCTGTTCTGCAACAGGACCAGGCGAGGATCGATATCGATATTGCCCCCGCTGCCGCTTCCACCCTGAACGGAGGCGCTCACGAGGCTGTTCGTAATTTGAATCGCGTCAGCGGCGCCGATCTTGATGTTGCCGCCCGACGCCTGCGCCGCTTGGGTCGTAATGGAACTGTTGATCATGATGAAGTCGTCCCCGGCCAGCGCGGTGATGCCGCCCGCATTGCCGGGGCCGGAGCTGTTTGCGGATAGCGAGGCTTGGTCGGTCAGCCGGATGTCCTGCCCAGCGGCCACGAGGATGTCGCCGCCCGTGCCCTGCGCTGCCGTCGTGCTCACCGATCCGCCGCCGATCAGAAAATCGCCGCCGGCGAGAATCCCGATACTTCCGGCGTCACCGGCGCCTGTGGCGCGTGTGGACACCGCTCCCTGAGAATTCACGGTGACCGACTGCTCCGTGAGTATGGCGATGTCGCCGCCGTTGGCTGGACCGCTTGAGGCGGCCGTGACCAGCGCACCGTTTTCGATGCGCACCGTATTGGCCATCAGGCCGACCGTCCCTCCCACCGCCGACGGGCTGGTGCCCGACGTGGCGGCGGAGAGCGTGCCGCCGTTGGTGAGGAGCACGGAGTCGGAGAGGGCCAAAATGTCGCCCCCGGTCCCGGTGCCGGAAGTGGTGGTGAAGACGCCGCTGCCCGCGCCGGTGATGAGGAGCGACTGCGCCGGGCTGTGCGTGCCTTGAATGGTGACAGTCCCAGCGTTGCCCGTTCCGGTCGACGCGGCGGTAATTGTCGCCCCGCCGCTGATCGTAATGTCGTCGGCCTTGACGAGGATAGTGCCGGCGTCGCCCGCGCCAGGCATCTGGCCGGTCGTCCGGGAGGAAATCGTGGCGCCGTCGGTCAGGTCCAGCTCATGCGACCACGCGATAATGTCGCTGCCGGAGCCGGTGTTCGAGGTTTCCGTGAAGAGGCCGCTGCCGGGGCCGCTGATGGTAAGTGATTGAGCCGGGCTCGCCGTGCCTTGGAGAGTGATGCTCCCTGCTGCGCCGGTTCCTGCGCTACTGGCGGAAACGACCGCGCCATTTGTAATAAGGAAACGACCTGCGCGACCTACGATTGCCCCACCGTTGCCGCTGGACGTTGCATCGGCGTTGCTGAATAGGCCGGTACCTTCTCCGGACAGCGAAATGAGATTACCTGCGTAAACAGTAAGGATCCCGCCGTCCCCTCTTGAGAAATTGACACTGTTGCTCTCGGCCGATGATCCTCCGGAGAGGATGACCGAGTCTGTCGCCATGAGCGTGAGCGGACCAGCATTCCCACTATTATTCTCTGTCGATGTCCGGATTCGGCTCCCGTTGGATAATTCCAGATTTCCGGCGGTTGCCTCTAGCATCATCGCACCCGCATCCCGAGCGATAAAGGTGCGACCTCGGATTTCAGATCCAGTTATTGAAATGGCGGGAGCCGTCATCGTTAAGGAGCCCGCCTCTTGCGAGCCGTTGGCAATTGCGATCAGCCCACCATCGGACAGCGTCGCCGACTGTGTTGCAGAGATGCCCACATGCACTCCCGCCGTGAGGTCCCCGTCGGCTTCCAATGCGGCACCATTGGCCAGTAGGAATTTCCCCGTCTCGATCGAGAGGAGGCCCACTTCCGATGTGGAGGCTAAGTCGTTCCTTTGATGGAGGATCCTGCTGGGATTTGCCGGATTAAATCGACCGGAAACCGTCACGCTGTCCGCGGTGTCGATCCTAAGCTCTCCAGTCGCACCGAATCCCGGCCCTTTCGCTTGGTTTCTGATCTCGATTGCGCCTCCGTTCAAGACGTTCAAGTCCTTCACGATGATATTCTCGACAGGATTGTCGATGATGTGGATGCTTCCCGTCCTACCCGACGAAGCAACGGATGTTCGTACCAACCCTAAATCCTTCACGGTAACCGTTGGCGCCGAGAGGGTAATCGAACCACTATCGGCAGCTGCATCACTAGCTTCCGTCTTAATAGTGCTGCGGAGGTTGATTGATCGTCCTGTCCCAGTGACGATGATCGATTTGGAAGCAGTCACGGTGATACTACCTGACGGGCCGATCGAGCCGAGGTCGAGGCCGCCATCGAGGCTTGAGGTCTCGATAGAAGATCCGCTCTCTACTTTGACAATACCGCCCCTGACCTCGATGTCCCCCGATCCTGCCGGCCCGAAGTTTTCGGTGAGTAACAGACTCCCATTTTTCAATATCACGTCGTCCGTCATATCCACCCTAATGGCTGGGTTCGCGCCGGCCACGTCTGCAATCGTGTCGGCGATGACCCTCGCGTTGTCCATCTCGAACCGCCCACCACGGATTCGAATGCTGCCACTCGCGCCGGTTCCCTCGAACAACAAGTCAGTGACGTCAAGGGTGCCAGGAGTGCCGGGGGTGTCGGTCAAGCGGACCGTGCCTTTGGTTGTAAACGTGTCCCCGTTTACGTTCCGAGCGTAGGCGAAGGTGGGGTACTGCAATTCGCCGGCTGAGCGTGTGCTGAAAATATCGATCTGCCCTCCAGGAGCCACAACTGAAGCAGGCGTGCCGGTGGAGGGATCTGGTCCGACCGTGACATCTCCACCGATGACCGCGAAGGTTTGGCCGGCTGGGACTGGAATTGGATTTCCGGTTTCCGGGTGAATCGCGGGATTGAGAAGATCACCGGGAAGGCGACTACCTTCGAACGTAATCGCAGTTGGCGGCCCCAGGAACCCAAAGGCGGTAACCGGTGCGCTGGTGAGCACGTTGGAGATAAGGGGATGCGCGCTGAAGATGCCGGCGCCCGCTTCGCCGACCGTGCCCAGTCGGACATAGTCCGCCGTGCTTACAATGAAGGAGCCTGGTTGCCCGATGGTGGCGCCGATATCCAGCACGGCGTTCGGCCCGAACATGACTCCTCGGGGATTGATGAGATAGAAATTGGCTCCGGGGATTTCAGAAGCCAGTAGGCCGTTGATGGTCGAAGGGCTTGCACCGGTGATCCGGCTCAAGACATTGTTGATCGTGCCGCCTGCCAAATGAGTGAATGTGGCGCTTTCTCCAGCCAGGATGTTGAACTCGCTGAAGCTGTGGAACAGATTGGTCGTGCCGTTCCCGCTTCGGATTTCGCCGAGCGCCGAGTCGATACGGAAGTTCGGACCTACCAGCGGCCCCCCGGGTGGGCCCAACGTCCCGTCGCGTACGATCTGGGCCTGGCTTGCGAATGGAAGAGAAGAGAGGAGTATCGTCGCACTGCCCACTGCAAGGACTCGGTACAACTTTGGCATGAAACAATGGCAAGAGAAACTCATTATCCACCTCTCAGCGCTCGACTATTTCGACTAGGGGCGCGTCGAGATGGCTCAGTGGACCGGAGGGGGCAGTATCCGGTCCACAAGGAGCCGTGAAGTCGTGACGCTACTTACTGTGAACAGAATTTGCAGCACATCATGCAACACTTGTGACAAGAATCCGGACGCCTGTGACCTCCGCCTGATGATGGTCCACTACCTGTGTCCCTCCTGTCACCTCCACCAGCGGCAGCTTTGACTTGGACCCCGCTACCGTTGCTGAGCGTCAATTTGTCGTTTTTCTTATCAAGATAGAACCAGATCTCTCCTTTGAGCAGATAGGGTTGAGCGGCGACGTTTGGGATATCCATGGTATCGCTTTCGAGGATTGCGTCCTGGGAATCCGTTTCCACGTAATGCTCGTGAGAGGGCGGGCAAGGGGGCGGATCACCCGCGTTGGTAATGCACGCCCAACTTCCGCCTGTCCCATTGGCAAGGTCGCTTACCGGGGATTGCTGCAACCCGGCGACTTGGATCCAGTCACCCACCGCTCCCTTCCATAGAAAACCCACCTTTCGGCGGAGCGTTCCGGATGTCATGACATCGTATTGGACCGTGCCGTTTGGAGGCGCATCCAGTTGCACCCAAAAATAGATATGGCCTGTTACGCCGTCATGATTCGCGGTAATGACGGCGTTGTGTAACTGGAGCCAATCCGGTTCGTCACCGGCTTCGACTCTGGCGTTGCCTGAGGCCTGGTTCGAGATTGTGTAGGTCTTGGCGGAATCAGCCTCAGTGGTATACGTCCCGGCGATGTTCGATGCAGTTTTCTCATGCCCTTCGATCTTTACCTTGAGCCCGGTAACGGCGGCATGAAGCGGAAGTGGAGATGTCCACCAGGTAAGGATGAAGCTGAGCAACAACGCTAAGGCCATGCACCTTTTCATCATATCCCCTCCTCTTTATAAGGGCCACCGCACTAGGTCTCTATTGCCCACGCTACTCAATTTTCTTCGAAGATGGCTTCTTGCCTCCTGGCTTTGGGTGAGGAGGTGGTGCCGCCATAGCTTCCGACAAGCGTACCGCACGTTCTGCTGCCAGAATCACCGCCTCGATTTGTTGACCGTCGGATTTCCTGGCATTGGCGATCGCTGTCCGTGCCGCTTTTGAATCAATGCGAGTGAGGGCGATCAACGATCTTTCTCTAACCTGGAACTTATAGCTATCGAGACCCCGATTGACGTAGTCGTCCAACTCTGCCGGGTCGGTGAGCGTGCGGATATGCTCTGGAGAGAGATATTTGGGCCGCTCACGATCCAAAGCCTGCTTGCGCCGCTGCCACTCGCCTCGGAGTGACTGTCGGACACGCTCGATTCGCTGGCTGTCCGGCCCATCCTGGAATGTGTGTGACAAGACGGGGATTACTCTGTTGCGCTGCTTATCACTGAGTATCAGGACCCGTTGGAGAGCCTTTGGCTCCTCTTCGACCGAACAGTCTTTTCCGAGATAGTGAGCCAGGGCAGATCGGAGTTCTGGCAAAAGATCATTCTCGGTCGGTTGAGCAAGCACGCCTGGGATTAGGCCCACTGTAAGAAGCGCAACCGTCATGAGATGCAGTATCAGCGGCATGTGAAAGGAATCTCCCATTCAGTCGTTCAAGGACCCGGCGCCAACGCGCCATCGGCCCAGAGGCGCCGCCCCAGCGTTGGGCAAATGGAGTAGCGTGGATGATTCGTATCACCGGCGAAAAAGGCCGGGCAATCCAAAGAGGCTCGACTTGCACGCATAGCTTGGCGCTGGTGATACAGCCGCTCGATCGCCGAAGTTGGATTAATGACTTGGCGATACGTTTGGCCTTCCGTCAGAAACCTACGGTCGACCGTGCAGTCATGCATGACGTTATACTCGTTAAAGCCGGGGACGGGAGAAACGTCCTCGCAGGAATTGTAATTCGTATTGACGTGGCCTAACGAAAGGGCATGACCGATTTCATGGGCAAGGAGATGCGTGCGGGTTTCGCTTGCCATTGCGATGAGTCCCCAATCGTGATATCGACCGGAATTCCCGCAGTGGACGCCGGCCGTTCGCGAGCCATCCACCGTGTCCACGAAATACACGTTGATCCGGTTCGATATGTAGCCAATCTTGTGCTGGATATTGTTGGTATTCGGTGGTTCGGCGCCAGTGTATGGGTCCACGATCGTCGTAACAGCGTCGGCACAAGTGAAGTTATAGAAGTCGGATGCGTCAGGATCGCCCGTGGCGTTATGAATGTAGGCATCGAGTACAAGGCCGGCCGCTTCAGGACGCCATATCAGCTCGTTGGTGTCATACACCGATAGAAGTGCGTGATTGGGCTGAGCGTACTCCGCGTTGTCTTGAGGGTTATATGGGCCCTTCACGATCCAGATATCGATGGGGATGACGAGTTCGTTTTCGAAGGTAAAGGTCACCGTTTTGGCACCGGAGCCCCAATCAACCGCTTCCAGCAACGTCGGCCTGCGCCCATGTGAAAAGCCGATAATTTCGCCTGTTCCAGACACATTTGCCTGAAGTGAGATGTTTTGTGAGTCCAGGCCTAAGAAGTCTTTGTCATTCCACGGGGGCGAGCCCGAGCTCGCGTCCACTAACACCGCATTCCCGTCAGCCGTGCCATTCGCGAAACGAATCTCGTCATAGCGACAACAGAACACCCATGCAAGCAAGAGTAAAATAGCTATCAGAAAAGCAAAGAGACCCAGCACCCATATGGTGAAACCGCCTTGGTGTCGAGAGTCGAAATAGCAAGCGGCCAGAACTTGCTTGCCTGGTCTGCTAGCAAAACCATGGCTTGCAACCATGGAATGACCTTTGTGCCAGCCTTTAAGTTGGCTCACTATACTGGGTCTCATTGCACGAGTCTTTTCTGTATTTCTTCAGGAAGAGCCTGCAATGCCACGGGCATATTTTGACAACTCACCTTTGCCAGTATTCTTGAGACCGTGCTAGAGCTACGTCAGGCGACGGTTCTGCACAAAGTCGGATTCTTCAGTTTTTCACAGTCGTCTGCCCCGACGTTGGCCACCTAGCTATCCCTGTTCAGTATTTTCCGCAATAACACATTGGGGGCATCGTGGTCGGGAATTCGCTCGTTTTGGAGCGAAGCCGTCCCGCTCTTTTCTACTGAATGTTGTGGCCCCGAGAGCGATGTACCTGCCTATCTAGTGGTGGCCCTGCTTCCGCTTATGTCCGTTCAGCCCTAGCCAGCGGATTCCGATATAGCAGCTATTCTTCTTCAATGAAGGGTAGGGCCATCCGCATGCGATCTGTCGTCCTGGCCGTAGTAGGTTTCCTGTTTCCCCTTGCCATACTGGGTTGTGCCGGGGTTGGCGCTTCTCAGCAACCGCGGCTTGAGATTCCGGAATCTGCCGGGAGGCTCATGGTCCGGCCGCAAGGTCTCTTTTTCTCCCCGCATCTGGTGACTCTAGATCGCCGCGCCGACGGGTCCGTCACTGTCCATGCCCTGTCCGGCTCAACGAGCCGACCCGGGTTGCGGTGGCTCAATCAAGGTGCCTTGACCGAAGACGATCTCGCTCAGCTCAACGATGCGCTCATCCCGTTCCTTGTGCCAGCCTGCGGGCCTCCGACGCGGTAGCCAACCGCAATGCGCGCGTCACTTCCGTTAGAAGAGGGAACCGCGTCTCCAGCGATGGGTGGAGACACGGTTCTCCGGCGTCGATGGGGAGGCGACTGCTGGGTCTGGATGGGCACAACCCAGAACCCGCGTGATCTTCGGCCTGTGTTGAGCAGGCGAATGTCCCTGAGTCGGCTCTCCACCGGGCCTTTCGTGTCGTGAAGCCAGTCGGAAGGTCGAATGTCCCAAAGTCTGAAAAGTACAAACTCTAAAGCGCCCAATCCCTCTGTGCCAAATTCTTAACTTCGAACGGTGAGCCATCAGTCCTGCCAGATGATCCGGACGACCACATAGATGAAGGCGGCCATGAGGGTATTGGTGACGATCAACAACATTCCAAAGTCCATGTTGATCTCCTTTCCTCGGTGAGCCCTGGGTCGTAATGCGTTGTCTTGCCCTTGCCTGATCCGACAGTTGTGCAAGGCACAGGCCAGTCGCGTAGGCGACGGGTTGCATCTGTTCCATTGAACGAAACCGAAGTGCTGAAAAGAGTTTTCCGTGTGGCCGGCTTCACAGCAGGGCGCTCGCTGGCTAGTCGTGAGGAGCCGGAGGAGAACCTAAAACAATGCACGGTGAATCTAATTTGATCCAATTTCTGAGATGATCGTCCCGGTCAAAGCTGGTATCTTGCCTTGACGTCCTATGGAGAGCATGGATGTCGTCGGTCGGAGTGAACAGAGCGGTCGTCATCACCGGGGCATCGACGGGAATCGGCGCGGCCTGCGCACTGCATCTCGACAGCCTCGGATTGCAAGTGTTTGCCGGTGTGCGAAAGATCGAAGACGGCGAGGCGCTGGAGAGGCATGGATCGACCAGGCTCACCCCGTTGCTGCTGGATGTGACAGACGAGAAATCGATCCGGCAGGCCGCCGCCTTCGTCGAAAGCCGGGTGGGGGAGGCCGGCCTCTTCGGACTGGTGAACAACGCCGGCGTAGCCGTGGCGGGGCCGCTCGAAGCCGTGCCGATCCCGGACCTGCGCCGCCAGTTGGAGATCAACGTGATCGGCCAGGTGGCGGTGACGCAGGCCTTCCTCCCGCTGATCCGGAAGGCCCGCGGTCGCATTGTGAACATGGGGTCGATCGCAGGCCGGGCGACGATGCCGCTGATGGGACCCTACTCTGCGTCGAAATTTGCCTTGGAAGCGGTGACCGACGCGCTTCGGCTGGAGCTGCAGCCCTGGAGCATCCGGGTCTCGATCGTCGAACCGGGTGCCATCGCTACGCCGATCTGGGAAAAATCGCAGCGGGATGGAGCGGCATTGGAAGCGGCCGCTCCTCCCGCGATGACCGAGCTCTATCGTGACGCGATCGCGGCGGTGAAGGAGGCCGTCGTCGAGGCGGCGCGGCGCGCGATTCCTCCCGACGCCGTGGCGCGAGCGGTCGAGCATGCGCTGCTCGCGCCACGGCCGAAGACGCGTTACCTCGTCGGGACGGACGCGAGGATTCGCGCGCTGATGGCGAAGGTGTTGCCCGACCGTCTCGCCGACTGGCTCCTCACGCGCATCATCCGGCTCCCTCACTGAGCCGAGGCCGATCCCCTCGCCTTTCGGATCCCCAAATCCTGCTTCGACACGTCAAAGGACAAACGGAGCTGCACGGCCAGGTATTTCTGGACGAGTCCGCCTCGATCCAGCGGCTGATCCTGCTCGTGATAGACGGCGAGTTCCGTGTTCCGCCAGCGAACGGCTAGCCCCACGATCCAATCCAGTTCCGACGGTTTGAGCTGGTTTCCCGCCTGCCGGTCGGTGAAGAAGTTCACATCAGCGTACAGGATGATTTGTTCCTTATAGAGGTTGAGATCCGCATGGCCCACGTAGCGGAATAGGGCCCGGCCCGTGTTGTCGGGTCGTGCGAAATAACCGTCGTTGTGGAAGAGCCAGCCGGCTCCGCCGTACATGGTCAGGGTTTGATTGGGAAACAAACGGCGCCACCAGGCCATGTCCGAAGCGGATTGCAGTTTGGCCGTGACCAGCGCGTCGGCGTAGACCTGTTTGATGCCGCTGCGGTCGAGCGGCGCGTCGCGTTCGTACTGCAGGCGCCAACTGACGTGATCGACGACGCCGGTGAGGGCGTAGGTGCCGTCCCACTCGCTGAGCTGAATCCATCCGGTCCTGCGGTCGGAGAAGAAATTCTGGTCGGTGTAGAACGTGAGGTACTGTTTGTAGAGGTCGGTTTCGAGGTGCAGCATGTGGCGCAATCCGACGAGACCCGTGTTGTCAGGCCTGGCGGCGAAGGTCGGATTCGACGCGAACACGCCGGTCAACAAATAGCCCGCGAAGAGACTCTCTTCCGCTTCGTGGCCGTTTGCATCTGTGTCCTCCATCGACGGCAGCGGGCGCCCGTACTTCTCCAGCGCCGGCGCCTCGGCGGGCCAGATGGCCAGAGCGAGAACAATTCCCCACATCGATGGCGCACGAAATTTCTGCCGCATGCGGCTAGAAGTATCACGATTCCCCATGACCGGCTAGGTGGAAAATGTGCCGGGAAAAGGGCCGCGCCAGAAGGGGGCTCCTCCGGGGTTCGCGTGGGGAGAAACTGGCCTACTGCAGGCAGGGTTCGAAAATCTCCTCGCAGTCGTTGGAGGCGTCGAACGTCGGCGGGACGAACCGGTAGCGGACTTCGGTCACGCGGTCGCCGGACACGATCACCGTGGCCCAGCAGCCGTGATGGACGGTGGGGAAGCTGCTCTTGCCGACCGGCATCGACTCTTGGAGAATCGGCGCTTCCCGATAGTACTGCAGGAAGAGCACATCGTTCCTCGTCTGCTCCCTGACGGGCTTTCCGGCGCAGGCGAGCAGGGCAGCTTTCGATTTGCCGACCATCTTGTCCTGATTCGGATAGTGCCCCACATCCGCCGGCGTCGCGCATCCGACGAGACCCGTGAGGCAGAATAGCGCGAGCCCGGCCCCGACGATTGCGAGCGGTCTCACGGCGAGGAATTCACGCATGGTGAGGAGTGGTCACAATCTGCGGCGAAAAGCAACCCGCAAGCATCGGCGGACCGACTGGGTGGAGACGGCTTACCCGACGAGATCGGGGTTCAGACGGTTGAGCGGCTTGACGGAGAGGGCTTTGATCTCGTTGTAGACGATCGTGCGGCCGGCCTGCCGGAGGCGGCTGAACACGCCCTCGACAATGACCTGATCGCCTTCGCGGACTTCGGCCTGCCCGAGGCTGATCACTTTCACCGTTCCCGCCTGGTCCTGCAGCAGGAAACCGTAAGCCGGCTGGCCCTGTCGATTGGTCGCGAGCTGCACGTTGGTCACTTTGCCCACCACCACGACATTTTGATGGTCGAATTGCTCGGGATGCGCCAGCAGCTCGGCGATTTCGAGGAGACCACCGCTGTGCGCCGTGATCGGAACGGTTGCGGCGAGGAGGATCGACACGCACACCGTCAGGAAGGCTGGTCGGAGAACTATGCGGGTTGTTGAACGAAGCCGGATCGGTACGGGCATAACGTGAACGTATTATACCGCAACGATGACGCGACGCAAGAGCGGAACGATTCTACCACTTGTCCGAGGCTCTGCCGCTCACGTCTTCTCCGATGAAGTTGTGGAGAATCTGTTTTTGCAGCTCCGTGAGCTCGGACTTGGCCTCCTCGGCCGGACCTTCGAGGGCTCCCACTTCGGCTTTGGGCTTGGGCGCGGCGCGCCGGAGCAGTTCTTCGTCGAGCGCCTCAGGACTGGTATCGGTCTCGTTTTGAATCGACGCGAATCGCTGGAGGCCAAAGAGGGTCCTGGTCGGTTCGCTGTGCACGGCGTTCGAGCTGGCTCCGTACACCAGCGAGTTCCAGAACTTGACCTCGGTGTCCTCGGGCAGGCCGCTCAGCGCGTACACGGTGAGCTTTTCGACGAGCGCCGTCTCGGTCCGTTCCAGGCCGTCGTAGGTCGCGATGGACCGTTCGACCGGCATCCGCGAGAGGGCGGTTAGGGTTTCTTTCCAGAGATCCAGCGGCGGTGTCGCGCCGGCCGGCACGGATGCGCCGGCGAGCCTCGTTTGCAGCGCAGTCAGGTATTGCGACAAGTACTTGACCTTGCGGGCGGCGAGCGTGCCGGCCGGAATGCCCCAGATGTGACCGATCTCGTGGTCCTGCAGCGTGGTCATGTCCGAGGTGTGCCGTTCCCGTTCCGCCAGGTCGAGCCGCTTGCGGAAGCGTTCTGCAAGCCGCAACTGCGTCTGCATCTCGATGGCCAGCCGGTGCTTTTGGTAGTCCTCCGCGGAGATCTCGTTCTTGTCCCACCGCTCGTCCAGCAAGCGCAACGCCGGCTTCGGAATCGCCGCGCGCGCCTGCGCCGTTAGCTCGGCGATCGTTTCCCGGGAGACCCCGCGGGCGGTCAGCAGCGCGGCGGCCCGGTCGGCCAGTCCCTGCGCGGTCTCCACCAGTTTCTTCAAGCAGACGCATTGGAGCCACGTCCGTTCCCGGCGTAGGCGCACGCGCCGGCGGTATTCGTCCCGGCGGTTCTGCATGGCGGCGATGGCTTCCTGCGTCATGGTGGTGATGGGCTTTGTGCCGGAAACGCAGCGGGGATCCGGCCGGTCGGCCACCATGTAGAGGATTTCATCGTGGGTGACGTCGAGATACTGGAGGAGCAGCAGCCGCAGCATGATGCGGCCTTGAATCGGCATACCCGCAATCACGTCCTGGATCAGTTCGGCCGTGAGCGGCGATGTCGCGATTGCGTGGGACATACCGGCCTGTATTACGCCGTTCCTGGTTGTTGTTGTCGGCTTTCGAGGTACAGGGCGACGTATTCGCGGACTTCCTGCACCGTGCCGCTGATGAACATCTCTCGCGGAATCTCCACCCGCACCAGTTTGGAGGTGTCGACGCCACGCTCTCTGGCGTAGTGCTCGTCGATGTACAGGCTGACAGAGCCGTCAGGGTATCGCAGGGCGTACAGGGCGGTGGTATCGGCCATAACTGGATGTCCGCCGTTAGAGGACGAGTAGAACTAACATAGGCTTCCGGCGGCTGTCAAAGCGTGCGGGGACTGGCTCCGGTACAAGCCGGTGCCTGTCCCTTCGCTTGTCGTTCGAGGAGCACCGACCGCCTCCACACTATATAGAAGGTCGAGAGGACGATGGCGGCGAGAAGCGTATTACGGATGCGTCCCGGCCCGAAGCATGTCAAATTGACCGCTCCGTTCGTAAATCCGTAGGCGGCATAGACCAGATAGAGGAGGAATGACCAGCGGCGCAGTCGTAAGAAGCCGTACCCCACGGCGATATGCAGTGCCGGGGAAAGGGCTTTAGTCGCAAAACCGGCGAGACCGTCCGGTTTGGTGCAATAGAAGGGAAGAAGGTAGTCGAGGTTTCTGAGGATGATCCAGGTGTCGTTGAGGGCGCTGATCAATAGGAGGAGGCCGAGGAACCGGATGTCGTGGCCCGCGGTCCAGACCGCACGCCAGGTGCGGCGCCAGTCATCGACAGGAGCGCCGTGCGGTCCGAGCCACGCATCGTAACTCTGGAGCGCCCAGCAGGGGAGGGCGGTGACCATGAATGTCAGAATTTCGACGGCCCGGTCCGTGACGCGTCCCAGCCAGGCGCTGAGCGCGATGAGCGATATGGTCGCGGCAAAGACCGAGACGGCCTGGGTGCGGCGGCCCTGCGACCATTGCCCAAGTCCGGGCAGCAGCGACGAGAGGAACGCGGCGCGACGGTCGCTGGGAGGCGGCATGGGATTAAAAAAGAACGGCCCGCGATCGGAAGATCGCAGGCCGTTTGTCATCCATACGTGAGCAGAAGTTACCCGCCCAGGGTATCGAGCGCTTCCTTCAGGCTGCGGCGAATGCAGGTGAAGATCGGCGTGTCGCGCAGGGTATAGCGCGAGCCTTCGGTTTCGCGCAATGCCATCACCAGATCGAGGAAATCCTCCGGCTTGTCGCTCTCGAAGGCCACGACCCACTCCTGATCGTCCAGTCCGAACGAGTAGGTCGTATTGAGCTTGACGGACGGGAATCGGTGCCCCACTTCGATATGTTCGTCCATCATGCCCTGCCGGGCGGCCTTGGTCAGCAGGAACCACTCGCGGGTCTTCAGGAACGGGTAGACGAAGATGTATTTGCTCTTCCCGGGAATCACGGTCAACCGCTTGCTCTCCTGGCCCTCATGGGAGTGGTGATCGACGTAGATCGACCGCTTCGTCATCGAGAGGTAGGAGTAGGGGGTTGCGAGGTATTTCCCCAGCCCTGAGGCGAGAATCTTGGTGCTCATCTCCTGGAACAGCTCGAGCTCGTAGCTGATGCGCCAGAGCATGATATCGCAGTCGCCCCGGATGCCGACTGTGGAATAGGCGAGGACCATCACCTTGCCGGAATAATCCTCGACCGCCCGAATGAATTCCTGCTTGCCCTTGGTGCGTTCGTCTTCCGGGAGGCGCCGCCACGCCGGGTCGATCTTATAAAACACGAAGTTGACGTACTGGCGTCGGGGTGCCTGTGCTTGTTCTGGGGCTGCCATGGACTCCTCCGTGTAACACCCTGATATTGCGTACAAGAAGATTTGAATCTCTAGCACTTCGCATTTTGGTTTGTCAACGGGGCCGCGATACGCGGGCGGCGTTGTTGACAGGCTCTCCCCGTTCTGTTACTGGCATCAGTCATGATGCGGAGACGACTCGTTGTGACTGTGCTCGGCGGAATCGCCGCCGTAGCCTGTTTCGTCCTTCCTTCACACGCTATCCTCGTTCAGCCGACGCAAGAAGAGATTCGTGCCGCCCTCGATCGAGGC
Source organism: uncultured Nitrospira sp. (assembly GCA_964445795.1). GTDB lineage: Bacteria > Nitrospirota > Nitrospiria > Nitrospirales > Nitrospiraceae > Nitrospira_D. The sequence continues at coordinate 2,936 of CAYULI010000046.1, read as the reverse complement.
AGGGAGGCAGCCCAGCGGCAGAATCCGCCGGACGTCTTCTACGCGCGGTTCGGCACGAACGATGAGCTGAAGCCCAGCGGGTTTCTCGTCACGAAACTCGGCAGTCTGTCCGTGCTGGCCACACACATGGCTCTCCGCGGGCTCGATCCCAGCGAAGCCGATATCGCTCAGGTGCTACAGGCGCCGACTATGCTCGTCAGTACGGTGATTTTCGGCAATTCGCCGACCTTCGCGGTCGACAGTTATATGGTCCTCGAGCAGCACGGCAAGACGATTAAACCGGTCACTGTGCGGTTCGATGCTCAAGCGAATCGCAGTGCCGTCTGGCCGGATGCGCCCCGCTTCAAAGCGAAAGTGGTGGCGTCGTTCAACTATGCCGACTTCGATCCGACGGCGAAGACGACAATCACCGTCTTTCCCGCCACCGGAGGCGAGGTCACGTTTCCGGTCGACTTTGCCGCCATTAAGTAGATCACGCCGACGTCATGGCCCGCCGATCTCACGCCAGTCGCGTGCTCGTCGCCGAAACCGTCGCCGTCGGCTCGGAACTCCTGATCGGCGGCCGTTCCGACAGTAATTCCATGTTCATCAGCGAGGCTCTCGGCAAGCTGGGCGTGGCTGTGCGGTTCAAATCGGTGGTCGGGGACGAGCGGGCCGACATCGTGACCGCCCTGAAAAACGCCGTGAAACGTGCCGTGATCATCGTCGTGACCGGAGGGCTTGGGCCGACCGTCGACGATCGCACGAGAGAGGCGGTCGCCGCTGCCACGGGACGGCGGCTCGCTCGCCAGAACGAGGCGCTGGCTGGGATGACCGTCCGGCTGGCCCAGTGGGGGCGCACGCCCAACCGCAGGCAGTTGCGTCAGGCGCTGATACCTTCCGGCGCAGCGGTGTTGCCGAACCCGGTCGGCTCCGCGCCGGGATTCTCGCTTTCATGGAAAGGCGCGCTTCTGATCGCACTGCCGGGGGTACCGCGCGAGATGGAAGCGATGATGCAGGAATCCGTGTTGCCGTTGGTCGCGGCGCACGTCGAACGGACCTGCGCGGTTCCTCCGGCTCCCATAAAGAGACTCGTCTTTCATACCTGGGGATTGCCGGAGGCGGACGTCGACGCCAGGTTACACGGTCTGCTGCCGAAATCCCTCCCGATCGATCTCGGACTGCTGGCCTCGCCGACCGGCGTGGTTGTCTCGCTCACCACGAAACCCGGCCGATCCGTGAAGGAATCGAAGTTCGCCGCCGCGGCGGACGGTGTGCGGTCTCGGCTGGGCGAGTGGCTTTACGCGGAAGGGCGGGAGAGCATGGAAGATGTCGTCGGGCGGTTGTTGACCGAGCGAAGACTCACGCTCGCCATCGCAGAATCCTGCACGGGTGGTTTGATCGGTCACCGGCTCACCCAGGTACCCGGTTCCTCCGCCTACGTGGATCGGGGCCTCGTCTGCTACAGCAACCGCGCCAAGACGGACCTGCTCGGCGTGCCGGCCTCTTTGCTCGACGAACATGGGGCGGTCAGCGCCGAGGTGGCGGCGGCGATGGCGAAAGGCGCGCGTGAACGGGCCGGCGTATCCGTCGGACTCAGCGTCACCGGCATCGCCGGGCCCGGCGGCGCCACGCCGACCAAGCCGGTGGGCCTGGTGTACGTCGGACTGGATGCCGAGGACGGAACGGCGTTCACGAAGGAGCACCGCTTTCACGGCGATCGATCGGTCGTCAAACAACGGGCGTCGCAGGCGGCGCTGGATCTTCTCCGGCGCTGGCTGCTCCGTCGGAGCGTCCCATGATCCGAGCGTTCTTGGCGGTCGAACTCGGGGAGGACCTCCGCAAGCGGATGGCGCTGGCTCAGGAGGACCTTCGGCAACTCCTCGATCGGGAAGCGTCGCGGGAAGTGCGTATCGCGTGGGTCCGGCCGGCGTCCATTCATTTGACCATCAAGTTTCTGGGGGACATCGACGAGCAACTTGTCGAGCCTCTGCGCGAGGGGATTCTTCGGGCGGTCGCCGGACACCGGGCGATTCACGTCCCGATCGAACGGCTCGGTTGCTTTCCCCGTCCGCAGCAGCCGAAAGTCCTCTGGGTAGGAGCATCGGACCGTTGGGAACAGGGGGAAGAAGCAGGACGGCTGCAGTCGCTGCATGCGGCCGTCGAAGCCTGTTGCCGGTCGTTCGGGTTCGCGCGGGAGGAAAGGCCATTCAGCCCGCATCTCACGCTGGCCCGCGTGAAGGCCGGAGAACGCCTGGTCGGTCAGCTCTTGGCGAAGGCCGGCGTGATGGACCGGCCACTCCCGTTAGGAACGCTCGCGGTGGGTTCCGTCGTGTTGATGAAAAGTGAGTTGCGTCCGAGCGGTTCGGTGTATACGAAGTTGTGGGAGGCCGTTCCGATTCCCCAGCGAGTCAACCGCGGTGAGGCACCGACGGAAGCTGCTGGATGAATTTCGTCAATTTCTCGAATTCCTCGGGGGAGATCGTGGCGAACTCCAGCCCGAATTCCTGGCCGATCGCCCACCGGACGATGGCCTGATCAACCTCGATCACGGTATCCGGTTCAGAGACCACGATCGAAAGTTTGACGCGTATGCCAGGAATGACGGGGATGAAGCTCTGCACGCGGCAGCCTCGGATCGACAGATCCACCGCGGTGCCGCTGCCTTCCGGGATCTGCGGAGTCGTCAGCGTGCTTCGAACATGGACGGGATAACGCGCGTAGCGACGCTGGTACATGGTGATCCCTCCCGGCAATCCGTTTGTCCTGTGAGAGCGCCAGCCGGCATCTCAATGTCAGGGCGACGACATTTTCGGAGCGAGCCCCGTTCGCACCACGCTTTCAAACTACTCCCTTGTGCGTTCGATGACAATAAAAAAACATGCGGAGTGCTGGCAAATACTAGAACCTATCTCAAAATAGTTGTGCCGATGAAAAAAGTCCCTATAATGCGCCCG
>CAYULI010000045.1:19277-24007 GCA_964445795.1 uncultured Nitrospira sp. | reverse complement strand
GGCTTGCGCCACACGCCCCTCAAACGTGCGTGTCTGCCATTCCACCACTTCGGCAACTGGGCGATCTCGTAGCCGCGAGCGAACAGCCCAATGTTTGGAGTCGTGACCCTGTTCGCTCCCCGCTCTAGTTCTTCGAAGAAGGGACTGCATTATAGAAGTCGGCCAAAATTCTTGTCAATGAAGCACCCCTCCGGTTAGAATCAGTCCCTACCTGTCGGCCATACACGGGCGATCGATCCTGCGCCTTCATGACATTGATTACCACGCACTCCCAACGCCGCATCGAGAGCCGGGTCGCGGCGTTTTTCGATCTCGACAATACTCTGCTGCCGGGCGAAGCCAGCGAGATCCGGTTTTTCCGCTGGCTGTGGAAGCGCGGGATAGTCGGTTGGCCGGAAGCGGGCGCCAGCCTCTGGTGGCTCCTCAGGCATCTGCCCATGCGATCGCTCCATCCGCTCCGTGAACGGAAGCTCTACCTGGCCGGGAAACCGGCGCAGGTCATCGAGCCGTTGGGCGAAGAATTTTGTCGCGAGGAGCTGTGCCCCTCCGTCTCTCCGGCCGCGATGAGGCGGATGAACGTCCATCGGGAGGCCGGGCACGCGATCATCCTCCTCACCGGCTCGCTCGATTTTCTCATCGAGCCGATCGCGAGCGCGCTGCAAGTGGACCGGTGCTGCGCCGGAAGGTTGGAGCAACGGGACGGCGTCTACACGGGCGCCCTGGTTCAACCGATGCCGTACGGCGAAGGGAAACGCCGGCTGATCGAACGGGTGGCGGATGAGCTCGGCTTAGATCTCTCGGTCTGTTATGCCTATGGCGACAGCCCGGGCGACCTGGAAGTGCTGCGGGCCGTAGGACACCCGACGGTCGTGAATCCCATTCGCGGGATGGCACGGGTGGCCCGTCGGAACAAGTGGCCCGTCGTGCAGTGGGCCTGAGCCGCGATTCTCCGATCGAACTGTCGAGTGGTCGTTTCACCGGACCAATGAGTCAACCAGCGATGCCTCCATCTCCCACGTTGCGCGTCACCGAAATCTTCCACAGTATTCAAGGCGAATCCACGTTCGCGGGAAGGCCTTGTGTGTTCGTGCGCCTGACCGGCTGTCCGCTGCGCTGTGTCTGGTGCGACACGGCGTATGCGTTCTATGGCGGGACGGAACGGTCGATCGACGAGATTGTCGCGGACGTCCGGGCATACGACTGTCCCCTGGTCGAGGTGACGGGGGGAGAGCCGTTGGCCCAATCGGAGGCATTCCCGCTCCTTGCCCGACTGTGCGACGAGGGTCTCACCGTCTTGCTGGAAACCAGCGGCGCCGTCGATACGTCGCCCGTCGATCCGCGCGTGCACGTCATTCTGGACGTCAAGTGTCCGGGAAGCGGGATGATGGAACGGATGCTTTGGCCCAATGTCGAACGCCTTCGCCCGCAAGACGAAGCCAAGTTCGTGATTCAGGACCGGGCCGACTATGAGTGGGCGAAAGATATCCTGGGACGCTACCGATTGGCGGAGCGGTGTGCCGTCTTGTTCGGGCTTGTCTTCGGTGCGCTGGATCCACGCCAACTGGCCGAATGGGTGTTGGCCGACCGGCTGCCGGTTCGTTTTCATTTGCAGTTGCACAAACATATCTGGGCCCCCGATATGCGCGGGGTGTGAAGAGCAGCCATCGGCAGCTCGCGGTCGTCGGCTATCAGTTGGGACCGACCGCCGAGCACCGGCGGCGGGCAGCTCACAGTAGAAGGAGCATGGAATGAAGATGATGGAGGTCGAGAGCAGACAGGGCCGCGTTGACACGGAAACGACCGAAGCGCTGGTCCTCGCTCATTGCGAAGGCGAGCCCCTGTCGAAACAGGACGGCGTCATGCTGGACAAGGCGTTGGGCGGCGCGTTGGGCGGCTTGCTTCGCTCCAAGGAGTTCGAAGGGAAGGCCGGCGAAGTCCTGTTGTTCCATACACAGGGGAAGATTCCGGCGAAGCGGATCATTCTGGTCGGCCTAGGCAAAAAGAAGGACATCGGGCTTGATCAGATCCGACAGGCTATGGGACACGCCGTCAAGCGGGTTCGCCAGGCGAAAGCCGGTTCGTTCGTCGCGGCCCTGCCGAGCGTGACGCCCCGCGGCGCGTCACAGGTCGAGGTGGCGCAGGCCATGGTCGAAGGGGCGATTCTCGGGAGCTATCAGTTCGCCGTGTATCGCAGTGAGGCGCCGGCCACCAAGGATGTGGTGGCCATGGCGATTCTGGCCCCGGAGAAGGGACATCTGCGCCAGTTGAGCGAAGGCATCCGGCGAGGTATGGCGACGTCGGAAGCCACCGTGTTCGTTCGGGACCTCTGCAATCACCCGTCCAATGTCATGACGCCGACCAGGATCGCCAACGAAGCGAAGGCGGTGGCGAAGGAAACCGGCGTGAGCCTGAAAATCCTCGAACAGCAAGAGATGGAAGAGCTCGGCATGGGCGCGCTCCTGGGCGTGGCCAAGGGCAGTCACGAGCCGCCTAAGTTCATCGTGCTCCAGTACCATGGCGCGAAGAAGAAGGACGACCGCCCGGTGGTCCTCGTGGGCAAGACGATCACCTTCGATACCGGGGGCATTTCGCTGAAGCCGGCCGAGAACATGGAGCAGATGAAGGCGGATATGACCGGCGGCGCCGAAGTGCTGGCGGCGATCCGGGCTGCCGCCCGGCTCAAGCTGCCGTTGAATGTGGTCAGCATTCTGCCGGCCGCGGAAAACATGCCGGGTGGCCGCGCCATGCGGCCGGGCGACGTCGTCAAGACGCTCTCGGGCAAGACGGTGGAAGTGCAGAACACGGACGCCGAAGGGCGGCTGATTCTGTCCGATGGGCTCGCCTACGCGACCCGCTTCAAGCCGGCGGCGCTGATCGATATTGCCACCTTGACCGGCGCCTGCGTCGTGGCGCTCGGACAGTTCGCGATCGGCATGTTCGGCACGGACGCGAAATTGAAAGAGGCGGTGCGCAAGGCCGGCCTGCGGGCCGGCGAACGGGTCTGGGAAATGCCTCTCTGGGACGAGTACTTCGAGCAGCTCAAAAGCGACGTGGCCGATATGCGGAACATCGGCGGCCGCGGAGGCGGCATGATCACGGCGGCGTTGTTCCTGAGCAAGTTCGTGGGCGACTATCCGTGGGTGCATCTCGACATCGCCAGCACCGATTGGAGCGAGCGAGAGCGGGCGTATATTCCCAAGGGGCCTACCGGGATCGGCACGCGGCTCCTCGTTCAGTATCTCATCGACCGCACGCTGTAGCGGGATGCGGGCAAACGCCGCCGGCCCTTGATCACGATGATGATGTCGCGCGAGAAGATCGGCCAGCTCTTCATGGTGGGGTTCGACGGGACCTCCGTGTCGGCGGACCTTGCCGCGTTCATCAAAGAATACAAACCCGGCGGCGTGATCCTGTTTTCGCGGAATCTCGAATCGGCGGCGCAGATCGTGGAGCTGACCAACGCGCTCCAGCAGTGCAGCCCCCATTCCCCGTTGCTGATCGCGATCGATCAGGAAGGTGGGCGCGTGTCGCGGTTGCCGAAGGAGTTCACGATCTTTCCGCCCTGCGAGGTCCTGGGCCGATGCAATTCGGCGGAGTTGGCCTATGCGGCCGCGGTGACGGTCGCGAAGGAGCTGAGAGCCGTGGGAATCAACATGAACATGTCGCCCGTGCTGGACGTGAACAACAACCCGGCGAATCCCGTGATCGGCGACCGGGCGTTCGGCTCGACCCCCGACCCGGTGTGCGAGTTGGGCCTGGCGACCATCCGAGGCTTGCAGGAGAACCGCGTCGTCGCCTGCGGGAAACACTTTCCCGGCCACGGCGACACCAGCGTGGACTCTCACAAAGAACTACCCATCGTGACGGCGCCGCGGGAGCGCCTGGAGACAATCGAGTTTCCTCCGTTCCGACATGCCGCGGCGTACGGCGTGGCCACGATGATGACGGCGCATGTGCTCTATCGGGCCTTGGACGAGCGCTACCCGGCCACGCTCTCCCCCGCCATTATCGAGCAATTCCTGCGGGAAGAGCTTCAGTACGACGGCCTCGTGCTGACCGACGACCTCGAAATGCACGCGATCATCGACCACTACGGCATCGAAGACGCCGCTGTGCGGTCGATTCTGGCCGGCTGCGACATGCCGCTCATCTGTAAAGATCGGAATCGGGAAGTGGCCGCCATCACCGCGCTGGACAAAGCCGTGGCGGACGGCACCGTCACGGCGGAACGGTTGGAGCGGTCGCTGGCCCGCATCGCTCGCCTGAAAGCGCGCTATCTCCATCCCTATCGACCCGTTACCCTGTCCGATGCCAAGCTGGTGGTGGGTTGCCGGACTCATCGGGCACTGTTGCGGACGATCCGACGGGCCAGCGACCGGTTCGCGAAGGTAGCCAGGTGATGGCCTCGTTCTCTCGGATCATTCAGCGGTCCGTCGGAGCGGTGCATCATCGGATGTAACCGTTTGGGGAGGTGGCGATATGGCTGTGAAGCGGGGCGACATTCTCGACGAGCACAAGCGGCATCCCCACGCCTGCGGGTTAGTGGTCAAGGTGATGGGGGGAGGCGAAGGGTTCGAAAAAATCGTCTGCTGCGACCACGATCTGACCGAGCTCGACATCATCGCCGAGATCGGATCACCCGCCGGACGCACGAAGGGCCGCCTCCCCCTGGCCGTGGTTCTCGACGAGAAGAAGCTCTACCCCGACTCCTGCGGGTTGCGGGTGATGAT
>CAYULI010000045.1:0-19177 GCA_964445795.1 uncultured Nitrospira sp. | reverse complement strand
TGGGATACGCGACAGCGGGGTTCAGTCTCCTGATTCTGGGCATGCTGATCTTCTCCCATGCCTGGTACATCTTCGCTACGAAGGCCGTCCAGATCGGGCTCTTGCCGGCCGGCTTGAAGTTGCTGAACGACCTCCTGCTCGTGATCATCCTCTTGGAGCTGTTCCGGACCGTGGTCCGTTTTCTCCAAACGGAAGTGTTGTCGCTCGAACCCTACCTGGCGGTTGGGATCATCGCGTGCACGAGACGGGTGCTCACCGCCAGTGCTGAGCTGTCCCATCTCCCCGCGATGACCGACACGCAGTTCTATCAGTACTTGATGGACGTGGGGTTGAACGTCGCCGTCATCATGGTCTTGACCTTCGGCGTCTTCATGATCCGCAAACGGCCGCAGGAAAGAGGCGCAGCCTGAGACGCCGGGCGCTCGTGCCTTCATCCCGCCGCCCGCTCTTGCCTGTGTCCGGTGACTTGTGGCACCATGCGCCCTCCTGGAGATTGGAATGGCCGCGCTGCTGGAATATGTCGGCTCCGTCCACATTTTTCTCGGGCCCTATCGAGGGAATCCGATCGCGTTGTACTTGAAACGCACCGAGTCCGGCTGCCAAATCGGGCCGAGAGTCTACCCCTGGAACGAGGTGATCGGCGTCGGCGAGACTCCGAACAAAGCGGCCGCCGATTTTGAAGAAAAATGGAAGGCGAAAGGACCCGCCGCCGACATGTATTCCGGTCCGTCCTGGGAGGGGGGGATCAAACCCGAGAAGCCTGCTCCGCCGAAACCCGCTGCACCTCCGAAGCCGGCCGCTCCGGCTGCTGGCGCCCCAGCTTCTCCCGGGCAGCCGGCTCAAGCCGCAGTGGTTCAGGATTCGGATCCGCAACCAGCTCCGACTCCGCAACCGACCGGCAAGACGAACACCTGAGAAATTTCGATTGAATCGCCGGGGTCATGGCGCCTTGACTGATCGCGATGGGGCAATGACCGGATCGTGGATCGATCAACTCGAGTTGCTCTGCGCGGCCAGCCGGCTGTGTTTCAGCCCGTATCCCGCGTAAACCACAATCCCCACAACGGTCCAGACGCCGAACCGGATCCAGGTCAGCCCGGGGAGGAATGCCATCAATCCGAGGCAGGCCAGCATCCCGAGGATGGGTACGAGCGGCATGAACGGCAGGCGAAACGGCCGCGGCTGGTCTGGTTTGGTGTAACGGAGCACCATCACTCCCAGACAGACCAATACGAAGGCGAACAAGGTGCCGATGTTGGTCATGTCGGCCGCGTCCCCGATGGGAATCAACGCCGCCAGGACCGCGACTCCCACGCCGGTGACGATGGTCGCGCGGTGGGGTGTGCCAAATCGGGGATGGACGGCGGAGAGCCAGGGACCGAGCAGGCGGTCGCGCGACATGGCGAAGAATACGCGGATCTGCCCCACCATCATCACCACCAGCACGCTGGTGATGCCCGCTACGGCGCCGATCGCCACGACGGCCGCGCCCCATTTGAACCCTACCAGCCGCAGGGCGTCCGCAACCGGCGCGTGAATGTCGATTTGGTTGTGAGGAATCAAGCCGGTCAGCACCGCGGCAACGGCGATATACAGAATGGTGCAAATGCCCAGCGACGCGATAATCCCGATCGGAAGGTCGCGCTGAGGGTTCCGGGCTTCCTCTGCCGTGGTGGATACGGCGTCGAAACCGATATAGGCGAAGAAGATGATGGCCGCGGCGGCGCCCACGCCCGCGAACCCCTGCGGCATGAAGGGGGTCCAATTGCTGGCGTCGACGGACGGCGCTCCGACAGCGATGAAGAAGAGAATCACCGCGAGCTTCAGGCAGACGATCAGCCCCGTGGCCCTGGCGCTTTCTTTGATGCCGATGACCAAGATGACAGTGACCAACAGGACGATAACCGCCGCGGGGATGTTGGCGATCCCCCCGTCCGGTCCGCCGGGTGGGTGCGTGGCCCAATGGGGGAGTTCGAGACCGGCTAGGAGCAGCAGATTGTTGAAATAGCCGGACCATCCGATCGCGACGGCCACGCAGGCGACTCCGTATTCCAGGATCAGATTCCAGCCGGTGAGCCATGCCAGAAACTCTCCGAGCGTGGCGTAGGAATAGGTGTAGGCCGAGCCGGCGACCGGGATCATCGCGGAGAATTCCGCGTAGCAGAGGGCGGCCAGCGCGCAGGTGAGGCCGGACAGCATAAACGACAGGATGATGCCGGGGCCGGCGCCGGGCCGGTGGCTGTCGCCGACGATGGCCGTGCCGATCAACACGAAAATGCCAGTGCCGATGATGGCGCCGATACCCAGAGCCGTCAGGTCACAGGCGGTGAGCGTTTTTTTTAGTCGATGGTCCGGACGGTCGGCATCCTCCAGAATCTGCTCGATCGGCTTGGTTTGGAACAGACGACTCGTCACGGAGCCTCCGGACGTCGTCGAAGCGGGGGAGACTGCGGTCGGATCGACGGGGCGGAATTCCATATGAACGCAAGTATAGCAGGCACGCCAGAGTTCTGATGACGTCGAAGTCGACGGGACCGACAGGAGCGGATCACGTGCGCGTCCGCCTCGCGGCGCGCAACAGGGCTTCGAACAGCCGGCGGTGGGGCCTGTGCCGCTCGAACAGGAACTCAGGGTGCCATTGAATTGCGAGCAGAAACCGGTGCCCCGGCGACTCGATGGCTTCCACAATTCCATCCGGCGCGGTTGCGCTCGCGATCAGCGAGGGCCCGACCGTTTTGACCGACTGGTGGTGGGAGCTGTTCACCATGAGAGTCGTCTTGCCGACGATCCGCTTGAGCAGGCTCTTGGGCGCCACCGTCACAGGGTGCGAGACGTGGATCGCCTTCGTCTTCTGCCGGTGCTCCAGGGCGTTCCGCACCTGAGACGAGATGTCCTGGTACAAACTGCCGCCGCAGGCGACATTGACCGTCTGCATGCCTCCGCAAATTCCCAGCAAGGGCAGGTCGCGCTTTCTGGCCTCGTGGACCAGGTCCAGTTCGAAGTCGAACCGGCGCTCGCTCATCAGGGGGAAGGAAAACCGCTGGCGTTCGCCGTACAGGCGCGGGGGAAGATCCGGACCGCTGCCGGTGATCAGGAGGCCGTCCACGCTGTCGAGCAGCGCTCGGCGACCGGCGGGATCGGCCACCAGAGGGAGAACGACGGGAATGCCGCCGAGTTCTTCGATGGCCCGGATATAACGGGCCCGCAAGAAGTAGGTCGGCTCGCGACCGCCTATGTCCTTCCTGTCACCGGCATTGAAGTCTGGGGTCACGCCGATGACGGGCTTCATGTCCGTTTCATTACGGGGCCGGTGCCGGCGCGGGGGTGTCGGTCGGGGTCTGCCCGCTCGGCGCCGAATCGGTCTCGGCGGCCACGCCCAGAAAGCGGACGGCGCGGTCTCCAGTGAGATGTTCGGGGGTAATGACGTAGGTTCCGTACATGCTGGGGATCCAGATGTTCTTCGCCGTCTGCTCGCTACCGCCTGAAAACGCATAAGCCAAACCGCCGACAATCCCTCCGCCGATGGCGAAGGCCGCCTTCAACGGAAAATAGACGATGGTCGCGAGTGCGGAGGCCGCCTGCATGCCAGCTCCAGAAGCTGTGCCTTGCTGTGTGTCGGTGGAGGACGACTGACTCCAGGTTGGGACGGCGGTCATCGAAAAGAAAGTCAACATCACCACGAGCGTCAGAATCGGGTGTCTGCCAAATCGTCCACGATGTGTCACGTGAGAATCCTCCCTTTTCATACATGACGGTGTTCGGATCGCCGCACGCCGAGAATCCGAAGCCGGTTTCCGATGCCTTATAGCAAATTCACCTGGGAATGCAAACCCCCTGCCGCTGCGGGAGGCTAACGAGATGAAGGAAATGGATAACCCGAAGTCAGGTCCAGCTCATTCAAGATGTAGGTCATGACATACTCCCTACGCTCAGCAACCGCCAGATCGAGTTCCGGTATCAATTCGTCGGCGCGCACCCGTTGGTTTTCTTGAGGGACTCCAGACCGGAGTCGCAGATTCAGTTTGCACCAACTCACGGCTTGTGCGAAGAGATCCGGTACCCGCGATTCATAGGTGGAACGGTCGCCCGGAGGTGCGGTTTCCAAGGCCAGCGCGAGACGGTCGTCCACGTGCAATCCGTTGCGAATCCTCTCGATCTGGTCCGTGCGGACCTCGACGGACACCTGGACTCCCGCCCTCCAGCTTCGCTTCTTCACGTTGAACACGCAGGCGTGGACGCCGGGTTCATTCTGTACCAGCTCCGGCCCATAGAAGAAGGTGACACGATAGGACGACAGCTCGGGGGACGAATCCGGAATCATAGTCGGCATTGTAGCACGGTCTGCAAGGAGGTCTCACCATGCAATTGACGCATCGGACCCCCGACGATAAGATGCGCGCAGAATGGCGACGGCGCGTCATCAGGAACGGGTCGAGGCGATTCAACGGGCCTTGCGCGAAAGCGGAACGGCGGAGGGATGGCTGTTCTACGATTTTCGGGGAAGCGATCCGCTGGCCTATCGCATCCTGCTGCTCGACCCGGCGCGCCACGTGACCCGGCGCTGGTACTATTGGATTCCCGCGTCCGGTGAGCCGACGAAGGTGCTCCACCGCATCGAGCCTCATGTGCTGGCCGAACTCCCCGGGCAGGAGCGGCAGTACGTGTCCTGGGAGCAGCAGCGAGGTGCGTTGCGCGAGGTGCTCGAAGGACGGCGCATCGCGATGCAATACTCCCCGCTCAACGCTGTGCCATATCTGTCGCGTGTCGACGCCGGCACGATCGAGTTGATCCGAAGCTTTGGCGCGGAGGTCCTCAGCTCCGCGGATCTCGTCCAGCGGTTCGAGGCTGTCTGGACGGATGAGCAGCTCGAATCGCACCGGTATGCGGTGACGGTGCTCCGAAGAATCGTCGATGAGGCATTCGCCCATGTCGCGTCTTCGATCACGGCCGGACGCGACATCACCGAATACGGATTGCAGCAGTTCATCCTCGCCCGGATTCGCGAGGCGGGGATGACGACGGCCAGTGCGCCCATCGCGGCGATCAACGAGCACAGCGCCGACCCCCACTACGGGCCGTCGGCGTCCGGTTCCGCTCCGATTCGACGCGACGACTTAGTGTTGATCGACCTGTGGGCTAAGCGGACCGAGCCGGGCGCAGTCTACGGCGACATCACCTGGACGGGTTACACAGGCGCGCGGGTTCCCTCCAGGCAGCGCACGGTCTTCGAGCATGTCCGCCGGGGGCGGGATGCGGCGTTGGCCTTTGTGCGGGAGCGGGTGGCGTCCGGTGTGTTTCCATTCGGCTGGGAGGTCGACGATGCTTGCCGAAACGTGATTCGCGAGGCCGGCTATGGCGACTTCTTCGTCCATCGTACCGGTCACTCGATCGGCGAAGAAGTGCACGGCAACGGCGCCAACATCGACAACCTCGAAACACAGGACAACCGGCGGCTCCTGCCGCGGACCTGTTTTTCGATCGAGCCGGGGATCTATCTCCCCGGGGAATTCGGCATTCGGAGCGAGCTGGACGTCTACCTCTCGGACCGTGAGCCGCTCGTGTTCGGTCAGCCGCTTCAGACGGAGATCGTTCCCTTGCTCTGAAGGCTGCCGCGTTCCGCTGGCATAGCGTGGGCCCCTTCCTTGACAGCACCTTATTGTGGCGGCTAGATTCAACCCACCCTGTGCGTCACTTATTCGTGTGAGGTGCCATCATGTTCGGGACGATGGGGATCTCCGAGCTGATCATCATTCTGGCCATCATCCTGATCATTTTCGGCGCCGGTCGCCTTCCGCAGATCGGTGAAGGCGTCGGGAAAGCCCTGCGAGGCTTTAAGAAGGAAGTCAGCGAGGTTCCGCCGCCGGCAGTGGAGCAGCCAGAGGCGCTTCCTCAGGCACAGGAGGCCCAGGCCCCGTCGGTTGCCACGGCGGCGCAGCAACCAGCTCCACATGCAGCAGCATCCACGGCTCCCAAGCCGAATACGCCCTACGTTCCCGGGCCGGAATTGACGCCGGGAACCACAGCGTCCCTTCTCTACACGATGGGGCCTCAGGGCCCTCAGGCAGCACCGCGGCCGACTTCTGCCCCGGCGTCGCCGACTCAGGCGGCTCCGGCTCAACCTGTCGTCTCAATGGAGGAGCGGGCTGCGGCGCCGACCCCGATGGCTCGAGCACAATATCCTCCGTTGCCGCCGGGAGCTCGGGCGAAGCCGGCAGCCACACGACCCTCGGCCATCGTGAACAAGGAAGCCGTGGCCCGCGTGCAAGCTCAACAGGCGGCACTGAAAGCCAAGGCCGCGCATGCTCAACCTCAAGCCGGCTTGTCCCCCAACGACATGCAGAGTCTGGGCGAGGGGGTGGGTGACGTGCTGCGGACCTTCCGGCAGGCTGTAACCGATGTGCGGAACAGCGTCGATCCTCAGATGCGCACGATCCAGGCTGAGATGGACGCAGCGCAGAAAGAAATTCAGCAGTCCATCGAGGCGGCGAAAGAACTCCCGGCCGTTCAGGAAGAACCGCCCAAGCCAGCGTGATCGTCGCCTCCTCGTTCCTTCCCACCCGAACATTGAATCGAACGTTGGACCGGCGCACCTTCTTCTTATGGATGGCCTGTTGCGTGGCGATTGTCACCGGTTGCCACCAGGACTCTCCTCCACCCGATCCGCGCACCGCGACCCGGATTCTCACCGCCTTGCTGGACGATCGTGATGGATGGATCCGGCAGACGGCGGCGGACGCCCTCGGCAAGATCGGCGAGCCTGGCGCAGAGCCGTTTCTGATCCACGCACTCCGTGATCCTGAACCGGCAGTGCGCGCCGCGGCGGCTCGCGGCCTGGGCCGGCTGTCGTCGGCGAGTCAGGAGGCCGGCACCGCATTGCTCTCTGCTCTTGGCGATCCCGATCTCTCGGTGCGCCGCGCTGCTGCGCAGGCATTGGGAGCCATCGAAGGACTGGCCGCGCTGGCGCCGGCACTCGCTGCCCTCCTCACTAATTCAGATCCGGCCGTGCGGGAGGCAGCCGCCCATGCGCTGTCGTTGATGGAAGCACGTGAGATCTGGGAGGCGCTGGCCGCCAGTGCGACCGATCCTCATCCGGCCGTCCGCCAGTGGGTTGTGGCGGCGCTGGGGGAAGCAGACGGCGCCGGGTCGCTTGACGTGCTTGCCGATCGGGTGCGACGTGACGAGGCTCCCCAGGTCCGCGGGGAAGCGGCTTATCGGCTGGGATTTATCGGGAACGAGTCCGTGCTGGCGGATCTGGAGCAGGTCGCGCTGCGGGACGCGAACGTAGATGTGCGCCGTTGGGCGCGGCGCAGCTTCGAGGAGCTCAGGAAGGAGTCCGGCTCCGATTCAACGCGTCGACCAGGTCCACCAGCAGAGCTTGCGCCTTTTGGTCGATCTCCATGAACTGGACACCCATGCCAGGAAAGAGCAGATAACGCTCGGGCTTCGTACGAGTCCAGGCGACCTTGGCTTTGGCCCTGAGTTTTTCCCAGGGGCGGTCCGGCAAGGCAAACTCGACGGTCAGTTCGGTGCCTGGGGCCAGCGGGGAGCTGCTTTCGATGAAGAGGCCGCCTCCCCCGATCCCACCGGTCAAGCTGTCGAATTGCTTTCCCTCGGGCGTCGTATAACGGACCTTCACAGCCAAAGGAGCGCGAGGATGCGCCCGGCAATGGGCAAATCGCCCGTCGTCGTCGCTCGCCAGAACCCGCTCGATGATCGCGCCCCAGGGCACGATACCCAACAGTTTTCCCGAGGCGTCGTGCACCTCGATCATTTCCCGTTCTGCGTCGATGTCGAGATATTTGCCTTGGTGTCCGGCGGTGGCGATCACGGGAAGTTTCATAACTGTGATCCTACGAGGTCTCGGATAAAGAGGCCCGGAACAGGCCGCGGCCTATGCGGGTTGTCCAGTGCCCTGGGCCGACTTCACCAGATCGAGAATTCGATCGCGGACGGCAGGAGCAACTTCCAAAAACCGTACCCCCATGCCGGGGCTGAAGGTATACTGATCGGCCTTGGGACAGACCCACGCGACGACCCCTTTGGCCGGCAGCCATTCGGATGGCGTTTCCGGGAGAGAGAATTCCATCGCGAGCTTGGTGCCAACCGGAAGGGGAGACGGGCTCTCGATGAACAACCCGCCGCCTCCGATCCCGCCGGCGCGGTTCTCGAACCGCCGTCCTTCCGGAGTGCTGTAGCGAACCCGGAAGGCCAACGAAATCCGCGGTTCCGATCGCACTTCTTTCGGCGCAGGCGGTTTGCGATAGGCCAGGATTTGATCGATGACGAAGTCCCACGACAGGCTGCCGATCGGTTCCCCGTTGATTCCCAACAGCGTGACCACTTCGCGCGCGGCGTCAAGTTCCAGGACTTTGCCTCTGTGACGGAGGCTGGACGAAACAGGGTATTTCACGAGTCCCCCCCTGCCGGATTAGGTACTTGGCAAGTATAGCGCAGCGTTTCTCCCTGTCGAGAAAAAGGCGATAGTCAGGCAGAGGGGGCGGACACTGGTTATCGTCGGCGAGGTAGGACTGGAGTGGGAGCAGGATATGCCCCGAAATGTGACACGTCTCAGGCCGCGCTTTTGGCGACGGCCTGAGCCGTCCCTCTGGAATTACGCGCTCTTGGCGTCCTTGTCTTGTTCGAAGATCCGTATCGGTGGGTTCTTGCCCAAGATCGCATCCTCGGTGATCACGACTTCCTTGATCTGTTTTTGCGACGGAGCGTCGTACATCACGTCGAGCATCACTTCTTCGAGAATAGCCCGGAGCCCTCGGGCGCCGGTCTTTTGCGCATAGGCCTTCCGCGCGACCGCTGCCAAGGCGCCATCGGTGAATTTGAGTTTGATCTTCTCGAACGAGAGGAGCTTCTCGTACTGCTTCGTCAGGGCGTTGCGCGGTTCGGTCAAGATTCGGATTAGGGCACGCTCGTCGAGCTCCTCCAGTGTCGCCACGACGGGCAATCGTCCAACGAATTCCGGAATGAGCCCGTACTTGAGGAAATCCTCGGGTTGGACCTTCGCGAGAAGGTCCCCCAGGCGGACCTCGCCACGCCCGCGCACTTCGGCTCCGAATCCCATCGCCTTCCGATTGAGCCGTTGTTCGATGATCTGTTCCAGACCGACGAATGCGCCTCCGCAGATGAAGAGGATGTTGCTGGTGTTCACTTGGATGAATTCTTGGTGGGGATGTTTCCGCCCGCCTTGGGGGGGAACGTTGGCGACGGTGCCCTCGATAAGCTTCAAGAGGGCTTGCTGGACGCCCTCGCCGGACACATCGCGCGTGATCGAGGGGCTGTCGCTCTTCCGACTGATTTTGTCGATTTCATCAATATAGACGATGCCGCGTTCCGCCCGCTCCACGTCGTAATCGGCGGCCTGGAGGAGCTTCAGGATGATGTTCTCGACATCTTCGCCGACATAACCGGCTTCCGTGAGCGTCGTCGCATCGGCCAAGGTGAACGGCACGTCCAGGTACTTCGCGAGGGTTTGCGCCAACAACGTTTTCCCAGTGCCGGTCGGGCCCACCATGAGGATGTTGCCCTTTTGGAGCTCGATGTCATCGACTTCCTTTTCCTTCGACGAGATGCGTTTGTAGTGATTGTGGACGGCCACGGAGAGAATGCGCTTGGCCCGTTCCTGCCCGACGACGTATTGATCCAGGTGGTGCTTGATTTCGGCAGGCTTCTTGAGTTTCGAGGAAATCTCCTCCTTGGCTTCTTCCCAGTCCTCCGCGATGATGTCATTGCACAGGTTGACGCACTCGTCGCAGATATAGACGGTTGGTCCGGCGATCAGCTTCCGTACCTCCTCACGGCTCTTGCCGCAGAACGAACATCGCAGATGCCGGTCCATTTTTTCCTGCTTGGCCATGCGCCCTCCTGTGTTACTTGCCTTTGGCCCCGTCTTTCCCGCTGTCGCCGGACTCCGCTGGCTTGATTTGTTTCGGCGGTCGAGTAATGACCTCATCGATCAGGCCATAGCGCTTCGCCTCTTCGCCTGACATGAAGTAGTCCCGCTCGGTGTCATGCGCGATTTTCTCGATCGACTGCCCCGTGTGTTTCGAGAGGATCTCGTTCAGGCGCTCGCGGATCTTTAGGATTTCCTTGGCGTGAATGTCGATCTCGGTTGCCTGCCCCTGGAACCCGCCCAGCGGTTGGTGGATCATGACGCGAGCGTTCGGGAGGGCGTACCGTTTGCCTTTCGTACCGGCGGCCAGCAGCAATGCGCCCATGCTGGCGGCTTGGCCCAGGCAGATCGTCGTGATCGGAGGCTTTACATATTGCATAGTGTCGTAAATCCCGAGGCCGGCGGTCACGCTGCCTCCGGGGGAGTTGATGTAGAGGTTGATGTCCTTTTCAGGATCTTCGGCTTCTAAGAAAAGCAGCTGCGCAATGACGAGATTTGCGAAGACATCGTCGATCGGAGCGCCCAGAAAAATGATGCGATCTTTGAGCAGCCGAGAATAGATGTCGTAGGCTCGTTCGCCTCGGTTGGTTTGTTCGACTACGATGGGGACCAACATGTCATCAATTTCCTTTCCGCGACTGGTTTCTCGCGCGCCGTCGTTCACACGGTTTCGCGCACCGCCCTATCCTTGAATCACCGCATGCCGATAGACGAAATCCAACGCCTTGTCCGCCAGGATTCTCGCCCGCAACTCCTCGATGGAGTCCTGCCCGCCCGCCTGGATCATTTTCACCAGGTCGGCCACCGGCAGCCGGAGTTCCGTCGCGAGTCGGGACACTTCGTTGTTCAGGTCTTCCTGCGTGACCGCCAGGCCCTCTTTCTGCGCCACCGCTTCGAGAATCAGCCCCACTTTGACCCGGCGGTGGGCCTCCTCGCGGTGCTCCTTGCGGATCTGTGCGATTTCCGCGGCCTCAGCCGACGGTGTCGGACCGGTAGCTTTGCTCCGCCGTCTTTCTTGCAGCTTCTGGCGGACGATAGCGTCGAGCTCCCGCTCCACGAGCGTGGCCGGCAAGTCGAAGTGGTGCGTTTCCACGAGGCGCTTGAGAATGGCGTCCTTGTACGAGTCTTCGATGTCCTTCTTGAGCGTCTTCTCCATTTCGCTGCGTAACTTGTCCCGGAGCTCCTGAAGTGAGGCGTAAGGCCCGCAGTCCTTGGCGAATTCGTCGTCAAGAGCCGGTAGCGTTTTCCGTTTGACGCCTTTCACGGCCAGGCGGAACTGGACGGTCTTGCCGGCCACGCGGGCATCGGGGTGACTGGCCGGATAGGCTTGGGGGATCTCCACGATGTCTCCCTCTTTCTTGCCTGTCAGATGCACGTCGATCTGGATCCCCAACAGGGTCGCTTTGGAGCCGACTCGATGGAGCTGCTCCTCTTTCTTCGTGCCGTCCAGCGGCGCGCCGTCCAGGAAACCTTCCAGGTCGACCACGGCATAGTCGCCTTCGCCCAGCGTGGCACCGGCGGGCGCGGCCTCCAGGCGTGCCTGTTGTTCACGCAGCACTTCCAACGCCCGGTCGATCTGATCGTCGGTCACCGTCCGTTTGTCCGGTTTCAGGGAAATGGGATTGGGCGCCTTATAGTCGCGCAGCTCAATCTTCGGCTTGATCTCGACCGTTGCGGTGAACGTAAACGGGGCCCCTTTCTTGATTTTGACCCGTTCGAGCGGGGGAATTTCCACCACGACGGGACTGATCCCTGCTTCACGGACGGCGCGATCATAGAAGTCGGGGACGAGGCTCCGGATCACATCTTCCTCCACTTCTTTGGAATACCGCTTCTCGAGTAGTCCGAGCGGAGCTTTTCCGGGCCGGAATCCGGGAATACGAACATGCCGATTGAGTTCGGTATAGGCGCGAGCAAATCGCTGGTCTACTTCTTCGGCTGGGACTTCGATTTTCAAGGCCCGCTTCATAGGGCCCAGTTCCGTCATTTCCATCTTCATGGTCATGGGTCAGAATCCTCTTGCCCGCGGCTAATGGCCCCGGCAACAGTATCGTGGTGCGAGAGGGGGGACTTGAACCCCCACGGTTGCCCACGAGATCCTAAGTCTCGCGCGTCTGCCAGTTCCGCCACTCTCGCACAGTGGGGATACCCGCGGGGCTGTCGCTTGACGGCCTAAGACAACAAAAACACGCGATCTTGTACAGCTTTTGTACCGTTGGAAGCGCCCAAGTGTCAACCCATACGACTGGTGGGTTGCGTTGTTGGGATCTTGGGAGTCCGAGTCGGTGGGATACCGGCGGGCGAGATATCCCTGTCGAGGAACTGAATGACTCGCGAACGGAGGGGGACGGCGAGAGCGGTGGCGTACCTCTATCGGTGGTTGAGTAGCAGGGGTGAGCGTATAATAATGTAAATGAATCGGCAATCTCGTCCAGTAAGACCCGAGTGGGCGGTCACAAATGGTATTGGCGTCTATTCCGCGAGTGTCGTTCGGCTCGGTCCGTTTGGCGTTCATAGGAGGTGTCCGATGCGACGTTCCATCGCGCTACATATGCTGATTGCGCTGTGCTCGGTCGGTGTAGGGTATTCCCCTGTCGACGCCTATCGAGAGTACTTCACGCCCGAACAGAAAGCGCAGCTGGAGAAGATTCAAACCGTGCTGGTAGAGGCGATTGCGCTCACGGACAGGGGCGCGATCGATGCCGGCCCCCTGGCGGAGGTTGTCGCCCGGCGGCTGGGCGAATTGGGATATACCGTCGTGCTGGACAGTTCGAAACCGCACGATGTGGTCTTTCGAGTGAAATGCGAGCAACGAAAGACCTGGGAAGGCACGACGGCCGCCGGTGGCGATGCGGACCTTCCTGATGCGCCGTCTCGTCTCTGGAAAGGACCGGCCTGTCAGCTGACGTATTTGTTGGGCGGTATGAAGATCAAGTGGCAGAAGGAAGTCCGGACCGACTTTGAAGATGCGGTTGCGGCGGCCCAAAGCGCCCAAGCCGGCGACCCCGGCGCTTTCGCGATGACGAAGTTGAAGGAGACACTGGAGAAATACGAGTTCCCCTTGCTCCTGACGGCTGAATGGGGGCAGCCGGATCGTCTTTTGAAATTGCTCGATGCGCCTGAGACAAGTCAGGCGCGGAAAGTCCGCATCTTTTCGCTTCTGGGCGAGATGCAAGCGGATCAAGCCCTTCCGAAGTTGAAGCAAGCGTTGCAGGATCGCGACCTGGCGAAACAAGCGCTCGTGGCGATGGGCAACCTTGGCAAGGAAAGTATCCCTCTGTTAGTCGAGATCATGAAAACGTCCCCGCAGGTTGAATTGCAGGCCGCGGCTGCCAAGGGGTTGGGCCAGCTCGGCGGTCTGCACGGCGATGCGTCGGTCGTGCCGCCGCTGCTGGAGAAGTTGCAGGATCCGAAGACCGATTGGACGGTGCTGACGGAAGTGGCCTGGGCTCTTGGGAAGATCCCGGACAAGCGGTCGATTCAACCGCTCTACGACGTCGACAAGAAGCTGCAAGCGATCCGCGATCCCGAGAACGTCACGCTCAAGAAGCTCAAAGAGGCGGTCTTCTGGGCGATCAAGCAGTGCGATACGTGGGACCAGTATAGTTGAGCTTCGGTTGACCATCAGGTCTTCCCTCCCCATCCCTGTTGTGCGCCAGGCCTGCCATTCGGCGTGGAGCACGGGGATGTGGGATTCCTCGGACTTCCCGAATCTCAAGGGGCCCCGTCGATGTCGTTTTGTCGCACGTGATCGCTGAGTGGCGACAGTCACGCTCGACCGTACAGGCATTGTGCAACGATCACTGGGCCGATGTGAAGGAGCCATTCACAATGAGCGACATTTCGCGCCGTCGTTTCTTGCGGCTATCAGCCATGGCTGGCGGAGCATTGATGCTCAGCGACATTGCTGATCGTATGCTGAGACTGACCTCGTTCCCTTCCGTGGCGTCCGCCGCGGAACCGATCAAGATCGGCATCATCGATCCGCTCTCGAGTCCCTATAAAACGTCTTCAGTCCATGACGTCCATGGGGCGAACGTCGCGGTCGATTTCTACAACAACCGCGGCGGCGTGCTGGGGCGACACGTGGTCATTTTGGAAGCCGATGACGCGTCCAACCCCGAGCAGGCATTGGTGGCGGCGACCAAATTCGTCAAGGAAGACCGCGTCGATTTTCTTATGGGGACGTTCAACGCCGACTGCGCGTTGGTCGTGTCAGAATTCGCGAAGAAGGCAAACAAGTTGTTCATGGTCACCGGCGCGCATGAGCCAGCCTTGACGGGCGGCGCGTGCAACTCGCACACATTCGTGTTCATGCCGAGTGCGTCGATGATGGCGCAGGCGGTCACGCCCTATCTGGTGAAAGCCTACGGCACGCGCTGGTACATGATTACGACCGGCACGCTCGACGGCAAGGCCATGGCGCAGGCGATGCTGGCAGCAGGCCAGGCGCACGGTGTCGAACTCCTGGGCGAGGCGCTCCTCCCCTTCGGGGCGACCGATTTTACACCTGCCTTGACGGCCGCCAAGGACAGACACCCGACCGCGATCGTGATGAATCTTTACGGGTGGGATCTGGTCCACGCCTTGAAGGCCTACAGCAAGATGGAGCTGGCCAAAGAAAAGATCGGCGTCGGCGGTATGCTCGCGGGCGAACAGATCGGTCGGCCGCTCGGCTACGCCAACAACGCCGGTGTGTGGGGGCTGATCTGGGATCCGAAGATCAACACGGAGGGATCGAAGCGCTTCATTCAAGGTGTGATCCACAAGTACAATCATACGCCGACCTCCCGCTGCTATCTCGGTTACGCGGCCATGTCCCAGATTCTCGAAGCAGTCCGGCGAGCCGGCACGACGGACACGATGGCTGTGATCAAGGCCCTCGAAGGGCATGAGTTCGATGGGCTCAAGGAAGGCCGGTCATATTTTCGAGCCTGGGATCATCAGCACGTACAAGACATCTTGGTCGGAGAAGCGTTTGGGAAGGAACTGGGACTAGGTCACTACAAGATTCTCGCGACCGTTCCGGGCGATGCCGTGGCCGGAACCGTCGAGCACAATACCTGTCAGATGTAACCGGCGTTCCATGGCGTGGGGGCGGCGGTCCATGAATTACCGCCGCCCCCCCCCGCCGTCTGTCCGGAGACCGCCTCGCTATATGGTCACCAGCACCTCGACGCGACGGTTCTTCGCGCGCCCGGCGTCAGTCGTATCGGGGGCCACCGGCTTGCTGTCAGCATAGCCATAGGTGAGGATTGCGCCAAGACCTCCCTCGACCAGCACCTTCGCGGCGTTGGCGGCCCAATCCGCTCTTGAAACAGTGGGTTGTCTCCTTCCCAGGAAAGGACTCAGGCGCCTCATCGGAACGGCTATCAGGCGATTTACACTCCGGATGTGCAATGCGCGCATTTCGTTGCCCTGATGGGAATCGTGGAGAGGCAATAGGGACAATCCTTCGTCGTCGTCGGTCCGGGCGGCGGTTCCTTCTTGAACCGGTTGACCTGCTTCACCAGCATGAAGATCACGAACGCGATGATGATGAAGTCGAACACAGTCTGCAAAAACACCCCGATATTCAACGTCGGCAACCCGGCAGCCTTGGCGGCGGTCAGCGATTTGCCTGCGCCGTCCGGAGACAACGGAATGAACAGGCTGGTGAAATCGACTTTCCCCAGCAGCAATCCGAGCGGAGGCATCAGGACGTCGCTGACGAGCGACGACACGATTTTTCCGAAGGCCCCGCCGATAATCACACCGATCGCCATGTCGAGCGCGTTGCCCTTCATGGCGAAGTCTCGAAAGTCCTTCAGCATAGATTCTCCTTTTTGGGATGAAGGTGAACTGCGCGTCCGCTATCGCTTCCGAGTCGTATCGAAGCTGTAGCCCAGCGTGAACAGATACATGTTGTCGGTGTCGCCGGTGCCTTGCGGCGGGTTGTTGTTATAGCGGGTGGTCACTTGGAGTCCGCTGACGAATCCCTCGAAGATTTTGAAGCGCACTCCATTGTCCATGGTGAGGTAAAAGTTCCTGGTGTTCTGGAGAGAGGGATATCCTTCTTGAAAATGGTAGAACGTGATCCGGTCATCGAAGAGGGGCCAGTTCCATTTCACGGACCACCGGCCGCGCACCGAGTCCGAATCCGGCGCCACCCTGAAGTCTTCGTTGAAATAAGCCACGCCGGCTTCGGCGTAGAGGGTCATGTCTTTGAAGATGCCACCGAAGTCGCCGCGCTCGATCAATTGGTACCCCGGGCCGCTGGCGAGTGCGGTTCGCATTTTCAGGTCCTGGAACCGGTCGTTTTCGAAGTAGGCGGATGCGAACCAGAAGAACCGTTTCGTAATGAAAAAGTCGAGCTTGATGGTGCCGCGGGCGTTGCGAGCGATGAGGGTGTTCGCGTTGTCGCCGTATACATAGCGCCCGTTGATCAACAACCGCAGTTGCTCACTCCGGGCAATGAATTCGCCCAAAAGGCTGGCGTTCCGCAAATGGCTGTTCCCGGTGGTTTGCGAGAAGCCGCCCGTGAGATTTCCAGTGTAGATCACCGGAGGCTGGATGACGGGATTCATCAGGATTACTGAATCCATCGGGACCGTCATCGTGCCCTGCATCGGCTCCGCCTTGAGCCGCATCGTGCCCGGCTCGCCCTCCTCGACCGTGCCAACCAAGATCGTACCCTCCTTCAAGTGAAACGGCATCGGATGCGTGGTCTTGAGCTTGGCGATCTGGGCCCATTTGATTTTGATCACATCGCCCGCAGCAGCGCTCTTGAGCTGTAGGATTCCGTCTCCCATTTCGACAACTTCTCCATAGATCACACTCCCGTCCTTGAGTGTCACGACATCCAGCGGGGGTGTATCCGCTGCGTGGACAGTAGCAAAAATCAGCAGGCAGAAGTATGCAACCGTGACACCCAGTGCGATTCGTGTCATCCATCCCCCCCTTTCCGTGGTCTACAAAGTCCGATTTTGGGGATCGCGTGTCTCTACGAATTAATGCTAGAGCCGTAAGACCTTAGTAAAGCGCGGACTGTATAGCCCAACCGTCTCCCATCGCGCAAGGCAAAAATCCAGCAAGGCAAAGATGATGCCCTCATGGAGCGGGAAATTGCTTTCAAAAGAATTCAGCAGTTAGTTTACCTGTGTGAACCCAAAACGCGAGTTCGCGGTTACTGTGCGAAGTTCTCCGATTGAGGCACCCTGGCGTGGAGACCTACCACATTGCCCCAGGCGTCTCGAAGCAAGCCACTCGGAAGGGTTTCGCGCGGCAAGTGAGCGGGCTGATCGCCTGTGCCGAGGCGACAGACAAGCGGGGGAACTCGACGGGATCTGCGCGGAAGCGCTTAAGCAGGGCGCTATCCAGCTTTCCTGGGATCCTCGAACATCGTGCGATTAACGGCCTAAGAGCCCTTTCAGCAAGTCCTCGCCCTGCTGTTTCAGGTCCTGCGGCTTTGTCGTCCCCTCCAACAGCCCCTTCACGGCACCCTTCACCTTTTCCCGTACTTGTTCCTGCACCTTTCCCGTCAACCCTTTCATATCGATGCCGTACGACGGGGCTTGGGCTGTTCCGGTGATGGTCAACGGGAGCGCGAGCCGGCCGTCTTTCAGGGCCAGTTTGACCACGGGCGAGGACGTTGCGATCTTCTGACTCAGCTCTTGGGAAAGGTTGAGATTCACGGTCAGGTTCAACGCCTGATCGAACCCGATCGTCCCTCCGCCGGTCGCTTGAAAATCGTGGCTGTCCATCAAGAGACGCTGCACGTTGATGATCCCCTGTTTGATCGCAAGGTCGGTCTCGATCGTCGAAAAAGCCGTGGCCTTGGGATTGTCGATCACGATGCCGGCGACCTTGAGCACGTTCACGACTTCCTGCAAAAAATTGACTCCTTCGATTTTTCCGTCTTTCACGGCCAGATGGCCGGTTCCTTCGAGTGCGCGGGTGAGATCCAGCATTGAAAATCCCTGGCCTTTCACCGTCAGATCCGCGCCGGCCGTTCCGCTGATCAACACCCGTGCCGATCCCAGTGCCTGCAGTGCGGGACCCAGCTGCAGGCCCTTGATCGTCGTCTTGCCCGTAAACGGAGGGGCAGGCGAGCCGGTCGTCAGCATGCCCTGGGCCGATACCTGGCCGTCGAAGAGTTGGAACGATAGGTTGTTCAGGTGCGCGTCCTGTCCTTTGACTTCTGCGGCGATCCGCAGATCTTTCACCTCGACCGGCTTCTTGAGCGGCAGCGCGACGGGCAGGTTCGCCGTGTTGATCACTGGCGAGGCGATGTTGACCGTCGCGTTCCGTCCGGCGATCTTGCCCGTGATGGTGAAATCCGTGTTTCCCAGGGAGAGCCGCAGATCGATCGCGTCGATGTCGCTAGTTTCTTTGAGCGGCCCGAAGGTTCCGTCGAGAGAGACCGGCAGGTTGACCGGCTGGACAAGGGTTCCGATATGCACGCTCGGGGTCTGGCCGAGACGCACGGACCGGAGGAGCACAGCGAGATCTTGTAGGACGTACTCGGTCGGTTTGACCGCGGACAGTTCGCGGTAGGTCAGCTTGCCGCCGGCGATCGAGACCCGATCGACCGCCAGCAACCCTAAAATCTTCAGTGGTCCTTCGGTGGACGGGATCGGAGCGCGCGAGGGGGTTTCCGGTGCCGCGACACCTGCGCGGCCGATGGTGGAGACATTCAGGACTCCGTTCTGGTTCTTGATCACGGTGATGACAGGATCGCGTAGGGTGATTTCCTCCACCTCAACCTTCCCGCTGAGCAAGGGCATAAGCTTGACTCCCACATCCAACGACGCGAGCGAGGCGAAGGGACCGGTGCCGAAGGCCGGATCGTCCAGGACCGCGAAGCCGGCCACACGGGCGCCGAGACGCGGCCAGACGGTGAGACGGATGTCCTGCAGTTGCACCTTCCGGTTCAGCGCGTCTTCAATAAGCGGCTTGTATTGATCCTGGTACTTGTTGAGGTTGATGAGAAACGGCAGCGAGAGGACGACGCCGACCACCAAGATCACCACGACGAGCAACCACATCATGATTTTCATCGGTGCACCTCCCTACGAGTTTCCGCCAGTATAGGAAAGGGGTCCATCGCGGTCAATGCGCTGGCGGCTGCCTCGACAAATGGGCCGTCATCACCTTGCCGCTCCCTAGACCGCATGTTAAGATGCCGCCTCAAAAAATTATCGCGGAGAGGTGCGAGAGTGGACGAATCGACATGCTTGGAAAGCATGCGTCCCGGCAACGGGACCGTGGGTTCGAATCCCACCCTCTCCGCCA
>CAYULI010000044.1:0-24449 GCA_964445795.1 uncultured Nitrospira sp. | reverse complement strand
AAATCAACGACTTCCTCGCGCAGAAGATTTGCAAGGATCTTGAAATTCCTAAACCGTAACCGCCCGGAAAGAAACCTAGTGGATGGAATAAAAAGGTGTCACAAACCTTTTTGACCTTGTCGCGCCCAAGACCGAGCGAGCGGACACGGAACACTGGTGGGATCCTCCGCCGCGATTTCATCGGATGCAGCGGATCAAGCGAAGTGCGGTGATTTGCAAACTGCAAAACCACTGGAAGGGTTTATCCGGCGCCAACAATTTCGATAATTCGATAACAAGGTGCCGGCACACGCCAAGCGAGGAATGGGGTAACAGAATGTCTATAGGTCGCAGACGCTCTCCGCTCGCATCAATTACGAGACAACGATAAGGACCGAGCGGCTCAAGCGGAGCTTGGTATGGTGGTCCCAACGGGATTCGAACCCGTGTTTAAGCCTTGAGAGGGCTCCGTCCTAGGCCAGGCTAGACGATGGGACCATCCTTCATGTCAACAGGTGAGGACGGTAACATAAGGCATTTTCTCTTTGCAATGAGGCCTCGGCTATTTGGTGGAGTCCCTGGTACGCGTAAAGAAACCGCCATTACCGGCACTTGCGCGGTTGAGCATCATGTATTATAAGGATGACGGTCGCTTGATCCGGCTCGATCCGCCTTGCCGAGGTCTGCACCGCAAGGAGTCCGCCACGATGTCCTATTCTAGGAACCTGGCCCGGCGCCTCCCTGATTCGCACAACTTCCCCGTTGCAATCGTGCGCCTTCCAGGCTTCATCTCCGTCTCTGTCGGGCTCGCCGGCCTCTGGGCCTGCGCCCATGGTACCGACCAGGCTGCGACCGTGACGCGATGCCCGAATTCGGCCCAGACAAGAGTGAGCGCGGCCAAGCCGACGGTCACGGTCAGCTATACAGAACCCACCCTGGATCAGGCCGGTGGCCTGCTCAAGGACCTGGCCAAGACCACGATCTATTATGATGTGGGGAACGGCCGGATCCCGATCAAAGAAGTGCCGGCCTCACAGCCGACCGGAGGTGGAAAGATTTTGCAAACGATCTCGGTGCCGGTCCAGGGTGATCAGGACACGGTCGTTCGCATTTGCGTCACCGCGACGAATCAGCGGGGAGGGGAGAGCAGATCGACTCCCTAGGACCATCCCAAGCCTTCTCTCTTCCCCTTGACAGTGGATGAGGGGACAGCCTAGCCTCTCGGCAGGTACCGGCCGCGAGGCTGGAACCCCCAAAGAGGAATTCCTAACCGGCCCGCGCGAACCGAGGACTCCGATGAGCGAAACGGTTGAACCGCGTAGGTCCGACGCCTCGTCCCGTGCGGACGTTGCTGCGGCCGAAGCGCCGAAGCCCGGTCTTGAGCTACTGATCGGATCGAATATTTTTCGCAACACCAACGGGGTCGTGAAGTTTCACGGCAAGGAACAGTTGGTCTTTGAGCCCAAGCCAGATCAAGGAACGCTCCTGGTCACGTTCGACCTCTACAGCGAGACCGGAGTCCACATTGGCCATCTCCGGCGCAACGTGCCGGCGCTGAATCAAGTCGGGCGCTTCTCGATCGATGTCCACCGGAGCCAGAGCGACCTGCACAGCGATCCCCCGCGGGTGCTCATCTCCGACCGGAAGACAGGGGAGACCGTCCTAGAGGCGCGCCTCGTGAGGGAACACAAGTTGCAGATCACGGCGGGCAAATTCTACTCACACAAGGGTATCCTGATCGAAATCACCCCACACTACTGCCGCATCGGATCAGGGCTGACACTGTTCGGGGACATCGTCGAAAACCGGGGCAGGACCGTCGCGCTCGGCTGATGTTGGGAACGCTCGACTAGCCGATCCTGAATTTCTTCTCGGTCAGCAGGGTTCGCAATCGCTCTTTCTGCGCGGGACGCAGATCGAGGAACTCAACCCCGAACACATCGCCGTTGGTCCAACGCACGCCGGCTCGGCTGACCTTGAGCGGCCACTCGTAATCGGGAAAATAGATTTGCGCCTGGATCTCGGTTCCCACCGAGACAGACGTTTCGCATTGCACACGACAGCCTCCCTTGGAGAGATCGAGCACCACACCCTCGCCTTCGGTGTCGCCCGCGGTGAAGAAGATGCGCACCTGCACTTGGAGGCGGGGTGCCTTTCGCTGGACAGGCTCAGATTTCATCAACCAACCATCCCAGATTAGTGGCGGAAATGCGAGAACATTTTTGGATCCGGCCCCCTTTTCGTAGAATAGCGCTTATGACGGATATCGTGAAACCGAGCGTGCAGGCATTCCTGGTCTGCGACCAGGTGATCGAGGACAGCCTCACGAAGAAGAAAAGCCTGATCGGGATCTTCACCCACCTCCAGGCCGTCGCTTTCCCGTTTCAGCACCAGCAGATGGGGCTGTATTTTTGCCTGACGGATGCCGAGGGGGCGTATCATTTCGACATCGACCTGGTCTACTTGAACGACGAGCAA
Source organism: uncultured Nitrospira sp. (assembly GCA_964445795.1). Taxonomy (GTDB): domain Bacteria; phylum Nitrospirota; class Nitrospiria; order Nitrospirales; family Nitrospiraceae; genus Nitrospira_D. The sequence goes on along the minus strand of CAYULI010000044.1, from coordinate 21,992 downwards.
CTGGTCTGCCGCGCCACACTTCCGAACATCGTCATCGGAGACCGTCTCCAGATTTCCGATTTCGGCATCAACATCCCGTCTTTGATCTTTCCGGCTCCCGGCCGATACGAATTCCGTCTCCGGATGGAAGGCCACCTCATCGCTCAGAAAGATTTCAACGTCATCCAGATGCCGACCCACCAGACGATGGAACCGTCCCAGTAAGCTGCATCCCCATTTCTCCCCGCGGCCCGTCTGTGGTAGAACAACCTTCGTCCGCCGCGGTGCGATCGAACGGATGCCGAATCCAATGACGACGCCCTTACCATCAGGCCCATCCGATTTCATTCGCGACATCATCGCCGCCGACCGTGCGGCCGGCAAACACGGCGGGAGAGTGGTCACCCGATTCCCTCCGGAACCGAACGGTTATCTCCACATCGGCCACGCCAAGTCCATCTGCCTCAACTTCGGCATTGCAAATGAGAACCCAGGCGGAGTCTGCCATCTCCGGTTTGACGACACCAACCCGACGACGGAGGACCCCGAATACGTCCAGGCCATCCAGGAGGATGTACGGTGGCTCGGGTTCGACTGGCATGGGAAGATGTTTTTCGCCTCGGACTACTTCGAGCAGTTGCATGCCTTCGCCGTGACGTTGATCACGAAAGGGAAGGCCTACGTCGACAGCCTCAGCGCCGAGCAGATGCGCGAGTACCGCGGCACGCTCACGGAACCGGGACGCGACAGTCCCTACCGGGCGCGGTCGGTCGAAGAGAATCTCGACCTGTTCAAGCGGATGCGGGCGGGGGAATTTCCCGACGGTGCCCACGTCTTGCGCGCCAAGATCGACATGGCGTCACCGAACATCAACCTGCGCGACCCGGTGCTCTACCGCATCCGGCACGCGGCCCATTATCGGACGGGCACGAAGTGGTGCATTTATCCGTCCTACGATTTTGCCCACCCCTTGTCGGACGCCATCGAAGGTATCACTCATTCCATCTGCACGCTCGAATTCGAGGATCACCGTCCTCTCTACGATTGGGTCGTGGAGGAATCGGAAGCTCCCCATCGTCCCCGGCAGATCGAGTTCGCCAGGCTGAACCTCTCTTTTACGGTGATGAGCAAACGGAAGCTCCTCGAATTGGTCGAAAAGAAGCTGGTGGCGGGATGGGACGATCCGCGTCTCCCAACCATCAAAGGTCTCCGCCGTCGAGGCTATACCCCCGAAGCGATCAGGGCCTTCTGCGAGCACATCGGCGTCGCCAAACGGGACGCCGTCGTGGATGTGCAGCTTCTGGAGCATTTCATTCGCGAGGACTTGAACAAGCGGGCGCTCCGGGTGATGGCCGTACTGAAGCCGCTGAAAGTCGTCATCGACAATTACCCCGAGGGAGCCATCGAAGAACTGGACGCGGTGAACAATCCGGAGGATCCTTCTGCGGGAACCAGGAAGGTTCCCTTCGGCCGGACTCTTTACGTCGAGCAAGACGATTTCCGCGAAGATCCGCCCAAGCAGTTCTTCCGCCTCGCGCCTGGCAAGGAGGTGCGGCTGCGCTACGCTTACATCATCAAATGCGTGGGAGTCGCAAAGGACCCGCAGACCGGACAGGTAACCGAACTCCATTGCACCTACGACCCGGAGACCAAGAGCGGAGCCAGCCGGGAGCAGCGGAAGGTGAAGGCCACGATCCACTGGGTCTCCGCGGCACATGCGCTTCCCGCGGAGGTACGGCTGTACAACCCCTTGCTCGTCACCGACCTCACCAAGATCCCCCCCGACCACGACTGGACCCTCTACCTGAACCCTCAATCGCTCGTGCGCCTCACCGGCTGCCTGGTGGAACCGAGTCTACGGAACGCTCCGGCAGGCTCCCGGTTCCAGTTCGAACGGCAGGGATACTTTTGCGTCGATCCCGACTCGTCTTCCGGTGGGCTCGTCTTCAATCGCACCGTGTCGCTGAAAGACACCTGGGCGAGGATCGAAAAAGCTCAGCAGGCCCGTTAGAACGTGTTTCGTCTCTTCGTCTAATCTCCTTTCTTCTCTGTTCCCGGCAGGTTCTGCCCGTCTTTACATCCGAACCATCCCTGCTACGCTTGAGTGGTGCGATTCACGACGTCTCGCAACGCATCCCCGCATAACGCCGCCTCTCAAGGCTTTCTGCCTGTCGCCATGACCTTGGTGGTCCTGGGTCTGCCATCCTTCTTGGCTGCCCCGGCTGCACCCTTGGACGCGATGCATTCGCATTCCGAATCGGCAGCGACCGAAGCGGTCAAAAGCACGGTCGGCGCACTGATTCAGGTCCTGGACGATCAGCGGCTCAAAGCACCGGAGCGCGCCGAACAACGCCGCCAGGAAATCGAGCGCATCGTGATACAGCGGGTCAATTACGAGGAAATGGCCCGGCGTGCGCTGGGCGCACCTTGGTCCGACCTCCATGACCAGGAACGGCGGGAATTCGTGGGGCTGTTCCTTCAGCTCTTGCGAGACACCTTCGCCGGCAGGATCAGCGAGCATCACGACGAACAGGTGGTCTATCTGGGGGAGCAGCGGGAGGGCCGGTTCGCCGAAGTGAGAGCCCAGCTCAAGGGCCAGAAGGTCGACACGCGCGTCGATTTTCGGTTAATGCATGCCGGCGATGATTGGTTGGTCTATGATGTGGTCATCGATAGCGCCAGCATCGTGAGCAACTACCGGGCGCAGTTTGCCAGCATCATTCGCGACGTGAGCTATGTCGGGCTCGTGAAGAAAATGAAGCAGAACGCCGTTGCCGTCAAATTCTTCGAAAAGACCGCGCCGAACTAGGCCACTCCGGAGACGGATATGATATGATCGAATGCCGCGAGTATCCCCGCATCCCCGTCGACCTGCAGGTCTATTTCTCCACCACAGGGAACACTGAGATTCGCGAAGGCACGATGTTCGACATCTCTGCCGGGGGGTGCGCCGTCACGAGCGCGGTTCCGGTCCATCCCGGCACCGGCGTCAGACTCCTGATCCGCGCCACCGACCTCGGTACGCCTATCACCGTCCAATCCGCCGCCGTCCGGTGGGCCAGACATGGCGAGTTTGGAGTCGAGTTTCTCTGCCTGACCGAACTGGACCGAAGCCGCCTCCACCGTTTGCTCCACGTCGCCGCTCCCCGTTCATTACGCCGGCACTGACGGCGTCCCGCAGGCTTGTTCTCAGTCCTTAACGACATGGTAAACTGACGGTATGATCTGCCCCCTCTGCCGTCAACCGACTGTCTGGGCAGGCAACCCCTGGCGTCCCTTCTGCTCGGAACGTTGCCAGCTTACCGACTTGGGCACCTGGGCCGCGGAACGGTACCGTGTCCCGGGTCCCCATCTCTCGATGGAACTGCCGACCCATGTCGAGAGCGAAAGGAGCGACCAGGAGACGGAGGCCTGACCGCTCGGCCGGACCAAGCCGAAATAGCCGCTCCAGCCAAGGATCGTCGGCGGCAGTCCAACCTACCCCCGAATCATTCTGGCGAATTCAGCCGTCCCCCTGCGCGATAGAACGGTTGCGTAGGATGCTGCGACAACGCCCCGTGCTGTTGGCGGTTGGCAAGTTCCGCCAAAACTGCTAAGTTCGGAGCCTGTCATTCCTCCGAGGAGCGCCCTTAATGCTTCCGACCAAAGGCTACGCGGCCATGTCGGCGAAGGCGCCGCTCGAACCCTACTCGTTCGAGCGCCGCGACGTCGGACCGCACGACGTCTTGATTACCATCAGCCATTGCGGAATCTGTCATTCGGACATCCACCAAGTTCGTGACGAATGGGGCGGCTCGCTGTTCCCGATGGTCCCCGGCCACGAGATCGTCGGGACGGTGGTGCGAGTCGGCGCCAAGGTCACGCGTTTCAAGACTGGCGACCGTGCCGGGGTTGGCTGTTTCGTCGATTCGTGCAGAACCTGCCCTGCCTGCCGGGAGGGATTGGAGCAGTACTGCGAAACCGGCATGGTCCTGACCTACAGCGGGCGCGACAAGGACGGCCGGATCACGCAGGGCGGATATTCGACACAGATCGTCGTCGATGAGAATTACGTGCTTCGGATTCCCCCGACACTTTCGGCGGCCGGCGCGGCCCCGTTGCTCTGCGCGGGCATCACGACCTACTCCCCGCTTCGTCACTGGGGCGTGGGGAGATACCACAAGCTGGCGGTCGTCGGGTTGGGCGGGCTCGGCCACATGGCGGTGAAAATTGCCAAGGCGCTGGGGATCGAAGTCACCGTTTTGAGCACGTCCGAGGGAAAACGAGCCGACGCAGAACGGCTGGGAGCGACGGATTTTGCCGTCACGTCGAAGCCCGATACGTTCGCTCGGTTGCGAAGGCGGTTCGACTTCATTCTCGATACGGTTTCGGCCCCGCACGACTACAACGCGTACGTGAACCTCCTACAAACCGACGGCACGATGATCCTCGTCGGCGCGCCGGACAAGCCCGCCCCGCTCGAACCGTTCCCCTTGATCATGCACCGGCGCCGGATCGCCGGCTCCGTCATCGGCGGAATCCGAGAAACACAGGAGATGCTCGACTTCTGCGCCGAACACCGGATCGAATCCGACGTTGAAGTGATCCCGATCCAGCAAGTCAACGAGGCCTACGAACGCGTCATCAAAGGCGACGTGCGCTTCCGCTTCGTGATCGATTTGGCCTCGCTGAAGTGAAGAAATAGACCGACATGAGGGAGAAGGTGGCTGGGGGACTAGGACTCGAACCTAGGTAGCCAGCTCCAAAGGCTGGCGTCCTACCGCTAGACGATCCCCCAGCGCGGTGCGGCAAGATGTATGAGTGCGGATAAAAGCACCCGGCAGATTGTTGGCTGGGGGACTAGGACTCGAACCTAGGTAGCCAGATCCAGAGTCTGGCGTCCTACCGCTAGACGATCCCCCAACCGAGACCCACAGTAATATATGGTTCCGAGTTCCGTCAAGATCGGCGCAGTCTTTCGGCTCGCAGAGTTCAGGACTGTAACGCCCGTTCGATCCCCTTGCGCAACCGCGAGAGAGTCCTCTCGCGCCCCAGCACTTCCATGACCTCAAAGAGCCCCGGGCTGGCGGTCCGGCCGGTGAGGGCCACACGGACTGGCTGGGCCAGCTGGCCCATCTTGATCCCTTCCTCCTCAACCAGCTTCTTGAAACAGTCCTCCCATTCCTGTTTGGAGAAAGTCGGCAAGGCTTCGAAGCGCGCGAGCAATTTCGTCAGAACCGGAACGATGGTCGGGGTGAGGAACTTCTTGGCCGCCTCTTCGTCGAACGTGACGGCCTCTCCGAAATACGGCCTGACCCAGTCCACCATCTCCACGAGCGTCTTCACTCGCTCCCTCACCAACACCACCAGCCGCGCCAGCCAGTCGGCCGACGCGGCCGAAACCTCGTCCTTCAAACCGGCCCGTTCCAACAGTGGTACGAGGGCCTGCGCCACATAGCCCGGAGTGCTCGTCTTGATGTATTCGGCGTTCATCCACAGCAGTTTCTCGGGGTTGAACACGGCCGCGGACTTCTGGACGTGGTCCCAGGAGAATTTTTCGATGAGTTCCTGCCTCGTGAAGATCTCCTGGTCACCGTGCGACCAGCCGAGGCGAACGAGGTAGTTCACCATCGCGTCGGGCAAGTAGCCCATTTCTTTGTACGCCAGAATCGAGGTGGCGCCGTGACGCTTCGACAGTCTGGCCTTGTCCGCCCCCAGAATCATGGGCAGATGGCCGAAGCGCGGCACGGGAAATCCGAGCGCCTGAAAGATCGGTACCTGCCGCGGAGTATTGGTCAGGTGGTCGTCGCCCCGCACGACGTGCGTGATCCGCATCAACGCGTCGTCGACCACGACGGAGAAATTGTATGTGGGATAGCCGTTGGACCGAAGAATGATCAGGTCGTCCAGCACAGCATTGTCGAAGACGATCCTGCCCTTGATCAGATCATCGACCACGGTCTGCCCGTGCTGTGGCGCTTTGAAGCGCAGCGCCGCCTCACCCGTCGGGACGGTAATCCCGAGATTGCGGCAGCGGCCGTCGTAGCGGGGAGAAAGCCCTTTCGCTTCCGCCTCTTTTCTCCTGGCTTCCAGTTCCTCGGCTTTGCACACACACCAATAGGCCCGGCCCTGTTCCAGCAATTGCATCGCATGACTGCGGTACAGCTCTATGCGTTCCGTTTGGCGATAGGGGCCTTCGTCCCAGTCGAGCCCGACCCATCGCATCCCTTCAATGATGGCCTGGATGGATTCCTCGGTGGAACGGCTCCGATCCGTATCCTCGATCCGCAGGATGAACACCCCCGTCTGCTGACGGGCATAAAGCCAATTGAATAAAGCCGTGCGTACACCGCCAATGTGGAGGTAGCCGGTCGGGCTAGGAGCAAAGCGGACACGAACTTGTGTCATGTTCTCCTTGCGGAGGCCGTCGAGGGCCGGTATCTATAACATGCGCCGAAAAGTGTTGTACAGGATCGTTCGGATCGAGTCCCTTTCAACTTGCGGTAGCTTCTGATAAGAGAAGAGCAGGCACCCGTCATGGCAGAGCTGACCCAGCCGGCTACGGTCCTGTCGGTCACCGATCTGACGCCCGGCGTTCGCCAGATCGTCGTCCTCCCCCAAGTGCAGAAGGTCGATTTCCAGCCTGGTCAGTGGGTGTCATTGAAACTGCCGGTCGGGAAGAAGCCCCCGCTCAATCGCGCCTATTCGATGGCAGCCCCGGCGACTGCTTCCGGTGAGCTGACGCTCGTGTTCGATCGGGTCCCGGACGGCCTGGGGTCCGGATATCTGCATCGCGTCAAAGCGGGCGACGAACTTCTATTGTCCGGCCCGTACGGCAATTTTGTCCTGCCGAGGCCGCTCGATCGCGAGTTGCTGTTCATCGCCCGGTACACAGGCCTCGTCCCGATCAGGTGCATGCTCAAGGCCTTGTACGCGAGCCGGGAACCGGCCTCCGTGCTCGTGATCGCCGTGGCTCCGGCGGAAACGGAGCTGCTCTACCATGACGAGCTGCTCTCGCTGGCTGTGACGCATCCCTCCTTTCGCTATCTGCCGCTGGTCGCACCCGCCGTAGATGCCGGAGTCGAGCTGACTCTGAGCATGATTCGCCCCTTGATCGAGGGGAAGCCGCACCTTACCGCGATGTTGTGCGGCACGAAAGACTTTGTGCGGCCGCTGCGAGCTTTCTTCGTCGGGACTGGGTATGACCGCAAAGAGGTAAAAACCGAAACCTACGACTGAACAGACGTCCGTCGTCAATCGCCATTCGTGAAGAACCTGCGTCCGTCGAGGCTTCCCGCTGCACTTGAGCAGGACGGGTGACGGATCCACGTGATTTCTTAATGCCCTTCCCTGACGAGATTCTTATTCACGGCAGGAATTTCCACGACGATGTCTTTCGTCCCGTTCGCCACACACTGACAGGCAAGGCGCGATTGCAACGTGGTCATCGGCGCTTCTTCGAGCTGGTCAAACTCGTCATCGGTCCCTTCGTTACAAGTTTCCAATCCCTCTTTCACAATGACATGGCAGGTCGAACAGGCGCAGACCCCGCCACAAACATGCTCCAGATCCACCCCGTTGCCCAACGCCACATCCAGGATACTGCCGGGAAGCCCCGTTTCGCCGTAGGGGATTTTGGCGGGATCAACCTCTATCTTGGTCACCTTGCCATCGGGCGAGACAAAGGTGATGGTATAAACCTTCTGAGGCAGTTCATATTTGGCTTGCTTGATATAGGGATTAGTCCCGCCCATATTGCGTGTCCTTTCTTCCGCCAGCCTCTGTTGACACCAGTGAAATTATCATGGTACCATGAGTCCGACCTATTTGATCGGAGACCATTATAATCTCCGACTGGAACAATCGGCAATAGCCATGTTGAAGATTTCGAAAAAGGCCGACTACGCGCTGATGGCCCTTCAACACATTGCTTCCGTGCAGTTCGGCGATGTGACGCCCGGCCGCGTGGTCAATACCAAAGAGATCGCAGAGGAGTACAACATTCCGCTCGAACTGCTCGCAAAGGTTCTCCAGGCGCTGGCCAAGAACGGCATGATCGAAAGCCACAATGGGCCGAAAGGCGGGTACCTGCTCGCCCGGAGTGCCGGACAGATCACGATCGCGCAGATTCTTGAAAGCATCGAAGGTCCGCTGGGCCTTACCGATTGTTCGCACGAAAAGGACGGCGAGCTCTGCATGCAGCGGGAACATTGCAACATCCGCACGCCGCTGCTCAAGGTTCAGGACAGCATTTACCAACTGCTGAACAGCATGACACTGCAAGATATGATGGGCGGCACGCCCCTGATCACCATTCAGTCCCCCACGGCACAAGGAGTCGCACAATGAAGCTTCCGATTTTCTTGGACAACCATTCCACCACACCGGTGGACCCGCGTGTGTTGGAAGTCATGCTCCCGTATTTCGTCGAAAAGTTCGGCAATGCCGCAAGCCGCAACCACGCGTTTGGCTGGGAAGCGGAAGAAGCGGTCGAACAGGCCCGAAAGCAGATTGCGAAGCTGGTGAAGGCGGACCCGAAAGAGATCGTCTTCACGAGTGGGGCCACCGAATCGGACAACCTGGCGCTCAAGGGCGTGCTGGAGATGTACAAGGAGAAGGGCAACCACATCGTCACGTCGGCGACGGAGCATCGCGCCGTGCTCGATACGGCCAAGTCGCTCGAAGCCAAGGGTCTCGCAACGGTGACCTATCTGTCGGTCGACAAGTTCGGCATGGTGAATCCTGAGGACGTGCGCAAGGCCATTACGGACAAAACCGTCCTCATCTCCGCGATGCTGGCCAACAACGAAATCGGCACGATCAACCCCGTGCAGGAGATCGGGAAGATCGCCAAGGAGAAAGGCGTCCTGTTCCACTGCGATGCGACCCAAGGCGTCGGCAAAATCCCTGTGGATGTCCAAGCCATGGGGATCGACCTCATGTCATTTTCCGCCCACAAGATCTACGGCCCCAAAGGGGTAGGGGCGCTGTACGTCAGAAAGAGGAACCCCCGGGTTCGGATCGCACCACAAATGGATGGGGGCGGACATGAGCGCGGTATGCGCTCCGGCACGCTCCCCGTTCCGTTGATCGTCGGCTTCGGCAAAGCCTGCGAGCTGTGCGAACAGGAGATGGCGGCGGAGGCCGTGCGGCTCACTAAGATGCGCGACCGCCTCCAGACCGGGATCATGGCCGCGTTGGAGGAGACGTACCTGAATGGACATCCGACCGAACGCCTGCCGGGCAACCTGAACATCTCGTTCGCGTATGTCGAAGGGGAGTCGTTGCTCATGGGGATGAAGGACATCGCCCTGTCGTCCGGTTCCGCCTGTACCTCGGCCACCCTGGAGCCTTCCTATGTGCTCCGCGCCCTGGGCGTCGGGACCGAACTGGCGCACTCCTCCATTCGCTTCGGCATCGGCCGGTTCAACACGGAAGAGGAGATTGACTATACGATCAAGAAGGTCATTGAAGTCGTCACCAAGCTGCGGGAAATGTCCCCGCTCTACGAAATGGCGAAGGAAGGCATTGACTTGAAATCCGTTCAGTGGGCTGCACACTGAGCCACGGAAGGCACCAAGGAGGTTCGTATGGCCTATAGCGATAAAGTGGTTGACCACTTCAACAACCCTCGCAACATGGGGAGCTTCAAAAAGGACGAGGAAGGCGTCGGGACCGGCATGGTCGGCGCCCCGGAATGCGGCGACGTGATGAAACTGCAGATCAAGGTCCAGGGCGACACGATCGTGGATGCTAAGTTCAAGACCTTCGGCTGCGGGTCGGCTATCGCCAGCTCCAGCCTGGCCACCGAGTGGCTCAAGGGCAAGACGATCGAGGAGGCCAAGAAGATCAAGAACACGGACATCGTCCAGGAGCTGAACCTGCCGCCGGTGAAGATCCACTGTTCGGTCCTGGCCGAAGACGCGATCAAGGCGGCCTTGGCCGACTACCAGAAGAAAGCCGCGGCCAAGTAAGATCCCGGGAAAGGAGTCCCTCATGGACATCACCAAGACTGACACCCCCGCTCCGGTTATCACACTGACGGAGGCGGCTTTGAAGGAGGTCAAGCGCCTCATGAACGTGCAAGGGATTACGGAGGGGGGACTCCGGCTGGGCGTAAAGGGTGGCGGCTGCTCTGGGTTGAGCTACACAATCAACTTCGACGACAAGATCGGCCAGTACGATCAGGTCTACGAGTTCGACGGGGTGAAGATCATCGTCGACGCCAAGAGCGCGATCTACCTCCAGGGCACGCAGCTCGATTACCATAAGGATTTGATGGGCGGAAACTTCAAGTTCGTCAACCCGAACGCCAGCAAGACCTGCGGCTGCGGAGAATCCTTCTCGGCTTAGTACTGACCAGTCTTTACGGACCGTTCAACAAGACCGTTCAGCGGCTCCGAGCCGGCGGGTTTTTTCAACGGTCCGGACGCAGGTATGGCATGTCGCCATGCCGGTCTTCTTCAGAAGCAGGGAGCAGGATGGACCACTCGCAACCTCAGACCATCGGCAACCGAGAACTCCAGATGGCCCGGAGCATGTGCTGGCATTGCCAGTCGGAAGTGGCCGGGGAGTATTTCTGCGAACGCTGCGTGAAAGTGCAACCGGTCTCCAAAGACACCGACTATTTCACGTGTTTCGGCATTCCACGCCGGCTCACGATCGACTTGAATACGCTGGAAGCCAAATTCTATGAGCTCAGCCGCGCCTTTCACCCGGACTTTTATCAAAACAAGAGCGAGACCGAACAGGCCATCAGTCTTGCCAACGCCGCGACGCTCAACACCGCGTATCGGACGCTCCGCGATCCGATTCAGCGGGCGGAGTATCTGCTCGACCTCGAAGCCGGGGCCGTGAAGGAGATCCGGACCACGCCGCCGGCCGACCTCTTCGAAGAAATTCTGGAACTCCAGGATACGCTCGATGAGTATCGAGCGGCTGCCTCCGCATCGGACGAGAGACGGCAGTTGCGCGCGAAGCTGCAAGCGGAACAGCAGGGGCTTGAGCGGCGCTTGCGGGACATGGAGACGGAGCTGCAGCGGCTCTTCTCCGAATGGGACGCGCTGCAAGACCGTGACGAGGCCACGGCTCAGGGTCGCGCCGAGCGGGACCGGTTATTGAAGCGGATGCGGGAAATTCTCTCGAATCGCACCTACGTCAAGCACATCGTCAACGACCTCATCGCCACGATCGGATAATCGGCATGGCACGCATCGTCGGAATAGATCTGGGCACCACGAACTCGCTCGTGGCCTACATGAAGGACGGAACGCCCTGCGTCATTCCTGGACGCAACGGTCGGACGATGGTTCCCTCTGTCGTCGCGATGACCGACAACGGCTTGATCGTCGGCGATCCTGCCAAGGTGTACTTGACGCGCGACCCGAAATGCACAGTCTACTCGGTCAAGCGGTTCATGGGGAAGGGACTGGCGGACGTGCAGGGTGAGCTGGCCTACTTCCCGTACTCACTGACCGAGCAGGGCGGGGTCCTCCGCCTCAAGCTGGGCGAGAAGACCTATTCGCCGCCGCAGATCTCCGCCATGATCCTGAAGGAGTTGAAGCAGCGGGCCGAAGCGTACCTGGGCGAGAGCATCACCAACGCGGTCATCACCGTCCCGGCCTACTTCAACGACAGCCAGCGGCAGGCCACGAAAGACGCCGGCATGATCGCCGGCCTCGAAGTCCTGCGCATCATCAACGAGCCAACTGCCGCGTCGCTCGCCTACGGACTCCAGAAGAAGACGCAAGGCACGATCGCCGTGTACGACTTCGGCGGCGGCACATTCGACATCTCCATCTTGAAGCTGAAGAATGGCATCTTCGAAGTCCTCGCCACCAACGGCGATACGCACCTGGGTGGCGACGACCTCGACCGCCGGCTCGCCGACCTCGTCGTGTCGGAGATCCGGAACACCCACGGCATCGACCTGAACGCCTATCCCGACTGCCTCCAGGTGGTACGCCTCGAGGCGGAACGGGCGAAAATCCGGTTGTCCGACGAGTTGGAAGCCGACATCGCGATCGAGCTTCCGGAGGGGAAGGGACGTTTCACCCGGCAGCTCACGCGCAACCAGCTCGAATCCTTGACGATGGACCTCGTCGAACGGACCCTGGGCCCCTGCTGGTTGGCGCTGAAGGATGCCGGGCTGTCCCCCGACGCCATCGACGAAGTGGTGCTGGTCGGAGGATCCACCCGCATGCCGCTGGTGCGACGCCGCGTGCAGGAACTGTTCGGCAAGCAACCCCATTGTGAGCTCAATCCTGACGAAGTCGTGGCCCTGGGCGCAGCAGTACAGGCCGACATTCTCAGCGGCGGCACCACCGACATGCTGTTGCTCGACGTCACCCCCCTATCGCTCGGAATCGAAACCATGGGCGGCGTCATGAGCGTCCTGATCCGGCGCAATACGACCATCCCAGCCAGCGCGAAAGAACTGTTCACCACCTATGTCGACGGCCAGACCGGCGTAGACATTCACATCCTCCAGGGCGAGCGTGAGTTGGCGAAGGACAATCGCAGCCTCGCACGCTTCCGGTTGAAAGTCCCGCCGCTCCCGGCCGGCGTTCCGCGCATCGAGGTCACCTTCCTGATCGACGCCAACGGCATTCTCAACGTAACCGCCAAAGACATGCGGACCGGAGAGAGCCAATCCATCGAGGTGAAACCCTCGTACGGGCTGTCGGATGCCGAAGTGGAACGGATGATCGAAGACTCGTTCAAATTTGCGGCGGAGGACGTCAATGCCAGACGGCTGATCGAAGCGCGGCTCGACGCCAGCGCCTTGATCGCAACCACGGAGAAGTTGATGACAGAGGCCGGCCAACTGATCACGCCGGACGTGGCTGCGACGATCCGGGACGCATTGACATCTCTCGCCGCGGCGAAGGATGGCGAAGATCCCCGCGCGATTCGCGCGCGCATGGCCGAGCTCGAAGAGGCGGCTAAGCCTCTGTCCGTCGCGATGCTGGACGATTCGCTCAAACGGGGCCTGCAGGGCAAGAAGGTCTCTGAAGTCACCTAGTCGGCGAAGGGCCAGAGGCTAGAGGCAAGAACAGCTGGGGGATACTCACCGTTTCGTCAGGAGCACCTCATGGATCTGAAATGGCAGGATGCCGAAGAGATCGCCATTAGGTTGGTCGAGACACACCCTGAAATCGACCCGCTCACCGTGCGGTTTACCGACCTACACGCTTGGATCGTCGCTTTGCCGGAATTTCGAGATGATCCGAAGAAATCGAACGAGAAGATTCTGGAAGCCATCCAAATCGCCTGGCACGAAGAGTATCAAGATTCCAAGTCGTAACCGCCCCTCCCCTATAACTCTCCTTCTCCCCCAACCGTCTGCCCCTCCGGAATTTGATCCAGCTTGTAGAAATCCGTCGGATCCAGGCGTCGATGCGCCGTCTGGGTCGGCTCGCTGCCCTTGGTGAAGAGTTCCACCGTCCCCGTTTGGCCTTCGTTCTCCTGCTCCGGCTCCAACAGGCCCGTCGATGGATCGACCTTGACGAAGGTCACCCCGTCCGGAATTTCGAACGGCACGATGGGCAATTGATTGAGCGCCTCCTTCATAAACCCGATCCAGATCGGCAACGCCGCACGGGCGCCGGTTTCGCTCTCGCCGAGCGGACGGCGGTCGTCGAACCCGACGTAGACGCCAGCGACGAGGTTGGGCGTGCCGCCGATGAACCAGGCGTTGACGTAGTCGTTTGTCGTGCCCGTCTTCCCGGCGACCGGGCGGTCGAGCACTTTCGCCGCCTGCCCGGTCCCCTTCTGCACGACATCCTCCATCATGTTCGTGATCAAGTAGGCCGTTTCCTTCGAGATGACTTCATGGGGCTCGGGCTCCGTGACTTCGAGCGTGTTCCCCGTATTGTCTTTGACCATCTTGATGGCGAAGGGATCCACCCTGATCCCCTTGTTCAGGAACACCCCGTAGACGGAGGTCAGCTCCGTCAACCCCACGGAGGACGACCCCAATCCCAGAGAGAGATCGGCCGGCAGGGGACTCGTCACACCGACCGTACGGGAAAACTCGATGACGTTCTTGACGCCGACCTTGTCGAGCAACCGGACGGTGGCGAGGTTGTGCGAATGCGCCAGGGCGTCGCGCAAGCTCACCATGCCGTGAAACTTCCTCCCGTAGTTTTCCGGTTTCCAGATCTTGTCTTCTTCCTCCTGCTCGTACACCACCGGAGCATCCAGGATCCGCGTGGCCGGACTCATGCCCTGGCTCATGGCGGTGGCGTAGATCAGCGGCTTGAACGCCGAACCCGGTTGGCGGTGCGCTTGGACCGCCCGGTTATACTCGCTGCGGGAAAAATCGTAGCCGCCCACCATGGCGCGGATCGCTCCGACCTGCGGATCGATGGCGACGAGGCCTCCCTCGACGATCGGTGTCTGCTCGAGGCGCACGTGGATCGTATCCTTGTCCACCTTCTTCACGCCCACTTCGATCACGTCGCCGGGCTTTAGAATCTGTTTCACGTTGGGATTCACCACGAAATCGGTCGTGGGGTCGGACCCCTTCAGGAGTCGTTTTGCCCAGGCCATGTCGTCGAAGGCCAGTTTCGCCGTCGTCGCCCCGACCTGCACGACATAATGGTCCTTGGCGACCTTCAGGACGATAGCCTCCGCCAGATCGCCGGGTTTCAACACCGGCGCCGCGGCCCCGCTCGGGGGGAGTTGCAGCGTGGACAGATCGACGGTGCGCCGGGGTCCGCGCCAGCCTTGACGCTTATCGAGCTCGCGCAGGCCCGCGGCGAAGGCCGCTTCCGCCGCCTTTTGCATCGCCAGGTTCAACGTGGTGTACACTTGCAATCCGCCCTTGTAGACCATCGCCTCGCCGTACTTCGCCACCAGCAATTGGCGCACATACTCCACGAAATACGGTGCGAAATGCTCGCTCCCGGGCCGGCGGAAATTCAGCGTCTCTGCCGCGGCAGCTTCGCGCTCCGCAGCCGTGATGAACCCGGCCTCCTCCATACGTGACAAGACGTGCTCCTGCCGCTTCTTGGCCCGCTCGTAGTTCGTGAATGGGGAAAACCGGCTCGGGGATTTCGGCAACCCGGCCAGGAAGGCCGACTCGGCCAGTGTCAGTTGGCCGAGCTCCTTACCGAAATAGGATTGCGCGGCCGACGCGACGCCGTATGCGCCCTGCCCGAAGTAAATCTGGTTGAGATAGGTTTCGAGAATCTGTTCTTTCGTCGACACGGCCTCCATCTTGTACGCCAGGATCAGCTCGCGCAATTTTCGATCGTAGGACCGCTCGGCGGACAGAAACAGCGAGCGGGCCAACTGCTGCGTAATGGTGCTCGCGCCCTCCACCTTCCGCCCTCCATGACGCAGGTTCGTCCACGCCGCCCGTAGGATGCCCACATAGTCCAGACCGGGATGCTCGAAAAAGCGCACGTCCTCCGTGGCGATGACCGCCTGCGTGAGCGTTTTCGGGATCTCGGCCAGCGGCGTGAGAATGCGGCGCTCGATGAAGAACTGGCCGATGGGCTGGCGGTCGTCCGAGTACACGGTCGTCACCAAGCTAGGCTGATAATTCTGGAGTAGCTCGAGCGACGGAAGGTCCTGGGACAGGTGCCAGACGACGCCGGCCGCAGTCGTCAACCCGACGATCGTGCAGGCTAGGAAGACGAGCAGCGTCACCTGCCACCAGCGCCAGCGGCGGCGCGGCTGCTCGTGAATTTCTATGAAACGCTCGTCGCCGGGCATCGGGAATTCGACTCCAAGGGGGAAGAAACCCGCGAGGTTGGTGCAGTCACCTTACAATGCGTCCCACGAAAACTCAAGCATCCGGCGGCATCGCCGCGTCGCCGGCGGCGGGCACGAGCGCTTGTATGCTGCGGCGCGCTTCGGGTATACTCGTCCCGACGCCTGGAGTCCGGGGCGTCTTTTTTTTCGTCACGAGCAGCGACGGAGTATGACTCAGGTACGCGCACCGCAGGACCGCCGGACCGACATCCGGAACATCGCCATCGTCGCCCACGTCGACCACGGCAAGACCACCCTCGTCGACGCACTGCTCCGGCAGACGCACGTCCACCGCAAGATCGACGACATGGGCGAGCGGATTCTAGACTCGATGGACCAGGAGCGCGAACGCGGGATCACCATCAAGGCCAAGAATGCAAGCGTCACCTACCGGGGCGTCAAAATCAACATCGTGGACACGCCGGGCCACGCCGATTTCGGCGGCGAAGTCGAGCGGACGCTCCGCATGGTCGATGGAGTCCTGCTGCTGGTCGACGCCAAGGAAGGGCCAATGCCGCAAACGACCTTCGTGCTGCGGAAGGCCCTCGCGCTCGGCCACAGGGCCATCGTCGTGATCAACAAGATCGACCGGCCGGACGCCGTAATCGACGACGTCGTCAACCGGACCTTCGACCTATTCGTCCACCTCGGTGCCACCGACGAGCAGCTCGATTTCCCCATCGTATACACCTCGGCCATCAAAGGCGTCGCAACGCTCGACGTGAACAAGCCGGGCACCGACATTACGCCCTTGCTCGACACGGTGCTGGACCAAATTCCCGCCCCGGCGATCAACGCCAAGGCACCTTTGCAGATCCTGGTCCTGGCCCTCGCCTACGATTCGTACAAAGGGAAGATGGGCGTGGGGAAGATCCAGTCCGGCTCGATCGCACGCCGGCAAGCCGTGCTCGTGCTCGGGAAGGACGGAGTACAGGTGCCGGGGAAAGTGTCCGACCTGGCAGTCTACGCCGGGCTCGAGCGCACCGATGTCGAACAGGCCGAGGCCGGGGAGATCGTGGCCGTGGCGGGGCTGGACCAGGTGAGCATCGGCGATACGATCGCCGATGCGGAGCATCCGGAGGCACTGCCCCGCGTGACCATTGATGAGCCGACGGTCCAAATGACGTTCTCCGTAAACAACAGCCCTTTTGCGGGCCGCGAGGGACGATTCCTGACTTCCCGGCACCTCCGCGATCGCCTCTTCAAAGAACTGGAGACCAACGTCTCGCTCCGTGTCCAGGAAACCGACAGTCCGGACCGTTTCCTGGTCGCCGGCCGCGGCGAACTGCACCTGGCCGTGCTGATCGAGCAGATGCGCCGGGAAGGGTACGAGCTGCAAGTGTCGCAACCGGAAGTCATTCTCCACCGGGACGGCGAAAAGGTGACCGAGCCCTACGAAGAGCTGACGATCCAGGTACCGGAAATGTACCAGGGAGCGGTCATCGAGGAGGTCGGGAAGCGGCGCGGCGAGATGCGCCATATGAAACTGGTCCATTCAGACGCCGGGCCGAGCGAAATGCACATCGAGTACCACATTCCGACCCGAGGCATCATGGGTTTGAAAAACATCCTGCTCGCCAAGACCCGCGGCACAGTCATCATGCACCACGTCTTTACGGGTTACGAACCGGCGAACGAGCAGGACTTGATTGTGGCGCCGCACGGCTCGCTGTGCGCATTTGAAGACGGCACCAGCACGGCCTACGCGCTCTTCATGGCACAAGAACGCGGAGTCCTATTCATCGGACCGGGCGTCGAAGTCTACCGCGGCATGGTCGTCGGCCAGAACAGCCGGGACGAAGATCTTGACGTGAACGTCTGCAAGGAGAAGCACCTCACGAACATGCGCGCCTCCGGTTCCGACGAGGCGCTCATTCTGACCCCACCGCGGGAAATGACGCTCGAATTCGCCCTGGAATATATCGGGCCGGACGAGTTGGTCGAGGTCACGCCGAAAAGCGTGCGCATCCGCAAGCGCCTTCTCAATCCGGAAGACCGGCGGAAAGCCCGCAAGGCGGGAAAGTAGGCCAGCGGCGCAGGGCGCGGGGGGGACATGAGAATTCGGAAGAAGGCTCCGAAACCCTCCGCGAAGCGACCACCGCTCTATTTCATCGGTTATCGCGGCACCGTTCCCGCCACGGAGGAGCTGCGAATCTGGTATGAGCGCGAGTACGGCGGTCCGCTGACGGTTCGGCATGAATCGGGTTCTCCCGAATCCTGGCAGGCCGGGCAGGGTCCCTGGTCGGCTCACGTCGTGATGCCGCTGCCAGCGACGCACGTGTCTGAGTTGATTCAGCGGCTCGCATGGGAACACGAGTCGATGGGAGCCGTGGCGCCCTCCCTCGCCTCCCCACGGGACATGCCGGACACGATTCTATTTGCGGCGCGGATCGCGCGCGGTTTGACGCTGCTGACTCAGGGAACCGCCTACGACGTAACCACCCAAGCCTACGTCAATCCGTCCGATTGGCTGCAGCGCGCGCTTTCGACCTTCATCATTGACGACCATGTCACCATCGCGCAGGACGACGCGGCGCGACTTGATCAGGTCTGGTCCTATTCCCTCGGTCTGAGCAAGTTCGGCCTCGACGAGATCGAGTTGTTCCAGGCAAAGGGACTTCCCGAAAGCGCCGCAAGAGACCTGCTCGCCGAATCGGCCACCGAGCTGCTCCGCATCGGCCAGTCTCCCAAGGTCGGATCGGCGTTCCGCCTTCCCCTGCTCGGCCGGACCGTTCGTATCGTGAACTACCGCACCGCCGCCCCAGCGGGGCGCATGCTGGGGTTCCGCGAGATACAGACCTAAAAACATTCCGCGAAATCGAAGACTTGCAGGCATTTTCGTAAGGCCTAGGCCTTCCGGCCCGTTGACAACCTTTTGAGCGCCGGGTTACAACGGCTGAGTTTCCCGAAGGGGTTCTCCGAACGCGAGACCTCAGAACTGCCACCATACAGCGACGTTTGCAAAGGAGGAGCCGAAATGAGCGATGTAGCACCGGAAATCAAGGTGGGCGATACAGCCCCGGATTTTACATTAAAGGATCAAGACCAAAAGGATGTGAAACTCAGCGACTACCGAGGCAAGAAGAACGTGGTGCTGTGTTTCTATCCCCTGGACTGGAGCCCGGTGTGCCAAGGCGAAAACAAGTGCCTCACCGACGACTTCCCCCAATTCCAGAGTGCGAACGCCGAAGTGTTTGGCATCAGCTGCGACAGCTTCTTTTCCCACAAGGCCTGGGCCGACTCTCTCGGCCTCAAACATCGGCTCCTCTCCGACATGCACCGGACGGTCTGTAAGGCCTACGGGCTCTACTTCGAGCCGCTGAACTGCTCCAAGCGCGCGACCGTGATCGTCGACAAGAACGGCAAGGTCGCCTACGTGAAGGTACAAGAAATCAAGACGGCGCGGGAAGACAAGGAGATCCTTGCCGCCCTCGCCAAGCTCAACTAAACGAGGGTGCCCTGCTCTCCGTCGAGTGCGACAGGACCGTCCTGTCGCGCTCGACCGGCTCGCACTTACAATGCAGGATGAAACGTGGCGATATGAGCACAGTGCTCGATGTGAGCGACGCCAATTACAAAGAGTTTACCGACAGCCCTGGAGCCGTCGTGGCCTACGGGCTGGCTACCTGCGAGCCTTGCAATCGGTACGATCCGATCTTGGAGGAAATAGCCGCAAAATTCCCCACGATTAAAGTCGGCAAAGCCAAGATGCATGTCCCCGGCCGCTGTCGCGAGATCAAGAAGGCCCACGCCTTCGAAACCTACCCCACCACCCACTTTTTTGCGAACGGCAAGCTGCTCCTGACTCGCGAAGGGGTCGTGGAGCCGGCCGAACTGGCCGCCCTGATCTCGGATCACCTCTTCAAATAACAGTCCGGCCCGGCAAAGCGTCCGACGCCGGCAGTTCAAAATCACCCATCTGCTTGACTCGTGGGACTCCTATAGTAAGTAGTAAGGTCGTGAGTACCGGGTGAGACGACACCCCTGCCGACACCACGGCGCGTATGGAGGCGGCACCCGATGGCCTCTTCTCCCCAAACTACCTGTCCCCAATACGACGCGCGAAGTTTACTCAACTCCCAGCCTGTCACCATCTCCGTCATCGACCCAAGCACGCATCGCGTCCAATTCCAGAATGAGACCGGACTCAAACAGTTCGGCGATATCACCGGATCCGCCTGTTACGCCAAGATCGCCGACAGCGCGGCACCCTGCACGTTCTGCCGGATGCCTGAGGCCCTGACGTCCGACGATGTCCTCTCCAGCGAGGTCCCGCTGCCCGGCGACAAATTCCTACTGGTCCATTGGTCGAAAGTCGCCACAGTTGACGGGCGGACCCACGTGGTGGAAACGATCGTCGATATCACCGAGCATAAGCGGACCGTCGCTGCCCTGCACCAGTCGCAGAAAATGGAGGCGGTCGGCCGCCTGGCTGGCGGCATCGCGCACGACTTCAACAACCTCATGATGGTGGTCATCGGGCATGCCCAGCGGTTGCTGCAACAGTTCGCCACGCACCCGGCCAAGCCGGAACTGGACATGATCAGCCAGGCCGGGATGCGCGCGGCCGCCTTGACGAAGAAGCTGTTGACATTCAGTCGGCGGCAGGTGTTCGAACCCAAGGAACTGGCGGTCAATCAAATCATTCGCGAGATGCAGGACATCCTGCAGCGACTCATCGGCGAGCACATTCAAATGGTCGTGGTCCTGCATCCCCGGACCGGTCATGCAATGATGGACCCGGTGCAGCTCGAACAGGTCGTCATGAATCTGGTGCTGAACGCACGCGATGCCATGCCAGACGGCGGCCTCATCAACATCGAAACCGACAACATGGACCTCGACGACCGGTTCGTGTTGAGCCATCCCGGCTCGACGGCGGGTCCCTACGTTAAAATCATGGTCCAGGACGCCGGCTGCGGCATGGATGCCGCCACGATGGCCCGCATCTTCGAGCCCTTCTTCACGACCAAAGAACCGGGGAAAGGAACCGGTCTGGGTCTCGCGACCGTGTACGGGATCGTGAAACAGAGTCGGGGATACATCGACGTAATCAGCGAGCCAGGACGGGGATCACGGTTCACCGTGTATTTGCCCCGCGTCGGACAGCCGGTGGCGGAAACGAGCCTCCCCGTAGCGGAAGCACGCTCGCCCACGCCCCAGGACACGATACTCGTTGTCGAGGACGAAGAGAGCATCCGGCGGCTCATCGCCACGATCTTGCAGGACCAGGGCTATCGCGTCCTGGCGGCAGGCGACGGGAACGAAGCGTTGCAACTCTTGCAAACGGTAAAGGGAAAGTGCCCGCTCGTGATCGCCGACGTCATCATGCCTCGGATGAACAAGGCCGCCTTCGTCGCCGGCGTGAAGGCCCTGCGGCCGGAGGCGAAAGTTCTCTACATGTCCGGGTACGCCAGCGACACGCTCCAGGCCCAAGGCATCGGCGATGACACGCCGTTCCTCCAGAAACCTTTTCTTCCCGCCACGCTCGTCGAGAAGGTGAGCGACCTGTTGAAAACATCCGAGAACCCTTGCGCCGGACCGTAACACCCGGCACACCCGTCACGCGGAATCCGCATGACTCCCACCAACCGGTCCGATCCAGCGTGACGTGACGCGGTCGAATTGGGCTGTGGCGACACGGAGAAGCGTCGCACGTGGAGCTTTAGCTCCCGCCATGCGCACGACTACCTGGGGGCACATATCTCTTAAGTGGAGGGTCCGGACAGGCGTTTGCTTCGCTTTGCACCGAGCGCGAGTTCGAGCGCGGTTTCCAGACGGATCACGCGCCCCGTGAGGTCTTCAATGTGCAGTTGTTGCTTGGCGACCGTGGCGTTGAGCTGCTCCACCCTGTCGGCCAATTTAATGGTCCGCGCGAATGCATCCCAGACCCGTTCGGTGAGACCCATCGTTAGCGCTTCTTTCGCGATTTAAGGGCCTGGATGCGTGCTTCGGAATGGGCAATCAGCGCCAACGTCCGATCGATCGATTGAATCGCTCGTTGAGTCGCCCGCGCAACCTGTTTGGCAAACTGGTCCAGCAAGATCTCATCTTCGGTCGGGGAAAACCGTTCTCCTCCTTGGCGGAGCAGTTCCCCCATCGTCAGGTTGGCGGCTTTCGCCTTGCGGGCAAGCCGCCGCTTTTGCGCCGGACTCATTAAGACGGGAACTTGTACGGTAGCCGTGGGCATGGACAACTTCTTGATGAGATATATTTCTGGCTCTTCAGGAATTTGTGTGGGTAACTGATCCCTCTTGCGCTATGCTCGGGGC
>CAYULI010000043.1:0-25141 GCA_964445795.1 uncultured Nitrospira sp. | reverse complement strand
TGGTGGGCAGGCAAGGATTCGAACCTTGGAAGACATAAGCCAGCAGATTTACAGTCTGCCCCCTTTGGCCACTTGGGTACCTGCCCGCGCTGCCCGATCATTTTCCCTCTTCAATGAGAAATTCAAAAAACCAGAGCGACTCCGCTCTCTTGTCCTCGTGCAAAAAAGAAGAGTAAGCCTCTCCGTGCACAACCCCTCCCTTTCAAGAGGACGAGTTGGCTATAGTTCTCGGACAGGCTTGTTTAGGAAACGCTCGATTCTATTGATGAAGTTTTCTCCTGTCAAGAGGGGAGCGCCCATGGCATACATTTTTATATGTTACTCACCGTCGGATTGATCTTCACAGGGTCGCTTTCTCTCCACAGAGAGCGCGGGAGCAATACGTCGGTACGCCTTGGCGGTAAATTTTTCTGAGAAACCAAGAACTTCTCTCATCAAGACTCGCATCTCCCCCCACGAAATCTGGGATTGTTTCGCCAGGAACCGTTTGTGAGTCACACGCCGTTCCTCAGGATCTTGAGGGACATAGTACCCGCGCAGCTCACCGTTCCGAACGGCCTGTTCCAATCGTGCACGCCACTGCTCGGCCAGACGCGGCTTCTGCAGCATTGATCCTTTCCCTAGTGCTTGGACCTCGAGCTGGTTCCAAATCGCCCATCCGACAAACACCGCCCACGTTTCGTTCAACGCTTCCCAGGCTTCGGACTCTGTGAGATAGCGCGTTTCCGTCTCTGCCATCCGTTGCACGATCGGAGTGATCGCCACTTCGCCGTAGCGGCAGGCCTGCTGCGCCCGCGCGTAACTCATCAGCAGCTTCGCCTTCTCCGAGCTCTCCGCGTGGGTCGAAAGAAAATCCATATAGGCGTGAAACAACTCGTGGTAAAGGACCTCCAGCTCCTTATGCGTCATCCTGGCCAATGGTCGAAGGGAACCGCCCGCCGCGTTCAACGACAGCGGACGATTCAATACCATCCGATGCTCACCGAGATGATATTCCGCCGCATATGTCCTGAGGTCGTCGAATTCGAAGCGCACGAAGTCGGGTGGAATCTCTTTCAGAAAACCGGTCGGCAAGGACAATGCGGCGACATCGTTCAGCAGCCGCTTCCACGCATGATGCGCCTTGGGCTTGTCGTGCTCGCCGTCGGGTTGAAGAGCCCAGCCCGGAACGGTATTCCAGCATGACAGCACGAGGAACGCCGCCGAACAGACGAGCCTGTCGATCATAGACTCACAGGGCCGAAACCGGCGCTCGATGTCTGACCTTTGTACGGAGCGCGGCGTGTCAGATCAGTCATCCTGGTAACGCGTCGATCCCCAATCGCCGCGCCAGCCCTCTTCGACGAGCGCCAGCGTATCGAGCAGATCCGATGAGACATGGTCGAGGAAACGGGAGGGCTTGGTCAACAGCATGCCGCTCGTCTTGTCGTACACGTTGATGGGATACGTCAAGAAGAGATGGCGTTTGGCTCTGGTCACAGCCACATAGAACAACCGCCGCTCCTCTTCTAGTTCCTCCTCCGTGATAAAAGAATAGACGGACGGAAACTTGCCGTCGACGACCCAGATCACGAACACGCACTGCCATTCCAGCCCTTTCGCGGAATGGATCGTCGACAGCACCAACCGCTCATCGTCCCTGTCCGGCGCCTCCACGTCGATCGCGGTGCCGTCCGGCGGTTCCAGCGCCAAGTCAGCCAGAAACTCGTCGATGCCTGGATAGCCTTCCGCGATCGTGTGCAGGTGATCGAGGTCGCGGATACGCTTCGGGTAGTCGTCGTACTGTTCTTTCAAGATCGGGAGATAGTATTCGTAGACGTGGCTGACCTGTTCCCCCGGGCGTCGATCCTCCGCTCCCGACAGGCTTTCGAGTGTATTCGCGAGATTTTTCAGGCCCTGACCGGAACGTCCGGTACCCTCGCGCAGCGCTCGATACGGATTCTCCGACTTGACCAGCGTCGCCAGAAGATCCTGCGCTTTTTTCGGCCCCACCCCTTCGACCAGCAGCAGCACACGATGCCAGCTAACCGTATCGAGCGGATTGGCGAGCACGCGAAGATGCGCGAGCAAGTCCTTGACGTGCGCCGTCTCGATGAATTTTACGCCGCCGCGTTTGACGAAAGGCAATCCCCTGCGGGACAACTCGATTTCGAGGTCGAACGAATGAAAGCTGGATCGAAACAGCACGGCGACCTCGTTCAACGGTACACCCTCCTCGCGCAGTTCGAGAATCTTCTGCGCGATGAAGCGCGACTGTGCGTTTTCCCCTGCCGCCTCCACCAGCACCGGCAACGGCCCGTCAATCTTCCGCGTGAAGAGCCGCTTCGTATACTTCTCCGCCGCTTCGTCGATGATGCAGTTCGCAAGATTCAGGATCGGCTGCGTGCTGCGGTAGTTTTCCTCCAGCTTATAGATGGTCGCGCCCGGGAACAGGACTGGAAACTCCATAATGTTCCGGAAGGTCGCGCCGCGAAACGCGTAGATCGACTGCGAGTCGTCCCCGACCACCATCACATTGTCATGAGTCGTCGCCAATTGGCGGATCACCTCGGCCTGCAGCCGGTTCGTGTCCTGGTATTCGTCCACGAGAATGTAGCGGTACTGGCTCGAGATCGTCGTGCGGGCCGATTCGTCCAGCAGGAGCAGTTGCCGCAGCATCACCAGCAGATCATCGTAGTCGAGCAGTTGCTTTTGCCGCTTCGCCGCCTGATAGGCCTTCTGCAACCGCCCGAGATCCTCGATGTGGTCGCTGAAGTGGCCGAACTCCTCGACGATGATTTCATCGAGTGAGCGGAGCGTGTTCTCGCTCTTGCTGATCATTTCCATAATCGTCCCCTTGCGGGGGAAGCGCTTGTCTTTTTCGTTCAGTCCCAGTTGCGATCGCACGAGGGCGATGAGGTCTTCGGCGTCGCCTCGATCCAGGATCGTGAAGCCCGGCTCGATACCGATGGACCGGCCGTATCGCCGCAACAACAGATTGGCGACCGAGTGAAACGTGCCGCCGCAAACCCGCTGGCTTCTCGGCCCGATCAGGTCGCCGGCCCGGTCCAGCATCTCCTGCGCCGACTTGCGCGTGAAAGTGAGCAGGAGGATGTTCGCCGGATCAACGCCAGCATCGATGAGATACGCCACGCGGTAGACCAGGGTGCGCGTCTTTCCGCTGCCGGCCCCGGCTATGACCAGCGACGGTCCGTCGCCCGCCGTCACCGCCGCCAACTGCTGCGGGTTCAATGCCGCTGCATAGTCGATAGAGAGCCCCCGAGGCGCAGCCTCGTCAGTTGGCCGCTTCAGGACATAGGTCTTAACTACTCGTTCCATGGCGTGAGGAGAGGAGGACTAACCACATCTTACGCGTTATACCATCAGTGGGCGGGGGTGTATAACATACTCCTTCCAGCCTTTTAAAGTGGATGAGCATCGTCATAAGGAGACAGGGCAACCCCCCTCTTGGATCACCGGACATCCCTCCGTTATAATCCCGCCCGTCACGAGGACAACCCATGGGAACCGCCGACAAGGTCTACCAATCGCAACTTTGCCAGCTGGCCGAACTGATGCTCGCCGTGTCAGGCGAGTCGGTTACGATGATCAAGCGCAACGCGCCTGAGAAGGCCTTGAAGCTCAAGCGCCAGGACGAGTGGGGCATCTACCTGGAATTTCTGAAGATCATGTTCAACCTGACAGACCGGCTTTCGGCCTTGTACATTCCTATCAAGGATCAGGTGGACTTCATGAACGGGCTCGAGGATGCTGTGTCGGCCAAACTGAAGAGCGTGCTCGAGCCGGCGTTCGGTAACAATGCGGATCAAATGGAAATCGTTTTGACGATCGGCGGGGCCGTAGCCGAAAGCCGCCGGACCTATGAGCAGTACAAATTCCTCATTACCGAGGACTCGAAAGCGAAGAACGACATGTTCCGTGACTTCGGCGAACGCGTGGCGGAAATGCTTGGTGCGCCGGGCAATGCTCAGGTCAGCTCCGCGGCCACGCTGTGCGCCAGCGCGGTCGTGCCGGCCATCAGCGCGGTGCTGCAGGGACAGACGCCGCCGTCCGCCTCAGGTGCCTCCAGCTCCGAAGCGACGACGACCGCTTCAGCCGGCGACGGAAACGCCAAGAAGGGCCCGACCGGAAAGGAGATCAAGCTGGTCACCCTGATGTCGAGCGTCTCGGGCGAGGAAATAGAAACCCGGTGGGGCCTGCATCCGCGCTTCCGTCAGGATCTGACGCCAGCCGAACTGCAGCAGCTCACCAAACTCCTGAACCGAGTTGCAAAAATCCTTGGCGAACGGTACGCCACCGTGGCATTCTCCGAGCAGTGGGCCTCGTGGCACAAGGCAGGACACGCCTGACCGCGCACAAGGAACCAGTGATCTCGCACCCCCGTCGCCCCGCAGTCCAACCAGCACAGCTATCCAAGGAGCCCGCGTGGATACTAGTACGAGTGCATCGGTGAACGGTTCACCCGCCCATCTGCCGCAGAGCCTCGACCGTCTCTGGGAACTGGCTCACAACCTGTGGTGGAGCTGGTCGTTACAAGCACGACAGCTCTTCGAGTCGATCGACCCGACTCTCTGGTTTCTCACACACCATAACCCAGTCAAGCTTCTGACCGACGTAAAGCCCGAACGGCTCAAGCGGCTCGCGGAAGACCCGTCGTTTCTGCGCCACTACTCGGCGGTACTCCGGTTGTTCGACGACTACCGGGCCAACAAGCGGAGCTGGTTCGCGACCCAGCACGCCGGTCTGGCCAAGACGACCATCGCCTATTTCTCCGCCGAATTCGGGCTCCACACATCCATCCCCATTTATAGTGGCGGGCTCGGCATCCTGGCCGGAGACCATTGCAAGGAAGCGAGTGACCTCGGCGTGCCGCTCGTGGGCATCGGGTTCATGTACCCGCAAGGCTATTTCCGCCAGCAGATTACCGCAGAAGGTTGGCAAGAAGCGGCCTATGCCCCCTTCAACCGAGAAGATTCGCCGATCCGTCCGGCGCGCACGCCGATCGGCGAACCCTGCCGGTTCACCGTGGACATGGGGGGTCGCCACATCACCGCCGTCGTCTGGCAGGTGCTGGTGGGACGGGTACCGCTCTACCTGATCGATACGGACGTACCGGAAAATTCTCCCGAGAACCGCGCCCTCTCCGCGCGGCTCTACGGAGGCGACCAGGAAACCCGGCTCTGCCAGGAAATTCTCCTAGGGATCGGCGGTGTGCGGATGTTGCGCGCGCTGGGGATCGACCCTACAGTCTGGCACGCGAACGAGGGGCATTCGGCCTTTCTCACTCTCGAACGGATTCGCGAACTGGTCCAGAAAGGCACCTCCCACGCCGAAGCCAGCGAGCTGGTCCGCCAGAGCACGGTCTTCACCACGCACACGCCGGTGCCAGCCGGACATGATGTGTTCCCGCACCATCTGATGGAGCGGTATTTCGCCGGCTACTGGGAACAGCTCGGCCTGTCGCGTGACGAGTTCCTCCGTCTGGGAGAGACGCCGGAATCCCGCGGACAGGGGTTCAACATGACGGCACTGGTCATGCGTCTCTCGGCTCACGTGAACGGGGTGAGCCGCGAACATGGGCGCGTCACCCGCGAGATGTGGCGGCACCTCTGGCCGGGCCTGCCGGTCGAGCAGGTGCCTATCCGCAGCGTGACGAACGGCATCCACGCGCCGACGTGGATTTCCCCTGAGCTCCATCGCCTGTACAGCAAGTCGCTCAGCCCGGTGTGGACCGATACCTGCGACGATCCGGCCATGTGGCAGCGCGTAACGGACATACCGGACCATGAGCTCTGGGCCGTCCGGCAGGCGATGAAACGGAAACTGATGGGATTCATCCGCGAGCGGGCCAGGAGCGGCTGGATGCATGGGCACCTACAGCCGTCGCAGGTGTTAGCGCGCGGCACGCTGCTCGACCCCGAGGCGCTGACCATCGGCTTCGCCCGCCGATTCGCCACCTACAAGCGGGCGACGCTGTTGTTCAAAGACCTCGACCGGCTGAAACACCTGCTGCAGGACAAGTGGCGGCCAGTCCAGTTGATCTTTGCCGGGAAAGCGCACCCGGCCGACGAGCCCGGGCGCTATTTCATCCACGAAGTGCTGAACTTCTGCTACGACCACAAACTTGGCGGCCAGGTAGCGTTCATCGAAGACTATGAGATGCACATAGCGAAGTATCTCGTGCAGGGCGTCGACGTCTGGCTCAACACCCCACGCTACCCGATGGAAGCCAGCGGCACCAGCGGCATGAAAGCCGCGCTCAACGGGGTCTTGCACCTCAGCGTACTCGACGGCTGGTGGGCCGAAGGCTACAACGGCGCCAACGGCTGGGGCATTCAACCGCTGACCGAGCCCGCCGACGCGCAGGCGCAGGACCAACACGACGCAGAGGAGCTCTACCGCCTGCTGGAGCAAGAAGTGGTGCCGCTATATTATCAGCGAGACCTCGACGGCGTCCCGCGCGGGTGGCTGCAAATGGTCAAAGAATGTCTTCGCTCGATCGCCCCGCAGTTCTGCACTAAGCGGATGGTCAAGGACTACGTCGGCACGATGTACGTCCCCGCCACTGTCCGCGCACCCGCGACATGGTAGACCCAGGCTTCGCCCGCCACGGCCGCCCTGCGCCGACCGCGGCTTCGCTGCTCCTCGTGCTGGCACTGATCGGAACGTCGCCC
Organism: uncultured Nitrospira sp.; assembly: GCA_964445795.1. GTDB lineage: Bacteria > Nitrospirota > Nitrospiria > Nitrospirales > Nitrospiraceae > Nitrospira_D. The sequence continues at coordinate 18,467 of CAYULI010000043.1, read as the reverse complement.
GGATGGGCCAGCCACGCGCTCGCGGCCCGTGAGGAGGCCGTGGCGCTTGAGTCGAAGGCAGCCGGGCTTTTCGAGGCCGGCGACTATGCAGGAGTGACGGCACTCTTTCAGAACTTGTCTCCCGGGACGCCCCCGTCCCCCCAACTGTTGCGCCTCTCGCTCTTGAGCTATGCTCGGCTGGGACGGACGGACGAGGCCCTTGCGCTCTACCGGCGGTTGGATCCATCGGGAGATGCGCACGACCCAACGCTGCTCCGCCCGCTGGCGCTCGCCACCATTACCGGCCATGTCCGCGACCCGAAAGAACACATCCGCATCGCCGCCTACACGGTTTTGGCCGAACTCGGGCTGCCGGAGACCGCGGCGATTCTGGAAGATGGGCTCTTGGACTCGTCGGTGGCAGTGCGTGCCCGTGCCGCAGAGGCCATCGGTAAAGCCGGGCTCGCCGGAAAATCCGGTGCGCTACGACGAGCCCTCAATGACGAGATCTCCTCGGTGCGCATTGCGGCGATCACCGCTCTCGGCGATGCGAAAGCGGCGGACTTAAGGCAGCGCTTCGCGGAAATTGGCCGGACGGAAGAAGGTCCGGAAGCGGTCTTCGCCTCCGCTGCCTTGTATAAGCTGGGCCAGACCGACATGATCGTCGATATCACCAGCGCGGCCACGCTTCCAGACGCCGAAGTGCGTATGGCCGCGCTCGGCGTCCTCGGACGGTTGAGACGTCCTTCCAGTCTGGCGGTCCTGTCACAAGCAGTGTATGATCCCGATCCGTCGGTGCGCGCGTTCGCGGCTGGCGCCCTGGGAGAATTCGGATCAGCTGGCGCGGTGGCCCCGCTCACCCATGCCGTAGGAGACGAGATGGCGATGGTCCGCAGCGTCGCCGCCCGCAGTCTGGGGCGCCTCGGCCTCAAGGAGAACCGCCCGTTGCTGCAAGCCCTGACCAGAGACCCCAGCTTTCACGTGCGGGCGAGCGCTGCGGAAGCGTTGCTTCGACTGGGAGACTCGTCCGCCATCCTGCTCGCGGCCGATCTGGCACGGCATCCGGACCCCTTCGTCCGTGGCGCGGCGGCCCAAGCCCTCGGAGCAACCCCAGAAAAGAAGGCGCTGCCCATATTGCAGTCGCTTTTACAGGATCAGCAGCCCCTCCCCCGGTTGATGGCCGCAAAAGCGCTGGGCAAGCACGGCGGCGCCGCCGTGCCCTTGCTCGTCAAGGGGCTCCAGGATACGGATGAAGCGGTGCGCATCGCCGCGGCCGGCAGTCTGCTGCAACAGCTCGCGCACATCGGGCCACCCAAACGCCGCCGCTAACTGCCGAGGACTCGTTATGGTGAAATTCGTAGCTGTCGTGCTGCTGACAGCGGCCTCGTTCGCCGGGGGATATTACTTCGGACAGCGCCCGGTCGGGACTCTGCAACAAACGGTGTCCGAACTGCAACAATCCATCAAAGAACTGTCGCGAAACGTCCTAGACACGACGATGGGAATCGAGCGCGACCTACGACGGCGGCAGGCCCTCGTGGACGCTAAATCCCGCCTGGTGCAGGCGAAAGCGAATCTCTTCGAGCGAAACTTCGGGGATTCTGCCAGGGAACTGGCCGAAGCGGTCGACGTGCTCGAAGCCTCCGTTAAAGGCGCCAAGGCGGACGACGCAAGCAAGACCCTACGGGAGCTGACGACTTCGCTCAGGGAAATTCGACTGGAGATTGCGATGGGAAAGTCGGTGCCGATGAGGAAACTGGACGAGATTCAGCACCGGATGGATCTGCTGCTCAACAAGTGACTCAGGCGTTCGCCGGCTGTGACACCGGTTGCTTCTTCCACTTCGCCAGAATCCGCTCCACCCGCATCTTCACGACCATGTCCGGGTCTTTCAGCAGAGGCTTGATGGCTTCGCGTCCTCGCTCGTCGCCAATGGACTCCAGCGCGGCTGCCGCTGTCAGCCGGGTGAACCAGTCCTTGTCGCCGAGCATTTCGATCAGCGGATCGATCGCCGCACTGTTCTTGATCAGGCCCAGCGCGAGCACGGCGCTCTTGCGGACATTCTCGTCCTTGTCCTTCAGCGCAGCGATGAGCCGCGGCACGGCCGGCTCGCCCAACTCGACCAGGGCGTTGATGGCATCGTCCTTGAACTCGTCGTTCCGCAGTTGGTGCATCAGCGGATCAAGCACCCGCTCGTCGCGAATCTTGCCCAGCGCGAGGATAGCGTACTTGCGGACGTCCCAATCGCGGAGCAGCTTGATCAGCGTTTCGACGGCGGGAGAGCCCACCTGGCCGAGTGCCTCGATCGCGACTTCCCGAACCTGCCAGTCACCGTCCCGCAGCGCCCGGGCCAGTGGCTCGACGCAGCGCTCATCGCCCATTTCGCCGAGCGTGATGACCGCTTCGCGGCGCACCACCCAGTCCGGGTCGTTGAGCAGATCGATCTGGATGTCGATCTCATCCTTGACCTGCTCTTCTTCGAGCGCCACCGTCTCCTGCACCGGTGCGGCGGCCTCGGTTCGCACCGCCTCCTCCAACCCCATGTCGGCAGCAACCTTGTCGGTCAATTCATCGCTCGCCGGTGTGGCTGTTTCAGCCGTCTCGCTCTGCTGATCTTTCTGTTCTCGCTCCATATGTTCCCTGCAGGAAAAAGATCACAACCTTGTCTCCCAGTACTACATCACTTATTCCACTCCGGATCACGCCGAGGTTGGCGTTGCGGCTTCTGTCTTCGTGCCGACCGCATGTTTCTTGCGCAGCGCGAGGGCGCGCCGTCGGCGCTGCTCCCGCTTGAGCCGTTTCCGTAGCGCGCGAATCGCCGCGTGTTCCTTAGAATTGCCCGATCCGGCCCGTTTCTCCGCGATTTTCTTCTTCAACCGTGCTTCGTCGGACTCCGCCGCCTTGTGCTTTGCCATCGCATCCCCTTTGTACGTTGCCATTGACCAGCACTCGATTGAACATCGACAGTGAGTCTAGAGGAGACGTTCCCGTACTGTCAACCGCTGGCTGGGTCCAGGGATCGGACCGATGGCCCGCTAATCGAGGACAAGGGCGGCGACTTCCATATGGGCCGTATGGTCGGCGGCAAGAATGAACGGTACCCGCCTAACTCTGCGCTGGAGCAGCACGTCGTTCGGCAGAACCCGATGCACGCAGACCATGGCGGGGTCCGGATAGGCCAACGCAGGAATCGCTGAGGCCGGCATTGCCTGCCCATCAATCCGATGAACGGTCAGAAGAGGCGGACTCGACGGCGACGTTTCCTCTGAAGCGACGATGAAATCCGGGCGGTGATCGCCGATGACTTGGAGCTGAACCACGGACACGCCTCCCTCAACCATGCCCAACTGCGTTGCCGCAGCATAGGAGAGGTCGAGGATACGTCCGTTCACGTAGGGCCCCCGGTCGTTGATGCGAACCCGGACGTGCCGCCCGTTCTGCAAATTGACGACCCGGACCATACTTCCTAGTGGAAGGGTCCGGTGAGCGGCGGTCAATGCGGACATATCGAAGACTTCTCCGTTGGCGGCCAGCCTGCCGTGGAACTGCTCTCCATACCAGGAGGCAATCCCCAGATCCTTAATCCCGATGTCCAGCTCGCTCTCCCCTTTGGGAATCCACGAACAAGCGCTCAACGTCGCACCGATCACGATCGCCGGGAGCAGGAACGAGCGCCACCCCATCGAATAATGTTGTCTTGTTTGTTCCGCCATCCCTTTACAGCCTCCTCCACAACCCCAGCCTAGGGGATTGCTGGTTCAGCCTATGAAAAGCCCAGGCGATCGACAATACCCCCTTGAGTACCCCCGCCCCCTACCTGCGCATGGAGGAAAGTCACTCCGACCTCGAGAATGCCAACGTTCAAAAACGGACAACCTGGAAGGTTCGTTGTAAGGGGGTGGGGCTATATATAAGGAGGCTGTGGGCCGAGTCAACCCCTCCCGGGATTACGGGAAGCGTCGTCTGGCCAACATCAATCGCGAAACCGTCGCACCTTGTGGCTATTTGCCGAAGGTGATCCGCGCATGATGGAGCCATCGTGCACCCGCTCAGACGGAAGCGGGGTTACTTGAAGCGAAGAGCTGTCCCATCGAACTTTGTCTGGCTGACAAGCTTCTCGAAATTTCGTTCCATAACTTCGCTCAGCATCTCTTCAGCATCTTTGGGCTCATACCAGAACACGTTGTAGGTCCCGTGATGACTCACCGTGTCGGTGATGGAACTGCCGTCGCCCAGATTCCTCGCCTCAACCACAATCTTGTTCTTCGCCACGATGTCGGTGGCTCCGAAGGCCCCGTGGACATCGACGGACGACTCGAGCACTTTTCCAGAGATCACGACATCGGTTCCTGCCAGACCGTCACTGGACGAGGCATACCGCACCCGCCATCCTTTTCTGGCAAGATAGTCCGTCAGCGCCTTGGCCGTCACCTCTCCCACGCTACCATTTTTCAACGTGAGCGGCTCGGTCATCCCCCAGAAGGAGTGGCGCACTCCCAGTTTCGTGCGGTCCAAGCGATCGTCGCCGAATGGAGTGACCAGCACGCTTGGCCCTCCCGCCGGCGTCGCCGGTGCGGTGTCGGTGGGCGGCTTCAGCGTCAACGTGAGAGGAACCGCATCCCCTTGGGCCGCGCACCCGCCGAGCCCGTACACCGCACTCGCCATCAACAGGGTCAGTGCACGATATTGCATGGCTTCCTCCTTCAACCAGACACAAGTCAAATTCGTGGATAGAATCGCGTCCCCATGAACGCGCACCGAGGCGGCAACCATAGCAGGTCGCGCACACCCCGTAAAGACCGGCTCAGAGACGCCGCGTGTCGCCGATATCCGTGCCCAGCGCCCGCTGTATTGACTGCCCGAAACGGACTGAGTAAGATTCTTTTCCAGATTGCGTGTGCGAGTGTCCGGTCACGAGACTGCCTGATTCCCCGCAGTTGATCGTCTCGATACCACATTCATGATCGACGTTCGGAACATTACCAAGCGGTACGGGCATCATACGGCCATCGACCGCGTCACCTTTTCGGTGGCAAAGGGCGAAGTCCTGGCGTTCCTGGGCCCGAACGGGGCCGGGAAAACCACGACCATGCGGATTTTGACGTGCTTCGTGCCTCCTTCGGAGGGGACCGCGCGCGTAGCCGGGTTCGACTGTGCCGACCAGCCGTTGGAAGTGAAGCGCCGCATCGGGTATCTGCCCGAAACGCCGCCCGTATATCAGGAACTGACGGTCACGGAGTATCTAACCTTCGTCGGACGGTTGCGCGGTATGACCGGACGGAACCTGACCTCGGCCATGGATCAGTCGATCGACCGACTCGAGCTGGGCTCCGTCCGCCACCGTCTGATCGGCAACCTGTCCCGCGGCTATCGACAGCGGGTCGGCCTCGCGCAGGCGCTGCTGCACGATCCGCCCGTCTTGATCCTGGACGAGCCGACCGTAGGGCTGGACCCGAAGCAGATCATCGAAATCCGGGAGCTCATCAAAAGCTTGGCCGGCTCACACTCCGTGATCCTTAGCACCCATATCCTCCCCGAAGCGACCGCGGTCTGTCAGCGCGTCGTCATCATCAACGGCGGACGGATCGTCGCGGAGGACACGCCGGAGCAATTGTCTGCCCGGCTGCGACAGTCGGAAAAGTTGTCCGTCACGATCAAGACGCCCCCGGTTGATTGCGACGAGAAGCTTCGGGGTCTTCCCGGCGTGCTCAATGTGTTCCCGGGACAGACGGCGGGAAGCTTCCTCATCGAATGCGCCCTGGGCCAGGACCTGCGGGACGACATCGCGAGGTTCGTCGTGTCCAACCATTGGGGACTCTTGGAGCTGCGGACCGTCTCGATGACTTTGGAAGACGTCTTTTTAAAGCTGACGCGGCACGAGGACGGGTTGTCCGCCTCGACGGAACCGGTGCTGTCATCGGCACCCGATGGAGCCGCAGCCACATCGGAGACCGCCTCATGACCCCCGTTCAAGCCATCATCGCCAAAGAGTTGCGCGGGTACTTCGTGTCCCCGATCGTCTACGTAGTGGGCGCGGTCTTCCTGCTCATTTTCGGGTTTCTCTCGTACCTCTATGTTGTGTTCGCCGGCGCCCAGGCGATCCAGTTGATGCAGATGCAGGGCGGCCCAGCGCAGATCAATCTGAACGATCTGGTCTTTCGGAACCTGTTCGCTAGCATGCGGTTCGTGCTGCTCATCGTGCTGCCGATTCTCACTATGCGACTGTTCGCCGAAGAGCGAAAATTGCGGACCTTCGAATTCCTGATGACCTCGCCGATCGGCATCAACGAGATCGTGGCAGGCAAGTTCGTCAGTGTGTTCCTGGTCTTTCTGGGCCTCCTGAGCTTGACCGGGCTCGTGCCTGCCGTCCTGACGCTGTTCAGCGATTTCGACTGGAATCCGGTCTTCACCGGCTACCTGGCGATGACGCTCCTCGGCGCCCTGTTCCTGGCTGTCGGTCTCTTTGCGTCGGCGCTGACGGAGAATCAGATCGTCGCCGCGTTCGTCAGCTTCGGCTTGCTCCTGACAATCTGGTTGATCTCTGGCCTAGGAGCCCTGCTCGGCGACACGCCCGCAGGGCACGTTGTCTCCTACATCTCGTTCATGGAACACTACGACCGCCTCGTGCGGGGCCTCATCGACACAAGCGACCTCGTCTATTTCGGAAGCGGTCTGGTGCTCCTGTTGTTTCTCACCCACCAGGTCGTGGAATCGGCGCGCTGGAAATGAATCTGCAGACGTTCCCCCTCGGCATTGTTGGCATCGTGCTCGCCATCGCAGGCTTGATCGGCTACACCGTCAGACCGGACCAGTTGGTGGCGGTGACCATCGCGGAAGCCCTGGCGCTGCTCTGCCTAATCGGCTTTTTCGTGGTCCACTTTGAAACGGTCAAGACTGTTTCGAGCCGCCGCTCCACGCGCATGGGGTTCAACAGTCTTCTGATGGTGCTCATGTTCTCGGCAATCCTGGTCATCGTGAACTTCCTGGCTTCCCGTCATTCCGTCCGCTGGGACCTGTCCGAAACCCAGAACTTTACATTGGCGCCACAGACCTACCGCGTGCTGCGCTCGCTGCCCCGCGACGTGAAGATTACCGTCTTCACGCGAGAGAAGGACCCCGGCTATCAGGCCTACAAGGAGCGGCTCGACAGCTACCGGCAGGCCTCCGCCAAGCTGACCGTTGAATTCGTCGACCCGGAAAAACAGCCGAAGCTCGCACAAAGTTACGGTATCTTCCGCACAGACACAGCCGTCTTCGAGAGCAACGGGCAAACGATCCGCGTGAACTCGCCCTCGGAAGTGGAACTCACGGGGGCCCTCATCCGGATCTCCAAGGACACCAAGAAACGCATCGTGTTTGTCGAGGGTCACAGCGAACGCAGCCCGGAGGACAAGGAGCGCAACGGTCTGTCGGTCGCGAAAGACGCCCTGACCAAACAGGGTTACGAAGTCGGCACCGTCTCACTCCTCCAGGAAACCGCCGTGCCGAGCAACACCACGGTGCTGGTGCTCGCCGGCCCGCGCCGCACCGTCACCAAAGAGGAGCAGGACCGCATTCATGCCTATGTCGAACAGGGTGGACACGTGCTTTTGATGATCGATCCCGACACCCAAACCGGCCTCGAATCCCTCCTCGCCCGGTGGGGACTGGGGCTCGGCCCCGGCGTACTCGTGGATTTGCAGGACCGGCTCGCGCAAGGCGACCTCACCGCGCTGCTGGTGCGAACCTTCACGGAGCACGAAATCACGCAGGACCTCACCTCGGCCGTGCTCTTTCCGCTTTCGCGCCACATTACGTTCGACGAACAGGCGGGCAAAGATTGGGAGTATGTACCGCTGGCCCGCACGTCGGCGAACAGCTGGGCCGAAACGAATCTTCAGGGCCGGGTCGTAAGTCTGAATGAAAAGGAGGACGTGAAGGGACCACTGCCGATGGCCGTGGCACTGTCGCCGAAGAAAGCGCCGGAGGAGGGTAAGCCCCATCCCGCCATTGTCGTCGTGGGAAACTCGGCCTTCGCCTCCAATGCGTTCTTCAATTTTCCCGGCAATAGCGACTTTTTTCTGCACACGACCGGATGGCTGGCAGAGGAGCGGGATTTGATTTCCATCGCTCCGAAAGAGCCGGCCCTGCGGCCGTTCACGCCCAACCCGACACAGGAGCGGGCGCTCCTCTACCTCCAGGTTGTCTTTCTTCCCCTCGCGACGTTTCTGACCGGCATGCTGGTGTGGAGAAAGCGCCGCCGTCTCTAGCCTATGCGCAACTGGTCCACACCGGTCTTGTTCCTGATGCTCGCGGGACTTGGCGCGTACCTCTATTTCGTCGAGTTCCCGGCGAAGCGACAGGAGGAGGCCCAGGAAGCGCAACGTCAAACCCTGCTGCCGTTTCCCGAAAGCGCGATTACCGGTCTGACCATCACAACGCCACAGGGCCCCGTCGAGATGAAAGCGGACGGGAGCGGTCGGTGGACGATCACCGCTCCCCTGCAGGCCGATGCAGACCCGCGGGAGGTGCAGGCGTTAATCCGGGCGTTGGTCACGGGGAAGGTCACCCGGACGGTGGACGAAAGCGGAGCCGCTCTGGCCCCGTTCGGGCTCGAACAACCGGTGACGACGCTCACGGTAACCACTGGAACGCAGCAAGAAACGATCGCGATCGGCGACACCGGCCCGCTGTCAAACACGCTCTACGTCTTTCGCGGGTCCGACCGCAAGGTCCTACTCACCGACCTGGCACCGAAGCATTTTGTGAACAAGACGTTGCTGACGTTCCGGCGGAAAGAACTGCTCCGGTTCGTCCAGAACGACATCGAGCGCCTCCGTCTCACCTATCCGACGACGGAAATCGTGCTGTACAATGTGGCCAAGGATAAACCGAAGCCCTCCTGGAAGATCCGCTACCCCATCGAAGCCGAGGCCGATCAGACCGAGGTCCGCTCACTCCTGTTCAGGCTGGAAGACCTGAAAGCGCTCGCGATCATCGATCCGGGCCCGGAACGGGATGCTATTGCGAAAACCCTGACGGCACCGAAAGTCAAAATCACCCTGCATACGGTTGCCGGCGACCAGACCGTCAAGCTCTACCAATCTGACGCGCAGAGCGGCGAAGCCATCGCGGAAACGACGCCCGATGCCCCGCTCTACCGCGTGAGCCCCACAACGATCAAGGATCTGACGAAAGAGCTGTTCGCGCTGCAGGACAAGCGCCTACTCGGCGTGGACTACACCGACATCGCGATGCTCTCCGTTAAGACGCGCGACAAAGACTATGTCCTGATCAACGACCACGGCGAGTGGGTCCTCGAGGATCAGCCCACCGAGAAGGTCAGCCAGGAAATGGCCGATCTCCTCGTGAGCCGCGTGGCCAACCTGCCGGCGGAAGAGCGCGTCATCAAACAGTCGGCGCCGCTGGCTCCCTACGGGCTCTTGACACCGGCCGCCGAATTTGTCGCCACGGGGAAAGATGGGAAGATCGCCGGGAAACTCACCCTCGGCAACCGCGTGAGCAACCTGGTCTACGCCACCGGTATGCGCTTGCAAGGCGTGTTTCAGGTCCGTCCCGATCTGCTAACCCAAATCCCGACGAAAGCAGAGCTGCTCGCTAAATCGGCCGACAAGCAGGCGACCCACTGACGCGGAGTCCTCCGCGTGTTGCCCATTGCCTAGGCATTTCTTCCACCATCCAGGATCACCGTCTCCGCGCCCCCATCGCTCAGTCGGGTAGAGCAGCGGTTTCATAAACCTTCCTGGTTAGGCGTTCAGCCATGATTTTGGGGCGGGTTTCCCGGATTTCTCTTTTCCTCTCGCATCCCTCCAACCAACTTTTATCCACGCCCTTATAGACTTCCCGGGAGATCCCATCACGTTCCTGTCAGAGTGAAAGCCAAAATAGAAAATGCCAAAAAAGCGCCTCTCCCGCTTACGGCTCAAGACTCTTTCCAAGATATACTTCGCTACATTTGACACTCATATTGCTTACTCTGGGACTGGGCTAGAACCTATCTCAAAATCGAAGGTCGATGTCCCGAACGAGTGCAGACTTGTGATACCGAGAAACCAAGACACGTGTTTTCGGCCCGACTCGATCCTTTCCGATGCGCACGGCTAGGCGTTGAGATACCGATCTCCCTAAAAATCGATTTTGAGATAGGTTCTAGGGCACCGCGATGAGACACGGGGATGTGGCCGGTCTTGCCCGTGGCACAGGCCGCAACAAACCGGGCACGGATGGGCCAGAGCCTGTGTGGTCTTGGGTCGACTGGTCCACTCCTCGATCATGCGTCGTTCTTCGGCGGTCAATGTCACCTCGGCCTTCGGGCGTCCTGTTCGCATAGGTGGACTCTCCCGCTTAGTTAATAAAGCTGTAACATTGCGGGTATATCGTCACCGCAACGAGCGAACGGCTGCAACCCTCTTGAAGTGAGGCGACGCCATGGTGAAACACGGAACCAAGAAAGTCTTGATCGTTGAGGATGATGGAGACATCGGCGCGCTCATCAAGATGTATTTGGAAAAAAACGGCTATCAGACCGCGTACGCCAGAACGGGCGTCGAGGGATGGCACGCCTTGACGGCCGAACGCCCGGACATGGTGATCCTGGATCTTATGCTGCCGGGGATGGATGGGCTGGAACTATGCAAGAAACTTAGGAACACGGCCGACACGGCGTTCCTGCCCGTGATCATGTTAACCGCCAAAGCGGAAGAGTCCGATACGATTATCGGCCTTGAATTGGGAGCCGACGATTACGTCACCAAACCGTTCAGCCCCAAAACGCTGCTCTCCAGAATCAAAGCGTTGTTCAGACGCCTGGAACGCCAACGGCAGGCGGAAGGCACGCAGACATCCTACCACTATGGTCAGCTCGTCATGGATCGCTCCCGTCACGAGGTGCGGTTCGGCGGGCGGGAGGTCCCGTTGACCGCGAAAGAATTCGGTCTGCTGGAGCACTTTCTGCGCCACCCGGGTCGAGTCTTGACGCGTGACGTCCTTCTGAATGCAGTGTGGGGCTACGATTACTATGGCACGACGCGAACCGTCGATGTTCACGTCCGGCGGTTGAAGCTCAAGCTTCCCTGCTTGAACGAAGCGGTGACATCGGTGAAATCGCTGGGGTACAAGCTCATTGAACCACCGGCGCAGCGATGAGACTAACCCCCGTTTAGCGAGCCTCCCCGCAGCGAAACCCGGTATGCGCGCGTGGTTCCAGAGCCACAGATGGATCTTCGCGCGCAGCCCTCCCGAATCTGCTCTAACTGGTCCAGAATGATCGCGTTCGGCCGCGTCTTCATGACGCTCCATCCACCCCGCATCCCGCTGGCGACTCACGAACGCTGCTGCCCGCAGCTTGATTTCTTCCCTACCCATCGGCATGATTCGGCTTGGCCGGTCGTCTCCACTACGCAAGTCACCATGAAAAGCCGCCGCGTCTACGTCTCGCTAACGATCTGTCTTCTTGTCCTCGCCTCCTGCGCTCACTCGCCGCCGCGAGTGGACGAATTCGAAGCGGCGATCGGCCGGGCCACGCAGGATGAGCTCGCCCGCCGATTCGGATATCCGCAGCGTCTTAAGAAACTGGCGCGCGGGACGGAAGCCTGGGACTACGAATTCCTGGCCGGTCGATCGCGCTGCGTCGGCTACCGCGTCTTCTTCGACGAAGAGCGGCGCTCGACCAACTGGGAATCGATGCCCTGCCGGTCCGAACAGTGACAACCTCCCGAAGTCCGGCACCTGTTACAGAGAATTGATGGACCGCTGACCCTGGAGTGCATCTGCATACGGTAGGCTCCGCACGAAAAGAACTGCACAGAGGAGCCATGTGGTACCCCGCAGCATTCCGCCGATCGCAGGACCCAGCCATTCAATTCCAAGCAAGAATCTCATGAGATTGCTGGATATCGAGCGAGCGCTCCGGTCGATGCGGACGAAAGACTACGGTCTCTGCCGACGATGCCGCAAGAGCATTCCCGACGAACGACTCACGGTTCAGCCCAATGCGCTTGTTGGCATGCCATGCCTGGCACGAGCCGAGCGGAATCCGGTCGAGGAGTGATCCGCACGGACATCATGTGGCCACAATTGCAACACGAGGAGGAGCGTATGCGATGCGCCCGTTGTTCCGGTTTCAGCGTGCCGGAGGTCATCAGCGAAGGGGGAACAAAAGCCATGGCGTTGCGTTGCGTTCTCTGCGGAGACATCGTCGATCACGTGATCGCCCGCAACCGCCAGCGCCGCCGCCATCCGCAACCGAGCCGTGCGCGAACGCCGATTTATAGCGATGCGCGATGGAAGCAGCGTCAGCCCACACTGATTTAGCCGCTGCCACACCCCACGGCGAAGCGCCTAGTTATCAGCGACAGTGATGCCAACCTGATAGCCGAAGGTATATACGCTTCGGATATTAGCTTTCTCCCCTGCCGGTCCCCGTACCTGCAACCACAATGGGCCGCCGCCGGGCTCGACGATGAGCGTGAACGTCAACCGCGGAGAATGCCGTCCTTCGAAGAGCAGGTAGTCGGCGATCCGCCTCGTCAAGAGATCGCACCGTTTGAATCGGAACGCATACCCGTCTTCGAGTTCCTGGACCTCCGCCACATACTTGAACAGACCGGCGACAAGCATCTGCCGGCGGAGCGTGAGTGTCCGATCTGAGAGCGGTGTCACACAATAGTTCTCCGGCTGTCCATCCATCTGGGGGAGGCGCGGGCGCCTGAATCTCAGGTGCCCGCGCCAGAGCGTTCGAACGGGAAGCTCGTACTTCACTCGTCTCTACCGCTGAAACCGGGGAGGAATCTTGAACCCGGTAATTTTGATCAGGTCATCCGTCGGATAGTCATCGACGAGTGGCATATTGGCATCGTTCGAGTGCTGAACCACCATGTACGCGGTTTTCCCATCCGGCGTGAACTTAAAGCCGGTCGGTTCCGCTGAGCTGTCCTTGACCGAGAGGATCTTGATGCACCCGTCGCTCTTGATATCGCGATCGGTGCCATCCGGCAAACAGGCAAAGATATCGCCATTCGCGTGGTCCTCGATCACGTAGACGTTGCCGGTCAACGGTTGAAACTCGATGTTGTCATGCTGATTCATATCCATGTCGCCTTCGAGGAACCGGTTGACTGTCACGGTTCGCTGAGCAGAGCTGGCTACCAGCGGCGCGCTGTCTGTTGCGCACACCACCTCCCCGTATGATTTTGCCCCTTCGTTTTGCGTGTCCATCCAGCAGATCTTGATGCCCCCGGCCTGGTCCTTGTACATCGGATCCAACTCCAAATCCTCCGGCCTATAGTAACCCGTTGCTCCATTTTTGTGCGCATCGGTTCTTGCATTGGACGCGCTCACGGGAATCCAAGCGCCATGGCCGACCTCGCAGCCCTGGCCGTACTGCTGGCCGGTCGTGCAAGACACCTGCATGGCGTACAGATTTCCCGCCACAAATGGCGAATCCGATAACCGGCTGATCGGGCCCGTTGCAGTCCGTGGATTGGCCGGCACAAACTTGAAAATCGCCCCACCGTCCCCGTCTGGGCCGTTACCGGCCCCGGAGAACGGCTCTCCCGGACGCAGCTCATCACCGGCGTACACTACACCGCTTGGCAGAATGGCGATGCCCTCCCAAGCAAACGTGCCCAATGCCGGACGCTTGACGATCTTGGTCGATGGAAGGCCGTTCTCATCGACCACCGTGCCGTTGGCCCGATCGAGGACCGTGTGATTGGAAATACTGAGCGGATCGATGATCTCATAGGCTCCGCCGAAATCGTTCTCCTCGGTGGCGAGGATCGTGCCCCACGGGGTACGGCGAATGCCGTCGCAGCCGGCCGTGCCTCGGAGAATCGTCTCCACCGCACGGGTCCGCAGGTTGATCCGCTGCACGCCAGGGGTCCATTTCTTCACCAAGCCACCCGGAAGATACAACTCCTGACCCGCCGCATTTTTCAACACTTTGGGATTGAATTCTTCAATGCAGAAAATCAAATGCGTGGGACTCTCATCGCTTGGCCAAAAGGCAAACTGGTCGGCATTGTTGGCTATATTGCGAGTCACATACTCGACCTTCAGGCTATCGGCGAGCAACACCTGATCTTCCGCCATCTGCGCAGGCGTCCGGTAGACACCGGTGGTGGGAGGAGCCGAGGCCTCTAATGGTCCCTGAATCCCGAACCAGTGCATGGAACTTCGTTTCAAGCGCTGCTCGACTCGAGCCCCGTAATCATGGGCATCTTCGTCGTCCCCCTGAGCCGGCAGCACCGGCAACACGAGCATCGCAGCGGCCACCGACGCCCGCGCCGCCGCCACTCCCCATTTCGCGATCCCCTTTCTGTGTCGTGCCATGAACCCCTCCTTTGAGTTAGTGACGCTTCCTCACCGCGCCGGACAATGCCGACGACAGGAGGCCTGCCATCATAAGCGTGGCAGGTCCCTCTTCCTGAAAGCGCTATTCGACTCACTGTGCCACCGCGTCCCTCCGTTCTCATGAGCCAACGGTGCCGGGTCTCCGCGCTATGCGCCGAGGTCGATATCCGTGAGATCGACGGAAGCTGCAGTCTTCCTCCCGCATGGATATCGGTACGCTTGCCGAATGCACTGTCGCGGGGGTCGGTTACAAATTGCTCTCAGGCGGTTCAAAAGGTCGTAACGGTCTCGTTAAGAGAAACGCCGGTTGAATAAGGCGGCCGGAATTCTCGCCCCGGAGAGATAGGTGATGATGGTAGAATGCGAGTGGACCATGAGCCGATCGTCGGAAATCATTATTGCCAAAGGCACCTGCCATGCGCTTTTTGCGTACGATATCGGGCTGTCCATCAACCTAGCGGAGGCCGAACGCCACATCACCGCGAGTACCGAACGGGGGCGTCTCCGCCACAAGGCTCGTGCCCCGCAATATTTCGACTATCGTCCGGCTCCGCTACGCCTCCTCCAGGAAGGCGGCGTCTTCGCCGTCGGCCTGTATCAGTCCAGTCCGACCGTGGAGGTCATGGTCTACGACTTCGGCGCCGTGACCATCACCTATCGTTTCCCGCTGGACGGCCCGTTTGAGCGACTCCTGGACTTGAGCGAATCGCTCTATGAAAACGAGCAACTGCTGGCCGAATCCCGCGCGCGCGTGGATCATCTGGTTCACATCCTCTCGCCGGCGATCGAGCGGCCCCGGATCGCCGATGAGGTGGAGGACTATCTCGTGTTTGCGATTGACTCCTACCAACCGACGGGAGGCGATCCGCCGTGGCTGTCGGAAGAGAAGCGCTTGGCGCGCATCCTGCGGGCCGAACGCACGCCGCTCTCGTTGCAGGAAACGGCCGACGCGCTCTCATGCCGGATCTCCTTCGGGCTGGAGGATGCTGCGCTCATCGATTGGAACGCAGCCGTGCTGTTCGGCAAAGACATGGAGGATGTGCGCGCCGTGCTGGAATTCGCCAACGTTGAATTGCTGGAAATGCGGATGCTGGACGAACAACTGGACCGCGCGCTGGATCAGGCCTACGAAGTCCTCACCCGCAAGCCACAGTTGCTGGGATTGCCTGGTTTCTACGAGAAGGACACGACGCACATCGCACAGTTGCAGGTCGACGCCGCGTTGCTGTTCGAACGGGTCACGAACACACTGAAGCTGCTCGGCGACCAATATCTCGCCCGAGTGTACCGCCTGGCCTCGCAACGGTTCCACCTGGAAGCCTGGGACGCGAGCATTTTGCGCAAGCTGCAGACGCTGGACAGCATCTACGGCAAGATGTCCAACCGGGCCGGCACACGCCGCATGGAATATCTTGAATGGATCATCATTATCTTGATCGCTCTATCGATTGCCGTCTCTGTTTTGCCGTTGGGCGGCCATTGATACGAGGCGGTTGGTATCGTACGAGATGTGCGGCACTGATGTATTGTCGTAACAGAACTTTGAGCGAAGCTTAACGGCATCCATCTCCTATTCATTGTACCCTCTCGCCTGTGTGACGAACTAACCCGGAGGTCACGCGATGGGCGCCCCGCGAACCGAGCACTCCACCGATCACTCCATTGAAATCCACGTGCCGGACGCCGAGACCGAACAACTGTTTCTTCTCTTTGTCGTCGAAGCGGCCATAAAGAAATATCGCGAACGCCGCAGAAGCGGCTCTCTGCCGGCGGGACCTGAAGAACTGGAGGCTCCAGTTCTTCCCATCGCATAGGCAAAGCTTGGACGATTTCCACCCGCTATGTGCGCGACGCCGACAGCACACCCTTACGCCACGTCCAGCCGGACCGGACGGTTGCGGTACCCATCGTAGTCCGCCACGAGGCGCTCGTAGGCCCGTGGCATCAACGAAGACGAGATCAGAAAATCGGCCGAGGCCCGGTTACAGGCGATCGGAATGTTCCACACGACGGCGATCCGCAGCAGCGCCTTGACGTCCGGGTCATGGGGATGTGGTTCTAGCGGATCCCAGAAGAAAATGAGGATATCGATCAGCCCTTCGCTGATTTTGGCGCCGATCTGCTGGTCGCCACCCAGCGGCCCGCTCTGCAGCCGTGTGACGGTGAGACCCAGTTCCTGCTGGAGCAATCGCCCGGTTGTTCCCGTCGCGATCAACGTGTGGGCACTCAGCGCCTCGCGGTTGAACTTCGCCCAGGCCAGCAAGTCCCGCTTCTTGTTGTCGTGCGCTACAATCGCAATCGTCTTCCGTTCCGCCATTGTGATGGTTCTGTCGGTCATAGGTCCCCCTTCTCTGGTGTTTCGGTGTTCGTTTGATAGATAGCAGTTTGGCAGGCCGGTGTTACAACCATGTTTCACAGGCTGGACCTTGGCAACGTCCTCGGGGAACGCAGAACATGATGAGGGGAGCGACGCGGTAGCGGTGAAGAACAGTTCGAAGAGCTGCGAACCCGTCGGATTGCGACAGGGGCTTATGGCGACATCGGAGCGCGGTCGTCCCCGGACCCCTCGGGGCTCATGTGGCGGATGATTTTCCCTTCGACCATGTAGACGACCAGTTCCGCCACGTTCGTAGCATGATCGGCAATCCGTTCAAAATACTTGCCGATAAACGTGAGTCGGATCGCCCGCGTGATCGTGCGGGGATCCTCCAGCATGAAGGACACCAGTTCACGAAACAACTGCTCGGTCAGATCATCGACAAAATCGTCGTCCCGGCACACCTTGCGCGCCAAAGTGGCGTCCCGATCCACAAACGCATCGAGCGCTTCCTTCACCATACGGATGGTCCAATTCGCCATGCGAGGGATGTCGATGTAGGGTTTGAGCTGCGGTTCTTTGTTCAATTCGATGGCACGTTCCGCAATATTTTCCGCCAAATCGCTCACTCGTTCCAATTCGGTGGAGATCTTCATCGCCGTGGTAATGAAGCGGAGATCGCCGGCCGTTGGTTGGTGCAGCGCCAGCAGACGCAGGCAAGTCTCGTCGATTTCGACGTCGAGCGCGTTGACGTCAAGATCGTTTTCAACCACACGGATCGCGAGATCGGAGTTGCGCTCGGTCAACGCCTGAAGCGCGTCCTGCACCTGCAATTCGACCGATCCGCCCATGAGCAGGATCTTCTCCCGGAGGTCCTTGAGTTCCGCGTCGAGATGCCGTTCCATCGTGCTCCTCCGTTACCCGAAGCGACCGGTGACGTACTCTTCCGTCAGTTTCTGGGACGGATTGGTAAAGATCGTGCTTGTCTGGTCGAATTCCACCAGCGTACCCAGAAACATGAACGCCGTGTAATCAGACACCCGCGCGGCCTGCTGCATGTTGTGCGTCACGATGACAATTGTAACCTTCTGTTTTAGGCTAGTCATCAACTCCTCGATCTTCGCCGTGGCGATGGGATCCAGCGCCGACGTCGGCTCATCGAAGAGCATCATCTCCGGATGTGTTGCCAAGGCGCGCGCAATACAGAGCCGCTGCTGCTGGCCACCCGACAAGGCGGCTGCGGGACCGTGGAGCCGGTCTTTCACCTCGTCCCACAACGCGGCATCCTGCAACGCCTGGGTGGTGCGCTCTTCCAGAACGGCGCGATCCGTGACGCCCCTGATCTTGAGCCCGTAGGCTACGTTCTCGACAATGGACTTGGGGAAGGGATTCGGTTTTTGGAAGACCATGCCGATCCGCATCCGGATCGCGATGGGATCGAGGCCCGGATCCAGTAAGTCCAGCTTGTCCGGATACATTGTGACATGGCCGGCGTAGCGCGCATTCGCCTGCAAGTCGTGCATCCGATTCAGGCAACGCAAAAACGTGGTCTTTCCACACCCGCTGGGCCCAATCAGGGCGGTCACACGTCGCTCGGCGATCGGGAGTGTCAGGGACTTCAGTACCTGCGTCTGTCCAAACCAGAAGCTCAGGTTCTGAACGTCGGCTTTGATCGCGGGACTCGAAGGATCGCCGGTCATATGCCTCAATCACTCACCAGTGAATGCGACGGCGCGACCGGAACCGGACATAGAAGGCCAGACCGTTCATCGCGAGGGTCACGGCCATCAGGATGAGACCGGCGGCCGCCGCGTTGAGA
>CAYULI010000042.1:0-26094 GCA_964445795.1 uncultured Nitrospira sp. | reverse complement strand
GCCCACGCTCGCCGGCTTTGGGATGTTCGGGCTGGGAGCACTGCTAGAAGCCTATGCCCCCGGACTAGGGACCAACGGCCCTCAGATGCTCATCTGGGGGTTCTTCATTTCCACCGTGGCGTTGATCCACGGAACCTGCACGATCAACTCGCTCTCGCACGTATACGGCTCGCAGCGCTATGACACCGGCGACGACAGCCGGAACAATTTCCTGCTCGCCCTCCTCACGATGGGTGAAGGCTGGCACAACAACCACCACTACTATCCCGCTTCCACCCGGCAGGGATTTTATTGGTGGGAAATCGACATGACCTACTACTGCCTGAAGGGGATGGAATGGCTCGGGCTGGTGTGGGATATCAAAGAGGTGCCGGTCTACGTGCGCGAGCAGAAGAACAAGCACGAAGCGATCGCCGTGTAAACCCGTGAGAAGCCGAGGGGCTGAGGTCGAACACGCTCAGCTTCCTCGGTTCCTGCTCGTTCAGCCGGGCCCCGCCTCGGCGAACGCCTTCTTCAGACCCAGTCCGGATTTTCCTCGGTCCTCGGCCGAGGAACGGCCACGCTCGCCAGGGCATCGCGGATTCTCCTGATCTCCGGATCGATCGTGTCGCGTTCCGCCTTGGAGGCGATCCAGGCCTCGCCGGGATTCAGCTCGAACCGGTAATGTTCCTTCCTCGACGAGAACCATTCCACGTACGGGTGAGGGACGAGATTCGGATGCGGATCGAACGAAATCAGGTTGACGGTGCCGATTTGCGGATTCTCCATGTCGCCGATCACCTGGCCGGCCATGTCGTCCTCCTCGAAACGACTGTTGCGAAACCGGATGACCTCGCCGGCGATATCGCTCTTGAAATTGCCCGTCAGATACACATCGACCGAACCGATCGCCGCAAACACGATCCGCCCGACGACCACTCCCTCCAGGCGGTTGTCGAGAAACCCTTCACGAACCCAGCGCCCGTTCCCGAATTTCTGTGCCATCGCTTTTTTCCTGCTACGCCGGCTGAACCGCCCGAGCGGGAGGCGATTGCGGCTCCGTCTGGTTGGCGAAAGCGCCGATGACGACGGCCGCCAGAATCAACGCGCTTCCGGCCCATCCTTCAAGGTCCATCGTCTCGCCGAGAAAATACCACGAAAGCCATGCGGCGTAGGCCGGTTCCGAGGCAAAGACGAGCGCCACTTGCTGGGCCGGAACGTGCTGCTGCGCCCACATCTGTACGGCAAACGCGCCCGTCGCTAATCCGCCGGTCACCCCCAGCCCCACGAGCAGGAGAGGGGTCGGGGCGAAGGCGTTCACGGGAGCCTGCTCCCACACTGTCGTAGGGATGAACAAGAGCGCCATCGCGGCCATCTGCCAGAGCAACAACGACGGCGCGTCATGCTCCCGGGTGAAACGCTCCAGGCACGCGATATGGCCCGCAAACGCGACGGCACACCCGATTGTCAGGAGGTCACCGAGATTCATGGAGGCGCTGGGTTTCACCAGCAGCCAGAGCCCGACCGTGGCTACGGCCGTGGCCAGTAAAACCCGTGGGTCGAACCGCCGCATGACAAGCGGCACGAAGATGACATAGAGGGCCGTGAGGAAGGCGGAGTTCGATGCGCTGGTGTACCGGAGGCCGACGGTTTGCAGCACATAGCCGAGAAACAGAAAGACGGTCGCGACGGCGCCGGCGGCAAGCACCGCCCGTCCGCGATGGAGCCGATGCCGCACCAGCAGGAACCAGAGCGCGACGAGCACGGCCCCCAAAACAAACCGGAGCAGGAGGAACGACAACGGCGGAATCTGTTCGAGGGCCGCTTTGGTGGCCGGAAACGTCGCGCCCCAGATCAGCGTCGTGAGCAGCAAAGCCAGTCGGGGCATGAGCAAAAACCGGTTATGCGCGCCGAGTGTCGAATGCTGTTGCGCGATGCCCGCTCACTCAGAACTCACAGCTCTCGATTACGCACTCGGTCCGCTATGGCTTACACAACGGGCAGCGCCGCTGTTCGTTGGTTCCCGCCTGTTCCATTGCGCGAAGGGCCCGCTCCTTGTCGGGGTAGTCGAACCACCCTCCCTCCCAGAAATCGCTGGAGGTGGCGTTCGACGGCACTTCGGAACAACGGTCCCTGTGGAGCGTCGCGCGATCGATCGACCGGGCGATGTGAATCCAGTAAATCATGCCAAGCCGGTTGGCGGTCAACAGCAAGGAGGGAGGGGCGAGGGAGTCACAGCTCCCGAATCTTTACCCCCTCCCCCTTAACAGTGGTTCACGGGATGAGTTGCCACTCATCCTTTTCAATGACAACCTTGACGCCGTTTTCCAACTTCTTGATGTCGTCCTTTTCGAATAGCCGCATGTAGCGCTCGATCCGATCGTCGTCATCAATCCGTTCTTCCTGCATCACCCCGTTGTGACCCTTATAACGTCGAATCAACACGGACATCGAAAACCTCCTCTCACACTGGCGGTCTAACTAGGTAAGTGTGCTACAATAAGCGAAACTTCGCGGACCGGTCAAGGGCGAGCCAGGCTGCGATTGAGCCACCGCACAGGACCGACGGCCGGACAACGCGAACGAGCAGGAAGGATACGGCGGCTATGCCTCTCTACGAGTACCGTTGCGGACAATGTTCGAAGGAGTTCGAGGTCACCCAGTCGGTTCACGCCCGCATCGAGGATACGGAATGCCCCTTCTGCCACGCCCGGCAGGCCACCAGGCTGCTGTCGTCATTTTCCTCCAAGGTCGTCGGCGACCATAAACCGGGATTCGCCGAGATGAAAGCCGCCGCCATGCATAACGAGCGGATGCATAAGCTCGCCAAACTCCCGCCCTTGAACGCCAAGCGAAACACCCCGCCGCCCAATACCACATCAGCCTCCGACCCGATCCCTGGCGCCGGATCACCGTCCGGATCATAAACGATGAATCGACCCGCTCGCATGCTGCACCGTTCCGATCCTGTGGTGCGACAGACAGGAGATCGCATGATAGCAAGACCGATGTGCGTCGTTCTGGTCCTGAGTCTGTGCCTGCTGTCCCTGATCGTTCCCGCCTTGGCCCGTGCAGAGGCGACGGGCAGTCTGGTCATTGCCGGGAACGGCCCCGAGTTGCCGACCGTGGAGGCGCTGGCCCGGGCCTTCGAAAAAGCGAATCCCCGCGCCTACGTCGACCTGTTGTGGGACGATAACTCCAAGCCGATCGACCTCGTCAAGAAAGGGGAGGCCCATATCGCCGTGACTGGAGCCGAAGATCCGGCCCTGGCCGCGACGCAAATCGGGTGGGACGGCATCGGCATCCTGGTCCACCTGTCGAATTTCACGAAAGAGGTCTCGAAGCAGCAGGTCGCCGATCTCTTCTCCGGCAAAGTGAAAGAGTGGTCGGAGCTGGGCGGGCCGGAAACCAAAGTGCTGTTGATCGACCGTCCCCGCAATCAGAACATTCGCGATGCATTCGAAGCCCAGCTCGGCATTACGGGAAAGATTCCGGACAGCGCAAAGGTCATTGCCAAGGACGACAAAGTCGTCAAGGCCATCGTGGGTACCTTGCCGCCTCTGTCGGCGGTGGCGTATATTTCCCTGAGTACGGGCCTGTCGGTCGTCTCCAGCGGGGTGGCCGTCCGCCTCCTTCCCGTCGATAAGGTCGAGCCGGAAGTCCCGACCGTCAAGGACGGGCGATACAGCCTGCGACGCCCCATCTTGCTGTTGTCAAAGAAGGAACCGAATCCATTGGTCGAGGCTTTTGAACAGTTCGCCCTGTCGCCGGCGGGTCAGGCCATTATCGCGGAGACATACGTTCCGATGCAGAGCAAGTAGCCCTTCATCAAGGAGGTCATCATGGGATCCTGGCGGTTGTTGGCGATCACGATCATATGCTCCTTCGCTGCAGCGGCGGCTCTGTCCGACTCGAGCTCGCTTCGCGCCGAAGAGTCCGCCGGTCAGGGCTCGGTCGTCGAAGGCGCCGGTTTCACCCTCTTCGACCTGGAATCCATCAAGGGGTTCGACGCCGCAAAGGTCGAGCGCGATCCGGTGTGCGACCGGAGCAGGCGGCCCAAAATATTCAAGGTTGAGCCGGATGAAGCCAAGCCGGGCCAGAAAGTCACCATCAAGGGCGAGAACTTCGGGACGAAGGAATGCTTCCACGGCGTGGCCTTCAGCGCCGCCGGCCAAGCCAAAGTCGACTACACCTTCGTCAACGAGACGACGATCGAAGCGACGGTCCCCGACATCCGGCCCGGCATGACATTCATTGACGTGGTCGCCGGCGGAGGGAACGCCCGATCCAAGGGGTTCCTGGTGCAAGCCAAGTAACCACCGAGAAGACTCGGAGGCTAGAGCCCCCCGGTTTCGCCTCCCGCACCCCGGTGAAACGGTTAGGCCTGCGTGCTGCAACTCGGTTGCCCTGCCTTCCTACCCTCCCTCGACAGACCTCCTGATCTTATGCTAGCTTACGCGCTCATTTTCGCCGGGCCGCGCCGAGCGCCGGTGTGGAAATGACGGGAGCCCAGCGGGATATGTTCGAGAAGATTCTGGTGGCCAATCGCGGGGAGATCGCGATGCGAATCATCCGCGCCTGCCGCGAGTTGAACATCGCGACCGCCGCCATTTATTCCGAAGCCGACTCGACGGGTATCTACGTCAAGAAAGCCGACGAAGCCTATTTGGTCGGTCCGGGGCCGGTCAAAGGCTTCCTGGACAGCCAACAGATCGTGGACCTTGCCAAACGAATCGGTGCCGACGCCATTCATCCCGGCTACGGCTTTCTTTCCGAGAACGTCCAGTTTGCGGAGCTCTGCCAGGCCGCCGGCATTACGTTCATCGGCCCCTCCCCCGCGGCGATCACCCTGATGGGCAGTAAGGTCAAGGCGCGGGACCTCGCCAAGATGGTCGGCGTCCCGATCGTGCCGGGGACAGAGGGAGGCGTAGCGGACGTCAAGGAGGGCCTCGCCTTCGCCAAACAGGTCGGGTATCCGGTCATCATCAAAGCCAGCGCCGGCGGAGGCGGACGAGGTCTGCGGGTCGTCCGGTCTGACGCAGAGCTCCGCGACAACATGGAAACGGCCTCGCGGGAAGCGGCGGCATCGTTCGGCGACGGCAGCGTGTTCATCGAAAAGTATATCGAGCGGCCGCATCACATCGAATTCCAGATCCTGGCCGACCGGCACGGTCACATCATCCATCTCGGCGAGCGCGATTGCTCGATCCAGCGCCGGCACCAAAAGCTGATTGAAATTGCCCCCTCGCTGATCCTGACGCCGAAACTAAGGGCCCAAATGGGCGAAGCGGCCATCGCGATCGCGCGGGCCGTGAATTACGACAACGCCGGTACCGTCGAGTTCCTGCTGGATCAGGAAGGCCGCTTCTACTTCATCGAGATGAACCCGCGTCTGCAGGTCGAACACACGGTGACCGAGCAGATCACCGCGATCGACATCGTCCGCAACCAGATCTCGATCGCGGCGGGCAAACCGCTCGACATCCAGCAGAAGGACGTGACGCTCCAGGGGTACGCGATCCAATGCCGCATTAATGCGGAAGACCCGAAGAACAACTTCCTGCCCTGCACAGGCACCGTGACGGCCTATCTTTCTCCCGGAGGCATCGGCGTGCGCATCGACGGTGCGGTCTACAAGGACTATACCGTTCCGCCCTACTATGACGCGCTTCTGGCCAAACTGACCGTGCGCGGCAGGACGTGGGAAGAAACCGTGAGCCGGATGCGGCGGTCGCTGGAAGAATACGTGCTGCGCGGAGTGAAGACGACGATCCCGTTCATGAAGGCCATTATGCAGGATCCGGACTTTCTCGCCGGCCGGTTCGACACGTCGTATCTGGAGACGCACCCCGACCTCTACAACTACGACGAGGTCGAGCAGCCCGAAGACCTCGTCCTGGCGATCGCCGCTGCCATTGCGGCGTACGAAGGCCTGTAGACGGCGGTCCTCTGCACCGATCCCGATAAAGCAACCCCGACACGATGGCGACCAAACGACGAACCCGAAAGCAGCAGCCGCCGAAGAAGCGCCCCGCCGGGCCGGTCCTCAACACCTCGAAGAGCCGGGCCTCGCGCCTCGACGAATTCGTCGTCGAGCCGGCGGCCAGCAAGCCGATCCTGATCACCGACGTCGCTCTGCGCGACGGGCACCAATCGCTGCTTGCGACGCGCATGCGGACCGAGGACATGCTCCCGATCGCGCAAAAGATCGACGCCGTGGGCTACTGGTCCCTCGAAGTGTGGGGCGGCGCCACGTTCGACACGTGTCTGCGGTTTTTGAAAGAAGATCCCTGGGAACGCCTGCGCGCCCTCCGTGCCGCCATGCCGAACACGAAGCTGCAGATGCTGCTGAGGGGACAGAACCTGGTCGGCTACCGGCATTACGCCGACGACATGCTGGAACGGTTCATCGAGCGGTCGGCCGCCAACGGCATCGACGTGTTCCGCATTTTCGACGCGCTGAACGACGTGCGCAATCTGGATCGCGCCCTGCGGGAGGTCAAAGCCTGCGGGAAGCACGCGGAGGCGACGATCTGCTACACCGTCAGTCCGGTCCACACCATCGATCGCTTCGTCGACATGGCGAAAACGCTCGAAGACATGGGGACCGACACGCTCTGCATCAAGGATATGGCCGGGCTCCTGGCTCCGATCGAGGCCTATCGTCTCGTGCGACGGTTGAAGGCGGCGGTGAAGGTCCCCATCCATCTCCACTCGCACTACACGTCGGGCATGGCCTCGATGTCCGCGCTCATGGCCATCCTCGGCGGCCTCGACATGTTGGATACGTCGATTTCGCCGCTGGCCGGTGGCACCTCGCACCCGCCCACGGAGACAATCGTGGCTGCGCTGCGCCACACGCCCTACGACACGGGGCTGGAGCTCGCCTCGTTTAAGCCGATCACGGAGCACTTCCGCACGGTCCGCCGCAAATACCGCCAGTTCGAGAGCGACTTCACCGGCGTTGACGCCGAGATCCTGACATCGCAGATTCCCGGTGGCATGCTCTCCAACCTGGCCGCGCAGCTCGCCGAACAGAACGCGCTCGACCGGATGCAGGAAGTACTGGACGAAGTGCCGCGCGTCCGAAAGGAGATGGGCTACCCGCCGCTGGTGACGCCGACCAGCCAGATCGTCGGCACGCAGGCTACGCTGAACGTCCTGACCGGGGAGCGCTATAAAGTCATCACGACGGAAACGAAGAACTATTTCCTCGGTCTGTACGGCCGCGCACCCGGGCCGGTGGACAACGACGTGATGGCGCGCGCCATCGGCAACGAAGAGCCCATCAAGACCAGGCCGGCCGACCGTCTCGAACCCGAGCTGGAGGCGATCAAGAAGGATCTCCCCGCCTCAGCCACGACGGTCGAGGACCAGTTGTCCTTCGCCCTCTTTCCGGCCATCGCGCGCGAGTTCTTCGAGGCGCGCGAGAAGGGCGAACTGGCACCCGAGCCGTTGGCACCCACCGAACCGAAAGGGCCAGCCGTCGCCCACGAGCTGCACCTGGCGCCGGTCGAGTTCAACGTCACCGTCCATGGCGAAACCTTTCACGTGAAGGTCTCCGGCTCCGGCCGCAAGATCGACGGGCGCAAGCCGTACTACATCCGCGTCAATGACAAGCTCGAAGAAGTGTCGCTCGAACCCATCCAGGAGGTGCTGGCCGGCGTGCCCGAGGCACCGGAGTCGGGAACAGGCGCCAAACGCAAGCGCCACAAACCGTCGAAGCCGGGCGACGTCGCGCCGCCGATGCCGGGGCGGGTTGTGAAGGTCTTGGTGGCCCAGGACGCCCGCGTAAAGGCCGGAGATCCGCTGCTCATCATCGAAGCGATGAAGATGGAAAGCCGCGTGCCGGCGCCGATCGACGGAAGGGTCGCGGCGATCCTCGTGACCGAGGGCGACAACGTCAAGACCGATGAAACGGTGATCCAGCTCGAATAGCGCCCCGCGGCAGTTCACCGGCCCTCATACGCCTGTGCAGCCCATTGCTCGCCTCGTCACCAGCGTGTTTCTCGCCATGATGCTCGGCGCCTGCGCTGCGACCGATCCCCTTCCGCCATGGTTCGATGCGATCGAACGGATTCCGATCCGATCTGTCACGGTGGCAGGACACCGGATTGCATACTTAGACGTCGGGGCCGGTCCTCCGCTCATCCTATTGCACGGATTCGGCGGCTCCATGTGGCAGTGGGAATACCAACAAACGGGGCTGTCCGCACACGTGCGGGTCATCACGCCGGACCTTCTCGGCTCAGGATTGTCCGACAAACCGGACATCGAATACCGGCCCGATGAGCTGCTCGCGTCCTTGACCGGATTCATGGACGCCCTGCAGATCCCACAGGCCATCGTCGCCGGCCACTCCATGGGCGCAGGGGTGGCGATCGGCTTGGCGCTGGACCATCCGGACCGTGTTTCGAAGCTGATTCTGATCAGCGGGTTGCCGCCACACGTCTTGGAGAACCTGACGAACCCGACCATCAAGCGGACGCTGGAAATCCGCGCCCCCTCCTGGCTCGTCTCGTTGGGGAATTGGCTGTTCGGGGGACTGATGACCGAACGTCTTCTCAAGGAAATCATTTACGATCAGACGCAACTGACTCCGTTCGTCCTGGACCGGTCGAACCGCAACCGCCGGCGACCCGGCGTCATGGGTCCGATCCTGCGCGTCGGCAAAACCTTGCCCCTCTGGGAAAGCCGATTCGCCCCGCGCATCGGATCCATCACCCAGCCCACGCTCATTCTCTGGGGCGAGGAGGATCGCGTGTTCCCCCTCGCGGTCGGCCAGCGGCTGCATGCCACGATCCCGGGATCGATCTTCGTCGCGATTCCCCGTGCTGGCCATATCCCGCAGTGGGAACAGCCCGCCCTCGTGAACCAACATATGCTCCGCTTTGCGGAGCCTTGAGGGAGTGCGGACAAGCAGATATACTTTTTTTACAGCACCGCGGGAGATGCGTTCTTCCGCAAGAGCCGTTCACGTTCACAGGAGCGATCATGGCACGATCTCTGTCGTTCGGCGTCACCGCCGTAGCTGTCGTCTCGGCCCTCGTCGGCTGCGCCGGCATGGGCAAGTCCACCGAGTCCGGTTTTCTCTACAAGAACGTCACGGTCGCCGAAGGAACCGTGACCGCCGGGGAAGGTAATAGCGTCCTCTTCAGAGGCAGCCCCTCGATGCTGTCTGGCAACGGCATCAAAGTCGGCGACCGCTTGCGTGACGCGCGACTGACGCAGACCGACTTGTCGCTCGTCAACATCGCCCACACGAAAGGGGAAGGCAAGGTCCGTATTATCAGCGTCGTCCCCTCGCTCGACACCAAGGTCTGCGAGCAACAGACCCACCACCTGAGCGAGAAGAACAAGGGTCTCGACAAAATGGTCGAACTCATCACCGTGAGCGTTGACACGCCGTTTGCGCAAAAGCGATTCGCCGAGGAAGCCAAAATCAACAACGTGACATTCCTCTCCGACTACCGGGGAGCCGAGTTCGGCAAGGCCCACGGATTGTTCCTGAAGGAGCCGCATGTCCTGGCACGGGCCATCATGGTGGTGGACAAGCACAACGTGGTCCGCTACCTGCAGATTACGCCGGAGCTGGCTCAACTGCCGGACATGGAACAAGCCTTTCAGTTCGCCCGGTCGCTGATCACAGCCAGCTGAACGAACGTGTCATAACCACCTGTTTTCCGTTCTCGAGCGGAGGGGACTAGACTCGTGGCGCACTACGACCTGCTCGTCATCGGCACCGGACCGGCCGGCCAGAAAGCCGCCGTTCAGGCCGCCAAACTCGGCAAGAAGGTCGGCATCATCGAGCGGAAAGAGGTCGTGGGCGGCGTCTGCATCAATACCGGCACCATTCCAAGCAAATCCCTCCGCGAGGCCGTGCTCTATCTCTCGGGGTTCCGCCAGCGAAGCCTCTATGGAGCCGGCTACCGCCTGAAGAAAACGATCACGATCGAGGATCTCGCCTTCCGCGCCAATCACGTCATCAAGAACGAGATTCAGATCGTTCAGAATCAAATGGCCCGCAATCGGATCGATATGATGTTCGGCTCGGCCTCGTTCATCGATCCGCACCGCCTGCGCATCCGGCAACGCACCGGTTCGATCGAGCATACGGCGGATTTCATCCTCATCGCCGTCGGCACCGTGCCGGCACGGCCGGCCGACGTCCCGTTCGACGACGAGACGATCATCGACACCGACGGGCTCCTCACCCTGAAACGCATTCCGGATTCCATCGTCATCGTGGGTGGCGGCGTTATCGGAACCGAGTACGCCTCGATTCTCGCCACGATGGAGGTGCCGGTCACCCTGATCGACAAACGGCCGCGCCTGCTGGAATTCGTCGACGCGGAGATCATCGAGGCGCTCCAGCAACAGATGAAAGGCATCGGCGTCACGCTGTACCACGAGGAAGAAGTGTTGGCGATCGAGAAAGTTGCGGGCAACCGGATCGATGTCCGTCTCAAGCGCGCCGCACCGATCCTGGCCACAACGCTGATGTACGCGATCGGCCGTCAAGGAGCCACCAAAGGGCTCAACCTCGAAGCCGTTGGGTTATCGCCCGATGAACGCGGACGCCTGAAGGTCAACGAGCATTTTCAGACATCGGTTCCGCACATCTACGCGGCCGGCGACGTGATCGGGTTTCCGGCTTTGGCCTCGACCTCGATGCAGCAGGGCCGCCACGCCGCCCGCCACGCCTTCGGCCAGCCCGACCGTTCGGACACCGCTCTCCTGCCCTACGGGATTTATTCGATTCCTGAAATCTCCATGGTCGGCCGGACCGAAGAGGAGCTGACGAAAGCCGGGGTGCCGTTCGGCGTGGGCGTCGCCCATTACCGCGAAATCGCGCGCGGCCAGTTGATCGGAGACGAAACGGGAATGGTGAAGCTCCTCTTCCACCGGGAGACCCGCGAGGTGCTCGGCGTGCACGCCATCGGGGAAGGAGCCACGGAACTCATCCACATCGGACAAGCGGTGATGGCCTTCAAGGGGAAGCTCGACTACTTCATCGACACCGTCTTCAACTATCCGACGCTCGCGGAATGTTATAAAGTCGCCGCGCTGGACGGCCTCAACCGCCTCCCCAGGCCCTGGCCGCCGCATGCATGACTGACACGCACACCATGTCGTTTTCGAACCACCTTCGCACACTCGCTCGGCCCATCTGGGATGCGCAGCTTACCCATCCCTTCGTCATCGCGTTGGGTAACGGCTATCTGCCCGAGCACAAATTCAAGTATTACATCCTGCAGGACGCGAGGTTTCTCGGCGACCTCTCCCGCGTGTTTGCAGCCGGCGCGCTGAAAGCTCCGGACTCCGAGAGCGCCCTGCGGTTCGCCAAGCTGGCGGAAGAGACGATCACCGTCGAGCGCAGCTTGCACGAGAACTATGGGAAGCGGTGGAAGATGACTCCGCGTGACATGACGCGCACCCCGATGGCACCCACGAACTACGCCTACACCAGACACATGCTCGCGGTCGCACACAGCGGATCGGCGGCGGAGATCACCGTCGTCGCACTTCCCTGCGCCTGGATCTACTGTGTCGTGGGGCGGTATCTGTTGAGGAAAGGCCCGCCCCCCCAGCATCACCCCTATCGCGACTGGCTGATGCTCTATGCCTCGCCGGAGTTCGCCGAGGTGCAGCAATGGATGCGGAAAAAAGTCGATCTGTGGGCGGAAACCGCAGGCGCAGAGGAACGGCGGCGCATGGAAGAAGCCTTCATCCTCAGCTCGCGGTACGAGTGGATGTTCTGGGAGATGGCCTGGAACGAAGAACAATGGCCGGTGTAATGATGGTCGGAGAGCATCGGCGTGAGCCATAAGCAGATCTGGTTCAATGTCGTCGGGCTGGGGGTCCTGATCGCTCTTCTCGGGCTCACCTACTGGCAGCACACGGGTCTTCGAGTGGTGCCGAAGCTGATCGGGCAGCTCAAAGACCAGGACACCGCAGCCCGGATTCTCGCGGCGCAGTGGTTGGCCAAGCTGGGGCCCGATGCCAAAGGCGCTCTGCCCGCCCTAGTCGATCTCGCCCTGCACGATCCGAATCAAGACCCGAGCGCCGCAGCGGCGACGGCGATTCGCGCACTCGACCTGCAAGCCGCCCGCGAGGTCGTCACCGGTCTCCTCCCCGCACTCTGGGATTCCGATGCCGAAGTCCGGCGCAAGGCCTGCGCGGTGTTGGGCAATCTGGGGCCGGTCGCCAAGCCGGCCGTGCCTTCGCTGATCACGATGCTGGACGATACGGACCCGCTGGTCCGCGAACGGGCGGCAGGCGCCTTGGGCGCGATCGGCATTCCCCAGTCGGAGATCGTCGCGGCGTTGGCGAAGGCCCTGCGCGACCCTGCTTCGATCGTCCGCTATCGCGCGGCCGCCCAGTTCGCCTTTCACGTGTCCGTCACCGCGCCTTCCCTGCCCGCGCTGATGGATCTGCGGAACGACGAGGACAAGTCCGTGGCGGCGCTCGCCGAAGTCGCGCTGGAACATGCCGGCCAACATGCCCGTCAGGATGTCGCACACCTCGTCTCGTTGCTCGAACACCCCGGCGAGAAAGACTACGCGCTCCAGCAACTCGCACAGTTGGGACCGGACGCCGCAGATGCGGCGCCGATGTTGATCTCGGTGCTTAGGGATTCGCTCGCCTTGAACCGATATCTCGCGGCGGAGGCGCTGAGGGCGATCGGCCCGGCGGCGGAAGAGGCGGTGCCCGAGCTCATCGTTGCGCTGCGCGATCCCGATCCCATCGTCACCGAAAGCGCCGCCGAAGCGCTGGAAGCGATCGGTACGCCGGAAGCGCTCAAGGCGCTCGAACCCCTGCGCAAGGAGAAGACGTCATGACCGTCGAGGCTTCCGCATCGCGACCGGCCATCCCGCTCCTCGCTCTGTTCTGGGGAAGTATCCTGCTCAGTCTGACGATGCCGTGGGGGTTGCTGGCACTGTTCGAAGTATCGGCCCATCGCCGTACCGCGGGAGAGGCCTTGCGCTATCTAACCCTGCACTTCTTCGCGCCGGGCTACCACTATTTTCTCGTCGGAGTGTTGAGCGCCGCTCCATTCGTAGTCTGCGCCCTGTTCCTCCTGTTTCACCTCGGTTGGAACAACGCACTCGACCCGGCGCGGTTGTCACGCCGGAAGGCCGGCGTTGTCGGAAGTCTCATTCTCATGTTCGGCGTCAGTTTCTGGACGCACTTGAGCGCCCTTCTATACCCGGACGCGCAAGGCGCGCTGGTCTACTTTTTCCTCCCTTTCATCCTCCTCGTCCTGATGCCGTTGGGCTACGGGATCGGCCGGCTCGTCCAGGCATTCGCGGCCATGATCCGGCGGACCGAGAGTGAGAAAGCGTGACGACATCGGCACGGCCGAACTGTGGACTCTCGCGCAATCCCGAGTATAATGGCGCCACACGTATGGTCATGGCTCGCATATCCCTCCTCTCCTTCGTGGTGGCGGTCCAGACCGTCCTGACCGCACCGATTTGGGCAGGGACGAATTACGAAGAGAGCTTGAAGCAACTGGCGGAAGGCGTCATAACGGAGGCCGTCAAGGCCAAGAAGCGGCGTCTGGCGTTTCTCGATTTCACCGACGCCAAGGGGCGCACCACGCTCATCGGTCAATTCCTGTCGGACGAAATCGGGACACACGTGCTTCTCGCCGGCGAATTGAACGTGGTGGACCGGACTCTGGTCCATTCCACCTTGAAGAAGCTGCGCGTCACGCAAATCGAGCCCGCCAACGTGAAAGCCGTGCGGCGGGCGGCCAAGGCCATCCGCGCGGATGCCTTCGTCGTCGGGTCGTTCCTCGATTCGCCGGATGGCCTGCTGGTCACGGCCAAACTGATCAGCCCGTTGAACGCGCAGGTCGTCGGCGCCGCGCGCGGAACCCTGCCCAAAGCGGGCCCCCTCGGAGAGCTGATGAGGGACGCCGACAAGCCCGCGGTGGTCGCGAAGGTCGAGGCTCCGACGGAGCCGGCGGCGCCGGCCGGCCTGGGATTCCACCGCAACGAGCTGTACGAGCTGGTGGTCCTGGCGATGGAGAAACAAGACCATCACATCAAGATGGACTTGACGATCGAGAACAAGTCCCCGCGCGATCTCAAGATCCTGTGCCTCTTGCAGGACACGACGCTCAAAGACGAGCGCGGCGCGACCTGGTCCCAAGGGGTCGAAGAAAACCGAGACGGGCTATGCACCCGCGGGCTCGAACTCTCCCCACGCGAAAAGGATCGGGCGGTGCTCACCTTCACCTCGCCGGACGATGCGTCGGGTACCCGGTTCACACTCCACTACCACGAAAAATCGCCACGCCGGGACGCAGCCTTCACGATCGACGGGCTGGCCCTCACCTCGAATGTCGCTCCGGCCACGCCGTAACCGCGGTGATCGCTCTATGTCCCACACGCTTACGCAAGTCTTAACGATCGCCGGGTCCGATTCGGGCGGAGGCGCCGGCATTCAAGCCGACATCAAAGCCATGTCGGCCAACGGCGTGTTCGCCATGTCAGTGATCACGGCCATCACCGCCCAGAACACTGAGGAGGTCACCGAGGTCTTCGAGCTGCCGCTGTCGATCATCGCCGCACAGTTCGACGCGATCTTCGACGACTTCGACGTCGCCGCCGTGAAGACCGGCATGCTGTCTTCCGCCGCCATCGTCGAACTAATCGCCAAACGGCTGCAGGCGCAGCATGTGGACAAGCTGGTGGTCGATCCCGTTATGGTCTCGAAGAGCGGCCATCCACTCCTGAAGCCGGACGCCGTCGAGGCAATGAAAACGCAGCTCCTGCCGCTCGCGTTGATCGTGACGCCGAACGTGCATGAGGCCCGCCAGCTCACCGGCATCGAGATCGCCTCGCTGGCCGACGCCAGACGCGCCGCCAAAGCGATTCACGGGTTCGGGTGCAAGCATGTATTGATCAAGGGCGGCCATCTGTTGTCGGACCGGGCGACCGATTTGCTGTACGACGGACGTTTCTTCAACGTCCTGAAAGGCGAATTCATCGAAATCCGGCACACACACGGCACCGGCTGCACCTTCGCTTCCGCGCTGGCGGCGCATCTCGGCCGGGGCCGGCCCGTGCTCGACGCCGTCCAGGCGGCCAAGGCCTACGTCACCGAAGCGATCAGACACGGCCTGGCCATCGGCCACGGGATCGGCCCCACGGACCATTTCTATTTCCTCGAACGATAAGGAGCCATAGGGAGCCCCATGTTGCGTTGGCATTGCCCTCCCACGACATTTCTCCTCACCGGCTTCGGCTGGGTGGTGCTGTCGTCGATGCTAGGACTGGCCCTCCTGATCAGCCTCGTCCACGGCACTCCGCTGCCTGCGTGGGTACGGCCGGTTCATGTCCACGCCGCCTTGGTTGGAGGGATCGCTCAAATGATCCTGGGCGGATTTCTGGCGTTCATCCCCCCTTTGCTCATGACCGGAGGAAAGCAGCGGGATTCCCATCCGGTGTTGTTCCTGGCGATCAATACCGCCGCCGTGGGCATGCTGGCCGGCTTCTGGCTGCGGCAGCTCGTCATTGTCGGACTCGCCGGCTTCCTGGTCGTGGGCGCCTTCCTCTGGGTCGCCCGCGATGCCTGGGCACAAGCGAGGCGGAGCCTCAACGCTCCGCCGCTCAATCTCTGGTACTACGCCGCAGGGGTACTCGCGCTCTTCGGCGGGCTGGCCTGCGGTGAGACGATGGCGCTCGTTCAACCGCTGCAATCCTACGGCTATGTGCGGCTCGCGCACATTCACCTCAATCTGCTAGGCTTCGTCACGCTCGTGATCGTCGGCACGATGCACAACTTGCTGCCCACGGTCCTGAACACGCCGCTGGCCAGTCCGCGGCTCGCCCGTTTAGTGCTGATTCTCATGCCGCTGGGCATCGCCGTACTGGTCGGCGGATTTCTCAAATCCTCCGTTCCCATCGAGATCGCCGGCGGAGGGATTCTCTTCCTCGGAGGGACACTCTATGCCATCAATCTCTCCAGAACTTGGAAGGCAGCTCCCCGAAAGGGCACCGCGGCTTCCGATCATTTGTTGATCGGAACGTTCTTTTTTCTCATCACCATCCTGTTCGGAATCTTCGTCGGCCTTAACAGTCTGTCGAGCCCACCCCTCATGCCGTACGGCACACTCCACCTCGTCGCCTACACGCACATGATGCTCATCGGGTTCGTGGTTCACACGATCATGGGAGCACTGTCCCATTTGATTCCCGTGACCGTGGCGGTCAGTCGCATCCCCAGCAACAAGAAACGCAGGTCGTATCTCGATCGGCTCACGGCCATCGCGGATCGCTGGCGGACCATTCAGATTGCGACGCTCAGCCTGGGCACAATGGGGCTTGCGGTTCTGGCTTCTCTCGTCTGGAACGTTCCCCTTTCGTCGCCCTACATTCTCGTCACGACATGGACCAGCTTCGCGCTGCTGCTCGGCAGCCTGATCCTGTTCTGCGTAAAGCTGGCAATGGTGCTCAGCGCCCGGCCGGAGGAATCGGCCCCCTCGCCGACATAGCCAATCGTCCGCTGTACACCCGCGTACCCCCGCCCTGCACCTCTGGGACAATCCGGTCCTATCCTGCGTCGCGTAACCTCCCGTCATTGGAACGCTGCTGAGCCGCACCGGGGACACCTCCGAACCCCGCAAGCCGAAAGCCACGTTCTCCATCGGCGTGGACGCCAGCGGGTCGTTCCGGAGTTCCGGCCATTATGAAAACGCTCTGTCGTTCCTCGCCCATTATATTTACGGACACATCAACGAGCTTGGGGGACTGGAAAAACCGCAGGCGATGTTCGTGGCCAGCGTCGGCGGAAGGAACATGCGCGAGCCGAAGCGTTTTCACCCGATCCATGAATTTGAGGGCAAACGAGTCGCCGAGATCGAAGCGGTGTTGAAGAAATGGTTCCCGCCTACGGACGTGGTCACGGACTTCAACCAGTTTTTTCATGAAGTGGCCCGGATCACGAAGGAGCGCAATCTCGTCCTGGCGCCGATCAACATCGTGATCATCATCCATTTCACCCGCGCAACTCTGCTAGAATCGCAGCCATGGAAGAACGGCTGACGTTCTACGATTCTCCCGGCCACTCCGTGGCCGCTCTCCTGGCGGTTCCGGACGGCGGCACAGACCGCATCGCGGTGTTCTGCCACGGATTTCTGTCCAGCAAGAACAGCACGACGAACAGGACGGTGACCCGCCTGCTGCTGGAGCGCGGCATCGGGACGTTCTGTTTCGACTTCTTCGGGCAGGGGGAAAGTGAGGGCCCCTTCGAGTGCATCACGACCACGCTCGCAGTGGAACAGACTCAGGCGGCTATCGACCTCGTGTCCGGCAAAGGGTTTCGAAAGATCGGCCTGATGGGCTCCAGTTTCGGTGGATTGGTATCGATTCTGACCGCCGCGCGCCGAACCGACCTCGTCTGCCTCGCGCTGAAATGTCCTGTCGTCGATTTCGCGGAGGAACTGCGCCTGGAATTCGGGGAAAGCGAGATGGCACGATGGAAAGCCACCGATACGATCCCGAATATCATGGGCGGAGCGAACCGCATCCCGCTGCGGTACGCCTTTTACGAAGACTGCTTGCGGCACATCGCCTATGAACCGGCGGAACGTATCACCGCGCCCACCATCATCGTGCAGGGCGACAAGGATGAGCACGTGCCGCTTCACCAAAGCAGACGGCTCTATGACGCGCTTCGGGTGAAGAAGCGCCTGGAGATCCTGCCGGGGGCCGATCACCAGTTCACGAAAGGCGACGACTTCAAGCGGATGTCGAACCTCATCGCCGACTGGCTCACCGAACACCTCTCCTGAGCCGGTCCAGGCTCACGAAGTTGTCAGGCAATCGACGAATGACGACCGAAGGCCTTTTCGTCATTTGGCGCAACGGAAGCCGGTGTAGCTATTTCTTGTTTCCGGGGGCAGTTTGAATCGTCCGTAGGTCAAGAGATACTTCGGCAGATCGGACCAGGAGCCACCGCGCAGGACTTTGAACTGGCCCTGTCCAGGGCCGGTGGGATTCTTCTCCGGACTGTGCTCATAGTAGTTCGCACCGTACCAGTCCGACACCCACTCCCACACGTTGCCCGCCATGTGAAAGAGACCATACGGGCTTTTTCCTGCCTCGTAGGACTGCACCGGCATCAAGACCTGGCTATAGCTGAACCGTGCGCCCAGGGCGAAATTGGCCAACTTGTCGGTCGGCACGTGATTCCCCCACGGGTACAGTCGCCCGTCGGTTCCACGGGCCGCCTTTTCCCATTCCGCTTCCGTCGGCAGCCGCTTGCCCTGCCAGCGGCAATAAACATCCGCATCGTGCCAATCGACGCCGATCACCGGCCGGTCGCCATGCAGAGCGAGATTGACGGATTCCCACTGCCACGGGGCAGGCCGCGGCTGCGCCGCGAGGAACGCCGCATACTGCGCCGTCGTCACCTCGTATTGATCCATGGAATAGGTATCGAGCCACACGCGATGCGCCGGCCGCTCGTCCTCCAACGCCTGCGTGCCGTCGAACCCCATCACGAACTCACCAGCCGGAATCTCGACCATCGGTGCGTCGATCGCAGCCGCCGCCTCCACCGGTCTCGACTTTCTGAGCCGGTCAAGTTGGGCCGAAGCTAGGGGCGTGCATAAGAGGACAATTAAGAAGACTAAGAGCCACCAAGTCCGCCGCATCATCAGTACACAATCCCGCCCGCCACCCAATGCCGGTCGTCCGGCACGTCGATCAGCAACCGGGTGAGGTTCATCTGAGCGAGCTGCGAGCCGATCTCGTCTTCCGTGAAGGCGGCCAGCAGAGAATTGTAAAAATCGCGCCGCAAGATCTCCGGCGCGCCGGCGGCATACTGCTCGACGATGGCCTGGGCCGCTTCCGGGGATTCCGGTCGGAGCAGATCCATGACGAGCACCGGCGAACCCGGCTTCGCCAGCATCCGGACCTTGTGCCAGAACTGCAACGGATTGGGAAGGTGATGGAGGAGACTGTTCGAGATGATGGCGTCGGCTTGATTCGCCCCGGCGATCTCCTGAAACCGTTCGCAGCGGAAGGAGACGCGCTCGGACAACCCGGCCTGGGCCGCCGTCTGTTCCGCCCATCGAATCATGGGAGCCGAGGCATCGACACCCGTGATCCGGCAGCCGGGCACCGCGCGGGCGAAACGGATGGGAATATCGCCCGGGCCGCACCCCAGGTCGAACACATGGCCGTCGGAAAACCCCGGAAAGTATTCGCGGAAGCGATCGACGAAGCCTTGATTCTCTTTCGAGAAGTCCGCCTGCGCATAGGCCAGCACCTGGGCCTCGTCGTCCATCACTTCTGGTTCGAGCACGCGATCCATCATCTTCGCTTTGGGAGCTGACGGCTGACAGCATATTGCTTATGGCAGCGGTCAGATACGGTGACGCGCGTTTGGGCCAGATGCCAGAAGCGCTCCGCTCTTGAGTTCGATGGCGTCGCCCGGCCGCACGATCCCGCCGCGCAGCACTCTAGCATAGACCCGGCTCCAGCCGGGATGCTTCTTCTGCGAGATGCGGGAATAATCCTCATCGCGAAACCAGCGCGCGTTGTGGCTGCAGGGCGCCGTATAGCTCATGACTTCGAGCTCGATGTCCGGCCCCACTGTGACTCGCACCCCCGGCCGCACGAGCTCCCAGTCCAATCCCGCCACGGTCAAATTCTCCCCGGACGAACCGGCATCGATGGAATGGCCTTCATCCTGCAACCGTTCGATCAGCTCCAGCGAAAACAGACACACCGCACGGTCCTTTCCACCGTGGACCTTGAGGTTCCGCTGGCGATCGCCCTCCAAGCCCTGTTCGGTGACTCGCGCTTCGAGCACCGGCCGTTTCGGCACGCCGCCGTCCGAAATATTGATCTGATGCACATGCGGATAGGGCGGTCGACCGCGATCCATCCGATTCACGCTCCCTCGCAAGATTGCGCCGGGGTGAACTCCATCGCCAACCAGTCCTCTTGCTCCCGGTGTCGACCGGGGGAAAGACCCGCCGCTGCAAACGCCGCCGTGATCTCGTCCCGCTGGTCCGTCAGCAGACCGGAGACCAGCAGCCGGGACCGCGTGCAGTGTGCCAGCCGGTCAGCCAAATCGAGCAGCGTTGGCCGATCGAGGTTGGCTACCACCAGATCGTAGACCTGCTCGCCGGTGAGCGCGCCGCAGTGGAGCGTCAGCTCGTCGCCGAACCCGTTCGCTTTCGCATAGCCGCGCGCGCAGTCAATCGCGACTGGATCGTTGTCGATTCCGACCGCATGCGCCGCGCCGAACCGCAACGCAGCCATGGCCAGGATGCCGCTGCCGGTGCCCACGTCCAGCACTCGTTCGCCCCCGCACACCTCGTCCTGCAACCATTCGAGCAGCATGCGCGTGGTCGCGTGATGTCCCGTGCCGAACGCCCGTTTGGGATCGAGCACGATCTCCAGATCATGGGGACCCAATGACACGCTCTTCCAGCTCGGTCGAATCACCAGGCGGCCGATCCTCACCGGTTTGACCGAACGGGTCCACTCCTGATTCCAATCCTGATGGGGGATGCGATTGACCAGCAGAGGAGGGTCCGCCCCGTCCGCTCGATCGAGCCGCGAGAGCGCGCGTCTCACCGATGCCAACCGGTCGCGACTCCACTGCGCTTCCGGCCAGTAGAGGTGGACCGTGCCTTCCTCTTCCCACGCCCCTTGCAAGGCGGGGTCGTCGAGCATCCCCATCAGCTCGCCGGCATCCACTCTTGCTTGGATACAGACATCGACCCAGTCGGCCGGCACCTTCCATGCTCCGTTCGCTCTTCACGTTTGACGAATCACGATCGTTCCCAGTAAGGTCGCACCCATCATGGTCCGATCCCGAGCCCGGCAACTGGAACGCTTGCTTGCGCGCATCGACCGCCTGCTCGCAACGGGAACGGCGGCGAGCGCGCGCGTGACGCGCTGGCGACTCATCCTGTTTCTCACCGGCCTCGCCTGCACCGTGACGCTCTACAAGCTCGCCTGGTACCACGGCGGCAATCTCGCGCTGGCCGGTTTCGTCGCCGTGTTCGTCGCCGTGGCCGCATATCATAACAGGCTCGAAAGCCGGATTCACCGCCTCCGAATCTGGAAGAGCATCAAGGCCGTCCACCTCGCCCGCATCGCGCTGGACTGGCACGCCATCCCGCCGCGGCACGGCGAACCGCCGCCCTCGCACCTTTATGCCAAGGACCTGGATCTCGTCGGCCCTCATTCGCTCACCCACCTGCTCGACACGACCGTTTCAGACCACGGCCGTGAACGGTTGCACGCGTGGTTGTTGACTCAACCGCCGGATCCAACCGTCTGGACCGCGCGGCAAGGCCTCGTCAAAGAGCTGGCTCCACGCGCGTTGTTTCGCGACCGGCTGGTGCTCGATGCCCGGCTCGCCGGCGAACAAGAACTCAACGGCCGCCGCCTGGCCGCCGTGCTGGAACACCCGGTCGGCATCGCGCACCTTGATCTGGTCCTGGCCGTGCAGGGCCTACTGGCGCTCTCGACGATTGTGCTTGGGCTTGGCGCTCTCCTGAATTGGATTCCGGGATATTGGATGTTTTCGTTCGGTGCCTACGCCGCGATCTACTTGTTGACCGATCAGGGAGAGGAACTGCTCGAACATGCCGTGGGACTCCATCATGAAATGGAACGGCTGGGCACGGTACTCGGATTCCTGGAACGGCACGCCCGGCGACGGCACTCGCGCCTGGCCGCCGCCTGCGCGGCGCTCGCGCAAGGCACCGCTCGCCCCTCCCACCACGTCGCGCGGGCCGCCCGGGCGCTTCACGCCATCAGCATCAAGGCGCACCCGCTTGTCCATCTGGCGATCAACGCCCTCTGTCCGTGGGATTTGTGGTTCTGCCGGCGTCTACGGAAGGTTCAGGAGGACATCCGCGATCGGCTCCCTACTTGGCTCGATTGTCTGGCGGACGTCGAAGCCGCGTCGGCGCTGGCCGCCTTCGCCTATCTCCATCCGGCCTACGCTTGGCCGACGCCGGTGACGCCGGAAGGCAGGGACAATAGGGCGCCGGCCGCGTTGCAGGCCGAGCAACTCGGGCATCCGCTCATCCCTGTCGGCACGCGCGTGGGCAACGACCTCCATCTGGCCGGCCTGGGATCCATCCGGCTCATCACCGGCTCGAACATGTCCGGCAAGAGCACGTTCCTGCGGACCGTCGGCATCAATGTCTGCCTGGCGCAAGCCGGCGCGCCGGTCTGCGCCGATCGATTTGAGTGGACGTGGAGCCGGCTCGCCTGCTGCATTCGCATCGACGATTCACTGGATGCCGGCTTGTCGTTTTTTTATGCGGAAGTGAAACGGCTCAAAACGATCCTCGACGCCACACGCCTGCGGCAGGAGCCACCGGTCCTCTTTCTGATCGACGAGATTTTTAAAGGCACCAACAACCGCGAGCGGTTGATCGGCAGCCGGGCCTACATCGCCTCGCTGGCGAAAGGCAACGGGTTCGGCCTCGTCAGCACGCATGATCTGGAGCTGGCCGATCTGGAGAAAACAGTGCCGGGCCTGAGCAACGTCCACTTCCAAGAAACCGTATCCGGC
Source organism: uncultured Nitrospira sp. (assembly GCA_964445795.1). Lineage (GTDB taxonomy): Bacteria > Nitrospirota > Nitrospiria > Nitrospirales > Nitrospiraceae > Nitrospira_D. The sequence goes on along the minus strand of CAYULI010000042.1, from coordinate 3,549 downwards.
GGCGCCTTGCAGTTCGACTATCAACTTCGTCCGGGCCCCTGCCCGACCACCAACGCCCTGCGGATCATGGAATTGGAAGGATTGCCGGTGAAGGACCGAGCGACACAGGGATAAAGGCGAAGAGGGATCTTACCAAGTCCAAAGGTTTACCAACGAGAGGAACCCTGCTAGGATGAGAGCCGTGAAGGAGACCGGTACACATGCTGGCCCAAACGTTCTGGAAAGTCGTTGTGGCAGACCAAACTGATTTTCTCGATCGCTTGCTGGACGGTCTTGCGGCGCGCGGCATTCGGTTTTGCGTATTCGGCGGACAAGGCGTGAATGCCTATGTCGATCCGGTCGTCAGCCTGGATCTTGACATCGTCATTGCGACCGATCAACGTAGAGCCGTTGAGGACTGGGTGCGTCGCGAGTTTCGTGTGGAGGCGTTCCCTCACAGCCTGAACGTGTCATCCCCCGGTTCAGACCTCCGCGTGCAAATTCAGATCGATCCGCGCTACGAACCATTCGTGTCCCGTGCAAACGAGCGAGACGTGCTGGGCCGCCGGCTTCCTGTCGCCAGCCTTGAAGACATCCTCCAAGGCAAAGTGTGGGCCGCCAGCGATTCTTCCCAAAGGGCCAGCAAACGGCAAAAAGACCTGGCCGACATCGCCCGGTTGATCGAGGCCTACCCGAACCTGCGCAGCCGCGTGCCGGCCGATATTCTCGATCGATTGATCTAACGCCGTCCGGCGGCAGCGATCGGGAATCGTCCGGCAGTCATTCCCATTTAAACACCAAGAGCGAGAGACGCGCACAGGATCACATCCCTCGCTCCCGGTCATCGCGGCTGCGTGTGAGGCCATAGCAGCGTTGACGATGGCGGCTACTTCGGCAAGTACTTCACCATGTATTCCGATAAGTCCTCCGCGATGTCTTTGAGCGACGGCTTGAAGACCATGTACGTCTTCACCTTGTCGTGCCGCCCCTTCCACACAATCGTACCGGTGGTCGCGTCGATCAAACGAAGCCCGAACCCGACCTTCCCGAAGCTGTCACCTTCGGCACGACCATACTCCCAATTGTTCACCTTTGGGATAAGCAAAGCATCAGCCTGGACCAATTGACCCAACTTACTAGCCATGCCTGGATCCGATTGTCCGGTGGTATCTAACTTTGAATAGAACCTATCTCAAAATCGAAGGTCGATGTCCCGAACGAGTGCAGACTTGTGATACCGAGAAACCAAGACACGTGTTTTCGGCCCGACTCGATCCTTTCCGATGCGCACGGCTAGGCGTTGAGATACCGATCTCCCTAAAAATCGATTTTGAGATAGGTTCTAATACACCGCGAGAAGATCGCTGGCCTCTTTGGCCACAAACGCGGCATTCACCTGATCGGGACCGATCACTGTTTCGTAGCGGCCCGTCTTGCTCAGTGCACTCACAAGCGCCTGTTGCGACGCCTCACGCGCACCCTCGTACGGTCCGACCATCGACGGCAGCACGGCGATCGTCTTCGGTTTGAACGTCGCCGCCGAGGGGGCCTCCCACACTTCTTGCAGACCTCCGCACCCGGCAAGGACCACCATCCCTACACTGAAGATGCCAACCAGTTTTCTCACGGATGATCTCCTTCTTCTGACACCTGCTTAGAACGTCATCGCCACCGTGCCGGACGCCAGCGCGCCACGTTCACGGAAGTCGTACCCGCCACCTAAATCCACACGAAGCGCAAACACGCGGACCCCGAATCCGGCCGTGGGGGTGATGTAGGAGTTGGCGTCCGCGGTATTCTTAAAAGCTCCGATACGCAGCGACAGCAGTTCCGATAAAATCGTCTGCTCTGCGCCCACGCTGATGACTTGGCTCTTGATATCGGGGACCAGAGTCTTGTTCTTCGTGACATCGACATCTGCCGTGAGTGTGAGTGTGTCCCATGGGTTCAGCGCCACACCGGCCCGGACTTGGGGATCCAGATAGAATTTCTGGCCGTTCGGGGCGTCAAACGAAGGGCGGTTGATATCCTTGGCCACGATGCCCATCCTCAGCCAGGACGAGGGGCGGAACATGGCTCCGACATCGATGCCGAATGCCGTGGAGGTCTTGGCTTTGCCCAAATTGTCGGACAACGACACATCGTCGCCGCCTTGGATTGTCGCCGTTCCGGCGTACGCTGCGCCCTGGATGATCTTGCCGCTGACGCCGAGAGAAAACATGCGGTCCATGAATGCGTAGGCGTATGATGCAACGGCTTGCCTGGCTTCCAGCCCGTTGAGGGCCATTTGCCCGTTCAAGGAGACCGTTCCACCTCCTGACGTCACGGTCACCGGCCGCGACACGAACATGCCGGCCGTCGCCACATCCGAGACGTTGAAACCAAAGGCATGATCGCCATAATAGCCCTTGATGTACACACCCGCCGCACCAATGGCGGAGAGCGACGCCCCGGACCGATTGATGCGATTCGCAATCTCGTTGGCCTTGTTGATATTTGCCTGCGAAATATCACTGGTGTTGAATTCCTCGATGTCATCGATGATGTCCTTGATGCCCAATCGATCGATCGCCTGAGCGCTGACACCCACGCGAATGTCGACCGTCTTGGTCATCGCCAAACCGGCGGGATTCCAGTAGGTCGCATAGGCATCCGACGTCACCGCAACCCCGGCGCCACCCATACCAGCCGCCCGCGCGCCGACCACGGCGAACTCGACGGCATCCGCCGAACTGATCCAACACAGGCCGCTCATAAGCGCGACACAACCCACTATTGCAAGCCTCTTCATCAGAGCCTCCCTCTCAGCCCGTGCCATCCTGTTCCCTTACTGGCGGAATTGAGTGTCTGCTGCTCGCGCACATGCGCGAGCAGCAGACGAGCTTGCCATTTATTTATTGCGGCGGCCGAATGCGGGTTCCTATAAAGGGTGTGGGATTGCCTGGTTCCGTGACCGTCATCGTATCGCCGTTAATGACGACCTTGAGCGTAACTGGCCCAGGTACCGCCGGATCGAAGATCCCCGCATCGCCGTTCGTATCCTTTACTTTGGTAAAGATCACCTCATCCTGACCGGGGCCGGGACCATAAGTCCCCCGCTCTATTCCGTCATTGATCGGATCTGATTCGTCAGTGACCAGAACGAAGATGCCATCGGCAAATAGCGTGACAACCGCCATGGTTCCCGGTCCGTCCGTGTTGTCAAACCGCCACGCTCCAACAGCAGGATTAGCAGGAACGGCGTTGTCGATCACGCGCGTCAAAACGACCGGTGGATCTCCGCCCCCGGGGGTGAACGTTAGAGTATTAGCGGGATTGACGATCGCCGTGAACGGCGGGGTTTCATGCGACAGCCCATTCTGCCCGTTGGTATCCACCTGCACAGTTGCGGCAAATGCTCCCGTTGCCGGATCCCACGTATAGGTTCCGCGCTCCATGCCGTCTCTTCCGTTTGGGTCGCTCGACCCATCCACCGAAATGACGAATGTCCCGTCTGCCATGGCAGTGAAAACTATGAAGGCTCTTCAGGCTTTCGTGTGGGTTGGATAGAGATCCAATCCTCCACAATGG
>CAYULI010000041.1:0-26652 GCA_964445795.1 uncultured Nitrospira sp. | reverse complement strand
ATTCACGGAAGAGGAGTTGGAGCAAACCACCAATGTCCGCGGGTCATCGCCCATGAAATCACCGAAGAAGTCCGGCGGTCGGCCGCTTCTGTGGATCCTCCTGCTGCTGCTCGCCGGCGGAGGTGCGTACGTCGCCATGGAGCCGGAAGTGGTGATGGATCTCCTCGGACCGCTCCTGGGCGAATCTCCGGTGCCGCCGCAACCGCAGCCGCCAGTCGCCATGAAGTCGGGGCCCGCCGCTCCGGCACCAGCAATGCCCGGCGTTCAACCGGCTCCCAGCGGTCCGGCGTCAATGGCACCGCCGGCCCCAGCACCGCCCTCGGCGGCGCTGCCTCCTCCGCCGACTCCCGCATCGGTCCCGGCACCGGTCGCGCCGAGCGCTTCAACTCCTCCGACGCCGCCCGCACCCGTCAACCCGCCAGCTCCGGCCGCAGCCATGCCGCCTGTGACCGCTGCACCGAGTCCAATGTTCGCCGAAGGCCAAAAGGTGACGGTGGTGCTGAACCCCGCTGCGCCAGGCGATCTGGTGACCCTCACGCAGGATCCGGCAGGAACCAAACCGGGCCCGGTCATCCGTCCGGGCACCACCTTGACCATCCTCGACGGCGATCTGCAGAACAGCGGCTGGGTCTACTCCGTTCGCAGCGATGACGGCACCAAGGGTTGGATTGCGGAGAACCGGCTCCGCCTGAAGCCGTAGCGATCTTCCTGAAGGCCATCGTCGCACACAGAGTATGGCGGCGCCAACGCGCACCGTCGCCCTCTGTGCTATAATGCCCCCCGTCCATTACCCGCACTCGACACCTTGCGAGCAGCCTACGTGACCGACACCCTGCGCGCCGTCATCTTCGACTTCGACGGAGTCATAGCCGATACTGAACCGCTGCACTATGAAGGGCTCCGCCGGACACTCGCCGACATCGGCATTACCCTGACCGAACCGGATTATTACGCGACGTATCTGGGGTTCGACGACCGGGGCTGCATTCTCGAAGCTCTGAGAGTCAACCAGCGCCCCGCGAGCGATGCGCTCGTCCGGGAGCTGATGCAAAAGAAAGCAGCAGCCTACTTGGCCTCGGTCAAGGAGCATTTGGTTATTTTTCCGGGCGTGCGAGAGTTCGTGGAAGAGGCGAGGGCAACCTATCCTCTGGCCATCGCATCTGGCGCGCTGCGTCCCGAAATCGACCTGATTCTTGAGCAGGCCGGCATCCGGAAAGCGTTCTGCCACATCACCAGCGCAGAAGACGTGACGAACGGAAAACCGGATCCAGAGCCGTTTCTCCACGCCCTGGCGGGATTGAACCGACACAGTCAGGCCTCCCCTGTGTCCCCCGCCTCTTGCCTGGTCATCGAGGACTCCCTGCCCGGCATTCGGGCCGCCAAGTCTGCGGGGATGAAGGTGCTTGCCGTCGCCAATACCCACACCGTGCAAGATCTGCACGAAGCCCATGCGATCAGCCACAGTCTCCGGGAGGCACGGCTTGCCGAACTGAGGGCGCGACTGTGGCCGGAATGACTCCCGCCCAAGCCCAGGCCTACTGTGCGGCCTACACCAAGAGGAGCGGCAGCAATTTTTATTACTCCTTCTATTTCCTGCCCAAAGCTCGGCGCGATGCCATGTACACGGTGTATGCCTTTTGTAAAGCCGTCGACAGCGCGGTGGACGAACCGCCGCCCGGCAGCCATCCTCAGGATGAACTCAAGCGCTGGCGCGATGAGCTTGACGCGGTCTACCATGGGACGCCGACGAATCCCATCGCTGTCAGTCTGGCCCACCACGTCAAAACGCTCGGGATCCCGAAAGCCTATTTCGAGGAACTGATCAAAGGCGTGGAGATGGACCTCGTCAACAACCGCTACGCCACGTTCGACGAACTCTCACTCTACTGTTATCGCGTGGCGTCCGTCGTCGGGCTCATCTGTCTCCATATCTTCGGCGTCACATCGGCGCGGGCGCAGGACTATGCCGTCGACCTCGGTATGGCGTTCCAGCTGACCAACATTCTCCGCGACCTCGGCACCGACGCAAGCCAGGGACGCATCTACCTTCCGCTGGACGATCTACGCGCGTGCCGCTATTCGGAGAAGGCCCTTCTGCAACAATCCCACTCACCAGAATTTACGGAATTGATGCGGCGGGAAACGGCGCGGGCCCGGCACTACTATGAGAAGGCGCGCACGGCCTTGATGGGCCTCACGCGGCAGGAACGCCGGGCCTTGACCGTCGCCGAAATCATGCGCGGGGTCTATAGCCGCATCCTGGAGAAGATCGAGCGGTCGGAATACCGGGTATTCGGGACGCGCATCGGCCTCTCCATGGCGCACCGGCTGGCGATCGCGTTCGGCATTTGGCTCCGTTCCCGATTCTCGTGACGGCCCTCGCGCCACAATCCGTTCTGATCCTCGGAACCGGTTTGGCCGGGCTCGCACTCGCCTACGACTTGGCCCGACGGGGAGTTCGTGTCACCCTGTTGGACCATCCTGTCTGGAGACAAGACCTTCCTGCCCGCCGTTCCGACGCCGCCGCCATTCTCCTGGGCTGCCAGTACGAGACCCTGCGCCTGGTACAGACCGTCACGCACGACGCCCCTCCACTGTCGGAGACCATTCTCCCGTTGAAATGGCGCTTGCCGGACGGACGGATGGTCGCCTACCACTACTTTGCCCTTCCCAGGATCTTACAGTGGGTGCCGAGCCTCTTCACGTTCGGCAGCCTCGCATGGCACGAACGCTGGCACCTTTTTTCGTACGTCGAACGACTGTGGGAAGGATCCGCCTCGCTTCCGTCCGATTTGGACAGCCGCGTCGCCGGCAACTGGCTGGCGTCGATTGGACAGTCCCAGACGGCGCAAGACCAGGTCTGGAATCCATTGGCTCTCTGGCTGACCGGCAACGAAATCAGCAGATTATCCGCGGCAGTCTTTGCGCAGACACTCGGCACCGTGTTTCTCAACCGGGCCTCGGATGCCAGATTAACGTCCCTGCAGGGCTCTCTCGACGAATGTCTCCTAGCTCCACTGAGGGTTGCGCTGGAAGACCTCGGCGTAACGGTCTTGCAGCAGTCCGACTTCCCGCAGATACAGTTCGAGCGGAACACCGTTGGTGCTGTGCGACTCGGGGACGGCACGCTCCTCAAAGCTGACTGGTACATCGCAACGCTCTCGCCCCGCCAACTGCTCGCTCTGCTGCCCGAATGGCTCCTGACCCGCTTCGCCTACTTCGCTCAGATCGCCGAGTTGACGGTTGTGCCAGCGATCATCGTGCAGACGATCTGCCGAACAGAATACCGGGCGCCGCAGTTTCTGCTCTTGTCCGGGCAGCCATTCCATCAACTGACCACCACTGTGCGGGGTTCTCACGAAGTCAGATACCAGTTAGTCGCCATCGGAAACCGATCACTCGCGGATTTGAGTGACACCCAACTGATCGATCTGGGCGGGACCGTGCTACGCACGCTGTTGCCTCACGCCGCCACCGACGAGATTCGAGCGAGTGACGTGTACCGGGAGGACCACGCGGCACTCTCGCTCGGACCGGGCGCCGCCATCCACCGGCCCATCCCCCAAAGCCCGCTTCCGAATTTCCTCGTCGCCGGGGCCTGGACTGATACAGGCTGGCCCGCCAACGCCGAAAGCGCGCTCATCAGCGCCCGACGATGCAGGGAGATCATCATCGGACCTGACGTTTAATCATCCCGGCTGGGACCCTCACCGTCCCGTCCACCGGAGATAGCACCGATCCTCGAACCGTTCGCCGCGGAGATACTTCGCGATCACCATCCACTCACGCCGGGCATCCGTCAGGCCGACATAGGTTGCGCCGTCCAGGATGAACGGCTGGATCGAAAAGAGAGTCGTCAATGCAGGAGGGGCCTCCTTTTGAACAGAAAGCGCAGCGAGCGGATAGGTCCCGCCCGTTCGCTCGAACTTGTCCGGCGTCGCGAGCAGCGGGCTCAGATCCTGCCACGTCATCCGTTCCAGCACGGCGCTGTCCTCCGGAAACACGTAGAGGCTGTCGCTCGGTGCGCCTTTCATGCAGAACGTCGTCCTGACGACCAGCTCCTGCTGGCCGTCGTTGTCCACATCCAACAACGTTTTCTCCAGGCTGGAACACTGCCGCACTTTCGGTGCCTGCCCTTTCAGCTCAACCGGGCTCCACTCCACTGTTTTCAGCAGATCGACGCTGGGGGCCAACCGTTCTCCCAAGAGCCTGGCGACCTTCTCGCAGAACGGCGAATCCTTCGCCGCCATGATTTCAACGGAAGCGGCTGCGACAATCAGCGGACAAGCCACTGCCGCTGCCACACCCATCACCGTGCCTTGAATTCGCAACGCACTCATTGGGCCTATCCAAGCTGGCCGGTTCTCTGCCGCCTATACCACCCGTTGAGCGTCATCCATTTTCCTCGCATCCGACACACATTGACATCGCGCGCAGGGACTTCTAAGATGCCGCCAATTTTTGGGCGATTCCATTCAACCATGACCCTCACCCCGCTCCAAGAACTTGCGAAATCCCTTCATAACTGTCAGCGGTGCAAGCTGGCCAGGCTGGGACGCACGCAGGTCGTCTTCGGCGTGGGCAATCCGCACGCGAGCATCATGTTCGTCGGCGAAGCGCCGGGATTTCACGAAGACCAGAAGGGCGAGCCCTTCGTCGGAGCGGCTGGCAAATTGTTGAACGACCTGCTCGCATCGGCCGGCCTCTCGCGGGATCAGATCTATATCGCCAACGTGATCAAGTGCCGGCCGCCGAACAACCGCGATCCGGAACCGGACGAAGTGGACGCGTGCAAGCCGTTTCTCATGCAGCAAATTCAACTCATCCGGCCGAAACTGGTCTGCACGCTCGGCAATTGGGCCACGCAAACGTTGCTCGAACGAAAGGTGGGGATCACGAAAGTCAAGGCGCAGGCTTTTTACATGAAGGATTTTGTGATCTTCCCGCTCCTGCACCCCGCGGCTGCTCTGCATCAGGGGAATTTGTTGGAGCCACTGAAAGAGGACTTCAAGAAACTGAAAGACTTTCTCGACCGCTACAGCAGACCCGCCGAGTCCGCCTCATCCGGCGCGGCCTCTTCTTCAGCGGCTCCAACGTTGCAAATCGACCCGCCCCAGCCGGCACAGATGGATTTGTTCGCCTCATAACCGTGGGAGTCAGGCTTCACGAGGCAGGTTTCGCTTCCCCCTCCTGAGCATCGGACGTCTCGCCCTCGACAGGCTTTTCTTCCTCAGGCAATTCGAACCATTGCACCAGCATCTCTTCCCACCAGGCATCGGTGACTTCGTCGCCCGGATCGGTGCCCAAGAAGGCCACATCTTCCTTGGAGATCGACGGTCCGACCAGGTGTGGCTGGAACTTCGCTCGGTCGATGACTTCCTTCGTGGCATACCCGCCGATAATCCAGGTATCCGGATCGGCCCGGCGTGACTTATAGGCCTTCAGGTTGAGCTTCAAGTACATGAAGATCTGCTGCTGGATCGGGTCTGCCACGCCCGAAGGGGTCAGGCTGAGGGTCTTCTCGATTTTCTTGCGCCAATGCCGATCATCGTAGCGCGACGTGATCAACTGGAGCATTTTCCTTCCGAGTTCGGTGTTGAGAGACATGCGTGAATTCTCCAAGGCGAGAGGCGCGGGGTTAGCGGCAAGGTGAAGGACTGCGCCTTCTCACCCCTGCCGCTCGCTCCGTGTTCACTTATGTTTTCAAATGCTGCTTGAAGAAGGCGAGCGTTCGCGCCCAGGCATCCTTCGCCGCCTCCGGCCTGTAGACCGACTTGTCCACGTCGCGGAAGAAGGCATGCGGCGCTCCAGGATAGGTTTTAATCTCCCCTGACTTGTTGTACTTCTTCAAGGCGGCGGCCAGCCGCTGCACATCGGCTTTCGTTATCCACCCGTCGTCTTCGCCGTAGATATATAGGAGCGGGCAGGCCAGTTTTTGCAGCGGCGTGTCCGGATTGGGAACCTGGCCATAGAACGGAACTGCCGCTTTGATCTCGGCGTTCACGCAAGCCAGCATGAGCGCGTAGGAGCCGCCCATGCAGAAACCCGTCACTCCGATCCTCGACGCATCCACTTCGGGCACGGATTTGAGATACGCCACCGTCGCGTTGAGATCTTTGAGACCATCCTCCTGCTTGAGCGTATTCATCAGCTTGCCGGCCTCCCCGGGATCGGTCGTCAGGGCATTGCCCAAACGCGAATAAAGGTCCGGCGCGATGGCGACGTAGCCCTCCGCAGCGTATCGCCTAACGATGTCCTTGATATGATCCGTCAGCCCCCACCACTCCTGGATGACGATAATCGCCGGCCGCCTGTCTTTCGCCTGCGGGGCCGCAACGAACGCCCGAACCGTCACGTTTCCGCTGGGATATTGGACCATCGTCTCTCGCAACGCTTCAGCCATACATCACCTCTTGCCTACTCTCCTGCCACCATCATCTCGGCGATCTTCACTGTGGGACTGGCAATCCGCCCGCGAAAAACCAGATCGCTCCCGACCATTTCAATATCCCTGAACATCTGCTTCAAGTTTCCCGCGATGGTAATCTCCTCGACCGGATAAGCAAGCTCCCCGTTCTCGATCCAGAAGCCGCAGGCCCCCCGCGAATAATCCCCCGTTACCATATTGATACCGAACCCGATCAACTCCGTCACATATAGACCGTCCTTGACCGACCCGATGATCTGCTCCGGAGCGTGCGTTCCGGGGACCAAGTAGAAATTGGTCGGACCGACCGACGGACTCTCGCCCACGCTCCGCGATGCATTCCCCGTGGACGGCAGTCCGAGTTTCTTCCCCGAATAGGTATCGAGCAGATAGCTTTTCAATACGCCCCGCTCGACGACCGTCGTCTTTCGCGTAGGGAGACCTTCTCCGTCGAACGGCCGGGACCCCAGTCCGCCGACCATGCGGCCGTCGTCGTACACCGTGATCAGGTCGGACGCGATCGTGTGGCCGAGCTGGTCCAGGAGAAAGGATGCCCGCTTATACAGCCCATAGCCGGACGCCGCGCTGCAGAGGTTGGCCAGCAGGCTCCCCGCCGTTTCCTGATCAAACACCACCGGCACGCGCTTGGTCGCGACCTTGCGCGCTCCCAACCGGCGCACCGCCCGTCTGGCGGCTTCCCGGCCGATCGATTCAGCGGAGGCCAACCGGGAAAATTTTCGCTGCACCTCGTACCAGGCATCCCGCTGCATGGCGCCCGTGTCGGGGTCCACGGCGACCGGCGACACCGACAGCGAAAAGCTGGAACTCCTGTAGGATCCGACAAATCCGTGGCTGTTGGCGAGCACCACCCGGCCTGAGGAGGAATCGAACTCCGCCCCTTCCGAATTCGTCACGCGCCGATCCTCCGCAAAGGCCGCGGCCTCGCCGCGTTTTGCAAGGTCGATTTGGACGTTGGTCTCGATCGTCGTGCCGTCGTAGAGATCGAGGTCCGGCAGGTCGGTAGCCATCTGGGACGCATCGGGCAATCCGGACATTTCATCTTCGACGACCGCTTTGGCCAGCGTGCAAGTCTCCGCCACCAGACGGTCGAGCGAGTTCCTCGAAAAATCGGAGGTCGACGTGGTGGCGGACCTCTTGCCAACGAAGACTCTCAGACCGAGACGCTTTTCCCTCGCCTTCGTCAACCGATCGACTGCACCGACGCGCACCTGGACTGAGAACGTCTCTCCGTCCGCCACCACGATATCGGCTTCGGTGGCGCCGCAAGCCTTTGCGCGAGCTAACACGTCGGTTGCGAGCTGAGCGTAACCGTTGTCCGGCTCGGCGATACGAATTGTTGCTGGCTGTTGAAGCACGTGCTCTCTTTCTCCGTCACCGGTCATCGGCTAATGGGAAAGGGTTCCGCCCACCGTGATGGCATCGATCTTAATCGTCGGCAATCCGACCCCCACGGGCACCGATTGGCCGTCTTTGCCGCACGTACCGATGCCGTTGTCGAGCTTCAAGTCGTGCCCGACCATTGACACCTTGGTGAGAATCTCCGGCCCGTTCCCGATGAGCGTCGCCCCCTTGACCGGCCTGGTGATGACTCCGTCTTCGATGAGGTAGGCTTCGCTCGCCGAGAAAACGAACTTCCCGTTGGTGATATCGACCTGCCCGCCGCCGAACGAGACCGCATAGAGCCCCTTCTTCACGGACCGGATGATGTCCTGGGGATCCGACTCGCCCGCCAACATGAAGGTGTTCGTCATCCTCGGCAGGACCACGCTTTGGTAGCTTTCGCGCCGGCCGTTTCCCGTGAGCGGAATCCCCATGAGTCGCGCGTTCAGCTTGTCGGTGATGTAGCCGCGCAGGATGCCTTTCTCAATCAGCATCGTACACCCGGTCGGGGTGCCCTCGTCGTCCATGTTGAGTGAGCCGCGACGAAACGGGAGCGTGCCGTCATCGACGATCGTGCACACGTCGGAGGCCACCCGCTTGCCAACCAGATTCGAAAAGGCCGAGGTCTTCTTGCGGTTGAAGTCCGCTTCGAGCCCGTGTCCGATCGCCTCATGCAGCAGGATGCCGGGCCACCCGCTGGCCAGCACCACCGGCATCACGCCCGCCGGCGCATCCACGGCGGACAGGTTCAGAATCGCCTCCCGGGCCGCTTCCCGCGCATAATCCAGATGCCGATTCTGCTCGCGAAAAAACTCCAACCCGACGCGGCCGCCTCCGCCGAAACTCCCCACCTGTCTATTGCCGTTCTCCTCGGCGATGCAACTGACCTGGAGCCGGGCCAGGGGCTGGATGTCGCCGATCAGGGTGCCCTCCGACGTGGCCACGACGACGATCTTGTATTCCGTATTGAACGAGGCCATGACGTTCTTGATGCGGGGATCGTACCGGCGGGCTTCTGCGTCGATTTCATTCAGTAGGGCCACTCGATCGGCAGTCGCCACCTCCGCCTTCGCCCGGTCGACGGGATAGAGATCTCTGGTCGGCCGGCGCTGGACGGGAACGGGCACCGCACGCTCGCCCTGGGGGGAATTGGCGATGTAGCGAGCGGTCTCTGCGGCGAGCTCCAGATCCTTCCTGGTCAGTTCGTCCGAGTAAGCAAATCCAGTCTTCTCCCCGGCAATCGCACGGACGCCGACTCCCTGAGAGATGCTCTTGGCCGCCCGCTTGACGAGGCCTTCCTCCATGGACACAGACTCCGACACGCGGGACTCGAAATAGAGGTCCGCATAATCGACATCGCGCACACTCAAGCGCTTGAGGGCCTGCTGGGCTTCCCGCTCGGTCAGACCGAAGAGGGTCAACTGCGCTGTTTCCGCCATAACTATCTATTCCCGTTCGTTGGTTGTCGGAGTCGGAGAGCGAAGTATAGCCCATTCATTTCCGCAGCCGCAATGCGAAGATCGGTAAGTCGCGGCTTTTCTAAGTATTTTCCCACTTCTTGTTTGACATTCCCCTCCCCCCTCAGTAGACTTTGCTTGCCTGCCCACCCAATTTCTATGAAAGGACATCGATCCGGTTTCCATGGCACACACGCCGGCTTCCAGCCTCGACCGTCTGACTGAATCTGAGCTCACCGCAAAGTTAGAGCCGGACCTGCTACCCAAACATGTGGCCGTCATCATGGACGGCAACGGGCGCTGGGCCGAACTGCGAGGGTTGCCGCGCATCGCAGGCCACCGGGAAGGAATCAACTCCGTCCGGGAGATGATTTCCCTCTGCCTGGAACTTGGCATCCAGGCGCTGACCATCTACGCCTTCTCGCAGGAAAACTGGAACCGCCCAACCCAGGAAATCAACGCCTTGATGGGGCTCCTCGAATATTACCTCTCGACGGAACGTGCCACCCTGATCGAACAACGGGTACGTTTTCGAACGATCGGTCGGCTGGAACTGCTCCCCCCATCGGCGCAGCACTGGGTGCGCACCACGGAACAGGACACCGCGCATCTCGACAAGATGGTGCTGACAGTGGCGCTGAGCTACGGCGGTCGCACCGAGATCGTGGACACCGTGAAAGGCATCATAAAGGACGCGCTCTCCGGTTCCCTGCAATCCGACCAAGTGGACGAGGCCCTGGTGCAGCGGTATCTCTATACCTATCCGCTGCCCGACCCCGATTTGCTGATTCGCACGAGCGGAGAAACCCGGATCAGCAACTTCCTACTTTGGCAACTGGCCTACACGGAACTCTATTTCACACCGACCCTCTGGCCGGACTTCCGTCGACGGGATTTCTTGCTAGCGCTCATCGAATATCAGCGGAGAGAGCGCCGTTTCGGGCGAGTCCTGAGCACCATATCCTCACAATAGCCCCCGCAGGACAAGCTGTGCCCACCAACACCCTGCCCGACAACCCGACGCTCGCAGCCACTGCCCCTGCCACAGCCCGACGGTTCGATCCACGTCGTGTGTACACGACGGCGATCCTTGCGCCCGTAGTCTACGTCATCGTTCGCTATCTTCCTGCGTGGTCACTTGCACTGCTGCTGGTCATAGCGGGCGTGCTCGCGACACTTGAACTGTATCGCATCAGCCTTCACGAGCGGCGGCATGTCGCGCTGGTCGTAATCGGCTTGGCCGCAACGGCGCTGATCATTGCGCGCCCCTACACACCGCTCTCGCTTGCGGATGTTCTGACGCTGGCGTTGACGGCTCTGGTGGGAGCCATGGTGCTGTCGCCTGCTCCGCTGGAACACCGCTTCAAGGATACGGCGGTCACCCTGTTCGGACTTGTCTATGTCGGCCTGACGCTCGGCACATTGGTGTCGACCAGATCGCTGCCGTCCGGGGAGCTTCTCGTCCTTTTTGTGGCGGTTGTCACCTGGTCCGCAGACATCGGCGCCTATTACGCAGGCATCTTGTGGGGAACGCACCTGCTTGCGCCCTCGATCAGCCCGAAGAAAACGTATGAAGGTCTGCTGGGGGGAGTTGCCGTGGCCACGGGTGTCGCCTGCCTGGCTCAGCACTGGTTTCTTCCATCTCTCCCGCTGCCGGATGCGCTGGCGCTCGGCATCCTCCTAACAGGCGCGGGGTTGCTCGGCGATCTTTGTGAATCGGCCATCAAGCGCAGCGTTGGGGTGAAAGACTCCGGCATCATCCTCCCAGGCCACGGAGGCATGCTGGACAGAATCGATAGTCTCTTGTTCACCGCCCCCGCCTTCTACTACTATGTCACTCACGTCCGCGGCCTCGCGCTCTTTCCATCATAAGAGGATTGGGACATGAAGCACATCATCATCCTAGGCTCGACCGGTTCGATCGGGACCAACACGCTCGATATCGTCCGGCGGTTTCCGGAAGAGTTTCGCGTGGTGGGGCTCACCGCAGGGAGCAACATCGAGAGGCTGGAAGAGCAGGTCCGAGCCTTCAGACCTGAGGCCGTCGCCGTCGGTACCGAAGCCGCCGCCAGGACGTTGCGCGCGCGCTGCGCGGGGGTTCCGGTCGAAGTTCTGTCCGGCGAGGACGGCATCGCGCAGGTGGCGGCGATGCCGGGTGCCGAGCTGGTGATCTCGGCGATCGTCGGCGCCGCCGGGCTGATGCCGACGTTGGCGGCTATTCGCAGCGGCAAGCACATCGCCCTTGCGAACAAGGAACCGATGGTCATGGCCGGCAAGTTGATGCAGGAGGAAGCGCGCAAGCACGGCGTCCGCATCTTCCCGGTCGACAGCGAACACAGTGCGATCTTCCAGTCGCTCGAAGGTCATCGGATCGAGGACGTCCGCCGTTTGATTCTCACCGCGTCGGGCGGAGCGCTCTGGACCCTGACGAAGGAACAGCTCCAGGACGTCACTCCCGAGCGAGCCCTTCAACACCCGAACTGGAAGATGGGGTCGAAAATCACGATCGACTCGGCCACGCTCATGAACAAAGGGTTGGAAGTGGTCGAAGCGCGTTGGTTGTTCGACATCCCCGAATCCCGTATCGACGTCCTGGTCCACCGGGAGAGCATCGTTCACTCGTTGGTGGAATACGAAGACCGGTCGATGATCGCCCAGTTGGGCCTGCCGGACATGCGAACCCCGATTTCCTATGCGATGCGGTACCCGGAACGGATGCCACTGGACCTGCCGTCGTTGGACTTGACGGAAATCGGCACGCTCACGTTCTGCAAGCCGGACCACGATCGGTTTCCCTGTCTGCGCCTCGGCTATGAATCGCTCCGTATCGGCGGGAGCATGCCGGCGGCCATGAACGCGGCAAACGAGGTTGCTGTTGATGCGTTCTTGAATGGGGGCATTCGCTTCGTCGAAATCGCGGACGTGATCCGTCAGACGATGGACGCCCACGCCCATCGCAACGTCGAATGCCTCGACGACGCACTCGAAGCCGATCGCTGGGCGCGAGAAAAGGCCGAATCGCTGGTTCATGCTCTCCACCGATGAGGCCATATTTTGAAATTTCCCTCTTGAGTGGTAAGGTGATCTTGGACCGATCGGACAACATAAAACGGCGGCACTTGTCATGACATTCGCATACACCTGGTCACCGGACACTCTCTGGCTCCTGATGCAAAAGGCCTGGTGGTTCCTCGTGGTCTTGGGCGTCCTCGTGGCCTTCCACGAGCTTGGTCATTTTCTTGCGGCCCGCTGGGTCGGAGTGAAAGTATTGAAATTTTCGCTCGGTTTCGGGCCCAAGCTTGTCGGGCGCCAAATTGGCGAGACGGAATATCTCGTGTCCGCTGTCCCGTTGGGAGGCTATGTAAAACTCTTCGGCGAGGACGAAACGGAGGCGACGAATCCGGAAGACCGCCGCCGCTCGTTCGCGCATCAAAGACTCTGGGGCAAGGTCCTCATCGTGGCGGCGGGACCGGGGTTCAATTTCATCCTCGCCTACCTGATTTTTGCCGGATGGCTGTCCACGGGGGCGCCACTCTTCGTGCCGACGTTCCGTGACCTCAGCGCTGACGTCGAAGCGCTCGTCCCGGGTTCTCCAGCCGCCGTGGCCGGCATGGAAATCGGCGATCGGATCGTCAAGGTCAACGGGAAAGATATTTCGACGAAAACCGAGCTGCTGGACGCGATCGCAAAAAGTAAGGGCCGGCCCATTTCCCTGGAAATCCGCCGCGACGGACAGGTCAAACAGCTCACCGTCACGCCCGTCGTGGCACCCGGTGGGACCCCGGCGGTGGAAGAGCCGTTTTATGCCATTGGTGTGGAGGAAACTCCTCCCCTTGTTACCTCGGTAATGCACGGCTCCCCGGCCTCCGCCGCCGGGTTTCAGGCCGGCGATCGCGTGGTCGCCATCGAAGGCGAACCGATCTACACCTGGGCACAGATGACCACGATCGTCAAGGAACACCCCCAGAAGCCGCTGCGCGTCGACGTCCTACGCAACGGCCGGCGCGTATCCCTCACCGTCACGCCCTCCGCGGAGAAGATGATGGTCAACGGCCAGACGGTCGAGGTCGGCAAAATCGGCATTTCCGGCCCTGGCCGGTCGTTGATGCGGTCCGAGAACCCGCTGGAGGCCATCTATCAGGGAGTGGAAGCGACATGGGGCTGGACCGAATTGACGGCCATCGGCCTCTACAAGATGATCGTGGGCGACATCTCGAGCAAGAATATCGGGGGTCCGCTGACGATCGCGAGCATCTCCGGCGAAGCGGCCTCCCAGGGCGCGTCGAGCGTCGTGTTCCTGATCGCGATCCTGAGCATCAACCTCGGGGTGCTGAACCTGCTCCCGATTCCGATCCTCGACGGGGGGCACTTGCTCTTTTTCCTGATCGAAGGCATTCTGCGCAAGCCGCTGGGCGAACGGCAACGCGAGCTGGCCCAACAAGTGGGGCTGGTATTGCTGGTGGGTGTGATGATTTTCGCCTTCTGGAACGACCTGGAACGCATCTTCTCCCATTGAGCCCCGATGAAAACGTCCCAGCTTTTCATCCCCACATTGCGGGAAGATCCCGGAGAGGCCGAAACTGTCAGCCACCGGCTCATGCTCCGCGCCGGCCTGATCCGGAAAGTCGCCGCCGGCATTTACACCTACCTTCCCTTAGGCCTCCGCGTCATCCGCAAGGTGGAACAGATCATTCGCGAAGAGATGAACCGCGCCGGGGCTCAGGAGATCCTCATGCCGATGGCGTCGCCCGCCGAGCTGTGGAAAGAAACCGGCCGGTGGGAGTTTTACGGCAAGGAACTGCTTCGCTTCAAAGACCGGCATGAGCGCGACTTCTGCCTCGGTCCCACGCACGAAGAGGTGGTGACGGACCTCTTCCGGCGCGAAGTGAAATCGTACCGCCAGCTCCCGCTCAATTTCTACCAGATCCAGACGAAGTTCCGCGACGAGATCCGGCCCCGTTTCGGCCTGATGCGGGGACGGGAATTTCTGATGAAGGACGCATACAGCTTCGATCGCGACGAACCCGGCGCGCGTCTCAGCTATCAGAAGATGTACGATGCCTACACTCGGATTTTCACGCGATGCGGGTTGACCTTCCGGGCCGTTGAGGCGGACACGGGGCTGATCGGCGGCACGTCATCGCACGAGTTCATGGTGCTGGCCGACACGGGCGAGGAAACCATCGTCTATAGCGACCAGGGCACCTTCGCGGCCAACGTGGAGCGTGCCGAAGTGCTGCCGCCCGAGCAGGCCGAAACTGAACCTATGCGACCGATGCGAGCAGTATCCACACCGAATTGCCGGACCATTGAGGAGGTCACCGCCGTCCTTGACGTTCCCGCTCATCGGCTCGTGAAGACCCTCCTCTATTCCACAGGCAGTGAAATCGTGGCGGTGCTGGTGCGCGGGGACCATACAGTCAACGAGGTGAAACTCAAGAAGGCGCTGGGCGTCCCGGAAATCGAGTTAGCCGAACCGGCGGCGGCCGAGAAGGCAACCGGCGCTCCCATGGGGTTCGCCGGACCGGTCGGGCTGAAAGGCGTACGAATCCTTGCAGACCAGGCCGTTCCGGTGTTGCGCAACGTCGTCGTGGGGGGGAACCAGCTCGATACCCATCTGGTGGACGCGAACTGGCAGCGCGATTTTTCCGCCGATCAGGTGTTGGACCTCCGCAACGCCCAGGCAGGAGACCCCTCTCCGCGGAACGATGGTATTTTGAAAGTGACCAAGGGCATCGAAGTCGGCCACGCGTTCATGCTTGGCACCAAGTACAGCCAAGCCATGAACGCGACGTTCCTCGATCCCCAGGGGAAAGAATGCCTCGCCGTGATGGGCTGCTACGGCATCGGCGTCGGCCGGACCGCCGCGGCGTCTATCGAGCAGAACCACGATGAGCGCGGGATCATCTGGCCGTTCCCGATCGCGCCGTTCCACGTTCATCTCCTGCCGGTCAGCCAGTCCGAGAAGACCGCCGAGACAACCACACGTCTTTATGATCAGTTGCAATCCGTCGGCTTGGAAGTGCTGTGGGACGACCGGGACGATCGGGCCGGGGTCAAGTTCAACGATGCGGATCTAATCGGGGCGCCGTTCCAGATCATCGTGGGCGACAAGGGCCTGGCCGAAGGGGTCGTGGAACTCAAGATCCGCAGGACCGGAACCAAATCCCGCATGCCCCCGTCCGATCTTCCCGCTCGGCTTCTCGCGCTGTCCGCTGAGTCCCGCTCAACCTGAAATCCCGCGTCTTCCCTTTCGCGCCGCCAACCGGGAATGCCAGCCCGGCCTCCGCTCGCTTGGGACAAGTCCTGGCGGAAAGAGGCTTTTCCTTTGCCTTCCCAGCCCTTTGGGCTAGACTGAGACTCGATTCTTGAACGTCGGACAGGCTCACATCGAGCGCTCGTCGAACCGACGTGCATGCGGATGCTCACACTCTGAATTAGGGGGACAGTCTGGGAATGCAGGCCAAGCCGATACCCCAAAATCTTCAGGAGCTGCAACAGAAAGTCGAATATGCCGAGCATGTAAAGCGCATTACCACCCAGATTCATGCGGCGAGCGACCTCGACCAGATTCTCCTCGACCTCCACAAAGACATTCTCAGCCTCTTCGATGCGGAAGACCTGACGCTTTACGCGTTTGATTCGGAGAGGAAAGAGATCTTCTCCAAGGTTCCGCACGTGGACACGGTTGAAGAGGTCCGCATCCCCATTACCGAGCAGAGCCTCGCGGGGTTCTGCGCCAAATATCTTCGCCCCGTGAACATCGCCGATGCGTACAACATGGCAGAGCTGCAAAGCATCCATCCGTCGCTGCTCCATGACACATCCTACGACAAACGCACGGGGTTTAAGACGAAGCAGGTACTGACCTATCCCATCGTCGCCGACAACAAGTATCTGATGGGGGTACTGCAGCTCTTGAACAAGAAAAGCGGCAGTCGCTTCACCAGAAAAGACGAGGAGTGCGTCGCGGAGATCGCCAAAGCCCTCGGCATCGCCTTTTTCAACCTAAAGAAAGTGGCGAAGAAAAATCCGACGAAATTCGACTTCCTCGTCAGCAACAACCGCATTACTCAAAACGAGCTGGACAACGCCATCGCCGAATCGCGCAAAGGCACGAGTGATCTCGAAACCATCCTGATCGAAAAATACAAGGTTCCGAAGGTCGACATCGGCAAATCCCTTGCCCAATTCTACAAATGTCCCTACATCGAGTACAGCGAACGTACGCTGGTCGACATCGAGCTACTCAAGAACCTGAACATCGACTACCTGAAGAAAAACCACTGGATGCCGCTCAAGCGGGACCGCACGGCCATCGAAATCCTGACGGACGATCCGGGCGATCTCGACCGAGTTCAGGACATCAAGCGCACGTTTCCGGGGCTCAACATCCGCTTCGCTGTCAGTCTGCGGCGCGATATCGCTCAGTTTCTCAGCTCCGCCACCGGACAAGGCGACGGCGGACGAAAACTTGACGAAAACGTCTCCGACATTCTCGGCGAACTCGTCACTGAAGCCCAGGCCGAGGCTATGGAGGATGCCTCCGCCAGCGGGGGGCTCGATGAAAACGACAGCGCCATCGTCCGGCTCGCCAACCAGATCATCGCCGACGCCTACCGGCAGAACGCCTCCGATATCCACATCGAGCCGTACGGCGACAAACGCGAAACGCTCGTGCGGTTCCGCGTCGACGGCGAGTGTTTCGAGTACATGAAGATTCCCCAGAGCTATCGCCGCGCGATCGTCTCTCGCTTGAAGATCATGGCAAGCCTCGACATCGCCGAACGCCGCAAACCCCAGGACGGCAAGATCAAGTTCAAGCTCTCCGACACGAAGGAAATCGAACTCCGTGTCGCGACGCTTCCAACCGCCGGCTATAACGAAGACGTAGTGATGCGCATTCTGGCGGCCAGCGAACCGCTGCCGCTGGACAAAATGGGGTTCTCCGACCGGAACCTCAAGGGGATCAAAGAGATCGCGGAAAAGCCGTACGGCATCATTCTGTGCGTGGGCCCCACCGGATCCGGTAAAACCACAACGCTGCACTCGGTATTGGGCTATATCAACACGCCGGATATTAAGATCTGGACTGCCGAGGACCCCGTCGAAATCACGCAATACGGTTTGCGTCAAGTGCAGGTCCAACCCAAGATCGGGCTGACGTTCGCAGCCGCGATGCGCGCATTCCTCCGGGCCGATCCGGATGTCATCATGGTCGGCGAAATGCGGGACAAGGAAACGGCCGATACGGGCATAGAAGCTTCACTGACCGGACACCTGGTGTTGAGCACGTTGCACACGAACAGCGCTGTCGAAACGGTCACCCGGCTACTCGATATGGGTTGCGATCCGTTCAGTTTCGCCGATGCCATGCTCGGCGTGCTCGCCCAGCGTCTCGCACGCCGCATTTGTAAAGATTGCAAGGAGCAGTATGTAGGGAGCCCCGAAGAGTACGAAGAGCTCCGGCAGGGATACGGACCGGAATATTGGGACAAGCTCGGCATCAAGCAGGACAACACATTCCGCCTGTTCCGCGGCAAAGGCTGCGACGCCTGCAACCGTTCAGGCTACAAGGGCCGGGTGGCACTGCACGAGCTCCTCCTCGGTTCTGATACGATCAAGCGCATGATCCAGCAGAAAGCCCGCACCGAGGACATGCTCCGCCAGGCCCTCGCCGAGGGCATGACGACCCTGGTCCAGGACGGCATCCAGAAGGTACTCCAGGGCCACACCACCTACAAAGAAGTCAAAGCGGTTGCCATCAAGTAGGCCGCGGGTCAGGATCGTTCGTGACCCGCGAGCGGCCTCGATCCGCTCCGCTCGTTAGGCCGTCGCCTCTCCTCTCGCTCGGGTTCCGCACTTGTTGCCGCTACGGTAGATATCCTGTGGAAATCATCGTCTTCATCTCCCCCTCCATCCCGGTAGAATTGGGCGGCTCGCCTTGCGGAAAGTCAACGGAGATCCTGTCCATACGACCCTCACTCAGCGTATTGACCGTTGCGCTCTCTCTTCTCGGCGGATGCGAAACGACGGACCGGACGTTGTGTTCGGCCAAGCGTGTACAGAGTTCCACGACTGGACGCACGGTTGTAGACATCGCCCGGGAAAAGATCCGAAACAGATTCTCAAAGGAACGGACGGACGCCTATCAGCGCAATCCCCGAGCCTTAATCCGCGACATTCGAACCGTTCGGTGCGATTTTGAAACGATCATGCCGGCCATACCCGGCAACGTCCGTAAGGCATGGGGAGAGTAGGAAGTCAAAGTCCCTGAGCAGAAACACTATGGCAAGTACACACAAAACTGTATGAGTCGCGTGATCGTCGAATTCGACAAGGGAACGGTCGTGGTGGAGACCTCCAATGAGAAGCTTTCCCGGGACAGTCTCTGGAATGCCATTGTCACATCCCTGCTGACAACTCACGCCTCGCGCGCCGTCGAGCGGTGGGGCTTCGGGATTTAGCAGGTGAGAGAGACGAACACCCCAGTCAACCGGAGTGGACCGGCAAGGACTTCGAGAGCTTGTTCAGGAACTTCTTGAGGCGCAGGGCGGCGATCGGTGAAAGATCGTCGAATTCCACCCCGTAGGTCTGCTCCCGTCCCCAACGCACTGTCGCGAGTTCGACAAACATCGGAGAGACTTGGTGAGGCAGACGCAGGCTGATCGCGATCTGATCGCCGGGCGCGATCGCCGACTCTGTCATCAGCCGGACACCCTTGGCGGACATATCGTACACGACCCCGAGGCCGCCGCGGTCGACGGCGGTCCACTTCTTCAGTCCCACGCGCGCGAAGGAGCATGGAAACGGGGCCAAAATCCGCAGACGGGGATGTTTACGGAGTTGCGGCCGCGTCCCTTCGCGAGCCACCGTGCCGTCCATCCCGCGAGTATCCACCGGTTACTGCTCCCTTGCCATAACCGTCATATACTTGTTCAATCGGCTATGGGCCGATTGCGACAGCTTCTGAAAGGCAAGCCCGTAGACCTGGTCCTTCGTCCATCGGACCGTTGCGACGGCGATCTTTGCGGGCACCGCCTGCTTCGGCAATCGCAACGTCAGGGAGACCCGATCGCCTGGCTTGATGGCCGCTTCGGTGCTCACCCGCACTCCGCGCAGGGACACATCGTAGACCACCCCGACCGCTTCACTGGGCTTGCGAAACCATCCCCAGGCTTCAAGCCGAAGGAGCGAACAGACGAACGGCGTCGGAACCCGTACTCGGGGATAGCGTCGATATCTGTTGAGAATGACTCCCCGATGGGATGCAACCGCCATGTGTGCCTGCCTCGTGTACGTACTGTTGTACCCCAAGAGGCAGGGTTCGCGAATCAATTTTGCGTTTTCGTCGTCGTCTGGGGCTGCGAAGTGCGGTGCACCTGGTGCGGGGGATTGTGGTGGCTCTCACGCCTCGGCTGATGCCGGTCGCTGACCCATCCCGAACCTCCGTTCCCGTACTGCTCGCGTCGCTGGTGCATCGGCGATCTCGCATGTCCCTCGACCGCTGGCCTGGCGCTCCCTGGAGCAAGAGGTACCGCCTGGCCCAGCAACCGCTCGATCGCGTGCAGTTGCTGGCGATCATCCGTCGTGACAAAGCTCGTGGCACGTCCGGTCGCTTTCATACGCGCCGTCCGCCCGATGCGGTGAACATAGTCCTCCGGACAATTCGGCAGGTCAAAGTTGACCACATGGCCGATGTTGGCCACGTCGATCCCGCGGGCGGCAATGTCGGTCGCCACCAACACACGGAATGTGCCGCGCTTGAATCCTTCCAGCGCCGACCGCCGCTGCGAGAGACTCCGGTCACCGTGCAGTACCGCAACCTTATGCCCTGCCCGTCCGAGCACCTTTCCGAGTCTGTCGGCTCGGTGCTTGGTCCGTGTAAACACCAGCACGGTGTGGTTCTCCTGATCCAGAAGCGACAACAATAGGTCAGGCTTCGCATCAGCCGTGGTGTGATGCACGGTTTGCGTGACACCGTCGGCTGTGGTAGCGGAAGGCGTTACCATCACGCGTACGGGATTATTGACGCTCGCCTGGACCAGACGCGTCAGATCCGCTGGCAACGTCGCAGAGAAGAGCAAGGTTTGGCGTTCTTCAGGCAATGCGTCGAGAATCTGGTTGATCTGCGGAGCGAATCCCATGTCGAGCATGCGATCTGCTTCATCCAGGACCACGATCTTCATCGGAGTCAGATGAACGGTGCCGTTCCACATGTGGTCGAGGAGTCGACCGGGCGTCGCGACGAGAATGTCGGGGCGCTGCCGCAAGCCTCTGACCTGAGCCTGCATGTCCGCCCCTCCGACGATCAGGGTGGCGGAGATACGGCGGCTCCGCCCAAGTTTCTCGATCGTCGCCAGAATCTGCATGGCCAACTCCCTGGTCGGCGCTAAAATCAAGGCCTGAGGCTGCCCCTTGGGCAATCCCGCGAGTCGCTCGATGATCGGAATCACAAACGCGGCGGTCTTTCCTGTACCGGTCTGCGCGCAGCCAATTACATCCCGCCCGGCCAGCCCTGGTGGAATAGCTTGTTCTTGGATGGGGGTCGGTGAAGTAAAACCCGCGGCAGTGAGGTCCTTCAACAGGGCTTCAGACAAACCGAGAGCGCGAAAATTGAGGTGACTAGACGTATCCACTACACTATCCTTTCAGTTTGATCGCATTATGACGGGATCAGAGAACCGAGGGGAGAAACAACCGGAAGGGTGCCACTCCAAACTGGACCTGGTCGCGATGCGATCGCGAAGTCCGTTATGGTTTGAACATTCCCGCCGACGGACTACTACGAGAGGAACGTTGGCACACCATACACCATGTGCACCTTCCTGTCAATCCATGGGTCGAAAACACTGACAGGTCTCGTCATGCTTGGTATTCACCAACTTCTCACAGGTGTGCTATCGTAGCAGTCATGTCTATGAGATTTATTGTTCGGTTGTTTTCTGATTTAAACGAGGTGGTGGACCCGATTATGACGACCGTTGCCGCTCCTGTACATCTCAAACGCCGGTTCCACGTTGGATGGACAATCGCTTTGTTTTCGTCGATCGTCGTCGGCGCTCTGGCCGCGATCCCGGCCTTCGCCTACTTTTATGATTACACCTGGCTGGATTGGACGCTCTTCGGTATTCTCTATATGGTCAGCGGACTTGGCATCACGGTGGGGTATCACCGGTTGATGTCCCATCGCAGCTTCGACTGTCCTGACTGGGTCAAGGCCGGACTCCTCATTGCGGGCGCCTGGGCCCTACAGAATTCCGCCATCAAATGGACAGCGGATCATCTCCGGCATCACGCCCGCTGTGACCAGGAGGACGACCCCTATAACGCCAAGCTCGGATTCTGGCACAGCCATTGTGGATGGCTGTTTGCCGAACGCCGTTACGACGACACGCAATACGCCTCACGGGTCGCCCAAGACCCAGTGGCTATCTGGCAACATCGCCACTACACAACCATTGTATTGGCTGGGTTGGCGCTTACGTTTGTCATCGGATTTCTGGCAAACGGTGTCGTAGGAGGGGTCGGCTGCTTTCTGCTGGCTGGGGTCGGCCGCACGTTCGCAGTTCTGAACTCGACGTTCTGTATCAATTCGGTCTGTCACATCTGGGGGAAGCAACCGTTCGGATCGAAAGATTCCAGCCGGGATAGCTGGTGGGTTTCACTGATTACTTTTGGCGAGGGCTACCATAACTATCACCATACCTACCCCAGCGATTACCGCAACGGGCCGCGGTGGTACGACTTCGATCCCTCGAAGTGGCTGATCCGCGGACTCTACATGATGGGGCTCGCCTCGAACCTTCGCACGGCTTCTTATGCGGTTCTGGCCCGCTCCGGCCAGGACTGATTCGCAGACATGCCTCACATCGCCGGCGAGGCATGCCGGTTCCGCGTCAGAATAGGCCCCCACAAAGCCATGTGGGACTGCCGGATCCCGTCAACTTCAGGGTACCGGCCTGCGATTGGTTCCAAGCACGTGAATGTTGGGTTCGCTTTTTCCCCAGAAGTGTGGTAGCGTAAAAACTACGAACTATGGTCACTATCCCAATCCCTCGCGCCTCCCTTTCCTTTACTCCCGTTCTTGCGCGATTGATGTAGTAGTCTCCGCCGTTCCTTGGCACAGCCGGTATGACGCAAGCCGGCAATTCATGGCCGTAAGGTCTTGGCCACTCGATCGTCGAGGGCCCACGATGAGTGCCTTTTCTAATCGCCCGTTCTGCCGAAAGGACAGGCACCCAATGAGCACCGTTCACGGTCTATTTCAATGGCTCACTCAGAATCCACTGGGCGCGGCCACCTTCCTGTATTTCACGGGGGTCATAGGAGTTCTGGTCTACGCGTTTTTCGAGCCACAGGATCAGAGGTAAGAAACCCGGCATCGAGCCTGTTCGGTGCAGAAAGGACCACTGTGAGCAAACGAGTGCTTTACGTCGGAGGACTTTCGGAATCCGTCACCGATGACCAGCTCCTCAACCTGTTTGCAGACTACGGGGTGGTCTCCCGCGCCTATATCGTCCGGCATAAGCATAGCGCAAAATCGGCCGGCTACGGATTCGTCGAAATGGCTTCCGCCGAGCAGGCTCTCAACGCCGTGGTCGCCCTTGAAGGCGCGCTGCTCGGGGAGAACTGTCTCCGCCTCTACGTGACGCCCTACACATCCCAGGGCCTCTGACCGCAACAATCCTACGAGAGGAGTACCGATGAGTCGCCTCAACTTAGAACCGCTCATGACCTTTCCGGACGGATCTTGCCTGGTGATCAGCACCCAGTGCTCGCGAGGCGGAGACTTCTACTGCGCGCTTTATAGCGCCAGTGTCGAATCGGATGATCGTGTATCCTTTCAGGTCATCTCGAGTCACCTGTCCGCCTCCACCTGCCTGAGCGCGCAGGAACACGCCTATAGCCATGCGGTGAGACTCTACCCGCGCGCCGTCGACAGCATGAAAAAACCTCCGTATCTCATCTGGTCGGGTCCCCGTTCGGCTGTAATTCAGTAGACAACGCTCACCATGAGGCACCGGAGGGATGGACAGCCAGTATTGTTCTGCAGGGTCATGATGAGAACACCTGCGATGCCGCCAAAGCAAGCAACCACGTCAGTCAATGGGACAGGAGGCACTACGACATGAACAACGGAACACAGTCTATTCCCGGCCAAACCACTCACTGGGTGCGGATTCCCGACGGCACAAAAGTGCGTCACCGTCACGACGCCTACGAAGGCTACGTTGACGGCCTCACCGAGCTGGTCCAGGGTGCCCAGCGCAATCCGGACGGAAAAACGCAATACCGGATCAATGTCGGCCCCGGTGCCAGACAGCTGGTCTCGGAGGACAACCTCAGGATTCTCTTGGATCGCAACGATCTCGTCATGATCGGACGGGAGAAAGAGCCCTATCGTCGCTCGATAACTGCACATCTCAGGGCCACGTTTGCCGATGACCGGTTCGTCAAGGCGGCCTAGACGGCATTGAAACCCCGTATCGTATAATGACCCTGCATACTTACAAGAGCTGGCCATCGCAGACGGCATCAAGACAAGCCGTCTGGATGGTCACGATGCAGGATGAGTGGCTATTTACCCTCAGACCTGATACTATGTCCGCGTTTCATCGCGGCGGGCCTCGCCATGGAACACTCCATCGAACGGCCCATCACCGATGTTGTTCTCACCGAGAATCTGATCGGAAGCCAGACCTAAGTCGCCGTGTGGCACGCGTCTTCGGCCCGTCCCTTCCCCTCGTGTGCTCGTTCTCGTGTCTCAGACAATATCACTATTCGGAAGGAGGAACCCCCCATGGGTTCAAAACTCTATGTCGGCGGGTTGCCCTTTGCGGCAACGGAAACTCAACTCACCACACTATTCACTGCGCACGGCACCGTCGAATCGGCGCGCGTCATCGTGGACAAGTTTACCGGCCAGTCGAGGGGCTTCGGCTTCGTCGAAATGTCTTCACCGGAAGAAGCGAAGGCGGCCATTAGTGCGCTGAACGGCACGCAGATGGACGGACGCTCGCTCACCGTGAACGAAGCCAAGCCCCAGGAAGCACGCTCCGGCGGCAGCCGTTCCGGCGGTCGTGGCAACGATTTCAGCAATCGCAGCCGTTTCTAGGCAGGCACGATAAGGGGCACCTCGGTCGAGGTGCCCCTTAGTCTCTGTCCCGGTCCGAACACCCCGTCGAGGCCATCCTCCGACGAGCCGTGTCCGAGCATGGAGTGCCTATCGAGACGCCGCAGGACCAATCGAATGAGTGTTTGATTGGTTCTCCCGAGACAAGTCCGGGAAGGAGCAGAGCAGGCTCGGGAGTGGAGACTCTTGTCGTCTGGCTTGGGAATTCCTCCTCAGGCACTACCCTTGCGACGAATCGCCACCGCTAGAATGCATCCTGCCCGCACCGGATGCCCACCAGTCGTCCTTTATCCCCCGGTATCCCCTGGGAGGCTGCTCTCCACACACCGTTGTCTCGAGAGAGACTGGAGTCTTGAGATGTCTTCATCATGATAGCTCCTTGGGGAGAGAGTGAAGGCCTCCCCTACCTCGCAGTGCAAACCACACAGAGAGGTGTTCTTGCATTTCACGGTCGGAAACGGAAACTCCGGCGTCAACGCGGTGGAGACCGGAGAATCCACGTGTAGGAACACCTTGACGGTAAGACGTTTGCCGATTGTATGTGCTCCTTTCGAGAAGAGTCGGCAACGCCTCAGGAATATCGAGAAGGCGATCGGCTGGCGAGTTACGCCGCCTGCTTGACATCCACGGCCTTCGGTGACGGTTCACCGGCATATGGGCGATGCTCCGCGGAGATCCGCCTTCGCTCAGCATCGCTTTCTCCCGCCAGCGACCACGCCAGCACCCACGTAAGCGCACCCATCGTGACGAGACCGATGATCTCGACCATCACACACCTCGCTCTTTAAAGAACGCGGATCTCGTGACCAGACTGCCACCCTACGCAGCCCGTCGACTCGGTTCTGCTCGCTCTTCTCCGTCGTTACTCAAGCCATCAGAAAACCCGCCCGCTGACTGGCTCACATCCCGGTGGCCGGAATACAACAGATTGAGACAGACAAAGAACATCGCCACCAGCGTGACGAGTCCGGTCACGATTCCCCAATATCCCCACGACATGGATTCCATCCTTGATGCATGGACACGTGACATTCGGCTTGTTTTGGTCATGCCTCGAACCCAATAGAATCATGCAGCCATGCGGTATACCCAACGAGCTGCGTCCCGCTTCATTTCGTCCACGATCCGCAGTTCTCTAAGCCGTGCGGAAAAGACCAGCCCTCCGAAAAAGATCGCGCTCAGACAGAACACCGCGACAATCAGGAAGGCGATCGGAATGTCCGGCCACGTCGCAAATCCAGTCGACGCCATTGAAGCAGCCTCTGTGGACATGTCAACGCCGCCAAGACGTGCGACTGGCTCCGCCAAACCTCCGCTCCGTTCCGCTGCGGCCACCAAGCTGGCCAATTGATATTGGTTCAAGGCCCATTGCTCTTCCAATGCCGTCTGTGCCTGGACGAGACGCACGCTTGCCAGCCCCAATTGCTCTTGGAGGGCACGCTCCCGATGGTAGAAATCCCGGCTGGCTTCGACGACCCACCGACCGAGCATCGGTTGCCATGCCGATTCGAAGTCGCGGTCCAATCGCTGCCCCATCGTCTCCACCAAGCCGATCATGCGGGTGTTGTAGTCCGACAGATACTGGTCCGCCGACAAGGCGCCGCTGTGAATGCCCCGCCTGGTGAAATTCACAATCGTCCGCCCCATCACGGCTTGCACACGCGCTGCGTGTTCCGCCGGCATGGTCTGGGCCCGTTGTATCACCATGCCAAGCGGCCCACCAGGGACGGATTGCAAGCTATGATGCGCGCGCATCGCTTGATTCCACTCGGAAATCGCCTGTACGGTGAGACGGTCCGTCCGGCGCTGAAGCAGTGTCTTCTCGACGATGGCCTGGCCGAGCGCCGACTGCAAGGCAGCCGTTCCGGCTAATACGTTGGGCGAGGGTCCGAGAGCAGTGGAATTCGTCAGGGCCGGCTGAAACGTACCGTCGGCAGCAACAAACAAGAGGGCTGCGCCGAAGATAATGGCGCACATGCCGACTCCGACGATGATATCGATGGTGTTGTAGCGATACGACATACCCTCCTCCTTTCGTCGTCGGGTAACTCGGCACGTGGCAGCCGTGCCGCGCACCTGGATACCCGTAGAACAGAGGTCACAAGTCCTTCAATGAAGAACAAGATCCACCTCCCGGTTGACTAAGAACAATCGCCCCGGGGCACTAGGCTTGTCAGGAGACATCATGCGGGAATGCAACCGAATGGTCGCCGTACTGGAGAGAAGCGTCC
>CAYULI010000040.1:10403-28903 GCA_964445795.1 uncultured Nitrospira sp. | reverse complement strand
GTGCAGCTTGCATCGATCACCATGCTGCTCAAGCAATTTTGAGATAGGTTCTAGTATTTCGTCCGTTCACCAAACAGTTCAGGGGCCAGCCGGAAGTGTGTCTGCCCTCTGGGGTCGAGTCCCCGTCGTGAATAATCCAGGCTAGGCTTCCTACCCGTGCTTCGGTATAATCCCCCGTCCGATTCCCTCACAAAGAACGTAGGAGATTCTCATGGCGGAGAAAGACGACAAGAAGCGCGCGTTGGAGCTGGCTCTCTCCCAGATCGAAAAGCAGTACGGGAAAGGGGCCATCATGAAACTCGGGGCCGAGGAGAAGCCGGCGGATGTCCCGGCCATTTCCACCGGTTCCTTAGGTCTGGACATCGCTCTGGGGGTGGGGGGACTTCCCCGCGGACGCGTCATCGAAATCTTCGGACCGGAAGCGTCGGGCAAGACGACGCTCACGCTCCATTGTATCGCCGAGGTGCAGAAGACAGGCGGCGTCGCGGCCTTCATCGATGCCGAACACGCGTTGGACCTTGCCTATGCCAGAAAACTCGGTGTGCAAACCGACGATCTGTTGGTGTCGCAGCCGGATACGGGCGAACAGGCGCTGGAGATCGCCGAAACGCTGGTGCGGAGCGGCGCGATCGACTTGATCGTGGTGGACTCGGTGGCGGCGTTGACTCCTCGGGCGGAGATCGAAGGCGAAATGGGCGACGCGCACATGGGACTCCAGGCGCGTCTGATGTCTCAGGCGTTGCGGAAACTGACGGGAGCGATTTCCAAATCGCTGACGACGGTCATCTTCATCAACCAGATTCGGATGAAGCTCGGGGTGATGTTCGGCAACCCGGAAACCACCACCGGCGGCAATGCGCTCAAGTTTTACTCCTCCGTGCGCTTGGACATCCGCCGGATCGAGTCGATCAAGGAAGGCCAAGACGTGATAGGAAGCCGCGTGCGCGTGAAAGTGGTGAAGAACAAGATGGCTCCCCCGTTCAAGCAGGCGGAGTTCGATATCATGTTCGCCGAGGGCATCTCGAAAACGGGCGAGCTGGTCGATCTTGGCGTGGAAAAGCGCGTGATCGAAAAGTCCGGTGCCTGGTATTCCTATAAAGGCGAACGCATCGGGCAGGGGCGGGAGGCGGCGCGGGACTATCTCAAGAACAATGCCGGCGTGGCCCGCGAGATCGAGGCGAAGCTCCGCGAACTGGCCGGTGTCCCTGCGCGCGGCGAGAAGAAGGCCGAGGGCAAAGACGAGAAGCCGGCCGGACGGGTGGACGAAAAGCGCGCGCACCGGTAGGCTGTGACGGCACAACGGCGTCCAGTTTCCGCCTTGCCCGATCGGTGGATAACGCTGGCCGTGCGGTATCTCGCCCGGTGGGATCGCACCGTCGCCCAGGTCGAGCGGTTTCTTCGGGACAGGGGGGCTTCTCCCGCCCAGGTCAAACAGACGATCGGGCGATTATCCGACCTCCGCTATCTCAACGATCGCGCCTTCGCCGAGCGCTGGATCGAGCGAAGGCTGGCGCGCCAACCGATGGGCCGGGTTCGGCTGAAGGCCGAGTTGCTGGCCAAGGGCATTGCAGACGATGGGGCGGAGCGCGCGGTGCGGGAAGCCTTCCGCGGCCTTGACGAGGAGGCCTTGGCACGCCGGGCGTTACATGTGAGACAGCGGAAGGGTCGGCGGCTGACCCGGATGCAGGCCGTGCGTCTCCTACGTCAGTGGGGTTTCGAGGAGGACACGATCGAACGTATGATGGGGGCTGTCACCGAACATGAGGGTGCCGAGGCATGACGACTAGTGCGCAAGAGCTCCGGCAGTCGTTCATCCGGTATTTCGAGCGGCAGGGGCACCAGGCGGTGCCGAGCTCGGCTCTGATTCCACAGGCCGATCCCACCCTGCTGTTCACCAACGCCGGCATGAATCAGTTCAAGCGGGTATTTCTTGGTGAGGAGACGCGCGCGTACAAGCGGGCGGTTACAGTCCAGAAGTGTCTGCGGGCCGGCGGCAAACACAACGACCTCGAAAACGTCGGGTATACGAGGCGCCACCACACGTTCTTCGAAATGCTGGGGAACTTTTCCTTCGGCGACTATTTCAAGGAGGACGCGATCCGGTTCGGCTGGGAATATCTGACCGCGACGGTCGGGCTGGCGAAAGACCGGATGTGGGTGACGATCTTCCGGGAGGACGACGAAGCCGAGCGACTATGGAAGCAGATGGGGGTTCCGGCCGCCCGTATCGTCCGGTGTGACGAGAAGGACAACTTTTGGCAGATGGCTGACACAGGCCCTTGCGGTCCCTGCTCGGAGATCCACTTCGACCAGGGGCCTTCCGTTCCGGGCGACGACAGGCCGAACGGCGAAGGCGACCGGGTCATCGAAATCTGGAATCTGGTGTTCATGCAATTCAACCGGGACGCGTCCGGCACGCTCCATCCCCTGCCGAGGCCCAGCATCGACACGGGCATGGGTCTGGAACGGCTCGCGGCCGTGGCCCAGGGCGTCTACAGCAATTACGACAGCGACCTCTTCACGCCGCTGCTCGTGGCCATCGCGAGGCGGGCCGGCGTCGGCTACGGCGAGAAGGAGACGGCGGACCGGTCGATGCGAGTGATCGCCGATCACCTCCGCGCCATCACCTTCCTCATGGCCGATGGGGTGCTGCCGTCCAACGAGGGGCGCGGATACGTGCTGCGCCGCATTCTCCGGCGCGCTGCGCGACACGGCCGGATGCTGGGGATCGTCGAACCGTTCTTGCACGAGTTGACCGCGGCGGTGGTCGAGCTGATGGCCGGGGCCTATCCGGAACTCCGGGCCGCGGCCGGGACTGTCGCCGAGGCGACGCGGGGCGAAGAAGAGCGGTTCATCGCCACACTCGATCAGGGCCTGCCGATCTTGAGCGACATGATCGCCCGGACCAAATCGGCCGGCCGGACCGTGCTGCCCGGGTCGGACGTCTTCAAGCTCTACGACACGTACGGGTTTCCAATGGATCTCATCGGCGAGGCCTGCCGCGAGCAGGGCATGAGTGTCGACGAGAAGGGATTCGACGACGCCATCGAAGAACAACGGAACCGCGCGCGCAAGACCGCCGGGTTCGAGCAGAACACGGCGAGACCCGCCGTCACCGAGTTGGCGGCGCGCCTCGGGGCAACGAAGTTCGTAGGGTACGACCAACTGGAGACCGAGGCGGTGGTGCAGGCCATCCTCAAAGGCGAGCGGATGGTGAAGGAAGCGAGTGAAGGAGACGAAGTCGAGTTGGCGTTGGACGTGACACCGTTTTACCCGGAAGGCGGAGGCCAAGTCGGCGACCGGGGTGTGCTGGTCGGACCGGAAGGGCGAGTCGAGATCACGGACACGACGCGACCGGTGCCGACTCTGGTCCTGCACAAGGGAGTCGTCACCAAGGGGCGCATCCGGGAAGGCGAGCAACTGCGGCTGGCGGTCGACGGCACCTTCCGGCACGACGCCGCCAGAAACCATACGGCCACCCATCTGCTGCACGCGGCGTTGCGCGAGCTGCTGGGGCCGCACGTCAAGCAGTACGGTTCGCTCGTGGCGCCGAACCGGCTCCGGTTCGACTTCGCGCATTTCCGGCCGCTCTCCTCGCGCGACATCGACGACCTCGAAACAATGGTGAACGAGGAAATCCGCAAGAACAAAAGGGTCCAGACCGAAGTGATGAACATCCAGGATGCTGTGGCGAAAGGCGCGCTGGCGTTCTTCGGCGACAAGTATGGCGAGCAGGTGCGCGTCGTGACCGTCGACTCCTTCAGCAAGGAGTTGTGCGGTGGGACGCACTGCCGGCACACGGGAGACATCGGCCTGTTCCGGATCGTCTCCGAGTCCGGGGTAGCGGCCGGCGTGCGGCGTATCGAGGCGCAGACGGGCAGGGGGGCCCTCGCGCAAGTGAAGAAGCTCGATGCCGAGATCCGGGAACTTGCCGAGTTGTTGAAGGTTGGCCAAGCTGACCTGGTCAGCAAGACGCGGAAGGTGCTGGCGCAGCTCAAGGACAAAGAGCGGGAGCTGGAAGAATTGAAGCTCAGGATGGCCAGCGGATCGGCCGTGGCGGCCACGGCCAGGACCGTGGTCGGCGTGCCGGTGCATGTCCAGCGAACGGACGGTTTGGACGTGAACGGCATGCGGGCGCTGGCCGACCAATTGCGCGACAAGATGAAGAGCGGCGTCGTTGCGCTCGGGGCGGCGACCGGCGACGGCAAAGTCGCGCTGTTGGTCGTCGTCACGAAAGATCTCACGAGCAAACTCAAGGCCGGCGAGCTCATTAAGCCGATAGCGGCCGAGGTGGGCGGCACGGGGGGCGGGCGGCCCGAGATGGCGCAGGCCGGAGGGAGGGACCCGTCCAAGCTGGACGTGGCGCTCGAAAAGGTCTTTGGCTTGGTCGAAGGCGCGCTCCAGCGGTAAACTGATGGCACACCGTATTCTGGCCCTGGATCACGGCACCAAGCGGATCGGCGTCGCGCTGAGCGACGAGCTCGGATGGACCGCCCAGCCGTTGGAAACGTTCGAGCGGCGTTCGCTCGACCGCGATATCGCGCACATCCAGGACCTGGTGCGGACTCACGAGGTGGGCCAGGTGTTGTTAGGCCTGCCGCTGCGGCTGAGCGGCGAGGAAGGACCGGCGGTCCAGGCGGTCCGGCGGTTCGTCGACCGGCTGGCCGAGGCCCTGCCGGTGCCGGTCGTCACCTGGGACGAGCGGATGACGACCAAAGCGGCGGAAGAACTACTGATCGCCGCGGATGTCAGCCGCAAGAAGCGCAAAGGAGCCGTCGATCGGGTGGCGGCGGCGATCCTGCTGCAGAGTTATCTGGAGGCCCACGCTCCGGGACGGCCGTTTCTGACCGGAGGCGCGGGCGAGGAAAGCGAACCGTGGAAGTCTCTTCCACAGAACGACATCGTCGATGAAGGCGCGCCTGATCCTGATCGCCCTCGTGCTGGTCGTCGTGCTCGGCGGCCTCGCCGGGTATCAGATGATTCGCTGGGCTAAGGCCCCCGTCCAGTCCGAGACGGACCATCCTCCCTCAAAAATCGTGGTCATCCCGGAAGGAGCCACCTTTCAATATGTCGCGGCGCTGCTCGATCGCGAGCGGCTGATCAAGAGCCGGTCGGCCTTCGTGTTGCTGGGTAAAGCGCACGCGGCGGACCGGAGAATTCATCCGGGTGAGTACGAGCTGAACGCCGCCATGCCACCGGTCGATATTCTCGCGAAGCTGCTGGCGGGACGGGTGGTGCTGCATACCGTGACGATTCCGGAAGGCTATACCGTCGGCCAGATCGCCGAGGTGCTCGACCAGCAGCGGATCACCGATCGCGCCGAGTTCCTCCGGTTGGCGAAGGACCGCACCTTCATCGAGTCCCTGGGCATCGCCGCCGACAGTCTCGAAGGCTATCTCTATCCGGACACCTATCGGTTTCCCCGCCCCACGGCGGCGAAGGACGTGATCAAGGCGATGGTCGATCAGCTCGGGCAGGTGATGACGCCCGAGTGGCAGGCGCGCGCGAAGGACCTGCGCATGACCCTGCACGAAGTCCTGACGCTCGCTTCGGTCATCGAAAAGGAAACCGGAGCCGGCGGGGAGCGGGCGCAGATTTCATCGGTCTTTCACAACCGTCTCAAGAAGAAGATTCCGCTGCAGAGCGATCCGACCGTTATCTACGGCCTGCCGCAGTTCGACGGCAATCTGCGGAAGAAGGATTTGTCCCATCCCAGCCCCTACAACACCTATCGATGGGCGGGATTGCCCCCGGGTCCGATCGCCAATCCGGGCGCCGAAGCGATCCGCGCCGCCTTGTATCCGGTGCCGACGCCGTACCTGTACTTTGTGTCGAAGAACGACGGGACCCACTACTTCTCCGCGACTCTGGTGGAGCACAACAAGGCCGTGGAAAAATATCAGAAGCAGCCATTCCGTAGGAGTCACTCGGGGACCTAGGCCCGTTGGACCTGTGGAACGTGCCGTGAACCTTCCCGATTCGGTAGGAGCGTGACAGGTTATGACCGACTGGAATCTTCCCGAGCTGATCGACCACACCGTGCTCCGTCCAGACGCGACCAGGACAGACGTGCTTCGGTTGTGCCGTGAGGCGAGGGAACAGGGCTTTCCCGTCATCTTCGTGCCGCCCTGCTATGTGGATGAAGCGATCGCGGCAGTGGCGGGCACGGCGATCCGCATCGGGATTCCCATCGGGTTTCCTCTGGGAGGGCACACCACCAGGACAAAAGTGGCCGAAGCGACCGAAGCGGTCGCGCGCGGCGTCCGCGTGCTCGACATGGTCCTCAACGTGAGCCGACTCAAGTCGGGGGATGAGGATTATGTTCGCCAGGACATTGCCGAGGTCGTGCAAGCCACGCCGACAGTCGAGCACAAGGTAATTTTCGAAACCTGCTATCTCACGACGCAGGAGAAACTCACAGCCTGCCGGCTTGTGGTCGAAGCCGGCGCGGACTACGTGAAGACCTCCACCGGCTTCGGTCCGGCTGGGGCGACGGTCGAGGACGTTCGGTTGATGAAGCAAGCCGTCGCGGGTCGGGCCAAGGTCAAGGCCTCCGGTGGTATCAGAGATTGGAAGAGCGCGCTGGCGATGCTCGAGGCCGGCGCCGACCGGATCGGTACGAGCGCGAGCCTCAAGATCCTGGAAGAGTGGAGGGCGGCGCGTGGGGCATAAACCCACGACCGTCTGTCTGCGGCCCGGCGCTTCTGCTATAGTGCGCGGATGATCAATCGCGTTATTCTGCTGGTAATCGACGGTCTGGGCATCGGGGCGCTCCCCGATGCCACGGAGTACGGCGATGCCGGGGCGAACACGCTGGCGCATCTGGCCGAAACCGCGGGAGGATTGACCCTCCCCAATCTGGAAACCTTGGGACTAGGCCATCTCGCTCCGATCCAAGGCGTGCGGACGATTGCGCAACCGCACGGCTGTTTCGGACGGCTCGGGTTTTCATCGCGCGGCAAGGATTCGCTCGTCGGCTACTGGGAAACCGCCGGTGTGATCCTCCGCGAAGACATGGCGAAGTTCGCCTCGGGCGTTCCGCCGGAGGTCGTGGCGATCCTCGAACAGGCGTTGGGACGTAAGGTCATCGGGAACCGTGTGGCTTCTATGGGCACGATGCTCGCCCAATACGGCGTGGAACACCTGTCCGCCGGAGCGGCCATTCTGTGGACCGACGGCGGTACCACGTGCCACGTGGCGATGCATGGCGCCGCGATGCCGCCGGCCGATTTCCTGCAGCGTTGCCGGGATGCTCGAAAGGCGATCCAGAGTGTCGGCGCACCGGTCCGGATTGTCGCCCATCCGTTGGCTGGCGAGGCGGGTTCGCTGAGGCCGGACGCGGGTCGCAAGGATCTGGTGGCGGAACCGGCGACGCCGACCATGCTGGATGCGCTCAACCGGTCGAGCCAGATCGTGATGGGGATCGGGAAAGTCTCCGATCTATTCAGCGGCCGGGGCCTGACGAGGTCGTTTCCAGCGACCTCGGCCGGTGCGGCGTTCGACGAGACGGTCGGCATGTTGAGCAAAGTTCCGCGCGGATTGCTCTACGTGAGCCTCGATCTCCTCCCTGAAGACCCGGAGGCGGCCGCCGCAACCCTGCAGGAATTCGACCGGCGCCTGCCTGTTCTCTTCAGTAAGCTCCGGAATGGGGACCTGCTCGTCATCACCGCCGACCATGGGCGCGACGTGACCAGACCAGCAAGAACGACGACCAGAGAATACGTGCCGCTGCTCGTGACCGGTCCGAAGCTGGCGCAAGGGGTCAATCTGGGAACGAGGGCGACAGCGGCGGATTTGGGTCAAACGATTGTGGACGCGCTACGAGCAGACCGGTTGGCGGTCGGCGACAGTTTTCATGAGGCGCTCAGGCCCGGCTGAGAGCGATGAGGGGAAGAGATAGCGGGGTAACGGGGTAAGAAGTGAACGAGGGCGCGATATCATATGAGCAACGGTTGAATGGGCTGGGTCTGGAATTGCCAGCGCCGCCGAGACCGGTGGCGACATACATCCCTGCCGTCCGGGTCGGCGATCTTCTCTTTCTGTCAGGGGTGTTGCCGACGCGAAGCGGGCAGTTGATCATGACGGGCAAACTGGGAGCAGACCTGTCCATTGAGCAAGGAATTGAGGCGGCGAAGACAGCGGCGCTCAACGCGTTGGCCATCATCCGCAGCGAAGTCGGTTCGCTCGACCGGGTGAAACGTATCGTGAAAATGATCGGCCACATCGCCTCAGCGCCCGGATTTTCCGATCAGCCGCAAGTTTTGAACGGCGCTTCGGATCTTCTCGTGGCCGTCTTCGGCGATGCCGGGCGCCACGCGCGGGTTGCCGTCGGGGCCGCCGAGCTTCCGCGTCAGGCGCCGGTGGAGATCGAATTGATCGTGCAGGTGTCTGCCTGATCCGCGCGTAATGCGAGCGATGATCCTGCCAGCCTTGACACTCGAAAAAATCGCTTGTTATAGTCCGGTTGTCCCTCGCTTCACGTAGTACCCCGGTTTGCCCTTCCTGAGCCGGTGCGTGGGGTTCTCGTGCCACGCGCAGGGGGATCGCCTTTCGGTATCCATCCCCGGCCATTGTGCCGGACATGCCTGTACCAGGAGGAGCGGCGCTAGTATGTTTGTCCCGATACTCACAACAGTGGTTCTTCTCTTCAGTGTAACGACTTCCTCTGCGAAGACTCCCCCTACCCCAATTCAGCTGTCGTCCCAGTCCGTGACACCTGGCGCGACGCTGACGATAAGCGGCAAAGGATTCGGAACTTTTCAATCCGTCCAGGTCAACAAGGTCACGGTGAACGGCGTGCCGGCTCTCGTGCAGCGTTGGGAGCCGGATCTGATAGAAATCAAAGTTCCGTTCAAAGCGGCGAGCGGGCCCGTTGAAGTGACCGTAGGCAAGAAAAGACTATCGGCGGGCACGGTGACGATCGTGCGGCCGCGGATCGAAAGCATTTCGCCGACGGAGGCCGAACGCGGTACGGTGCTTCAGATCAACGGCCGCAATTTCGGCGTGACGGCCGGTGCGCGCGACCCGAACACGATGTTCGGGGTGAACGATGTCGTGATCGGAGGCGTCGTGGTGCGTCCGCGCCGGTGGAAAGACGACAAGATCGAGGTGGAGATTCCGGCGAACGCGGCCAGCGGCGATGTGACGGTCCGGCTGGCGTCCTCCGATCCGTTGCCCGACGGGTCCTGCTGCGCCCCGGTCGAATATGTCTCGAGCAATTCGGTTCCGATCACGTTGATTCCCTCCGTGCGAGTCGATCCGGTGAGCGGTCCGGTCGGCACCAAGGTTGTGCTCTTCGGGCAGGGGTTCGGTACCAAAGGGCCAGACGACGCCGTGCTGATCGCCGGCCAGCCCACGACCATCGCGCAATGGAAAGACGATATGATCGTGGTCCATGTGCCGCTCGGGGCGGAGTCGGGTCCGATGGTGCTCAAGAGCCAGGGGAAGCAGCGGACGGTGGCTACTTTCACCGTGCATACCCCCAAGGTCATCTCGATGAGCCCCACCAGCGCTCCAATCGGGACCATGTTACGGATTAACGGCGAACACTTCGGGTTTTACTCGGAGAGCGGAGCGACACCCTATAACTTCATGGATTTCAACAAGGGGGAAAACCGGGTGGAGATCGGTGGTGTCCCGGCGGTGATCTATCGGTGGAACGACGACCGTATCGACGTCTGGGTGCCATTCAGTGCGAAAAGCGGGAAAGTCGTGGTCTACCGGGGCGCGAACAAGCCGAATCCGGACGGCTCGTGCTGCGCCGAGAAGGGGGTCGTGGCGGCGGAAGCGGGGGAGTTTACCCTGGTGACGCCGGTGATCGAATCCTACTATCCGAAATCGGCCGGACTGGACGAGACCGTGACGATTAAAGGGCGTGGGTTCGGCACCCTGTTGAAGACGGCAGAGCACGCTGGGTTGGAGATGAATCAAAAGGCCTACAAACGGCGGCAGGATTTCGAGATCAACGAACCCGAGGCGAGGTCAACCGTCTTGTCGAATGTCTCTCGAACGGAAGTGCTGTTTAACGGGTCAGCTGCCGTGGTCGAGTCCTGGACTGACAATGAGATCGTGGTGAGAGTGCCCCATCGGAATCTGTATGGCATCGGCAAGCGGGGTGAATTTTTCGAGAACCTGGCGACCGGTCCGCTTGTGGTCCGGCGTGGCTCGTGGGACGTGCTCCCGGACGGTACCTGCTGTACCCCGCGGAAATGGCTGACGCTGGAGGCGGGAGAGTTTACGATCGAAGCCAAGGGCTTGCCCGATTCGGGCTACTGGAATAACAACCGTCCCGACGCGAACACCAATCAATAATGCTGCGCCGGCGCCTCATGCTATCCGCCGGCGGGCGTTTTCTCGTCGGGTTCACTCTGCTCGTCCTAGGCGTCTCGCCGGTTTGGAGCGCCGATCCTTCCCTAAGTGTTAGCGCACAACGTAGCGCCACGACCGTGACGCTGATGAGCATTCATTTCCTGGACAGTAAGGCCGGCTGGGCCGTGGGCGCCGGCGGCACCGCGCTGAAAACCACTGACGGCGGGAAAATCTGGAAGAAAGTCTCGACCGGGACGCACGCCCTGCTGACCTCGGTGTTCTTCATCGATCAGCGACGGGGCTGGGTGACGGGAGCAGGGGGAACGTTGCGGCGCACGACCGACGAAGGCGACAGGTGGACGCCGGTACTGTTGGATACGCAACAGCCGCTGTACGGGGTGTACTTCGCTTCACCGAAAGCCGGATGGGTGGTCGGGGGAGGGGGAACGATTCTCCATACGAGCGACGGTGGGCAACACTGGACGGAGCAAGCCAGCGGGACGAACGCCACGCTCTACGCCGCGCACTTCGTGAACGAGCGCAGCGGCACCGTCGTGGGCGCCCTCGGAACCGCGCTCCGGACCGACGACGGGGGTACCACTTGGACGCTCCAGGAAACCCAGGGAGCCGTGACGCTCTTCGACGTGTTCTTCACTGATCCATCGAACGGTTGGGCCGTGGGCAATGCCGGGGCGCTGTTTCAAACAACGGACGGCGGGTCGCGTTGGATCGACCGCACCGTGCCTTGCGGCAAGACTTGCACCAAGCTCATTGATTTGTTGAAGGTGCGCTTTACAAGCCCGCAATTCGGGTGGATCGTCGGGGAGCGTGGCATGCTCTATCGCACCACCGATGCGGGGTTCACCTGGAGCGAAGGTAGCCCGATCGCCAAGGTCTCTCTCTTTGGGTTGACCTTCTCGGACTCCTCACACGGCTGGGCGAGCGGAGAAAACGGCACGATCGTGCATCTTGAAACCCGGCGATAGTTTCTCCTACCCGAGTTCTCCCAGGCGGTGCTGCAGAACAGCGATCGCGGCGACAGCCGCCGTTTCCGCTCTGAGAATTTTCGGTCCCAGACTGATCGGAAGAAACCCTGCTTGCTCGACGGCAGCCGTCTCTTCCCCGGTCCATCCTCCCTCCGGTCCCACCAGCAGCATAATGGATTCTCCGGCGCCGGCCGGGAGAGCGATCTCGTGTAAACTCCAGCAGCCCGTCCGCCGTTCCGTCAGGATCAGCCGGAGCGAGTCGGCCGGACAGTTCTTGGTGTAGGACACCAAGGACTGCGGGGCAACGACGGTGGGGACCCGCCACTGCTCGGACTG
This sequence comes from uncultured Nitrospira sp., assembly GCA_964445795.1. GTDB lineage: Bacteria > Nitrospirota > Nitrospiria > Nitrospirales > Nitrospiraceae > Nitrospira_D. Next base: position 17,273 of record CAYULI010000040.1, on the reverse strand, counting down.
TTGTGCGGCTTCGAGTGCGATGCGCTGCCAGCGGGCCGTCTGCGTCTCAATGCGACCGGGTTTCGGTTGCACGATACTCTGGGCGGATTGCAAAGGTACGATTCTCCAGACACCCAACTCCGTCGCCTTCTGAATGACCCAATCCATTCTGTCGCCTTTGAGGAGGGCCTGTCCGAGCACCAACGTCGGCGTCTTCCGCACAGGCTCCGGTTGTGTGTCAAGGATGCGGGCCGTGACCGCCTGCTTTGAGACCTGGGTCACGACTGTCCGATAGCGCCGTCCGGCACCGTCACCCACGAGCAGTTCCTCTCCCTCCGTGATGCGCAGGCTGTCGCGCACATGTCTGAGGAGTTCGCCCGAGATGGTGACTGTCGGCGGGTCGATAGACTGTGGGGAGAGGAAGAAAACGGGCATCCGCTGCTCACAGCGACTGGGAGGAAGGGGATAGAACCAGGGGTTAGTCGAAGAACGTTTTCATCTTGTCGAAGAATCCTTCTCCGTCCGGTTCCATCGACATGCCACCCTCTTTGGCGAACTCCATCAGGAGTTCCTTCTGCCTTGCGGTCAGTTTTTTGGGGATCTGGACCTTGATCGTGCAGAGTTGATCGCCGGTCTGGGCGCCCTTGAGGCTGGGGACACCTCCGCCCTTGATCCGCAAGACCGTGTCATGTTGGGTTCCTGGAGGGATTTTGACGACCGTGCTGCCCTTGAGAGTTGGCACCTCCACCTTTCCGCCCAGGATGGCCGTGACAAGATTGATCGGGACGTCGCACTGAATGTCGAGGCCCTTCCGATGGAAAATCGGGTGAGGCTTTACGGTGATTGCGACATAGAGATCGCCGGGCGGACCGGCATTGGGTCCATGTTCGCCTTCGTTCGAAAGGCGCAGCCGCATGCCGCTTTCGATGCCGGCCGGAATATGTACCGCGATGGTGCGTTCTCTGTAGACCCGTTGCCGGCCCTGGCAGGTCGGACAGGCCTCGGTGACGATGCGGCCGGTGCCCTCGCACTGGCCGCAGGGCCGGCTGACGCTGAAAAAGCCCTGCTGGAATCGCAGTTGGCCGGAACCTTTGCAGCTGGGGCAGGTCTTGATCGCGGAAGCGTTCCTGGCACCGGTGCCCTTGCAGTCGCCGCAGGTTTCCCAACGCGGAATCTTGAGCTTCGCATCTTTCCCATAGACGGCTTCTTCGAAGGACAGCTCCAGATTGTATTGCAAATCGTTGCCCCGCTCGGCCCGGCTTCCGCCGCGCGTCTGTCCGAAAAAGTCCTCGAAGATATCGTTGAAGACGTCTCCGAAGCCTCCGCCGAACCCCCCGAACCCTTCAAAACCGCTGGGACCCTGTTGGGCGCCGGCGTGCCCGAACATGTCGTAGCGCCGGCGCTTCTCCTGATCGCTCAGGACCTCGTACGCTTCGTTGATTTCTTTGAATCGCTCTTCCGCGGCCTTCTTCTGATGGTCGCCGGTCTGCAGGTCGGGGTGATACTGTCGGGCTAACTTTCGGTAAGCCTTCTTGATGTCGTCATCGGAGGCGTCCTTGTCGACTCCGAGGATCTCGTAATAATCGCGTTTCGCCACAGGTGCCATAGCCCGGCTGAGTGAGGTACAGAAAGACCGAGCCCCCGGCTTCCCGGGGACTCGGTCCGCCTGTGCCTATTTTAGGCTACTTCTTGTCTTTGTCCACTTCTTCGAACTCCGCATCCACGACCTTCTCATCCGTCTTCGTCTCACCGGCACCGTTGCCGCCGGTCTGGGTGCCCGTCGCACCAGTGGCGGCCGAGGCTTTCTTGTACATTTCCTCGGCGAGTTTGTGCGAGGCGGTCATCAGAGCTTGGGTGGCCGACTCGATGGCTCCGGCGTCGTTGCCTTCCAGCGCCTTCTTGACGGCTGCCACGGCGTCCTGAATTTTGCTCTTGTCCTCGGCCGAGACCTTGTCCCCGTACTCCGCGAGGTTCTTTTCGGTCTGGTAAACGAGGTTGTCCGCCTGGTTTTTCGCCTCGGCCAGTTTGCGTCGCTTCTTGTCTTCTTCAATATGGGCCTGAGCGTCCTTGACCAGTTTCTCGACTTCCTCCTTGCTGAGTCCGCTGGACGCCGTGATCTTGATCGATTGCTCCTTCTGCGTGGCCAGATCCTTGGCCGACACATGCACGATGCCGTTTGCGTCGATGTCGAAGGTCACCTCGATTTGCGGCACGCCGCGCGGGGCCGGCGGAATGCCGACGAGGTCGAATTGACCCAGGAGCTTGTTGTCGTTAGCCATCTCGCGTTCGCCCTGGAAGACTCGGATGGTGACGGCCGTCTGATTGTCGGCGGCTGTCGAAAAGATCTGGCTCTTCTTGGTCGGCACGGTGGTATTGCGTTCGATCAGCTTGGTGAAGACGCCGCCCAGGGTTTCAATGCCGAGGGACAGCGGCGTGACATCGAGCAAAAGCACGTCCTTCACGTCGCCCTTAAGCACGCCGCCCTGGATGGCGGCGCCGATCGCGACGACTTCGTCCGGGTTCACGCCGCGATGCGGGTCCCTCCCAAAAAATTCCTTGACGACCTGGATGACCTTCGGCATGCGGGTCATGCCGCCGACCATCACGACTTCCTGGATGTCCTTGGCAGTGACGCCGGCGTCGGCCAGCGCCTTCCGGCACGGCTCGATCGTGCGCTGGATGAGGTCGTCGACGAGCTGTTCAAGTTTCGACCTGGTCAGCTTGGTGACCAGGTGCTTCGGACCGCTGGCGTCCGCGGTGATGAAGGGCAGGTTGATTTCGGTCTCCTGCGAGGACGACAGTTCGATCTTCGCACGTTCGGCCGCCTCCTTGAGGCGCTGCAGCGCCATGCGGTCTTTGCGCAAGTCGATACCCTGGTCTTTCTTGAACTCGTCGACGAGCCAATCCATCACCCGGAGGTCGAAATCGTCTCCGCCGAGATACGTATCCCCGTTGGTCGATTTCACCTCGAAGACGCCTTCACCGATTTCCAGGATCGAAATGTCGAAGGTGCCGCCACCGAGGTCGTAGACGGCGATCCGCTCGTCTTTCTTCTTGTCGAGCCCGTATGCGAGCGAGGCGGCCGTCGGCTCGTTGATGATCCGGAGCACGTTCAGACCGGCGATTTGGCCCGCGTCTTTGGTGGCCTGGCGCTGGCTGTCGTCGAAATAGGCCGGGACCGTGATCACCGCCTCCGTGACCTTTTCACCGAGATAATCTTCGGCTGTCTGCTTCATTTTCTGGAGAATCATGGCAGAGATTTCAGGCGGGCTGTAGCGTTTGCCGCGTAACTCGACGTGCGCGTCGCCATTGTCGGCTTCGACGATCTTGTAGGGAAGCCGTTTCATGGCCTCCTGCACTTCACGGCTTTTGAATTTCCGGCCCATCAGGCGCTTCACCGAAAAAATCGTGTTTTCGGGGTTCGTAATCGCCTGACGCTTGGCGATCTGACCGACCAAGCGCTCGCCTTTGTCGGTGATGGCGACGACGGAAGGAGTGGTACGCGCCCCTTCGGCGTTGGCGATGACGACAGGATCTCCCCCGCTCATGATGGCCACGCAAGAATTAGTGGTGCCGAGGTCGATGCCGATGACTTTTCCCATGATCTACTCCTTCCTTCCCGAAATTAGCGTTCGGGTGTTGCTCTCTCTTGTTCGATCGTTACGTCCGATGCCGGCGAGCCCGTCGATACGCCGACCATCGCCGCACGCAAGACCCGGTCGTGTAAGCGGTAGCCCTTCTGAAATTCCTCCGCAACGTGCCGCTCGGGGACCGTCATGGAGGGACCCTGGGAGACGGCCTGGTGTGCGGCGGGATCGAACGGGTGCCCGACGGTTTCGATGGCGGACACGCCGAACTTGGCCAACGTGCTCGTCAGTTGCTTCAATGTGAGTTCGACTCCCTGAATCAACGCATCGCCGCCGCCGCTCTCCTTCGCTGCCTTGATCGCGCGCTCCAGATTGTCGACGACGGGCAGCAATTCCCTGAGAATCTGCTCGTTGCCGTACCGGATCTGGTCGCGTTGGTCCCGCTGGGAGAGGCGCTTGTAATTCTCGAATTCCGCGGCCAGCCGTAGATATTTCTCGTTGAGCGCCTTGCATTCCTCTACTTTAGTCGCCAACGCTTCCTGTAGAGAGGCTTCACGAGCGTCGACCGTGGTATCGGCCGAGGAAGGATCGGCTAACTCGTCGATTGTATTGGGTTTCTGCTCTTCGTCTGACATGTTCCGTAGAAATATCCGCGAACCAAGGTAGCCACAAGCCGAGGGAAGTCAACTGGTTCTCTAACAAAAATCTTTCGTTCCGCGGTGTGAGAGTAACGGACGGTTGGATTAGATCGGAGTCGACTTGGAGGGTCCGAGGGCCCGTCGGTAGAGCAATTCGAGACCTTCAAGGGTCAGAAACTGGTCCACCGTCTGAATGGCGGTCGTCTCAAGGGCGATCACCGAGGCCAGCCCACCCGTGGCCACGACATACGCCGGTCGCCCCAGCTCCTGCTCGATCCGCCTGACGAGGGCGTCCACCATTCCCGCGTAACCGAAGAACAGTCCGGACTGGATGCTACTGGCGGTGTCGACTCCGATGACCGATTTCGGACGGACGAATTCCACCTTGCTCAACTTGGCGGTGCGTGAGAAGAGCGCCTCGGCGGAAATGCCAAGACCGGGTGCGATGGCGCCCCCTCGGTATTCACCCGTTTTCGTGATGACACAGAAGGTGGTGGCCGTGCCGAAATCCACGACGATGAGATCGCGCCGGTACTTGTGGTAGGCGGCCGCCGCGTTCACGATCCGGTCGCTGCCGATCTCCTTGGGATTGTCATACTCGAGGATCAGGCCTGTATCGATGTCTGAGGAGACGACCAGCGCGGTCTGTCGAAAATAGGATTCGATCATCGTCTCAAATGTCCCGGTCAGGGTAGGGACTACGCTGGACAGGATGGCGCCGTCGATCTCCGCCGGCCTTCGACCTTGATGGGCGAGCAGACTGGAAAAGAGGACGCCGTATTCGTCGGCGGTCTTCGTTGCATCGGTTGCGACGCGCCAATGGGCGACGAGCGAGGGCCCCGTGAAGACCCCCCACACGATGTTGGTGTTCCCGATGTCGATGGCGAGTAACATACGCCTGTAATTCTACCCTGGAGAAAAGGCCATTACTACTCTCCCAGGTGAACCACGTCTGCCGCACGAATCTCGACGATGGCCCGCGGACTCGGCATACTAGCCGTAGATGAGGGGAGCAGGTGTAAGGCGCCATCGCGGCCGATCGCCCGGGCCACCCCGATGATCTCCCGCCCTTCGCCAAGATGAACTCGGACGGTTCTGCCGATGGTCGCGCACCTAGTGGTGTATTCGTGCAGCAGCCTGTGCTGTCCCTGTGTCGATAACTCGACGAGTGCCTCCTCGAGGTCGCCAAGCAACTGCGCCAGGAGGCGGTTGCGGTCGATGGGGCGGCCAGTCCGCTCGATAAGAGAACCGGCGATGTCCCGGAGTTCGGCGGGAAACGAATCCGGGGGAAGGTTAACGTTCAGGCCGAGTCCGATCACGACGAACGGTCGCTGATCGTGGTCCGACCCGCTTTCGCAGAGAATGCCGCCGACCTTGCGATCATTCAGGAGCAAATCGTTCGGCCACTTCAGTCCGAGCGATACCCCGGCGACCGTGCGAATCGCCTCGCGGGCGGCCAAAGCCGTCGTCAATGGAATCCAAGACAGCCACTCAACGTACGCGAGGCGCAGATCCCTCGGCCGGATAACGATCGAGACGTAGAGATTCACCCCAGCCGGCGAGAACCACGTTCGGGCCAGCCGCCCCCGCCCGGCCGTCTGCCCCTCGGCGACAACGACCGTGCCGTGTTCAGCTCCGGCTTGAGCGAGAGCCATCGCCTCGCCGTTCGTAGACGGGAGCTCGCGATGCAAGAAGAGCTGCCGGCCGATGTGCGCCGTGGAGAGCGTGCTTCGAATGCCGTCGATGGTCAGCGGCGCCGAGGGAATCATGGTCAGTCACGCCGCCGTCCGGAGGATCGGGCCGGTTCGAGGGCCAGGCTCAGGGTGACCGCGGGGGCGCTGTGAGTCAAGGCCCCGATCGAAATGCGGTTTGGCCCTGCAGCGGCGTAGGCCCGCACGTTCTTGAGCGTGATCCCCCCCGAAACTTCGACCAAGGCGCGCCCATCGATCAACCTGACGGCCCGGCGTACCATCGCCGGCGTCATGTTATCGAGCAGAATGATGTCGGCTTGTCCCCGCAGCGCCTGACGGACGCCGGCGAGAGATTCCACTTCGACGATGGTGGGAAGAGCGGGGACAGTCGCCCGACGCGCAAGACGGCAGGCGGTTAGGACCGGCGATCTCCCCCGGTCGAGCAGCGCCAGATGGTTGTCCTTGATCAGGATGCCGTCGCTCAACGACCGGCGGTGGTTTGTGCCGCCGCCGAGGGCTACGGCCCATTTTTGCAGGGCCCGCCAACCGGGCAATGTCTTTCTGGTGTCGAGAATGCGGACCGGGTAGTCGCGGACGGCGCGGCAGAAGGTCCGGGTCAAGGTTGCAATTCCCGACAAATGCTGGAGGAAATTCAGCGCCACCCGCTCGGCCTGGAGGATCGAGCGGCCGTCCCCCTCGATGAGTAACAGCGTCTCTCCGTTTTTGGCGGAGTCACCGTCGTGCTTACGGACCGTGAGTCGGAGCGAGGGATCGACGACGAAGAACGTCTGCACGGCTGCGGCCATCCCGGCTACCACCAGCGGCTGTTGCGCGACGATCGAAGCGCGTGCCGGTATCCGTGAGGGGAACAGGGTGGCAGTCGTGATATCGCCCTGGGCGAGATCTTCCTCCAGCCCGAGCCGAACGGCGCGGCGAATATCGCCAGCCTGCCATTTGAATTCGTATCCATATAAC
>CAYULI010000040.1:0-10393 GCA_964445795.1 uncultured Nitrospira sp. | reverse complement strand
CGCCTGCGCGCCGAGGGCCATCGGCCGTACATCATCCCGCTCGGCGCCTCCACGATCAGGGGTCCCCCCGGCCGCCGGGAGCGTCGCCATCGTCAGGCTCCCAGCATCGCGCGCAATTGCCGCTCGCTGCTGGCCAGCATCGTACGGTCGCGCGCCAGCGAGCGCAGCCGCCCGTCGTGGTCGGCTAGCACGTCGGACGGCGCTTTCGAGAGAAACTCGGGGTTCTTGAGTTTCGCTTCCAGGCGCTGGGTTTCTTTGTCCGTCTCGGTAATCTGCTTGTGCAGGCGGTCGAGCGCTTTTTTGAGGTCTACATCGCCTTCCACGGTGACGCCGACCGTAAGCCCTTCGGCGACGAGTCGAAGGATTCGGTCCGCCGGCCACTGCGACACCGGCACGAGCGATACCTGCCCCTTTCCGAGGTGAGCGAGATCGCGTTCGAGCGATGCCAGTCCGGCGAGGTGCACCGGCTCCTCATGGGCCACGAAGAATCGGACCCCTTTGCCGGACGGATAACTGAGGAGTGCGCGAGCGGCACGGACGAGGCCGATGCTCTGCTCGAGCAACCGGAATGAACTCTCGACGGCGCTGTCGTCCCAAGTCGGGACAGGGACGGGATAGGGTTGGGTGACGATTGTGTCTCCCGCATGTGGCAGCGTCTGCCAGATTTCTTCCGTGATAAACGGCATAAACGGGTGGAGCAAGCGGAGCCACACATCGAGCGTCTCCTGCAGCGTCTGCCTGGCGAAGGGTCCCAAGGGATGGGCCGGATCCTGCAAGACAGGCTTGATGAGCTCCAGATACCAGTCACAGTACTCGTGCCAAATAAAGTGGTAGAGCGCATTGGCCGCGCGGTCGAACCGGTAGATTTCCAGTTCGGCCGTTACGGTTCGGATCGTGTGGTTCAACCGGCTGAGAATCCATCGGTCCGGGAAGGCGCGCTCGGCAGGAGGCCGCAATTCCTTCGGTCCCTCGATATACATATGGGCGAAGCGGGCGGCGTTCCAAATTTTATTCGCAAAATTTCGATAGCCCTCGATGCGCTCTTCCGCGAGCTTGATGTCGCGGCCCGGCGAGGCCATGGACGCGAGCGTAAACCGCAGCGCGTCGGTGCCGAACTGTTCCATGACGTGAAGCGGATCGATGACGTTGCCCTTGGACTTGCTCATCTTCTGCCCCTCCGCATCGCGGACGAGGGCGTGGATGTAGACGTCTCTGAACGGCACGTCTCCCATGAACTTGAGCCCGAGCATGATCATGCGCGCGACCCAGAAGAAGAGGATGTCGAGGCCCGTTACGAGCGTCGACGTCGGGTAGTATTTCTTCAATTCAGGCGTCTGTTCCGGCCATCCCAGTGTGGAAAACGGCCAGAGTGCAGAAGAAAACCAGGTGTCGAGCACGTCGGGATCGCGCAATAGAGCCTGTCCTCCGCACACCGGACAGGATGCGGGAGCGGACTTCGCGACAACCGGCTTCGCGCCGTGAAGAATCGTCGTGCGGTGGTTTTTGTTGACGATGGAGCTGGCATTGCACGGCAGGCAGTACCAGGCCGGGATCTGATGGCCCCACCAGATCTGACGGGAGATGCACCAGTCTTTGATGTTCCGCATCCACCCCAGATAGTTGTTGGTCCAGCCTTCTGGGATGATCCGAATCCGTCCGGTCTCCACCGCTTCGATAGCCGGTTTGGCCAACGGCGTGATGTTGACGAACCATTGCGGCGAAAGGTACGGTTCCACGACCGTCTTGCAGCGGTAACACCTGCCGACCGCCATCTTGTGGTCTTCCACTTTCACCAGGGCGCCGCGCTCCCGGAGCAGCTCTTCGACCTTATGCCGCGCTTTGGGGACCGGCAGCTCTTTGAGAATGTCGATGATCGCGGGCTCAACGTTCGCTTTGCGGAGGCCGGACGGATCGAGCAGGGCTTGGTGGTCCAGAATTGCCAATTTCTCCAAGGCATGCCGCTCGCCCGCTTCGTAGTCGTTGAAGTCGTGGGCCGGCGTGATCTTGACGGCGCCGGTGCCGAATTCCAGGTCCACGAGAATGGCATCGCCGACGATCGGAATGTTGCGGGTCGTCAACGGCAGGCGAACGCTCTTGCCGATCAGATGGCGATAACGCGGGTCTTGAGGGTGGACGGCGACGGCCGTATCGCCCAGCATCGTCTCGGGCCTCGTAGTGGCGACGGTCAGGGCGGTGTCCGGATCATCCGCCAGCGGATAGCGGATGTGGTACATCTTGCCTCTGGTGTCTTCGTGCTCGACTTCGATGTCGGACAGTGCGGTGAGGCAGCGAGGACACCAGTTGATGAGCCGCTCGCCCCGATAGATCAGGCCGTCTTCGTATAACCTGACGAATACTTCCCTGACGGCCTTCGACAAACCGTCATCCATCGTGAAGCGCAGCCGATCCCAGTCGCACGACGCGCCCAGACGCTGGAGCTGTCGGACAATGGTGTCGCCGGACTTGGCTTTCCACTCCCAGACCCGTGCCAGAAACTTCTCGCGGCCGAGCGCTTCGCGCGTCGTGCCTTCGCTCATGAGTTGTTTCTCGACGACGTTCTGTGTCGCGATGCCGGCGTGGTCGGTCCCCGGGACCCAGAGGACGTTCCGTCCTTGCATCCGTCGCCAGCGGATCAAGATGTCTTGCAGTGAATTATTCAGGGCATGGCCGACGTGCAGCGAGCCGGTCACGTTGGGCGGCGGAATGACGATGCAGTATGGTTGACCGGGATGGTCCACAGAAGCGCGGAAATAACCGCGCGCGATCCATTCGCGGCTCCAGCGATCTTCCACCGCTTTGGGGTCGTAGGTCTTATCTAGTTCCCGAGTCGCCATCATGTCTTCGCAAGGGGACGGGTGGGCATCTTAACACGTCTGTCGTGGTCAGAAAACGGTGCGGGCGTTCGCTTGTGGCCCCGCGAGCCTTGTGTTATACAGTCGCCCGCGGAATCGGCGTGATACCCACTACAGCGAGGAGCAATCATGGCGCGAGGTCGTGAGAAGGATCGTAAGGTGCGGAAGAAGCACAGGAAGAACATCCAGCGGATGAAGGCGTTGGCGAAAGCCCGTCGGGGAAAGCGTGGTAAGAAGAGTTAAGTGACGGATGTGCCCGCGTCGCCACCCTCGTCGGTGAGACGCTTGAGTTCGGCCTTGATGTGCCGCTCGGCAAGCTCCGGAACGATCCGCTGCACCGCCTGTTCCACGGTTTGTTCCGCGGCGGCACGGACGAGGTCGTCGGCGAGCAGCGGTGCCTGCTTCAACGTCGCCTGCTTGATCTCGTCCTTCACGACGAGATCGATGGCTCCCAGGTGTTCCCGCACCGCATCAGCGAGATGTTTGCGGACTCCGGACTCGGTATGCTCCCGGACCACGTGCTCCAGGGCTTCCTTGATGGAGGGCTCGGCGAGGTCGGCAACGCTCTGGCGGATGATCGGCTCACAGGCCTCGATTTCGGTTCGGAGGAGGCGCGGTAGTTCCTGCGCGAGCAACGGTTGGATGATCGCCGCGAGTCGTTCCTGAGACAGGATGTCGCCGAGCTGGCGCTCTAGTTCCCGCTGCACGATCGGTCGCACATGAGAGGCGAGCCTCTGCTCGATGGCCTGCGGGAGCAGGTCGGAGAGCCGCTTTTCCGTCCGCTCTGTCATGGATTGGAGGAGTTGCCCGAAGAGGCCTTTCATGGCCTCTTCCGGTTCGGCGGCGGGCTGGCGGGTCCCGGGCGTCGCGCTGGATGCTTCGGTTGGGTGATCCATGGACGTGTCCTCCTGCTCATCGGAGACATCGCTGGTGTCCCGCAACTCGCCGTCTTCATCGGAATCGGTCGTTGTGGAGGCTGGCGGCCACACGCGCCGTTTGAGGCCCTGACCGTGGGCCTGCCCCTGTTGTTTCCGCTGGAGGGACTTGATGACGTCGAGCAGATCGTCAGATTGAAAGGGTTTCTTGAGGAACGCCTTGACCCCGAGTGACCGTAGATGATTTTCGTCCGGTCGATCAGCCGGATTGATGAGCGAGATCAGGTACGTTTCGGTGAGATTGTCGAGCTTATTGACCTCTTTGCAAAACCCGGAAAAGGTCATATTGTCGAGGTGATAATCCGCGATAATGAGGGCGGGGCTCATGCGCCGGGCGGCCTCCAGGGCCGCCGGGCCATCCTGGAAGCCGATGACCTCGAAACCTTCCGGAGTAGAGATCTGTTCCACCATGCGCCTGACGGCCGGGCTGCTGTCGACGATGAAGATCGAAGAAGCCATCAAAGTTTCCAGATTTCTTAAACTTTCTCGAAGCTAGCAAGGGGGGTATGCTTTGTCAAGGAAACGGCGGATAGACGCGTGTTTCGGAGAAGCACTTTTAGAGGCGGCCCAGTCCACGAGGAAGGCGGGCAGAAAGGCGTCATGACCTCGCCGATTCAGGTCGTGTTTTTCGATGCGGCCGACACCCTGTTTCATGTGCAGGGGACGGTGGAAGAGATTTATTTGGAACATGCTGTCCGGTTCGGATTTTCACAGACCCCCGATTCATTAGAAGCGATCAAACAGGCCTTCCGCCGAGCGTTCCGTGAAGCGCCTCCGCCGGTATTCGCCGCGACCGACCCAGCCCGGATCAAGCAGAGCGAACGGCTCTGGTGGTTCGATATCGTCCATAATGTGTTTTACCGGGTCGGGATGTTCGAGCGGTTCGACGATTTTTTCGACGCAATCTTTCAGGTATTCGAGGACCCCACCTCCTGGCGCCTGTTTCCGGAAACGGCGGCGACCCTGGCTCGGCTCAAGACCATGGGGTTGGAACTGGGTATCATCTCGAATTTCGACTCTCGGCTCTTCGCCGTGATGCGCGGGTTGGGCATTGCGGAGGCGATCGATACGGTGACGATCTCCAGTCTGGCGCAGGCGGCGAAACCGGCCCCGCAGATTTTTCGCCTGGCCGTCGAGAAACACGCGGTGGATCCGGACGAGGCTCTGCACGTCGGAGACAGCCTCCGGGACGATGTGGAGGGAGCGACAAAAGCCGGGCTGCACGCTGCTCTGCTCGATCGCCATGGGACGCATCGGGGGACAGCGACACACGTCGTCAGCTCGCTCGACGAGATTCCGGCTTTGCTCGATCGGTTATAGGAGAAGAAGCGGGACGATGTCCTTGGCACGTCCCTGCAGAGACACATCGACCAGTTCCGATTGTGGGGTCGGGTCGAGATTGATCTCCACAACGAACGCGCCCGCGTCTTTCGCCGACGATGCAAAGCCCGCCGCCGGATACACGACCCCGGACGTCCCGATGACGAGCAGCACGTCGCAGCGCCGCGGTGCATCGGGCCAGGTCGTCCGAATCCAACGATTCGCCGAACCAGACAATGTGGGGGCGGAGCAACCCGCCGCATCGCCGGCACTCCGGCAGAAGCGCGATCGGCACCTCCCGGTTTTCTTCCACTGAACGGCAGGCCGTGCACCGCACCATCCAGATGTTTCCGTGGATCTCCGAGATCTTCCGAGAGCCGGCCGCCCGGTGCAGGCCGTCGACGTTCTGCGTGATGAGCCAGAACTGCGGGCAGCGTCGTTCGAGCTCGACGACCGCTTCGTGGGCGGGATTCGGCCGTTTGGAGGCGATGAGTTCGCGGCGCCAGTTGTACCATTCCCACACCAGGCGCGGATCGCGCTCGAATGCCTCCGGCGTCGCTAGATCTTCCGCCCGGTAATTGCGCCACAGACCGTCGGTTCCACGAAAGGTCGGCACACCGCTGTCGGCGGAAATCCCGGCACCTGTCAGCACCGTGATCGCTCGGGCCTGAGCCAGGCGCTCCCTCACGATAGCCAGATCCGACCCGGGACTCATCGCGTTCATTCGCTCCGAAGGACCGCTGCCGTTCACCCGGGACGCATGCTATAGTACGCCCATTTCTGACGCAACCCGAGGAGATCGGCATGGAGCACATCCTAGTGGTGGGGGCTGGGTCGGTGGGCGGGTTCTTCGGCGCCCATCTGGCCAAGAACAACCCCAACGTGTCGTTTCTGCTGCGGCCTAAAACGCTCGCGGCAGTGAAACAGAACGGGCTGACGATTCGCAGCGCAAACGGGACGTTCACCGTGTGGCCTCCTGCCGCTTCGGATGCTCGGTCATTGCCGGCCCCGGACCTGATCGTGCTCGGCGTCAAGGGCTACGACCTGGACGAAGTCATGACTCAAATCGAGCCGGTGCTGACCGAACGGACGGTGATTCTCACGTTGCAGAATGGAATCGATACGGAGGACCGCATCATTGCGCGCCTGAAGCGGGATTGCGTGATCGGCGGCGTGGCGTTCATTTATTCCAAGATCGTCGAGCCAGGGGTGATCGACCACTACAAGAAAGGCGCCGTGGCCATCGGCGAGTTGATGGGGCATGAGAGCGAACGCCTCCTCGCCATTCGTGATCTTTTCGCCGCCGCCGGCATTCCTTGCCAACTCTCCAAGGACATCCGGCGCAGCAAGTGGGAGAAGATGTGCTGGAACTGCGTGTTCAACCCGATCACGGTGTTGATCGACGATCGCGTGGCGAAGGCACTCGACCATCCGGAAATGGTGCGGGTCATCCATCAGATCGTCGATGAGATCGCGGCGGTCGCCGCTGCGGTGAAGGTGCCGTTGCCGCCGGACATGCCGGAGCGCGTCGTGAAGTGGACGCAGGAAATCCGGGACATTCACACGTCCATGTATGACGATTGGAAGGCCGGACGTCCGACCGAGATCGACTATTTGAACGGATACATCGTCCGCAAGGGGCGCGAGCTGGGAATTCCCACGCCCCTGAACGAAGCGTTGACCGCGATGATCAAGACGATCACCGAGAAAGAGAAATCCGGCCCCGGAGTGGTGCGGATCAGCGGAGCGGTGGTGCAGCCGGTCTCGCTCGATCGCGAGGCGATGCGGCAGCTTCCGAGCGAACATCAGGTGCCGGATGTCGGCGCTGTGATGCCGGGCATGAGGGGCCGGGCGATCAGGGTGAAGGGCTTGCTGGAAGTCCCGGCACTACACGTCGACGCCGATCATGTGACGTTTCATTCTCTTGACGGCAAGTACGCGGCCACGTTGACACTGCAGCAGGCCGGGGAGTTCGGACTGCTTCTCTATGAGATCGATGGTGAGCAGCTGCCGGAGGGAAAGGGCGGGCCGTTCCGATTGATCACTCCGGGACTCGGCGATCTCTGCGCCAACGTGAAAGGAGTGGGGCGGATCGAGGTGCGAGTGGGGCCTGGCAAGGATACGAGACCGCCTACAGCGGAACGCACCCACTGCTAGTTGGCCGGACCGCCGCAAGGTTTCTCATGCTTCCCCTGTGTCTTTGATGATTTGAATGGCTTTCCACCGTTCCGATTGGTAGCGCCACAGCAGTAACGCCATGCGGACGGTCCAGTCGGCGATCATCGCGGTCCAGACATAGAACACCGGCAGGTTGAGCCACAGCGCGACGACCAACGCCATCGGGACACGCACCCCCCACATCCCCACCACGGTCGCGGCCATGATGAAGCGGGTATCGCCGGCTCCCCGTAGCGACCCGGCGAGGACCATCGTGAGGGCCAACGGGATTTGAATCAGCGCGACGATCTTGAGAAAGCCCGTGCCGAGTTGGATCACTCCTTCGTCGGCGGTGAACGCCCGCAAGAGGACGTAGGGGAAGAAGAAAAAGATGAGGCCCATGCTAGCCATGATGAAGAAAGCCAACCGGTTGGCTTCCCAATTTTCGAGTTTGGCCCTCGTATACTTTCCTGCGCCGATGCTTTGTCCCACCATCGTCGCGGCCGCGATGGCGAACCCGTAGCCGGGAAGAAACGACAAGGACTCAATCGACAGGCCGACCTGGTGGGCCGCGTAGGAGACGGTGCCGTACAACAGGACAAGCTTGGTGTAGACGAGGACGCCAGCCTGCTGGACGACCCGCTCACCCGACACCGGAGCCCCGACGGCCCACAGGGACTGAACGAGATCGAGCCGGAACCGGGCGGAGGGCTTCAAGATCGGCCGACATTGCCATAACAGGTAGGCCAGACCGAGCGCTTCTGCGATTCCGACGGCGAACGCAGCGCCTTTCACGCCAAACGCAGGCAGGCCCCAGCGTCCGTAGATAAGCGGATAGGCGATCAAGACGTGGAGCGCATTGACCAGAATCATGGCATACATCGGCGTCCGCGTATCGCCGGTCCCTTGTAAGACCGACGAGAGAACTTGAACCAACACGGTGAAGGGGATGACCAGGAAGATGATCGTCGAATAGGGAAGGGCCAACTCGATGACCCGGGGCTCCGCTCCGAGCAGCCCCATCGCCATATGATTGACGGCGACGCCGAGGGCGGCCAGAGCCACCGAGAGGGCGATCGACAGGCCTAGGAAGTGACGGGCGGCTTCCCCTGCTTCGTGATGGCGCTTCGCTCCCCACAATTGCGCGATGATGACGTTGGCTCCGACCGAGAGGCCCGAGACCAATGTCGTCGCAATGAAGGCAAGCAGTTGCCCCAATCCGACGGCGGCGATGGGACCGGCCCCAAGTCCTCCGACGAGGAAGACCGCCACGATGCCTTCCGACCGTTGCAGGAGGCTGCTGACCGTCACGGGCAAGGCGAGGGTCATGACGGATCGTCGGATCTGGGCGACACCGTTAGCCATGGAGTCGTATCCTATCAGAGCCAAGGGGCGCCCCACCTGGACAACTCGTACCGGTATCCGGTAGGGTCTGTTTTGAATGATGGAAGCCGAGAAGACTTCAGCGACAGTCTCCTCGACGCCTCCCCGGCTGTCGAAGTCAAAGTTTCTCTCCGGACTGCAGTGCCTCAAGCGGGTCTATCTGGAGGTCCATCACCCGCAACTTGCGACTCCTCCGGACGCCTCAACGCGAGCGATCCTCGACATGGGTACGGAAATCGGCGCCTTAGCGCGCCAACGGTTTCCCGGTGGTCGGCTGGTTGCACCCGGCTTCCCTCAACACGGAGCCGCGGTCGCGGAAACCGCTCAGCTCGTCCGAGATCCCACCATTCCGGCTATTTTCGAGGGCGCATTCGAGCACGACGGCGTCGTGGTGCGAGTGGATGTCCTGGAGCGGGTCGAGGGCGAGGCGGGCGAGGAGACCGGCTGGCGCCTGATCGAAGTGAAATCCTCGACAAGAGTCAAGGACGTGCACTTGGACGATCTGGCTATCCAGAGTCAGGTCCTGCTGGGTGTCGGCTTGTCTCTCTCGGCCGTCTGCGTGATGCGCATCAATACCGATTATCGATACGAGGGCGGGGACATCGACTTGACGGCACTCTTCTCGATCGAAAACGTGACCGCGGAGGTCGCGAGACGGCGAGCCGATGTGCCTCACCGATTGGTAGTGATGAAGCAGGCGTTGCTCCAGCCAGAGCCTCCAGCTATCGAGCCGGATCACCACTGCCACACACCGTACCAGTGTCCCTTCTGGGCCCATTGCACCGCCGCGAAACCGGACCGGTGGATCTATCGGCTTCCCGGACCCAAGCAAGTTGCCGGCCGACTGGCCACTCAAGGCATTGTCTCCATCGATGAGATTTCCGATGACACCGTCCTCACGCCGGTTCAACGCCGGGTGAAAGAGAATGTCGAGTGGATCTCTCCGAAACTGGGACGGGCGCTCCAATCTGTGCAGTATCCGGTACACCATGTGGATTTTGAAACCGTGATGTTGCCCGTCCCTCGGTTTCCCTCGACCAGACCGTACCAATCGATTCCGGTCCAGTGGTCGAATCACATCGAGCTGGAATCCGGGGAGGTGGTCCATCGGGAGTTCCTCCATCTCGACCCGACCGAGCCGCGGAAACGATGGGCCGAGGCGTTGATCGAGGCACTGGGAAACAAGGGAAGCATTTGTGTCTATTCCGCCTATGAAGAGGCGATGCTGGTGCAGCTGGCCGAGGCCTTTCCGCAGTTCCGGTCCGCTGTTCGAGAGATTCTGAAGCGGTTCTGGGACCTTCACCCGGTTATCAAAGAGCATTACTACCACCCGGGCTTCCAGGGGTCCTATTCGATCAAGGCTGTTCTGCCGGCCGTCGTGCCGTCGATGGGCTATGACGATCTGCCGATCCGGGACGGCGGGCAGGCGGCCAGCGAGTATTACCGCATGGTGTTCGTGGAGACGGATTGGATCAAGCAGGCTGCCATCCGCGACGCACTTCTACGCTATTGCGCGCGCGACACGCTGGCGATGCTGGAATTGCGCCGGGCGCTGCTGAGGAAGACGACGTGGCGCGTGGGCCGCGCGACGTAATTTCGTTTGAAAACGATGTGACGCCCACGGTACACTATCGCTCCCCCTACTCCTTCCCCCTCGGAGAGGTGCGAGAGCGGCCGAATCGGGCAGTCTCGAAAACTGCTGTCGGGGCAACTCGACCGTGGGTTCGAATCCCACCCTCTCCGCCA
>CAYULI010000039.1:0-29110 GCA_964445795.1 uncultured Nitrospira sp. | reverse complement strand
CATTGTGGAGGATTGGATCTCTATCCAACCCACACGAAAGCCTGAAGAGCCAAAAGTAGGACTAGGTCAGAACGCGAAGCAGCCCTGCCCCGTGAATCATCTGCCGCTTCTACCGGCCCGCTCTTCGATTTCGCCCGCGAGCAAGATGGCCTCCGCGATCTCTCGCATCGACTTTCTTAAGTCCATACTTTGCCGCTGAATCAGTTTAAACGCCTCTTCCTCGGAGAGCTTCTTGGCGCGCATCAGGTAGCCCTTGGCCCGTTCCAACAGCTTTCGCACGGCCAGCGCTTCCTGCATCTCGAACGACTTCTCCATCAACGTCGTGTGCTCGATCGCAATGGCCGCCTGATTCGCGATGGTCTGCATGAGCCGCACTTCTTCCGACGTAAAATGATGCGGCACGGAGGTATAGCTGTTGATGACCCCGACAGCTTTGTCCCGGACCAACATCGGCACCGACAACAGCGACGCCAGCCCCTCTTTGACAGCCAGGTCAGGATACATGTAGTCCCGCTCTTTGGTGACATCCGCCACAATAATGGGCCTGCGTTCCTGCACGGCGCGGCCGCTGATGCTCTGGCCCACCTTGAGATTGGGCTTTCGCCGGTACTGTTCGCTCAAACTTTGCGTGGCGGCAATGCGCAGTTCGCCGGTCTCCGCGTCCAACAGCATGATCGAACAGATCTTCGATCCCATCATCTGGGCGGTCATCGTCACGATCAGTTGAAGCACGTCGTCGATGATTCGGCTCGACGCGACGGTCTCCGACACCTGCGACAGCGTTTCCAATTGCAGCGCCTTGCGCTTCATTTGATCGTACAGACGGGCGTTTTCGATCGCCCCTCCAACTTGATTGGCGATGGTGGACAACAGCGCCAACTCGTCTTCCCGGTACCGGCGCGGACGTTTGTGCTGCACGTTGATGACGCCGATGACTTCCTTCTTCGCCATGATTGGCACGGACACGAATCCCTGATAGCGATCTTCCGGAAGGTTATGGAATAGTTTGAAGCGTGGATCCTCGCTGGCGTTGCTCGGAATCACCACGCGCGTCCGCTCCCGCGCCACCCAACCGGTAATCCCCTCCCCCAATCCGAGCGTGATCCGCCCGATGAGTTTCGGATGGGGATTTTTCGAGGCGCGCAGAATGAGCTCGTCCCGATTATCGGACAGCAAGTACAGCAGACAGGCGTCTGCCTTGGTGACTTCGACGACGACGTCGACGATGTGCTTGAGCACCGCCTCGAGGTCGAGCGTGTTGCTAATCGAATCGGTGATCCGATGTAGGACATCGACCTCGCGGGTCTTTTCCCGCAAGGCTTGCTCGAGTTGCTCCAGGGACCGCTTCTTCGTTTCCATGCTTCCCGGCATTGTCTATTGTCCTGCCCGGGGCGCGCTTCTCCGTCGGACCTTGCCGTCGAGTGCCGCATGCCTTTGGACATACCACTGCTCGAACACCGCCTGTTCGATTGGTGCGATATGCACTCGCCCGACCCGCTCCGGCCAGACGCCGACAACCTTCCCCCCGGACACCTTCTTGTCATGGAGCATGGCCCGCCACACCTTGGAAGCCGGCCAGGGCGGCATCCGGTCGCTCAGCCCAGCGGCCTTCACCACTTCACGAATGCTCTGCACGGTGGCGCTATCGCATACTCCCTGGTAATGCGCCAGATCGGCCTCCTGCACCAACCCCACTCCCACGGCCTCTCCATGGATCAGCGATTTGTAGCTCCCCAACGCTTCAAGGGCATGACCGATCGTATGCCCATAGTTCAAGATACGCCTGCGATCGGACTCCCGTTCATCCGCGGCCACCACCTCCGCCTTGATTTCGCACGACCGCTTGATGACGGCCGAAACGACATCGGGATGCCGCGCCCGCAAGGCGGGCATTTCCCGTTTCAGGTATTCAAAGAACCGCTCGTCGGCGATGATGCCGTATTTGATTACCTCTGCGATCCCCGCGATCCACTCCCGTTTGGGAAGGGTGCGCAGCGTGAGCGGGTCAATCCAGACTGCCTGAGGCTGATAAAACGCCCCGATCAAGTTTTTCCCCTGCCGATGGTCGACGCCGGTCTTTCCTCCCACGCTCGAATCGACCTGTGCCACCAGCGTAGTGGGCACCTGAATGAGGGGAATACCTCGTTGATAGATGGCTGCGGCAAATCCCGCCAGATCTCCGACCACACCACCTCCAAGGGCTATCAGGAACGACTTTCGCTCGAGGCGATGGCGAACCAACGCGTCGAGAATATATTCGACAGACTTGAGGGTTTTCGACCGTTCCCCCGGTGGAAGAACAACGGGGCTGGCCTCGATCCCGTTCTTGCGGATTATACCGAGGACTGATCGCGCATAGTGCCGAGCCACGTGCCGGTCGGTCACGACCACGACCTTCCCCGTCACGTTGAGCCTTTGGAGATATCCTCCGAGTTCTGCCAACAGCCCCGGCTGGATCACGATATCGTAGCTTCTGGACCCAAGCCCCACCGGAACGATTACTGACGGAGGCATCGCCTTCCTCCGAAACCCTTTCGAGCCATGTCGAAACTCATGACATACCCTGCATTGGAGCGTCGGTTCCTGGCCAACCACATGTGTCCTCGGAATGGGCGGATCGTAACACAGCGCTTGGAAAACTAAAAGATTGCCGCATGCGCCGCCATGTGCAGGTCGTCTGGCTGAAGAGCGCCCGGCGTGCGGAGGATTCGGCTGTCGGTCGCACCAGCAACCTGTCGCCGGGCAGCATTAAAACACGAAGCGTTGCGGCGCGCTTTCGCGGCCGCAACGCTTCGTCTCTATGAAACCGACTTGGGCGGACTCGGATCGCCCGCTAGGCCTTGACGATGGTTGGCGTCAAGAAGATGAGTAGCTCTTGCTTCGACACCGATTCTGACTTGTTCTTGAACAACCACCCGATGACAGGAATACGGGAGAGATATGGGACGCCTTGCACGTTATTGTTCTGCGTATCGACAAAGACGCCGCCGATGACCATCGTTTCGCCGTCCCGGACGATCACCTGCGTGGTCGCCTCACGGCGGTCGATGCTCGGACCGGCCGGATTGCTTCGAGCACCCACCGCGTTTCGTGTCGCCCGCACACGAAGCAGGATCCTCTTCCCCACTTCCTTGGGATCACGCGACGTAATCTGAGGGGTCACGTTCAGTTCCAGGTTCGCATCCACAAAGGTGGTCTGCGTTCCTTGCAGCGATGTGGTCTGGAAAGGAATCGATTCGCCCTGGGAAATCTTGGCTTCGCGCTTGTCCAGCGTCGTAATCTTGGGAGCGGCGATCACCTTGGTCAACCCGAGCAACTCGCCGGCCGACAGTCTCATGTCCAAGGCAAACCCGTCCTGGAGCTTGCCGAACGTCCAGCCGATGGCCGGGACGGCCGGCAACCCACCTACCTGCGCCGGCAGGTTTACGAGGAAGTCTCTGGTGATGGTCGTGTTGCCGGTCCCGCCGGCGTTTGCGAAGGGCCCGGTCACGTTCCCGACCAGACTGAAGTTGTTCGTGCCAAAGTTCGAGTCCTTTACCCCCCATTGAATCCCCAGACCACGCGCATAGACGGTGTCGGCCTGGACGATCCTGGCCTCGATCTGGACCTGCGGCACTTCGAGATCGAGCCCCTCGACCAGTTGCTTCATAACGGCGAGCTTGGTCTCGGTATCCCGCACGATGAGGGCGTTGCTGCCCTGGCTCACATTCATGACACCACGCGGACTGAGGTATTGGCGCAGAGCGGTCTGGATTTCTTGCGCCTGTAGGTTCTTGATGTAGAAGACCCGGTCGACGAGCTCCTCCGCTCTGGTCTTTGAATCTTTCGCCTTGGCCTCCTCTTCTTGCTGCTTGGCGATATTACTCAGCGTATCGACCCAAACGATGGTCCCCTGGCGAATCATCCCCAGTCCGTTCATCTTCAAGAGCATATCCAAGGCTTGGTCCCAGGGGACACTCACGAGTTTCATCGTGACCTTCGACTTCACGCCTTCTCCGACCACGATATTGAACCCGCTGACTTCCGCGATCAGACGGAGAATGTTCGTGATATCTGCCTGCTGAAAATCGAGGGAAATGCGCCGCCCGACATAACGGGTCTGCCCTGCCACAAGATCGTCCGACCGGTTGTCTTTCTCTGGAACGGATCCGTCCGTGGCCATCTGGACGGGCTGCAACCTGAACTTTGCATGAGCTGGGTCGACGATTCTGGTGGCCCGCCGCGTGGCACGCGCAACCGGCTCAGGACTGGGGAGACCTTCGGTTACTGGCTTCGCCACAACAGGCGCGACGGTGTCCGGAGCCGCCTGCGCTGCCATCGATAGCGCGTCCGCGTTCTCCGCAGGTTTAAGGGTAATGTGTACCTCGTTGCCGGCCTGGTTGACCGCATAACTCGGCCGATCTCGGACGTCGAGGACCAAGCGGACTTTATCGACGTGGTAGCCGATCCGTACTTTCTGCAACAGCGGATGATGGGCCCGGACGACGGAGTGCCGGAGGGCAGAGGAGACGGCCGGAAGATCGACGACGAGCCGTGACTCGTCCAACATCTTGCTTTCAGGGAATAAGACTCCATCCCCGACCACCACGACCGTGACGTGGCCTCCCTCAGGCCGGACCTCGATCTTCGTAATCGCCTGAGCCGGTATCCCGGAGCTTTCGATCGGCGATGCTCCCGCCGCCATCGGTCCGCCGTCTGTTGAAGGAAGCGCCGTTTCAGCCTGGGCCAGAGCGGTCAGCGAACACGCCAGCAATCCCGCCGCACATGTCGAGGTGATCCGGTTGTTCACCCAAAACAATTGTGGTTTCATTCTGAGCCCTCTTTCGGATGGAGGAGCTTCACATATTCCCGCTCCTGCTTCTTGCCATACACATCAGTAAACCGTTCCTGTACGATGATGCCTCGTTCGGTAATGGCGCTGACTACTCCGTTGTTCTGGCCGATGCGCGTACCGCGCCGCACCGTATACCCGTGTCCTTCGGGCGTTTGAACCATAGCGGTGTACCCGTAGGCGCCCCACACGATCGCGACGAGATTCAGCTCGTTGAGGGACACCCGTTGCAGTGGTGGGAGGTTCGCGTCCACCTTGCCGGGTTGCAACTCCTGAATCACCGGAGCAAACGGATCGCGGCGCCCGGACGGATCATAACCAAACCCGCTGCCTGCGTCCGGGAGCGGCAATTGCGACGGCAGTTGCGCAACAGCTCCGCTGGCGGCCGGTGCTTCTCCGGACACCGGTGATCGCGGTATTTCCGGAACGGGCGGCACCCTGTTGATCGAATCCTGCCGGAGCGGGTGCATCTGTTTCGGAACACCCGTCTGGGCCCAAACGTCAAGGCCAACAGCCGACAGAAGGAGCAGACCGACCGCGATCCCCGGAAGTCTCCCGGATAGAGTGCGCTGGCCCCTTGCTGTGCTCATATCTTCTCGATCCCCTACTTTGCCGCCGGTACCGTCTTGGCGACGGCCGGCGCCGGTGCGGCGGCCACAGGTTTCTCCTGCGGAGCGGCATACGCGATCAGGTCGAACGTCGTTTGAGACACAACGCGTCCCTGCTCCAGCTTCGGCTGGCCCATCTTCAATCCCGACACCGTAATGATCCTCGGGAGCCGGTTGATGCGATCGAAAAACAAGGCTGCCGTATGATAGGCTCCGCTGACCTCCACATTGACAGGCATCTTGACGAAGAGTTTCGACGGATCTTCCGTTTGCGCGCCCGGTTTCCATAATCTGATGTCGAGACCGAGACGCACGCCCAGATCGGAGACCTGCTTTAGGAGCATGATAGCTTCTTCTTCCGGCGGGAGACGTTCTTTCTTCTTGGCCAATTCGATCTCGAGCTGTTTGTTGGCGGCGATCAGTTCGTCAAGGTGCTTCACCTTGATCGTGAGAGCCTGAATTTCGCTGTCCAATCTGGTGTTCTCGGCCTGAACCGCCTCGATCATCGCAGACTTCGGCTCCGCGATGTAGAAATAGAACCCAGCCACCATCAGGCCGACCAGCAAGACGAGGAGCGCCACCTTCTGGGGAGCGGGAACGTTTCGAAGCGCATCCAGGCTCAAGGACGGCAACGCCATACTTACCCTTTCAGGCGAAACGCCAATCGAAATTGATAGAGGTTCACCTTGTTCTCGACGGCGGCTTTACTTTCCTGCAGGTTGATCGCGGTAAAATAATCCGTCCGCCGCAGATTGTTCACGAATTCGACGACGTCGTCGTTGGTGAGGGCTTTCCCTTCCACTTCGACGGCATCGGACGAGATGGCGAGCTTCGTCAGCCACACCTTCAGCGGCTCAAGACTCTGGCTCACATGGTCCAGTACCTTGACGGGCCCCATACGGGACTGTTCGAGCTGGTCGATGATGCGGTTCTTGTCCTCCAGCAACTTCTTTTTTTGTTCGAAGTCCTGGACTTGCTTCACCTGCTCCTTCAACTGCGCGACCTGCTTTTCTTTATCCCGCTTCTCTTCCTGCCGCGCTTCCAATTCACTGTCGAGCGCGGCGGAATACCACCAACATCCGGCAATCGTAATAAGGATCACCCCGATGCCGAGGAGCGCCTGCGCCCGGACGTCATATTGAGGTTTGGCGGTCTTCCCCTTCGGCCCGGGAAGGAGGTTTATCCTGATCATCGGTCCCCCACCGTTCTCAACGCCAACCCGACTCCGACCGCCGCCAGAGGAGCCAGCTCGGCGAGCGTGTCCTGGTCGAACTCGCTCCCCGCCGTGTCGATTTCTGCGAACGGGTTGGCCACCTCCACGGGGGTATGCATCCGGTCCCCGAGTTGCTGGATCAGCCCATTGATGCGCGCGACTCCGCCGCATACCAGCACGCGATCGAGCTCGGCGCTCACCGTGGAAGTCTTGAAGTAATCCACGGTCCTGGCAATTTCAGACGCCACCTCTCCATTGACGCTGTCAATCACATTATTCAGAGGAGCAGACCCGGCCTCGCTCGCCCTCTCGCCCTTCTTCAGTTCTTCCGCTTCTTCGTAGCCGAGCCCCATCTCTCGTTGGATGGCCTCCGTGTACCGATTGCCCCCCAGCGGAATGTCCCGCGTGAACAGGGAGACGCCGCCACGAACGATGTTCACATTCATGACGCTGGCGCCGAGATTGACCAGCGCCGTGGTCTCATCCTGCGCCATGGGATAGTTGATGGCGTGCATGTTCTCGATCGCGAACGCATCGACATCCATCACCATCGGCATCAACCCGGCGCCTTTGACGAGTTCAGTCAGTTCGTTGATCTTATCCTTCTTGGCCGCGACCAAGATGACGGACATTTCTCCCTGCGCGTCTCCCGACGGATCAGGAGGTAGCACATGAAAATCGATGTTGACTTCGTTGATGTCGAAGGGGATGTACTGCTCGGCCGCCAACCTGACCTGCCCTTCAAGCTCGTCATCAGGCATAGGCGGGAGGCTGATCTTTTTCACGATCACGGCGTGGCCGGAAATGGAAATGGCCACGTGCTTGTTCTTGACGCTCGACTCATCGAACAGTTCTCGGATCGCAGATACCACCCGCCCCTCATCCATGACCGTCCCGTCGACGATCACTTCCGGTTCGAGCGGTTTCACGCCGAACTTTTGAAGGTAGTACCGTCCCTTGCTTTCCTTGAGCTGAACGAGCTTGATCGCGCTCGACCCGATGTCGAGCCCGACCAGCTGGCGCCGAGGCGTCAGCAAGGAGACAATGTCGGTTTCGAAGATGTTCTTGAACGAACTCAGCATGTCCGGCACCGCCTTTACTACGTATTAGCCGCCACTGTACATGACAACGTTCCGTCTGCGAACAAATTTTTCAATTTCCACCGTCTCGGCCTTCGGCACGAGTGTGCGCCCATTCAGGTCACGTGGAGGGACCGGCTATTCGTTGTCGGTGCCACTGATGCGGGGGGGCCGCATGAAAACGGGAATCGTCGAATACTTCCGGTGTCCGGCAGTGCTCAAGCGCTTCGGTGGCCACGGAAGGAAATACGTTTCTTCACGTCGAGAATTCACACTAGGAAAGCCGGCTTGACGGTGCACGAGGCTAAGTATAGTCAATACGCCCTACCTGTCAAGCAAACACCCGTCAGAGGGCATCGGACGGAGACGGCGGGGGAACAACGCGGGGAAGGAGCGCTCTACGATTTCTGCAGGTCCCTGTGCTTGAGCACGACCTCGTAACCCAAGGCTACGAGGCTTTCCTGAAGACGCCAGGCGATGGCCACGGAACGATGGCGCCCCCCTGTGCACCCGATCGCAATCGTCAGGTAGCTCCGCTGCTCGCGCTCGAAGAAGGGAATCAGAAATTTGAGGAGCCCCTCCAGCTGCGCGATCAACGCAATCGCGTCGGGGTCAGACAGCACAAAGGACCGGACGCGAGGATCGTCTCCTGGGAGCGGTTTGAGGTCGGGAACAAAATAGGGATTCTTGAGGAATCGCACGTCGAACAACAGATCGATATCGTAGGGCACGCCGAACTTATACCCGAAGCTCAGGAGCGAGATGGTCAGCTTCCTGGGCGCTGCCTCGCGCGAAAACTGTTTCGTCAGCAGATCGCGCAGCTCATGTACGGTGAGATCGGACGTATCGATGATGCGATCGGCCTGACGCCGAAGTTCTGCCACCCGTTCTTTCTCGAACCGGACTCCGTCCACCACGGGAAGATGAGGCAACAACGGATGCGGCCGCCGCGACTCGGAAAACCGTCGCACGAGGACTTCTTCCCGAGCTTCGAGAAACAACAATTGGACCGAGTGGCCGAGCGATTTGACGCGCTCAAGAATCCCCACGAGATCGGAGAAAAACACGCGCTCCCGAACATCCACGCCGAGCGCAACGTTGGTAATCTCACCGTTCTGCTGATTGCACAGCTCGACAAAGGTGGGCAGCAACGCAGGCGGAAGGTTGTCGATGCAGAAATAGCCCGCATCTTCGAACGCCTTCAGAGCGTGCGATTTGCCAGACCCGGACAGGCCGCTAACAACGACCAGGTTCAACCGACCCATACCTCACCATGGCATTACTCGGCACGCCGTATGACGAAGAGGGTTCGTTTCGGCATTCGCGCCAGACACGTTCAAACCGTCGTTTGGAGCATGGAGGCGAGTGCGGCTTGATCGCGGCCGTCTTCAGGATAAGGCTCGACCACCATGAGACGACCGCTCTCCGTGCGCTGGACGACCTGTACTCGTCCCGTGTCGCTATTCACGAACAGCATGAACGGCGCCGACGACGTCCGTGCGGAGAATTGTTTGCGCGCTTGGTCGGCCGACAGGACCGGCACGGGTTGACGTTGCACTTCCGTTCGTTCCTCCTGGCCCCATTTCGCTGGAACGCGCCGGGCTTCCGGTCTCCTTTTCGACTTGGCCGGCTTATGGTCGACCAGACGTTCTTTGCATTTCCGGAACTGGGCGTCGACTCGATCAACCAGCGCATCGATCGTAGCATACATTTCACGAGTCGAGGTCTTGGCTTGAATCCGTTTACCATTCACCGTTCCCACGACTTCGGCTTTATGCTGAAGCTTCTCCACCGACAGGATCACTTGCAGTGATCCGACCTTGAGCCCATACCGATCCAGCCGCCCGAGCCGCGTTTCGATATACTCCCGCAGCGCGGGTGTGACGTCCATATGGCGACCGGTAATTCTCAGTTTCATACCACTCCTCAATCGTTAACAGTGACATCCGCCCCTGTGTAACCTGAGCAGAGAGGCAGGCTAGAAGAAGCGTTTTCTTTGGCTGGCCGATGGGATATTTTCCTCGGCCCGATATTTGGCGACCGTCCGCCTAGCGATCAGAACGTGCTGGTGACGAAGACGCGCGGCAATTTCCTCATCCTTCAACGGCCGACGCGCATCCTCCTCGGCCACCATCTTTCTGATCATTTCCCGGACAGTCACAGAAGACAGCATATCGGACGGCTGGTCGGCCCGCTGGAGCCCGGCATTGAAGAAGAACTTCAGCTCCAGCATACCTTGCGGGCAGTACATGTATTTGTTGGCGGTCACGCGACTGATCGTCGATTCGTGCATTCCGATATCTTCGGCCACTTGCTTCAGCACGAGGGGCTTCAGGTATTGGATCCCGTGCTCGAAGAATTGCTCCTGAAACTTGACGATGCTCGACACCACCTTGACGATCGTCTTATTGCGCTGCTCAATGCTGCGAATCACCCACTGCGCGGCGCGCAGCTTCTCGTCCATGTAGGCTTTTGTCTCGGCACTTGCCTCCTGCCCCGATGCCATCAACTGCTTATAGTAGGGGCTGATTCGCATCTTCGGCAGACCGTCGTCATTCAGCAGCACAACCCACTCGCCTTCGTTCTTGACGACGAATACGTCGGGAACGATCACATAATTCTGGGTGTTTGCGAAGGGGCGGCCGGGTTTGGGCTCGAGGTTCTCGATGACTTTCGTGGCCTGGAAGACTTCTTCGACGGACACGTTCAACGCCCTAGCGATCTTGGCATACTGTTTTTTCTCCAGATCTTTCAAGTGATGCAAAATGATTCCCTCCACCACCGACCCTTTGAGGGCACCGGGCCGGGCCCCCAGAGAACCCATCGGATTGCGGGCGAGGTGGCCGAGCTGAAGCAGGAGACATTCCGCCAGGTCACGCGCGCCAACTCCTGTCGGATCAAACGTCTGGATGTCCTTGAGCACGGACTCCGCTTCCCCTTCGGTGAAGTCCGTCCCAGCCACTACCTCGGCCAGCGAGATCCGGAGATAGCCATCGTCGTCCAGGTTTCCAATGATCAAGCGACCGATGGCTTTTTCGCGCTCGGAAAGTCCGGACAGGGACAACTGCCACAGCAGATGCTCTTCGAGCGATGTCGACTTGGCCACGGTCTGCTCGTATGACGGAAATTCGTCCTGCGAGGACGAGGCGTACTCGGATTCGCCCGTTCGCCGGTCGCTCCCCAGATACTCTTCCCAGCTCGATGCGGTCAGCTCTTCCGGCGATTCCCGCTCTTCCGGCGTGCCGTTGTCTTCCGTCTGCTCCTGTCTGTCGGAGGTCTGCGTTTCTCCCGGCTCAGCTTCCCCCACAGCGGTTTCCGCTTCCTCGACTTCCGCCTGCACTTCGTCCAGCAACGGATTTTCGAGCAGATGCTGCGCCAGGCTCTGCTGCAATTCAAGCCGGGAGAGTTGCAACAGCTTAATCGCCTGTTGCAACTGCGGTGTCATGATCAACTTCTGGCTGAGCTTCAGATCTAACCGCAGTTTCATGGTATGCGCTTACGAGAGTTTGAACCGTTCCCCAAGGTAGACCGCCCTGGCCGTTTCACTCTTGACGATGGCGTCCGGAGATCCCGCCTCCAAGATCAACCCCTCGTTGATGATGTAGGCGCGGTCCGTGATCGAGAGGGTTTCCTGGACATTGTGATCGGTAATCAAAATACCGATTCCCTTGTCCTTCAACCGGGTGATGATCTGTTGAATGTCCGCGACCGCGATCGGATCGATGCCCGCAAAGGGCTCGTCCAGCAGCATGAAGGAGGGATCCGTAGCCAAGGCGCGCGTAATCTCCAATCGTCTCCGCTCTCCGCCCGATAAGGCATAGGCCATGCTGCCGCGAATATGCAGAAGGTCAAGTTCTTTGAGCAAGGCGTCAGTCCGCCTCATCCGTTCATCACGAGCATACCCCAGCATTTCCAGAATCGCCAAGACATTGTTCTCTACAGAAAGGCGCCGAAACACCGAGGATTCCTGGGGCAAATAGCCGATTCCCCGTCTGGCACGCTGGTACATCGGCAGGTCAGTCACGGATTCTCCATTATAGGTGATCTCACCCTCGTCCGGCTGACACAGCCCCACCATCATGTCGAAAATCGTGGTCTTGCCGGCACCGTTGGGGCCCAACAGCCCGACGACCTCCCCTGCGCGCACTTCGATGTCGACACCTTTCACGACCTTGCGCCCTCGAAAACTCTTCACGAGCCCGCTGGCCCGCAGACATGCCACACGGCCAGCAGCCGTTGAGACGACACCGGGAAGCGGCTCGAGCTGGGCTTCATGTTTCATGGAGCGGCATTCCCTTCTCCCTCGAGCCGAACGTGAGAGCCTCCCTCCACGACGCTCCGATCTTCGGCCAAATACATGGTGATTTGCCTACCGCTGACGCGGGTTCCTTTTTCCCACGCCACCGGGTCTCCGGTCAGAATGATTTTGTCGTCGTCGCTGAAATACACCGCCTTTTGGCATGTGGCGTTGCCGTTTTCTTTTTCGATTTTGACATGGCCCGTCGCCTCGATCCGGCGCACCGAGCGATTCGACACAGCAGGGACGACGTCGGCCGACTTGGCAGGCCCGGCACTTTGGGCGGCGTCGCGCCCGGTCCGCTCGTCCGCGGAAGATTTTGCCCCGTCGTTGCTCTGGGAGTGAAACGACACGACCATTTTGTCGGAATAGACAGTTAGGGTGCCTTTCGTCAACACCACCGATCCCTCGAAGACCGCCTGCCCATCCTGATTCCGCACCGTCATTTTCTTGGAGGTGATGGTCGTGGTCACCGCCGCCGACTCACCGCTTTTCGCCTGCACGGCATCCGCCGCCTGACTTCCCGACGCCTGCCCGAGCAAGACCCCGCTAAGAAGCAGGAGATACGTCCACATGAACATCTTCAAGCACCTCGAATTCTTCCGATGCCATCCGGCCGAGCAGCCCGCGGCCTGTGACTTCCAGTCCGTTGCCGACGATCCGCACGGGATCATCCGTCCGGATTTCTTTCGTCGCGTCCGTCCACACGAGATGGTTCGTATAAATGACATAGCCGCTGCCGGTTTGAACCACCAGAGGATTCGTCTTGTTGGCCAACATGAAATTTTTCGTGGCCGTATCCAGAGTCCCTTCGTCCCCGGACACCGTCAACTCCTTGCCGTTCACCCCATACAGTGTCACGTCGACCATTTGGAGCAGCGCCCGCTTCTCCTGTTCGAACAATCGTGCTTGTTTCGCCTGCACCTGCCACTGGACGATGTCGCCTTTGGTCTGTGTAAACGTAAACTCTGAAATCTTGGCATCGGCCTCCTCGATAGAACCCGGAGCAGACGATCTCGTGATGGGAACAGAATCCACGTTGATGAAGAGCAGGTATCCCAAGAAGACCGAGAGGGTGACGCTAAGCGCGAGGAGTGTCTGTCTCGCGATACGCTCCCACATGATTGTCATAATCCCCTAACGGCAGACCGAGAAATTAGTCTGGCACGATAGTAGCATGCAGGTACAGACAAGTAAATGTTGTGGGGCCTTCGAAAACAAAACGACTCCCATGCAAGCAGCATGGGAGTCGTTTCGCGCACTTGTAGCGACAGGGCAGAATCTCTCGATAACTTAGGCTGGCTTCTCCGGGCCGCCAGCAGCGATGGAGGAAGCAGCCGGTTTCTTCGCCGCAGTGGCGTCCGCCCGTGCCACGAGTTCAATGGCCACCATCTCCGCCGCGTCTCCGACGCGTCGCCGCGTTTTCACGATCCGGGTGTAGCCCCCCGGCCGATCTTTGAATCGTCCCGCCACGTCGCTGAATAGTTTCGAGACGATGGCTTTGCTCCGGAGGAAGCTAAGCGCTCGGCGACGGGCAGGCAATGTGCCTTCCTTCCCGAGCGTGATCATGCGCTCGGTGAACCCGCGCACCTCCTTGGCCTTGGCTTCGGTCGTTTCGATCCGCTCGCGATCCAGCAACGATGTGACCAGGCTGCGAAACAACGCCCATCGATGCTTCGTCTGCCGCCCGAGTTGTCGGCCCTTCTTTCTGTGTCGCACGACGCTCCTCTTACCTCGAGATTATTCCGACTTAGGACTTCCGTTCTGGGGCGAAATCGCCTCCACCTTGGTGCCCAATGAAAGCCCCATTTCCGCCAGGATTTCTTTGATTTCGTTCAACGACTTCTTGCCGAAGTTCTTGGTCTTCAGCATCTCCGCCTCCGTCTTCTGAACGAGATCCGCGATCGTTTTGATATTGGCGTTCTTCAGACAATTCGCGGCACGCACCGACAACTCGAGTTCGT
Organism: uncultured Nitrospira sp.; assembly: GCA_964445795.1. Taxonomy (GTDB): domain Bacteria; phylum Nitrospirota; class Nitrospiria; order Nitrospirales; family Nitrospiraceae; genus Nitrospira_D. The sequence goes on along the minus strand of CAYULI010000039.1, from coordinate 15,118 downwards.
TGACGCTGCGGAACAAGTTCTTGTTGATTTCCCGCTGAGATTCCTCATGCCCCGCCTCGGCTTTCCCTTCGGCGCGTTCTTCCGGATTGATGAAGATATCAAGGTGTTCGCGCAGGATCCCCGCTGCGGTGGACAAGGCATCCCGCGGGCTAATCGTCGCATCGGTCCAGATTTCCATCGTCAGCTTGTCATAGTCCGTCATGCGGCCGACCCGCGCGTTCTCCACGTGGAAATTTACGCGCTTGATGGGCGAAAAGATAGAGTCAATCGCGATCACCCCGATCGGCAGTCCTTCTTCTTTGTTCCGCTCGGCAGGCACATAACCGCGCCCGTGCTTGACCGTCATCTCGATATCGAGAGTCGCATCTTTGTCGAGCGTCGCGATGTGGAGATCCGGCGTGAGAATCGACACGTCGGCGTCGTGAATGATATCGGATCCTTTGGCTTCGCCCGGGCCCTTCTTTTTCAACCGGATTGTCTTGGGTTTATCCGTATGAAGGGCCAGCCGCAAGCTCTTGATGTTGAGAATGATGACGGTGACGTCTTCCGTGACTCCCGGGATCGTGGAAAACTCGTGCAACACCCCTTCGATCTTCACCGTCGTGACGGCCGCGCCGGTCAACGAAGACAACAGCACGCGACGGAGCGCGTTCCCGATCGTCGTTCCGAACCCCCGTTCAAACGCCTCGGTGGTGAATCTGCCGAATGTTGGGGAAAGAGTGTCCTTGTCGACTTCCACCCGCATGGGGACCTGAAAGTCTTTCATCGCTTTGATCATGACTCCCCCTTCATTACCATCGAGTGACTATCACGCCGATTGGGCCGACACCATCGGACAATCGCCAGCCCCGCCAGCCATGACTTATCGAGAATACAATTCGACTACCATCTGTTCGTTGACCGGGAGCGTGATCTGCTCCTTCGTCGGCAACGAACGAATCGTCCCCTTGAACGCAGCCTTGTCCAGCTCCAGCCACTCCGGAATACCGCGGCTGTCGACCGCATCCAGCGCCGCCTGAATCGCAGCCAGCTTCCGACTCCGCTCCCGAACCTCGACCACGTCTCCCGCCTTCACCAATGCGCCGGGAACTGTGACTCTCTTGCCGTTCACCGTCACATGGCCGTGGCTCACCATTTGACGAGCCTCCTTGCGGGAGGAACCGAATCCAAGCCGGTACGCGACGTTGTCGAGTCGACATTCCAGCAACCGTAACAGGGCGTCGCCCGTCACGCCGGATTGCCGCTCAGCCCGTTTGAAAACTCCGCGGAACTGTCGTTCTTGGAGCCCGTAAATACGCCGCAGCTTTTGTTTCTCGCGCAGCTGAAGGCTGTAATCCGAGAGCCGCGGACGACCCTGCCCGTGTTGACCAGGCGGATAGCTTCGGCGCTCGATGGCACACTTCTCCGTCATGCAGCGCGAGCCCTTCAGAAACAATTTCTCTCCCTCGCGCCGGCACAGCCGACATACTGGACCGCGATACTTGGCCACTGCTCTACCTCCGTTTACTGGGCGCCGGAACTCCCGCACCCGTGTTCCTGCCGATCATCCCGTTCCTCAATCCGCTAGACACGCCGCCGTTTCGGAGGCCGGCACCCGTTGTGGGGAATCGGCGTCACATCGCGAATCAGATTGATGCGAAGCCCGGCCGCCTGCAACGATCGGATGGCGGACTCTCGGCCAGCGCCGGGACCGTTCACGTACACGTCGATCTGGCGCATGCCGCTCTCCATTGCCTTCCTGGCCGCCGCTTCTCCCGCGCGCTGCGCCGCGAAGGGTGTGCTCTTCCGCGAGCCCTTGAATCCCTGATTTCCGGCGCTGGACCACACGACCGTATTGCCGCTCATGTCGGTGATAGTGACGATCGTGTTGTTGAAGGAGGCTTGAACGTGGGCCACCCCGCTCTGCACGATCCGTCGCTCTTTCTTCTTTCCCTTCTTGACGCTCATCGAAAGCTCCTTGTCTCTCCGACCAAAGGATTACGCACCGGACGCGGCTTTGACCGGCGGTTTCGGCTTACTGCCCACTCCAGACCGCCGCCCTTTTCTCGTCCTGGCGTTGGTCTTCGTGCGCTGTCCCCGCACGGGTAACCCCTTGCGGTGCCGTAGCCCGCGATAGGTGCCGATATCGATCAGACGTTTGATGTTCAGGGATACTTCCTTGCGCAGATCGCCTTCGACGCGATAGTCGCGCTCGATAATTTCACGCAGCTTGACGATCTTGTCTTCGCTCAAATCCTTGACGCGGGTGGCACCGTCGACACCGGCCTCCTTCAAAATCCGCAGGGCGGACGTCCGGCCGATTCCATAAATGTAGGTCAGACCGACATCGACCCGCTTCTCCCGTGGTAAATCGACTCCCGCTATCCGTGCCATAATGCCCCCTTACTCCTGTCACCACATCATGAGGATGACCTCACCGGACTCAGATGCTCCCCTACCCCTGGCGCTGCTTATGCCTGGGATTTTCGCATAGAATCCGCACGACCCCGCGACGGCGGACTACTTTACATTTCGCGCAAATGGGCTTGACGGACGATTTCACTTTCATGCCGGTTCCCTGCTCCCGCTACTTGAAACGATAGGTAATTCGCCCCCTCGTCAAATCGTACGGGGACATCTCCACCGTCACCTTGTCGCCGGGGAGAATGCGGATAAAATGCATACGCATCTTGCCCGAAATATGCGCCAGGATCACGTGACCATTATCGAGCTTGACCCGGAACATCGCGTTGGGCAACGTTTCCGAAACGGTTCCCTGGACTTCGATAATGTCTTCCTTCGCCACGTCCTCCCGATCCTCTTTCGTTCGGCTACGCCGCTCTCCCTGCGCGCGCACTTAAGATCCGCGGAGCGCCGCTTGGCTGGATCGCAATGGTATGCTCGAAATGCGCCGACAGACTGCCGTCTGCCGTCACCGCCGTCCACCGATCCTCGAGCACACGCACGGCGCTTCCCCCCATATTAACCATCGGCTCGATCGCCAACACCATTCCGGGTTGCAGCCGCGGCCCCTGCCCCGGTTTGCCGTAATTGGGCACCTGTGGCTCTTCGTGCAACTGCCGCCCGATTCCGTGCCCCACGAACTCCGTCACCACCGAATAGCCCGCAGCTTCCACATGACGCTGGATCGCGTGAGAAATGTCGGACAGCCGGTTGCCAACTACCGCCTGCTTGATTCCAAGATACAAGGCTTCCTCCGTCACGCGGACCAGCCGCGCAACAGCGTCTTCGATGGATCCCACCGCGACAGTCACGGCCGAATCACCGTAGAACCCGCCCATGATCGCTCCGAGATCCAACCCGATGATGTCGCCGTCCTTGAGCTTTCGCTTCGACGGAATCCCATGGACGACCTGCTCATTCACCGATGCGCACAGCGTCTTGGGATAGCCCCGGTATCCCTTGAAGGCTGGTGTTGCGCCCCTCGTCCGGATGGCGTCCTCCGCGATCCGATCGAGTTCCTCCGTCGTGACGCCAGCCCGAACCGCGCGTGCGACGACTTCTAGGGCTTCAGCCACCACCCTGGACGCCTGTGCCATGACTTCGATCTCGTCAGGCGTCTTGAGGATGATCATGCCATCTTGGACGCTGCCAGCAGATTCGTCAGATTTTGATAGACCGTCTCGACCGCGCCGCCGCCGTCGAGATGCGACAGCTTCCCCTGGCGCTCGTAGAAAGTGATCAACGGCGCCGTCTGCTCCTCATACACTTTCAAACGCATTTCGATCGCGTCCGGCTTATCGTCGCTCCGCTGCACGAGCGTCTCCCCACACCGATCACACACATCACCATTCTTGGAAGGGGCGAACTCCACGTGAAAGGTTGTCTGGCACTTCGGGCAACTGCGACGGCCACTCAAGCGTCTCACGACGTCTGCACGAGAAACCTTAAAGTTGATCACGCGGTCCAGCGCGATTCCTTTTTCGCTCAACACCTGGCCGAGCGCTTCGGCTTGTGGCACCGTCCTGGGAAAACCGTCGAGGATGAACCCCTTGGCGACGCTGGGATCGTTCAATTTCTCGCGCACCAAACCGATTACGACCATGTCCGGAACCAGCTTCCCCTGGTCCATGTACGCTTTGGCTTCCAGACCGAGCCTCGTCTGATTGCGCACAGCGTCCCTGAGCAGATCCCCCGTTGAGATCTTCCGAACACCGTACTCGGCGGCGATCCTGTCGGCCTGGGTGCCTTTCCCGACTCCCGGAGCCCCGAGAAACACGAGTCGCATGATTGGCTATCCGCTTCTCCCGCGCAACGGCGCCATGCCTTTCCCCAGAAACCCTTCATAGTTGCGCATCAGCATATGTGACTCAATCTGCTGTGCGGTATCGAGTCCCACTCCGATGACAATCAACAAAGATGTGCCTCCGAAGTAGAACGGGACATTCAGCTTGTAAATCAGGAACTCAGGAATGACGCAGACGATCGCCAAATAGATCGAGCCGGCAAAGGTGATCCTCGTCAATACATTGTAGATATAATCCGATGTGCGCTGCCCCGGCCTGATCCCCGGGATAAACCCCCCGTACTTCTTCATGTTGTCGGCCATGTCGACAGGGTTCAGGACGACAGCCGTATAAAAGAAGCAAAAGAAGACGATCAGCCCCACGTACATCATGGTATAGAGCAGGGAACCGGGTGCCAACTGCGCGCCGATCGCCTTCACCCAGGGCGTTTCGAAAAATCCGGCGATCGTCGCAGGAAACGCAATGATCGACGACGCGAAAATGGGCGGGATGACCCCTGCCGTGTTGATCTTCAACGGAATATGCGTGCTCTGTCCGCCATACACCCGGCGACCGATCACACGCTTCGCGTATTGCACCGGGATCTTCCGGCGACCGCTTTCCAGGAATACAATGGCCGCCACTACGGCGACCATCAGCGCCGCAAGCGCGACCAGGAGCACGATACTTAACTGACCGACCTTGTACAGATCGAAGGTCTGAGCCACCGCCGCCGGTAAACGCGCCACGATGCCGGCGAAAATGATCAACGAGATCCCGTTGCCGATTCCACGTTCAGTGATCTGCTCGCCAAGCCACATCAGGAAACCCGTGCCTGCCGTCAGCGTAATGACGGTCATCAGGCGGAACCCCCAGCCAGCATTCAACACGAACGCGCCCTGATTCATCTGTTCAAGACCAATCGCGATCCCAAACCCCTGGATCAAGGCAATTCCGATGGTCCCGAATCGTGTGTACTGAATGATCTTCTTGCGCCCGCGCTCGCCTTCCTTTGCCAGCTTCGACAGATGCGGAATCACCACGGTCAGTAACTGGAGGATGATCGATGCGCTGATATAGGGCATGATGCCCAGCGCAAAAATCGTCAACCGTGAGAGCGAGCCTCCGGAAAAAATATCCAAGAACCCGAGCAGCGCACCGCCTTGCTTCTGCAAAAACTCGGACAGGGCCTCGCCGTTGATGCCGGGAGTGGGAATATGGGCTCCAATCCGGTAGACGACCAACATCCCGAGCGTGAACAATAGACGAGTGCGCAGCTCAGGAATCTTGAAGATGTTCTGAAAACTGGTCAGGAGCCGTTCAAGCACCGCCGATAACCTCGACTCTCCCTCCAGCCGCTTGTATCTTCGCCTCCGCCGACTTGCTAAATTTGTGCGCCTGAATGACCAGAGGCTTCTTCAGTTCGCCGTTTCCCAGGATCTTGATCGGCAGATTCTTTCGCTTGACCAGCCCTGCGTCCACCAAGGCCTGCGGGGTAATCGTCTGCGCCCCTGTCCATTGCTCGAAGCTCTTGACGTTGACGATCGCGTATTCCGCACGGAACGGATTGGTGAACCCAAATTTGGGCAGACGGCGAACGAGCGGCATCTGACCGCCCTCGAAGCCGGGGCGCTTTCCGCCGCCGGACCGCGCCAGCAAACCCTTATGACCTTTGGTGGCCGTCTTGCCATGGCCGGATCCCGGTCCGCGGCCGATTCGCTTTCGCCGCTTCTTCGCGCCTCTCGCCGGACTCAAATCATGCAGATTCATGGCTTCCCTACCTCGAGCAAATACCCCACCTTCCGAATCATTCCACGGACCTGCGGGGTATCCGGATGCACCGCAGTCTGACCAATACGCCGGAGCCCAAGACCGCGCAACACGAGACGATGCCGCTCGGGCGTGCCGATCGGGCTCCGCTTGAGCGTGACCCGAACGCCCTGACCGTCCACTTTGCCACTCGCTGTTGGCAACTTTGCCGTACCCATTTTTAAACTGCCGCCTTTTCATGCTGCTCCATACTGGCCGGCCGGCGCAGACGGAGCACCTCGTCAGGATTCCGCAATTGACTGAGCCCGTTGAGCGTCGCTCGCACGGTGTTGAAGGGGTTCCCGCGGCCCAGCGTCTTCGCGATGACATTGTGCGCACCGACCAGTTCCACGACAGCGCGGACCGCCCCTCCGGCAATGATACCGGTTCCATCCACCGCCGGCTTCAGCAGGACGTGTTCGCCGCCGAACAACCCGTGTACCTCGTGAGGTATCGTTCCGCCCTTCAAGGGCACCTGCACCAGATGCTTCTTAGCCTGTTCGACGGCCTTGGAAATGGCCACGGGCACCTCGGCAGCTTTGCCCTTTCCGATTCCGACCCAGCCATGGCCGTCGCCCACGACCACCAGCGCACAGAAGTTGAAGCGCTTCCCGCCTTTCACCACTTTGGCGACGCGGTTGATGAAAACGACCTTGTCTTTCAAGCTCAGTTCATCAGGATTGACTCGCACGCGGTCCCTCTTTTCTTTCCTCGGCCGCTTGAACGACCGAGCAGTCGATCGGCACCCACGGGCTCAGAATTGAAGCCCGCCTTCACGCGACGCTTCCGCCAGCGCTTTGATCCGACCGTGATACATACGCCCACCACGATCGAACACGACCGCGCTCACTTTGGCGGCCCTGGCTCGATCAGCCAACAGTTTCCCCACGGCCTTCGCTGCCTCGATACCACCTGTCGACTTCACCGCGTTCCGCACCGACTGGTCGAGCGATGAGGCCGCCGCCAGCGTGGCGCCCTTCAGGTCGTCGATAATCTGCGCGTAGATGTGTGCCCTGCTGCGGAAGACGTTCAGTCGCGGTCGCTCCGGCGTGCCGAAGACCCGCTGACGCACTCGCTGACGCCGCCGTTCAAGCTGCCTGGTTTTCTCTACGGTATTCATGTCGATCCCTACTTCCCGGTCTTGCCTTCCTTCTTGCGAAGCACCTCGCCCATGTAGCGAATACCCTTTTGCTTGTACACGTCTGGCGGCTTGATGGCCCTCAGGTTGGCGGCCACCTGTCCAACCAGCCGCTTGTCGATACCTTTGATGTTAATAAGCGTCTGCTTGTCCACCTTGACGTCGATACCGGCCGGAATCTGATAGGTCACGGGATTGATGTAGCCGACGTTGAAACTCATCGTCCGGCCCTGCACCTGTGTTTTATAGCCGACGCCGGTGATCTCCATCGATCGCTCGTAGCCTTTGGTCACGCCCTGGATCATATTGTTCAGTTCCGCGCGCACGAGCCCGTGCAGCGCTCGGACTTTCCGGTCGTCATTGGCGCGGGTCACGACCACCTGGCCGTTCGCCACCGCAATTGAGATCCCCGGCGCAACGGACCAGTCCAATTTGCCGAGGGGACCCTTGACCGAGACGATCGATCCGTCCACCTTGACTTCCACCCCGCTGGGGATCGCTATCGGTTTATTTCCAATTCGTGACATGGTCTTCTACGCCTCACACTTCGGAGACCCACCGGAGCGCGTTACCACACCGCACACAGCACTTCACCGCCGAGTTTGTTGCGGCGGGATTCTTGATCCGTCATGATGCCCTTCGACGTCGAAAGAATGGACAGACCAATGCCGTTCCGAACCTTCGTGATGCCCTTGCTGCCGACGTACACCCGACGTCCCGGCTTGCTGATCCGTTGGAGCCCAGTAATCATTGGCTGGCCCTCTCCGACGTACCGCAATTGCACGTTCAACACCGGATGCCCATCCTGCACGCCCTCTTGTACCGATTTGATGTACCCCTCGTTCTGTAGGATTTGCAGAATGGCGCGTTTGAGCTTCGAGGCCGGAACGGTCACGGTTTCATGGCGACGTTGCGAACCGTTCTTCAACCGAATGAGCAGATCGCCAATTGGATCGGTAACCATGCTGTGTACTTCTCTCCTCCCTACGACTGTCCGACGCGTCTCGGCGTCGTCCTACCAACTTGCCTTCCTGACCCCCGGGATTTCCCCGCGAAGGCTCAGAAAGCGAAAACAGATCCGGCACATCTTGAACCGCCGCAGGTAGCCTCGCACACGGCCGCACACGGCGCACCGGTGATAGCTCCGGCAGGGAAACTTCGGCTTGGCCGCCGCCTTGTTCTTCAGCGCTAATCGTGCCACGAGCACTCCTTGTTTGTGCCTGGCTCCCCTCCGGGAACCAGGATGCGATTACGTCCTAAACGGCATGCCCAGATGCTTGAGCAGCGCTTTCCCTTCCTCGTTCGTCTTGGCCGTCGTCACAATGGTAATGTCCATGCCGTGAATCGACGCCACCTCGTCGTATTTGATCTCCGGGAATATCAACTGCTCTTTCAGGCCCAGCGTATAGTTGCCCCGGCCGTCGAACGATTTCGGAGAGACGCCGCGGAAGTCGCGAATCCTGGGCAACGCCAGCGTTACAAGCCGGTCGAAGAATTCGTACATCCGCCGGCTCCGGAGCGTCACCTTGGCGCCGATTGGTAGTCCCTGGCGCAACTTGAAGCCAGCGATCGCTTTCTTGGCCCTCGTCACTACCGCTTTCTGGCCGGTGATCGTGGCCAGCTCGGCCACCGCGCTCTCGAGCAGTTTCACGTTCTGAATGGCTTCGCCCATCCCGACGTTCAACACCACGCGCTCGAGCTTCGGCACCTGCATGACATTCTTGTAACCGAACTCCTTCATGAGAGCCGGCACGACCTGTTGCTGGTACATTTCCCGGAGCCGCGGCTTGAACTTCGACTCCTCGGTGAGGTTGTCCAGCGGCTGCGGAGCCCCGTCTTTCTTCGCCGTCTTCCGCTCGGATGGTTTTCCTGCACGGCCTTTTTCCACTTTCGTCATTCCTGACTCCTCAACCCTACTCGACGATCTCACCTGATTTCTTGCTATACCGGGCCCGGCGCCCGCCTTCTACTGTACGGATCCCTACACGGGTGGGCTTCTGCGTCACGGGACAGAACAACATGACGTTCGAGATGGAGATGGGGGCTTCACGTTCGAGAATGCCGCCCTGCTTCACTTTCGGATTCGGCTTCGTATGCCGCTTGATAATGTTCAACTTCTCCACGGTCACCTTGCCGGCGGCCCGGTCGACGGACAGCACCTTGCCGGACTTGCCCCGTTCACGTCCTGCAATGACGACGACCGTGTCTCCCTTTCTTATTCTGCTCTTCCGAAGCGCTTGCACAACGTCCCCCACGTTCTCGCCCTACAGCACCTCCGGTGCCAGGGAGATGATCTTCATGAATTTCTTCCATCGCAGCTCGCGCGCCACCGGCCCGAAAATGCGCGTGCCGATGGGTTCACCGTCTTTATTGATCAACACGCAGGCATTGCGGTCAAACTTAATGTACGAACCGTCCTCGCGCCGCACCTCTTTCGTCGTCCGTACAATGACCGCGCGGCTCACGTCGCCCTTCTTCACGCTAGCCTGCGGGATGGCTTCTTTCACAGCCACGACTACCACGTCGCCGAGTGACGCATAGCGCCGGCGCGTGCCGCCGAACACGTGGAAGCACATCGCCTGCTTCGCACCCGAGTTATCCGCCACATCCATATATGTATAATTCTGAATCATGTACCTGTCTTCCCCGACGTACCGCCGCGTCTGCGCCTATTCGGTCCGTCCTTTTGAGAGCACTTCCACCACGCGCCAGTGCTTGTCCTTACTGATCGGCCGGGTTTCAACCAGACGAACCTGATCGCCGACCTGGCATACATTCTGTTCGTCGTGCGCTTTGAACTTCGTCATCCGGCGCAACACCTTGCGGTAGACCGGATGGATTACCGACCGCTCCACGGCGACGACGACCGTTTTATTCATTTTATTGCTCAACACACGGCCGACCCACTCTCGTCGTTTCACTTTGCCTTCTGCCATAGTCTCCTTACCCTTTAGCCGTGGCGTCTCTCTTGGAGACTTCCTTCATAATCGTCTTGACCCTGGCGATATCCCGCTTGGTTTTCCTGATCTGCATGGGATTCTCGAGTCGTCCCGTCCCGAACTGGAAGCGCAGATTAAACAACTCCTGCACGAGCTGCTTTTCCTTATCGGCCAACTCTGGAACAGTCAATTGTCGCAACTCCTTCAGGTCCAGCGCCATACACCTCCGCTCCTCACTTCCGGATGACGAACCTAGAATTCCCCCCGCGTCACCAGCTTGGTCGCCACCGGCAACTTGTGCGAGGCCAAGCGAAACGCCTCCCGGGCGATCTCAGGGGTCACTCCGTCCATTTCGTAAAGAATTCTGCCCGGCTTCACGACAGCCACCCAGTACTCAGGGTTGCCCTTTCCTTTGCCCATACGCGTTTCAGCCGGTTTCTTCGTGATGGGCTTGTCCGGAAACACGCGGGTCCAGACCTGCCCGCCCCGCTTAACATATCGAGTGATGGCGATACGTGCCGCCTCGATCTGACGGCTCGTCACCCACCCTGGCTCCAACGCCTTGAGACCGAACTCGCCGAGCGTGATCTGGCCGCCACGATAGGCCTTGCCCGTCATCCGGCCTTTTTGCATTTTTCGGAACTTGACTTTCTTCGGCGCTAACACAGCTTGTTCTCCTTACCCCAGCCTGCGGTCGAGAGCCGATTCCGCCTTCAACGGCTGAAGAGGAAGCAGCTCGCCTTTATAGATCCACGTCTTGACGCCAATCTGCCCCATGGTCGTGTGCGCTTCAGCGAAGCCATAGTCAATTTCCGCGCGGAGCGTGTGCAAAGGCACGCGACCTTCCCGGTACCATTCCGTACGGGCGATCTCTGCGCCCCCCAGTCGCCCAGCCACCATAATCTTGATCCCTTGCGCGCCCAGCCGGAGCGCGGACTGCACGCTTCGCTTCATCGCGCGACGGAACGCCACGCGCTTCTCCAACTGAGTTGCCACGTTTTCGCTGACCAGTTGGGCATCCAATTCGGGCTTCTTGATCTCCTTAACGGTGATGTAGACCTGCCCACCGTACTGTTTTTCAAGATCGGCCTTCAGCTTGTCAACCTCTGCCCCCTTCCGGCCGATGATGATGCCCGGACGGGCCGTGTGGATGATGACCCTGGTCTGGTCCCCGGAGCGCTCAATTTCCACCTTCGAGACGCCGGCGTGATAGAGTCGCGCCTTCACCATCTTCCTGATCTTGATATCCTGGTGCAGCAACTTCGCGTACTCTTTCCCGGCGTACCAACGCGAACTCCAGGTATAGTTGTACCCGAGACGATAACCGACTGGATGTGTTTTTTGCCCCATACGACGTCTGCCTCTAATGAACGGTGATTGATTGACTATTTAGACTTCTTCCTGTCCTCGACGGTCGGGGCGGCCACAATGACCGTGATGTGGCTGGTCCGCTTTTGAATCGCATTGGCCCGCCCCATCGACCGCGCTCGAAAGCGCTTGTAGATGGGGCCACAGTTCACGAACGCTTTGGACACAACCATCGATTCGCTGTCGCCCAGCTCCTTCTGCTCGGCATTCGCCACCGCTGAACGCAGAATCTTTTCCACGACCCGGGCGGCGTGCCGCGGCGTATGCTTCAACATCGCCAGGGCCATCGGAACCTGCTGTCCACGAATCATGTCCACGACGGGACGGGCCTTGCGGGGCGCGACCCGAACGAATCTCAGTACTGCTCGTGCTTCTTGCATGAGTCTTCTCTCCAGCGCCAGGCTATCGGCCTTCAGCCATCACTTACGGCTGCGGCTGATAAACGACGGCTGCATGCGTTGCGCCTACTTCAACGGAACAGCCTTCTCGGTCTTCGCCTGGCCGTGCCCCTTGAAGAATCGCGTCGGCGCGAACTCGCCTAGCTTGTGGCCCACCATGTTTTCCGTCACAAAGACGGGAATAAACTTCTTTCCGTTGTGGACGGCGAACGTGTGCCCGATCATTTCTGGAACCACCGTCGATCGACGGGACCAGGTCTTGATGAGCTTCCGATCTTTATTCTGATTCATCTGCTCCACTTTCTTGAGCAGATGGGCATCGACAAACGCCCCTTTACTAATCGACCTAGGCATTGCGCACTCCTGACTTGCGACGAGAGATGATGAACTTATCGGTCGCCTTGTTCTTTCTCGTCTTATACCCCTTCGTCGGCAACCCCCAGGGCGACACCGGGTGCGGGTTGCCCTGCCCGGATTTCCCTTCACCGCCGCCATGCGGATGGTCGACCGGATTCATCACCACGCCGCGGACGTGCGGGCGCCTGCCCTTCCAGCGGGAACGTCCCGCCTTGCCCACATAGAAATTCTCGTGGTCAAGATTGCCAACCTGGCCGACCGTCGCCATGCAGGAACTTAGTATTCGGCGCATTTCGCCCGACTTCAGACGGACCTGGACGTACGATCCGTCGCGACCCATGACCTGCGCAAATCCGCCGGCACTCCGGATGAGCTGTCCGCCCTTGCCCGGTTTCAGCTCGATGTTATGGATCGTCGTGCCGAGAGGGATGTTGGCCAACGGCAGTGCGTTGCCGGGCCGCACCTCGGCCTCGGGGCCCGATTGCACTTCGTCGTTCACGGCCAACCCGACCGGAGCCAAAATATACCGCTTTTCTCCGTCCCGGTACTTCAACAGCGCGATGTGGGCTGACCGATTCGGATCGTACTCGATCGCTTCGACCCGAGCGGGAATACCGACTTTCTCCCGGCGAAAATCGATAATTCGATAGAGCCGCTTGTGCCCCCCACCGCGAAAACGCACCGTGATACGCCCGCCGTTATTTCTCCCGCCAGTCCGCAGATGGAAGGCGGTCAGCGACTTTTCAGGTTTCTTCTTAGTCAACTCTTCCGTGGTCACCGCGGACATTCCGCGACGGCCCGGAGACGTTGGACGATACGCTTTTAGCCCCATGACGGTGACCCTACCTTCCCCTCACTCGCCTACGCGCTCTCGTACAACTCCAGCTTCTCGCCCTCTTTCAGCGTGACGAAGGCCTTTTTCCAATCGGACCGCTTTCCCGAAAATCGCCCGAGTCGCTTCATCTTGCCCCGCACGTTCATCACGTTCACCTTTTCGACCTTCACCTTCAGCAAGGATTCGACGGCCTGCTTGATTTGCAGCCGGTTGGCATCGGGATGCACGATGAATCCGACAGTGTTCGATGCCTCTCGCAGAGCCGTGACCTTTTCCGTCAACAGAGGCTGAACCAGCACCGCGTGCAGATCCAGTTTCATGACCACACCTCTTTCACGCGACCCAGTTCCCGCTCGGGAATCACCACGACCTGCGCACGCACGACGTCGTACACGTTCAACTGGTCGGGAGTCACCACCTTGACGCCAGCAAGATTTCTAGCGGCCTGCCAGACGCTCCCGTGGGCCTCTCCGGCAACGACCAGTGCTGGATGGCCCCCACTCAATTGCGCCAGCGCCTTCGCCAGATGTTTGGTCTTCGGCTGCTCGATCGACAGATCCGACACCACGATCAGTTTGTTCTCGGACAGCTTGCCCGACAACGCACTCTGAAGCGCCGCCCGGTATTTCTTCTTCGGCATGCTGTACGCATAGCTGCGCGGCTTGGGCCCAAACACACTGCCTCCGTGCCGCCAGACCGGCGAGCGAATTGACCCCGCGCGCGCGCGGCCGGTATGTTTCTGCTTCCACGGCTTCTTCCCCGACCCGCTGACCTCGCCCCGCCGCAGCGTGGACGCCGTCCCCTGGCGCTCGCACGCACGTTGCATCGTGACGGCTTCATGCACCAGCACAGCGTGCGGCTCGCAACCGAACACCTCGCTCGGGAGATCCACCGTTCCGACTTTCTTGCTCTTCAAATCGACGACATCGACCGTAGGCATGGCCTAACCCTTCTTCGACTTCCGAACGACGAGGAGTCCGTTGGTCGCACCGGGAACCGAGCCCCGGACGAACAAGAGATTTTCTTCCGGCCGCGAATCGACCACTTTCAACCGCTGCGCGGTGACCCGCTCGGCCCCCATGTGTCCGGGCAGTGTCTTGCCTTTCCACACCCGCGACGGAAACGAGCTACTCCCGATCGATCCAGGTGCCCGGTGGAACATCGACCCGTGCGACTCTGGTCCACCGGCATAGTGATGCCGCCGGACTACACCTTGAAAGCCCTTCCCCTTCGAGATACCGATCACGTCGACCCAATCGCCCTTCTTGAAAATACCGACCGTGACGGATTGCCCGACCGCCACGTCGCCGGCCTTCGTGAATTCCCGCAACACCCTGCTCGCCGGCGCGTGGTGCTTCTTCAGATGGCCCAGCTCAGCCTTGGACAGCTTACGCTCTTTCACCTCACCGAAAGAGAGTTGCACGGCTTCGTAACCGTCCTTCTCTTTGGTCTTCACCGTCACAACGCGGCAGGGTCCCGCCTCGATTACCGTGACCGGCGTAAGACGACTCTCGTCGTAGATTTGAGTCATCCCTAGTTTCTTTCCGAGCAACCCATTCGTCATCTTCCACTCGCTCTCAGTGTTCAACCGTCAGCAACCCTGCAGCGCCCCTCCGATCAGATATTGATCGGTACCGACTGGGCGCCCGCTCAAAGTTTAATCTCCACGTCCACGCCCGCGGCCAGATTGAGCTTCATCAGAGAGTCCATGGTTTCTGGTGTCGGCTCCATGATGTCGAGCAGCCGCTTGTGCGTCCGCATTTCAAACTGCTCGCGAGACTTCTTGTCGGCATGGGTCGACCGTTGGACCGTATACCGTTCAACCCTGGTAGGGAGCGGAATCGGCCCCACCACTTTAGCCCCACTACGCAGGACGGTCTCGACGATTTCCGCCACCGACTGGTCCAGCACGCGGTAGTCGAACCCTCGCAACCTGATTCTGATTCGTTGATCGACTTTCACGTCCCGCTCCTTAGCTGTCAGCCGTTGGCCCTACGCCAAGATTTCCGTCACGACACCGGAGCCGACGGTCTTGCCGCCTTCGCGCA
>CAYULI010000038.1:0-29929 GCA_964445795.1 uncultured Nitrospira sp. | reverse complement strand
ACGGCCCAGTATGGCCCCTGTTGCCGATGGAAGCATCGAGGGCCGACGGCGAAGAAATATGTCTGGACAGCAGAGCGAGAGCAGATACTTCGTGATCGGTACGATGGCACCATCAAAGGGCGCGCCGCCCAGATCGCCGCCATGCTCGGATGGCCGACCTGGGTGATCAAACGCCGCGCCACCGAGCTCGGGCTCACGTATCACGTCGATTCGCAGCCGTGGACCAAAGAAGAAGTGGCTTTTCTCCGGGAACACGTGGGCAGCCGCCTCCTGCCCTGGATCGCCAGGAAGCTGCAGCGATCGGTCACGTCCGTCAAAATGAAATGCCGCCACATGGAGCTGAGCCTGCGGTACCGAGAGGGTTATACGCTGCGCGAGCTTGAGCTCTGTTTCGGCTGCGATCACCGGGTGATTGAAGGATGGGTTCGCGAGGAGAAACTCCACACCCGCCGACGCGGCACCGACCGAGCCCACGACGCATGGTACGTGACCGATGCGGATCTGCTCCGGTTCATCACCGAGCATCCCCTGGCCTTCCAGCTGCGCAAAGTGGACCAGTTCTGGTTCATGGATCTCGTCACCAACGGCGGCCTTGTCCGAAAAGCCTTGCAGACTGCCTCACAGGATGATGCTGATCATAGAGCCGCCTGACCTCTCGATTGCTTCGCGTGACGATTCCAAAATATCAATCACGTTCTCTCCAGCTACGTGGAGGTTGTCATGAAGTTCACGTGCACCCGCGGCATCCTGCTGGGCGCCATCCGGAATCTGCTCAGCCTCACCTCGACCAGGTCCACGCTCCCCATCCTTGCCAATGCCCTCCTGGAGACCACGCCCACGGACCTCAAGGTCTTGGGCACCGACCTCGAAACCGGATTCCAAGGCACCTACGACGCCAGCATCCAGAAACCCGGACGCGTCACCGTCAACGCTCGTGCCCTCTGCGATGTGCTCAAGGAACTCGATCCCGAGCATCCCATCACCTGGCAGGCTGACGACAAACACGTGATCAGGCTCGTGTCCGGGAACAGCCGCTTCACGCTCCACGGCCTGCCCGCGGATGACTATCCCCAGCTCCCTGCGTTTGATGAGCCCGCTCAGGTCAGCATCCCCAGCACCGATCTCCTCACATGCCTGCAGCAGGTCCTTCCCGCTGTTCCCGATCAGGACCAACGGTTCGTCCTGCAGTCCGTGCTCGTCACCATCGGTACACAGCCTGCACAGGAATCACCGGCGATCGAACTCGTCGGAACCGACGGGCACCGTTTGGCCATCGCTCAATCACTCGCCGGCAGGTGGATGACCTCCACGCCCCAGCAGCTCAGCGCCCTCATTCCCAAGAAAGCCGCTCAGTTGCTTGCCACGCTGCTCGCTCAGGAAAATGCGCTGGATGTTCCCATCGCCGTCTCCAAGAAACTCTTTTGCGTGACCGTCAAGAACGTCATCCTGACGAGCCGCCTGGTCGAAGGGATTTATCCCAACTACCAGCAAGTGATCCCGATCGTGAACGGTGCGCGCATGGAGATCGGCCGCGAAATCTTCGAAGAGGCGCTCCACCGAGTGGCTGTGGTGTCCCGCGACCATACCCAAGCCGTGCGCCTTGCTCTGTCACCCGATACGCTCACGATCCATGCCCAGAATGCGGACGTCGGGGAAGGAACGGAGAGTATCCCGGCTGTCGTCGCCGACAAGGAATTCAAGGCTGGCTTTAACGCCCGCTATCTGCTGGACGCGCTTCGGACCTGTCCAGGCGAGCGCCTTCAACTGCATATGAAGGAACCGCTCAGTCCATGCCTCATCGTGTGCCCCGGCGGCCAGACCGGCTGGAAGCACGTGATCATGCCGGTCCGCTAGGTGGACCCTGTGATACCCAGCACAACTCCGTCAACAATACCAGTGAGTTGGGGGTGGACCTCCTACCGACGCACCGGGTGGATCAATCAACAGGGACAGAGACTATACAGGGTCTACCTCCAAAGCATCGAGGGTCAGAGACGGTACACCAGGTTCACGCTTCATGTCTGGGCTCGCCGCCCCGTCTATGCCCTACGGACATTGTGTAATGAGAAGAAAAGCGAGGAGGAACTTCTCCGGTACAACTGGGACGCTATCGATTAGCCTGCGACAGGCTACGGTCACGCGCGTCCTTTCATCCATTTTCCGACCGGACCAGAAAACAACAGCACGACACCACACATCCGATCAGCCATCCGGCGTCCCCGTGTTACTTCCACCATTCCGTAATACTCAGAAAGAGGCCTTACCACTTCTAAACGGACGCCTCACTCTCAATTCCCCGCAGGGTTCTGAGAATGACACCTCTCTGGCCCGAGGATTCGACGGCAGGCGACCGCCGTTCACTTATGAAGTGAATGAGGTCTCTCAATTGTTTGTTTAGCGACAGCGTCCAATATTCTTAGAGGGCTATTTTTTTATCTGCCCGATGGGAGGCGTAGCCAAAGGAGCCAGCCAGATGAATACCTCCGTTCCTGTTCTTCTGACTTTGAAGCAGACCTGTGAATTGCTTCAACTTAAGCCGAGCCGGCTGTACTACCTGACCAGCACCAAGCAAATTCCCTTCGTCAAAATCGGCTCCACACTCCGGTTTGACCGCGACGAGATCACTGCCTGGATCAACGACAATCGGTGTGGCGCGCGCTAAACCTGAAACCCGCAGCACACCCGTGACCACGTGAGGCACCTATGCTGCCTAAAGGATACGTCTTTAAGCGGAAGCGCTCACCATTTTACCAGGTCAAATTTCGACCCCGTGCCGGTCAGGAATATGTCTACCTGTCTACAGGCGAGACGAACAGGATCGCAGCAGCAACCAAAGCCAAGGAACTCATTGAAGACTACATCGGACGCCCCGCTGGCGCTTCAAAAGGGGCGAAGCTGACCATAGGAGAGTTCTGCCGATTGCCGGATCCGGCAATTCCAGCGGATGAAGGAGGTGGATACCTCCAATATGTGAACGCAAATCGCGCGGGCAATACGCGCTTGCGATACACCGATATTCTCAGGACACAGATCATTCCCACTTTTGGGCACTTGGGGTTCGAAGAAGTCAGCCCACTGCAAGTCGAGCAATGGAAGCAGAAAAGGCTGAAGGAAGTAGAGAAGGCGACCGTTGTTAAAGAGCTCAATACCTGCTCCAACATCTTTAAAATCGCTCGAAAAATCTATCAATACACCCGCGTCAACCCAGTAGCGGATATCGAAAAGCCGACAGTTCCCAAGAGAAAGAAGAGAATTCCATCGCCAACTGAAATGCAACGCTTTCTCCACGCAGCAGCTCAACTCTATCCGAAATACTTTCCCCCCTTCCTGGTCCTGTATCAGTGCGGCCTTCGGATTGATGAATTACGGCATCTCGAACCAGGGGATGTGGACTTAGAGCGCGATATTCTTCACATCCGAGTGAAGAAGGGATGGTCGCCGAAGGATGCCGAAGATCGGGATGTGCCTATCACCGAGCCTCTTCGGAGCGTCCTTCTTAAACATCTCACCTCGACCCAGACCGCCGGACGATGGTTGTTCCCCAGGTTCGATCGGCGGACTATCTACTGTAAACGCTGCGGCCGGGCTGAGACGCACTTGGGCAACTTAAGGAAGACGATCATCGCGATTGGCAAGGAAGCGAAAATCCCTCAGCACGTCACGCATCACATCCTTCGGCACTGCAACTCCACCCATAGCCGCAAGTTGGGGGCCCTCGACTACGAAGTGATGGAGCTCTTGGGACAAAAGTCTACCAAGGTACATGGGGACTACACCCATGCCGAATGGTCCGGGATGGTCGACGCATCGAGGCGACTCGGCGAGTCGTTCGAAAAGGATCTCCTGAAGCTGTGGTCGGCGCAGAGGATGACTGCACACGGGAACGAACACAAATGAATGCGCTGACACAATGGAGATCATGTTACCGTGAAAGCTTCCCAGCGGCATACAAGGCGGTTGAAGCTCTGACAATGTGGGTCGGTGCAAAACTCCCATAGAGAGAAGTGACTATTTGAGGAGCGGCTGTAACACCCGTTAGTCAAATCATTATCCGACGCGCTATCAGGGCTACCTCAAAAGCGTCCCCCGACAACCTCTAAGCAAACCGAGCGAGAATCCTGCACTGATCTTGACCCAATCGAAGCCCTTGAGGTAAGGTGCACCCTCCACGTCGCGACCAACCAAATAGAGGTTGTTGGCACTTTTGTTGGCACTGGGTGTTTTTTGAGGGTGCATCTAATTGTAACTTGTTGAAAGTCCGCGCGTGCCGAGGTAGCTCAGTTGGCAGAGCACAGCCCTGAAAAGGCTGGTGTCGACAGTTCGATTCTGTCCCTCGGCACCACATCCCCTTCAAAATACTACTGAAATCCAGCTTCATTCGGTCCCTTCCAAAAGTCACGATTTAGCATTTTTCAGCCCGTTTCGCCCGATTGGTTGTCCAAATGGTTGTCCAAGACCATGGGCGGCAAGCCAGCTCCCAGGGCTTAGAGACGATCCTTTTTCAGGCTCTCCCATAAATACCCCACTTCAAACCCCGATTCATTTTTCAGCTCCACTCCTTCCTCGTCACTACCCCTAATCACCAGCACAACACACCGTAGCTCCCAATCGCCGCCTGAAATTGCATAGCATGCTGCGATTTACCTCATCGAAAAATCATTGTCATGACACTGTCTTGACAGCGACTCATTCTTGGGCTACCTTCAATAACCAAGAGAGGTGACACGATGGCCGTACGCGCCGTTCGTAGTGAGAAACTGGATCTTCGGCTGAGCGCCTCAGATAAACGGATACTGGAAGCAGCGGCATCTGTTTCCAGTCGGTCGGTGAGTGACTTTGTCCGTGAAAGTGCGCTGGCCCGCGCTGATGAAACTCTGGCGGATCGTCGCACCTTCCTGCTGAGCAAAGCGAAATGGGCTGAGTTTCAGACGGCGCTCGATGCTCCGACTCGCCCCCTTACTCGCATGAAAGAACTCCTGACTAAGCCAGGATTCTTTGACGTCCCCCCTCTTCACCGCACAACAAACAAGCGGTGACTCGAAAGATCGAAAAGCTTCAGCGACATCACACCGTTGATACGTTCGACTGTGGGCGGAAAGATCTGAATCGTTTTCTCCAGCAATACGCCCTCCCCAATCAACACAGCAGAGGATCTCAAACCTATGTGGGGGTGGTCGACGACACCGTCGTCGGCTACTACGCACTCGCGGTGGGATCGGTTGAACAAGACATTGCCCCAGAACGATTAAAGAAGGGACTCGCAAAACATTCCATTCCGATCATGCTGCTTGCTCGGTTAGCTGTAGACCTCCACTGGCAGAAACAAGGCGTAGGTGCCGCGCTCTTGAAAGATGCGGCACTACGGACTCTGCAGGCCGCTGATATCGCCGGAATTCGTGCCCTGGTGGTCCATGCCAAAGATGAGGTGGCGAAACAGTTCTACGAGCGTTTCGATTTCCTCCCTTCCCCAAGCGATCCGTTGCATCTCTTTACGCTCATCAAAGACCTTCGAACGCTCGTCTCGTAGGCCGCTCTCTCATCAAGACTGTCGCAGGCAATCGCTCTCCTCGTTTCTAGTCACCCTGTGGTCCCCTATGTGCGCACGGGACATCCTCGCCCTAATCATTCCTGTGGGCCCAGTAGCCATCGAAGAATCGCCGAATCTATCTCTCGATCATAACCTGGCGGGTCAGGTACTCCCCCACTCCGCCTGAGAATTCCCGTCACCCGATTGCTACACCAAAGCTTCCCCCACTCATACTCTAGGGGGACATGTCTCCACCCACCAGAAGAAGCGAGCCAGCCAGAGACGAGCTTCTGAATCGGTTGGGCAAAAGGATATGACAGCCGTAGCGCCTGACCCCCGTATGACCGTCCACAAAAGGAGTTTTCTATGCCACCAAGACCACAACCCCGATTCCGTCACTTAGGCAGCAAGATCCGCGAGTGGAAAGCCGGGGATCTTCTCCCGGCTGGAGAGCAGAGCTGGGAGCGGTTCCGCCAGGTGGCTCCCTTGCTGCGTATTCCTACCCAAGCCGGCCACTGATTCCGACGCAAGTCGGCCCCCCATTCCGACGGAACCGGGCCCCTGATTCCGACCGGAAGCCGGCCACTTTTCTGAGTCTTCTGGGAATCGGTGGCCGACCTCCCTCAGATTACGGAATGGCGATCCGCCGTCCGATCATGCCGGAGCCACTGGCGACTCAAATGGGCGTGCGGGCTCAGCAACCGACAAGTCGCGGCCAGTGGTGGGGTGGCGCGCAGCACCGTCGCCGAGACCCTGTATCGCGCCACGGCGGCTGGGCTGTCCTGGCCGTTGCCGGAAGAGAGAGCTGGATGACGCGCAGCTGGAAACCCGGCTGTATCCGGCCGCGCCGTCGCCGACCAGCCCGCCGCGGGCCATGCCGGACTGGGCCACAGTGCATCAGGAGAATTGACGCACACGGGCGTGACCCTGGCGCTGCTGTGGCAGGAATACAAGGCCCAGCACCCCGACGGTTATCAGTACAGCCGCTTGTGTGATCTCTACGGGGCCTGGCGCGCCACCCTGGATCGGTGTCTGCGGCAGGAGCATCGGGCAGGCGAGAAACTCTTCGTCGATTATGCCGGCCAGACCGTGCCGGTCCAGGATCGGCAGACCGGGACCATTCGACAGGCCCAGATCTTTGTCGCCGTCCTCGGCGCATCGAGCTACACCTATGCCGAGGCCACCTGGACCCAAACGCTCCCCGATTGGACCGGCTCCCATGTCCGGGCCTTCGCCTTCTTCGGGGGCGTGCCGGAAATCATCGTGCCCGATAATTTCCGCAGCGGCGTGACCAAGGCCTGCCGGTATGAACCGGAGTTGAACCCCACCTACGCCGATCTGGCGCAGCACTACGGCGTCGCGGTAATCCCGGCGCGGGTGCGCAAACCGAGGGACAAGGCCACGGTCGAAGCGGGCGTCTTGCTCGTCGAACGCTGGATCCTGGCCTGCCTGCGGCATCACCTCTTCTTCAGTCTGGCGGAGCTCAATACGGCCATCGCCGCCTGTTTGGACCGACTGAATCGCCGGCCCTTCAAGAAGCACCCCGGCTGTCGGCAGGCCCAGTTCGAGGCCGTGGATCGGCCGGCGCTGCAGCCGCTGCCACTCGAGCCTTACGGCTATGCCGAGTGGCGGATCGCCCGAGTGAATATCGATTCACATCTCGAGGTCGAGGGCCACTATTACAGCGTCCCCTCCGCCTTGGTGCACCGGGCGCTGGACATCCGGCTCACCACCACGACCGTCGAGTGTTTCCACAAAAACCAGCGCGTGGCCAGCCATGTGCGGAGTGCGGAGCGCGGCCGGCATACGACGGTAGTGGCGCATCTCCCGTCAGCGCACCAGCGCTATCTGGCGCGGCAGCCGCATCCCGAACAAGGCTACCGGTCCTGCCTGGGGATTCTCCGTCTGGAGCGTGCATACGGCGCGGCGCGGCTCGAAGCCACCTGCCAACGGGCGCAGGCGCTGGAGGCGTTCGCCTATAAGAGTGTGCAGTCGATCCTCAAGAGCGGACTCGACCAGCAGCCGCTCCCTGATCCGGCTCCAACGGTCCCGCTCCAGCGTGCGCACGACCATCTGCGCGGCACCACCTATTACCAACAACAGGAAGGAGGGTTCTGATGTTACGTCATCCCACACTCACGGCGTTGGAGACGCTGAAACTCACCGGCATGGCCACCGCCCTGACGGAACAACTGGAAATGCCCGACGTGCAGCGGCTGAGTGTCGAGGAACGGCTGGGGCTGTTAGTTGATCGGGAGTGCACGGTCCGGAACAATCACCGGTTCGCGCGGCGGCTGGCTCAGGCCCAGCTCCCGGACCGCGCCACGGTGGAAGATCTCGATTATCGTCACCCGCGGGGAATCGAGAAAAGCGTCATCGTGTCGCTGGCCACCGGCCAATGGATTCGCCAGCATAACAATATGTTGATTGTGGGCCCTACGGGAGCCGGCAAGACCTATCCGGCCTGTGCGCTGGCCCAGATGGCTTGTCGGCTGGGATTCTCCGCCCTGTATCTGCGACTCCCACGGTTCTTCCGGGACCTGTCGATCGCCAAAGGCGATGGCCGGTATGGGCGCGTGCTCCGGAGTCTCGCCAAGACTGACCTCGTGGTGCTGGATGACTGGGGGCTGGCGCCCTTAACCGACGAGCATCGCCGCGATCTGTTGGAACTGCTCGATGATCGGCACGGGCGGCGAGCCACCCTCGTGGCCAGTCAACTCCCGATCGACCACTGGTACACGGCGATCGGGGAGCCGACGCTGGCGGATGCCATTCTTGACCGGCTCGTGCACAACGCCTATAAGATCACGCTCAACGGAGAGTTTATGCGCAAACGGCTGGCGAAATCGGACGGAGGTCGGCCACTGAAGACAGATCACTGAGGCCCTGCGTCGCGGGGCTCCGAGGGGTAGCCGGATTCGCTCGGAATCGGTGGCCGGATTCAGCGGAATACGCAGGCGGCGGGCGTGGCCGCCGTTGAAGAATCCTTCCCTCTGAAGAGGGAACTGAAAGATTGTAGACGGAAGCCGATTCTTTCCATTCGGCACTGTCACACGGTTGAACTCACTCGACTTCAGCCTGGACTGTTCAGGATTCATCGAGAAGGAGTGCCCCTTCACAGCGAGGAGGGATCCGGCAACCCGCTGAAGTAGAACGCCGCGATGGCGACGGTGGCGCCCACATTGAGCGATTCCACCTGCCTGGCCAGGGGAATACAGAACCTCAGGCTGGACGCCTTCAGGATGCCGGCGCTCAATCCCTGGCCCTCGTTCCCAACCGCGAGTATGAGCCGGCGCGGCACGGTGCGGATGTTCCGGAGAGGAATCGCCTCGGGCGAAGGAATCACAGCCGAATAGATCGAACAGTTCCGCTCACGAAAGCTCCGGATTTCTCGTGTATAAAACACCGGCATGCTCAACAGCGAGGCGGCGGTGGCGCGCACGACCTTGGGGCTGAAGCAATCGACCGAATCCGCGCTGAGCCACAGCCCCGTGAGATTCAACGCGGCCAGCGTCCTGATGATCGTTCCCACGTTGGCGGGATCGCGCAACTGATCTCCGTACAGTCCCAGAACCCGGCTCTGTGCCAGCACACGGGTCTCATCCCACCGCGGCTGCCGCAAAACGGCCAGTATCCCCTGGGGAGTCTCCACATCCGATAGCTTCGCAAAGAGGTCGTCGGAGCAGGAAAATTGACGCACGGCTAACCGGGTACGAATGGCCCGTTCTCCGGGAGTTTCCTGGCGCAGGTAGCGCGAGGAGAGTGTCACGCTCAGGATCGAATCGGGATGGTTGTGGATAACGTCGAGGCAGGATTTGGCGCCTTCGATCACGAAGGCGCCTTCTTCTGCGCGAACCTTCTTGTCGCGGAGGAGCGCTCGAATTCGAGCTCCCTGGGCACGAGTCAGAGGAAGGAGAGAGACAGACACGTCCGGTCTTACTCGACTGTGCCAGCAAGATACCCAGAGAGGGGCAATGCAGAAGGCTACCGCCGCTTTCGTTCAGACGCCGCTTCAGCGGCGCGGATGCGTTGCGCCCTGGCTTTCGCCCGCTTCAGCGCGGTCAGCTTGCCGCGCGTCCGGTCCTGTTCGAACTGGAGCTGCGCGAGCTGAGACTTCAAGTACTCTTTTTCTCTCTTATGCAGGTCGGCACATTCGGCTCTAGAAAGCTGAATCCAATCTCCGCTGCTCCTTGCGCGCTTAATGCGATCATCCAACGACTCGCGCAGCTGTTTTGCCCGCATCGAGACAAGCGATTTTAAAGCCTGTTGACGGCGCTGGATTTCCTGCTCTTCCGCCATAATCCCGCGAATATCGGTTCCCAACATGGTCCCGTTACCTCCTTCTGCCCGGTGCGCTGAGTGGAGGTATTGTACCCCATTTCGTTTCTGATCTACCACTTGGCCAAACACATCATAAGTTGTTGATATGGCATTACTAAATCGACGTTCTGGGATCAGGAACCGTTGCAGCCCAACGTGTCTTTCTGTATCATCCCCGCATGTCGATTGGCCAATTCATTCAAGCCTGGCGGCTGTCACGGAAACAATCGATCGAGTCGGTATCGAACGCAGTTGGGATCGATCAGGAGCTCTGGGAACACATCGAGTCCGACCTGGTCGACCCCTCTGTCGCAACCCTGGAGGCGTTGGCCTCGGTGCTTCGTATTCCGCCGTCTTGGCTTTTCGAATCCCCCTCTTCCTTCGATTGTCTCTTTCAGGACGGAGAGCAGCAGGACATGCCGTCCGCTACCCGCGTGGACCCGGTCACGGATCGGATCCTATCCGGATCGCGCATGGACCGTTCGCTCTACGTTCTGCTCACCGCACTGATGCAGGCCGGCGATCCCAAGCTGTTGCGCGCAGCGGAGGTGAGTCTCCGAAGCCTCGTCAAGCAAGCCCGCCAAGCCACAGTGCCGTGGCAACAACATCCTCCCGGACACTTCGAACCGCCTAGCGACTAAGTGTGCCATCGACTACAGCTACAGGACCTGCAAAATACAACACTTGAGATAACGTGTCTCGGGCATGCTGGCCGACACAGGATGGTCCTGGCTTTGCCCTCGCTGCTCGATCAGGCGGATGTCGCGCCTGGCATCGCGCGCAGCGAGCCGGATCGCCTGCCACAAATCATCTTCCGACACGGGATGCGAGCAGGAACTTGTCACGACGAAGCCTTCCGGCTTGACCAACTTGATGCCCAAGAGATTCACATCTTTGTATCCGGCGAGCGCACGGGGCACAGCCTGTTTACTGCGCGCGAATGCCGGAGGGTCCAATATGACCATGTCGTAGCGGCGGCCCCCCTTGACCAGCCGCCGTAACTCGTCGAACGCATCCGCAGCCCGATACGTGCATCGGCCTTCCACCCTATTCAACCGGGCATGTTCCCGCGCCAGCATCAGGGTGTCTTGGCTCACGTCGATCCCCTCGACCGAGGCCGCCCCTGCCAGTGCGGCGTGAATCCCGAACGCTCCGCTATGACAAAAACCCTCCAGAATCTCCGCACCCGTGGCAAGCCTGGCGGCTGCCAGGCGATTCTCCCGCTGATCGCAAAACCATCCGGTTTTTTGCCCCCGTGCGATGTCGACTACAAACCGCGCCGACGCCTCCTGAATCTCTACCTGCATGGGCCCCCCACCGTGGAGGAAACCTTGCTCGAAAGGGAGTCCTTCCAGTTGGCGGCTTTTCGCGTCATTTCGCAGATAGACCGCCTTGGCGCCCGTTTCCCCAACCAGTATGTCTGCCAGCCATTCTTTTCTGCGGTCCATGCCGTAGGACAAGGTCTGCATCACCAGCGTTCGGTCGTACTGGTCCACGATCAACCCCGGCAACCTGTCCGACTCCCCATAGATGAGCCGGTAGGCATTCGTCTGGCTGACGACGCGGTTCCGCAACCGGACGGCTTGTTGAATCCGGCCGGTCCAGAATGTGTCGTCGATCGGCTCATCGTCGAAGGTCAGCAGACGAACGCGAATTTTCGATATGGGGTTATAGAACCCCCGCCCGTAGAACCGCCCGTTCGGAGTGAAGACGTCGATCAGATCGCCGGCCGCCGGCTGTCCCGACACGAGGTCAAGATGTCCGGCATAGATCCAGAGATGCCCACCCCCGCCGGTCATTCGTTGGTGAGTTAGCCTGGCTTGCGCCGTCGGAAGGTCCGCGTGCCGGTGCATGGTTCTCTTATCCGACCCGGACACCATAAAGGTCAAGCATCTCGATGCGGCAGCCGAATTGGCCTGTCCTCCGCAATCCTGCTTGACGGAGCCGAATCCGTATGTTTTCCTGACGGCGCAGATCTGAATCGTGCCAACCCATATACCTTTGACGTGCACCTTGGATTTGGATAGGAGCCATGAGCAACAAAGCCACCATCGGAACGGCTGTGCTGGACCGTCTGCATCGACTCGGCGTCCGCCATATCTTCGGCATTCCCGGCGACTATGTGCTGTCGCTCTATCAATTGATCGAATCCTCGCCGATCAAGCACGTCGGCACGACGCGTGAAGATTGTGCCGGATTCGCGGCGGACGCCTACGCACGGATCAACGGCATCGGAGCCATCTGCGTCACGTATTGCGTGGGAGGGCTGAACACGGTCAACGCCATCGCCTGCGCCTATGCGGAGCGGTCCCCGGTCGTGCTGCTGACCGGCTCTCCAGGACTCTCCGAGCGAACCCGCACGCCGTACCTCCATCATATGGTCAGAGATTTTTCGACTCAGCGAGAAGTCTTCGAACGGATGACGGTGGCGGCGGTCACGCTGGACGACCCCCTGACCGCCGAGCGAGAGATGGACCGCGCCTTCGCCGCGCTGCTCCGCTACCGCCGGCCGATCTATCTGGAAATTCCCCGCGACATGGTCCATACCCCGTTGGCCGGTTCCCAAAAGCCAGTCTGCATCGAAGACGAACCGAGCGATCCGGCTGCGCTGGAGGAAGCCATTGGAGAGGTACGGACAATGTTGGCGTCCGCCAAACGTCCGGCCATGCTTGTCGGCGCCGAAGTCGGCCGGTTCGGCCTTCAGGACGCCTTAGCCCGTCTCGTGGAGCGGCTGAATATCCCTATCGCCTCAACCCTGCTCGGGAAATCAATCATTCGGGAAGACCATCCCCTGTATGTTGGCGTGTACGGCGGGCTCATCGGGCGTGAAGAAGTGCAGCAGTTCATCAACGACTCCGATTGCCTGCTCATCCTGGGCTCCGTTCTGTCCGACGTGGAAGACCTGGACGCCCGCTCTCCCTTGCTGTCCGAGGGCCGGACGGTCCATGCCACAGCCGACCGGATCGCCATCAAACACCACCGGTATGAGTCCATCAAGTTCCAGGATTTCGTTCAAAGTCTGGTGGACGCCCCGCTTCCTTCGTTCCCGACACGCTCGATGCCCGCCCGAACGACCACACCGCTCTCGATGCCGCAGCCCGACGCACCGGTGACCTTGGATGGCCTGTTCCGTCATCTCGATACCGTTTTGACGAAGAAACATGTCGTCATCGCCGACGTCGGCGAGTCCCTTTTTGCGGCCGCCGATCTTCGCGTGCGGCACCGCTTTGAGTTTCTCTCTCCCGCTTACTATACCTCCATGGGGTTCGCCGTTCCGGCCGCCCTCGGCGCCTCGTTCGCTAATCCGACCCTCCGCCCGATCGTACTGGTAGGCGACGGAGCGTTTCAGATGACCGGCACCGAGCTTTCCAGTTGCGTCCGATACGGACAAGCACCGATCGTCGTGGTACTGAACAACCGGGGCTACTCGACCGAACGGGAGATCCTGGAAGGGCCCTTCAACGACGTGCATGAATGGCAGTACGATCGCATCTGCGAGCTGATCGGCGGGGGCGTCGGATCGCGGGTGTCGACCCAGCGCGAGTTCGAACAGCGGCTGGCCGCGGCGTTCGCCGATGAGCGCCGGATCCACCTGCTCAACGTGTTGCTCGATCCGAAGGACCGGTCCCCAGGGATGGTGCGATTGGCCCGCCGCCTCGGCAGGAAACTGGTGACGGATAAACCGTAAGCGACGGCCTGGCGCATCCTTTCCCCTACACAGTTACAGGCGATTCCTGCCAGTATTTCCTCGAGGGCTGTGGGAAATGACTACTGGCCTTCGATTTCTTCCCCTCTCCCCTATGGCACACCCCATGCAACCTCGGTAGGCTGCATGATGAGACAGGTCCCTGGCTGCCGACCGATTCCCATTGGCGAGATGTGCGCTTTAAACGGGACCCCACGGCCATCGACCGGGCGAGGATTTCCATGTCGGATTTCTATCAAAACGGCGTCGTGACCGTTCTGCACCGATTGGGCGAGCCCAACATCGACCGCCTCGAACAGGAACTCGAACGCCATGCGCGTACCACCCCTATTGCGCTGGTCCTGCCCACTCTGTATGCCGAGCTAGAGCGGCCAGCGCTGAAGCGGATCGTCGAGACCCTTCAACACATTCGCTATCTCAATGAAATGAAATCATCATCTCGCTTGATCAGGCCTCCGCGCTGGAATTCAGGTTGGCCAAGCAGTTCTTCGGTCAGCTCCCCAACCGGGTGCGGGTGATCTGGAATGACGGCCCCCGCATTCAGCAGCTTTTGAACGTGCTGGTCTCGCACGAGATCAATATCGGGCTGCAAGGCAAAGGACGGGGGTGCTGGACAGCCTTCGGGTACGTGCTCGCCCGCGGACAGAGCCAGGTCATTGCGCTGCACGATTGCGACATCGTGAGTTACGACCGGCAGTATCTCGCACGGCTTTGCTTCCCCGTCGCCAATCCCAACCTCGGCTACGAATTTTGCAAGGGGTACTACAGCCGCGTCACGGACCGTTTGCACGGACGCGTGACCCGGTTGTTCATCACACCGCTGCTCCGCAGCTTGCAGACTCTCGCCGGCCCCCATCCCCTCCTGTCGTTCCTGGATAGCTTCCGGTACCCATTGGCCGGGGAATTTGCGATGGTGCGCGACCTCGCCTGGATCAACCGCATTCCGGGCGACTGGGGTCTTGAGATCGGCGTCCTGGCAGAGATCTATCGGAACTGCGCGCTCCGCCGCATTTGCCAGGCTGACATCGCCGACACGTACGAGCATAAGCACCAATCCCTCTCCCCGCATAACCCTGACGCCGGTCTGTTGAAAATGTGTACGGATATCACCAAGTCTCTGTTCCGCAATCTGGCCAGCGAGGGGTTGGTCCTCTCGGAAAGCGCCCTCAAGACGCTGCGGGCCACGTACCTGCAGGCTGCGCAGGAGGCGATCAACCGCTACGAAAACGACGCCGCCATCAACAGCCCCCGATTCGACCGCTACGAGGAGCGGCGAGCCGTCGAACTCTTTCTTCGCGGCATGGCGCTCGCCACCGATAGTTTCCTCGAAGATCCCCTGCGGGTGCCGATGATCTCGAACTGGAGTCGTGTGACGCACGCCGTGCCGGACATTTTCGACCGGCTCGTCGATGCCGTCGAGCAAGACCATGCCTGGGACCCAACTGCGGACACTCGGCAACCGTGACATGAGCGCCGGTCTCATTCCTCTCACCGCCGAAACGGAATCGATCCTGGAAGGGATCGGCACGGCCGACATTCTGGTCAGCATCCCGAGCTTCAACAACGCGGCGACGATCGGGCACGTCGTTCGAGCCGTCGGCGCCGGCCTGGCTAAATACTTCCCCAGCTACCGGGCCGTGCTCGTCAATTCCGACGGCGGCTCCACCGACGACGCCCAGGCCGTCGTCGCCCACACCATGGTCGACCTCGACCCTCTGTTCATCAGCGACCGCCAAAGCGCGCTGCACCGTATCGTGACCCCATATCACGGGATTCCCGGCAAGGGCAGCGCGTTTCGAACCGTTTTCGAAATCGCACGGCGGTTGCGCGTCAGCGCCTGCGCGGTGGTCGACTCCGACCTGCGCAGTATCACACCCGAGTGGATCGAACTGTTGCTGTATCCCATCCTGAAGGAAGGATTCGCCTATGTGGCCCCGGCCTATCGCCGCCACAAATATGACGGCACCATCACCAACAGCATCGCCTATCCGCTCACGAGGGCCCTGTACGGCCTCTGCGTGCGGCAGCCGATCGGAGGAGAGTTCGGATTCTCCGGTCATCTTGCGCAGCACTATCTCGAAAAACACGTCTGGGAGTCCGACGTCGCGCGCTTCGGCATCGACATCTGGATGACCACGGAGGCCATCACCAGTGGAGCCAAGGTGTGCCAGAGTTTTCTCGGCGCCAAGATTCACAATCCGAAGGACCCCGCCGCCGACCTCTCTTCCATGCTCATGCAAGTCGTGGGGGCGTTGTTCGCCTCGATGGAAACCCATGCCGCGATCTGGCTAACGGTTGCCGGATCGAAACCCGTTCCGCTTTTCGGCTTTCAGTACGAGGTCGGCATCGAACCGGTGCACATCAACGTGGAGCGGATGGTGGACATGTTCCTGCTCGGTCTCACGGACCTGGAGCCGATCTGGAGCCGCATGCTGTCAGAGGATTCCATGCGCCGGCTCTGCGAGCTGAAGCACGCCGGCGTTCAGGACTTCCGCATTTCGGACGAACTCTGGGTGCAGGTCCTCTACGACGCCGCACTCTCCTACCACCGCAGCGCCCTGCCGAGAGAACACCTCCTGAAGGCTTTGACACCCTTGTACCTCGGCAAGACCGCGTCGTTCGTCCTGGACACCCAGGGCCTGACAACGGCGGAAGCCGAACGCCACGTGGAAAGGCTGTGCGTGGCGTTCGAAACACAAAAAGCGTATCTCGTCGACCGCTGGCCTCACGTTCACGCCCACGTGCGGGAACCGAGCCCCCCGCGATGAGTCTGCGAAAGGAGCCCGCCATGAACACCATCTGGGAACAAGCACTGCTGGAACCGATCGAATTGCTCGGCCAGCAGGTCCTGGCCATCCTCCCGAACCTACTGGCCATGAGCATTCTGTTGCTCCTCGGGTTGGCAACAGCATGGGCGTGCAGCCATTTTTTCGAGCGGGTTCTCCGCGCCGTTGGCCTCGACCGTTTGTGCGACCGCCTCGGCATCGTCGCCGCGCTGCTCCGGGGCGGCATCAAAGTCGACCCCTCGCATCTCGTTGGCCGCACCGTGTATTGGATCATCGTGATCTTCGCATCGATGGCTTCGTTGGGCGCTCTCAACGTCGCACCCATCAATCAGGCGGCTCATTCGTTCTGGCATACATTCCTCGCTTGATCACGGCCGGCATGATCGCTATCGTCGGCTATCTCGCGTCGAATTTCGTTTCCCAGGCCGTCCTGATCGCCGCCGTCAATGCCGGCCTCCCGCCGGCACGCTGGATCGCTGCGGGAACCCGATGGGGCATTCAACTGCTGACGGTGGCGATGGCCCTCGAACAGCTCGGCATCGCCCAGCACATCGTGGTCGTCGGATTCGGGATCACTTGGGGCGGACTGGTGCTCACCGCAGCGCTGGCGCTCGGACTCGGTGGAAAAGACTTGGCGAAAGACTTCCTGGAACGATGGCTGTCCGCGCGGGCGCAGACAAACGCCCATGAGGACCTGCGACATCTGTGATGGCATGAGACGATACCTCCTGTTCACCGATCTCGACGGCTGCCTCCTGGACAGCGATACCTATTCGTTCGAGGAGGACCGCCCCGCACTCGATGCACTCCGCGCAATCCACATTCCCGTGATTCCGGTATCGAGCAAGACCAGGGCGGAAATGGAACCGCTACGGCAATGCCTGGATCACCACGACCCCTTCATCGTCGAGAACGGCGCCGCCGTCTTCGTCCCTCATGAGACGTTCGACGTTCCCTTGGAGCGGTCGCGCCGCCGATCGAGTTATCACGTCATTGAGTTCGGGACGCCCTACGCGCTGTTGCGGGACGTGCTCAAACAGATCGAAGAGGCGGTCGGCACGCCGTTGCCAGGGTTCGGCGATCTGTCGCTCGACGAGATCATGCAGGCTACCGGGCTCACGCGGGACGGCGCCCGCCGAGCCAAGCTGCGCGAGTACGACGAGCCGTTCTTGCTCGATGGCCCTCCTGCGCTCATCGAGGAGGTTTGCCGACAGATCGTCGTGCGGGGATTGCAGTGGACGAAAGGCGGCCGGTTCTTTCACCTGACTGGCGCGAACGACAAAGGGCGCGCGGCGGAGACCCTGTTGCGATGTTACCGCCGCCAGTGGCGGATCGAAGGCGGGACCGAGGATTGTCAGACCGTCGGCATCGGCGACAGCTTGAACGACTTACCGCTGCTGCTCAGCGTCGACCGGCCCGTGCTCGTCCAGAAACCGGACGGCTCGTACGACCCGAATATCGATCTGCCCGGATTGATCCGTGCCCCTGGGATCGGACCGATCGGATGGAATCATGCGGTGCTGGAGTTGCTGAACATGGCCGCGTAGGTTTCTCGTCGCACGAGCCGGGCCAGCCGGCGACGATCACGACGGTTTTTTTGCGGAAAACACGGCGGCGTCACAGGCGAAATACTTGATTTGTTTCACCGGCACGATGATGACTTCCTTCGGCGAGTCGACTTCCAACACTTCCATGTCCTCGCTGATCGTATGGCGCACGGCATCCTTCACCATCAATTCCTGATTGTCCACGAACACGATTTTCAGCCAGTATTGCACGGAGCGATTCCTTCCCTCAGCGTGTGCCCACGCTCGCGAGTAGCGGCGATTATACTGGTCGCCTCAGCACCCTGGCAACTTGCGCCGGCAACCTGCCTTCAGTAGAGTGGAAGAGGCTAGGGTATACACAGGTGCGAGTTTTCATGCAGCGGATGATCAGAAACGGCGTGGTCTGGGGGCTGCTGGTCTGCGCCCTGCTTCTGCTCTCATTGCCGGTCCTGGCTCAGGTCCGGGGAGATGAAGCTGAACTGGCGCGGCTGCGGTCCAAAGCCGAGGACGCCATCGCCAATGACGATCCGGACGGCGCCGCGATGATGATGGGGCGCGCCGCGTTGCTCGCCTCGCACCTGGCGAAGAAACATGAAGGATTCGGCGCGCAGGTCTACAAAGGGAATGAGGCGCTGTTCCGGTCTCAGGAACATGCCTACCGTGCCATGGCCCTCTTCAGACGGGCGGGAGGCCAATTGCCGGCCTCGTCGGGGGTCTGCGGCAGTCTCGCACTCGCTCAAACGAGCCTCAGCCATATTCCGGAGTTGACCGCACCGCCGGACTCTCCCGCCCCCGCCCCGTTCCTGGTCGAGGACGCCAAGTCGATTCGGGAGTCCGCGGAAAACCTTCGCACTGTGATCGCGTCGATGATGACCGAATACCAATGTCCCTAGAAAGCCCGTTGACGCTGTCCATCGGATTCGCTTTCGCAGGGCCGTGCCGGTGCGACCGTCAATCCTCCTCCGGATTGATGATGTGCAATCCCGCCGTTTTCGAAGCCGCCAGCAACTGTGTATCCGCGCTCACGACCGTCAAGCGCAACGGCTTCAATTCCAGCGCCAGCGCGAGGTGCATGACCTGGGGCGCGCGCAAGAACGGATATTCCAGCACCAGATCCTTGGTCGCCAGATACGTGCCCATCGTGGGGGCGATGAACTGATAGAGCCCGTTTTTCGATTCAATTTCGAACTTGTACAGCACCGAATAGCAATCGTCGCGCGTGATCTGGCCTTCTTGGGCGCGCGTCGCCAGCGTGGCGAAAAAGTCCGTCACGGTCCAGGTCGGCAGGATCGCGACCTTCCCGCGCTTGACCATCAGTTTGTTGACGATACGGGTTCCGCGTTCCATGCTGTACCGTTTCACCAGCGCGGTCGAGTCGAAATAATAGTACGGCATCTCGTCACGCCCTCCCCTTCAGAATGACTTCGGCCAGCGGCCCTTGGAGCTTCGAAAGCCTATCTTGCAGCTCATCGAGCGGAAGCTCTTCGTACCCTTCCTTCCGAAAGGTCTCGGCGAGGTTTCCCTGGTTGAAGGATGCCGTATCGTTCTTCAACCGCTCGGCCAGCCGGCGTTTTGCCAAACGGCTAGATACTTTTTGTCCGGACTTCGTCAGTCCTCGCCCGCGGCTGCGCGGGGCTCGATTCATGGGTTTTCCTTCTGCGCCTCTCACAATGGTTTTGCCCTCCTGGTTATAGAGTCAACCCGTCTCACGGCACCGGTTTGACCGGCTAATCGTCGCGCGGGCATCCCGCCGACAGCGCTGGCGGAGCCGGCAACGCGCCTTCCCCGAATATATGAGCGGCTATCGCCTTGGCGAGGTCGGACGAAAACTCCTGCTGAATCACCCGGAGCGCTTTCGCCGTCGCTTCGCGCTCGGTCAGATGGCCTTCCCTCCCCCCACGCGACACCGCCCCGATCACTCGGGACGTCGCGATTTCGACCACCTCGAAATCGCTGCACCCACGCACATACTTGAACTGCGGATCGCGGACTTCCACCGGCCACACGCGCGCAACGCCACGTACGAGCAACTCCGGCGGGCCCCCCTCCCCACCGGACGAATTGATCGTGACGTGGAGCCCCTCGCGAATGAGGCCTTCTTCCAAGGCCCGCCGGACCGGCTCGGCATGGTCTCCGGTTACGGCGACGGCCAGCACCAGATTCGTCGACAGAAACTGCTCCAGCTCGTTGCGAAGCTCATTCACGCGGTAGGCCGCGACTTGCCCCTGTCCGCTGGGGCGCACGATACGAAGGTCGGCATTGTACGCCTCACGCAATACGAGATTCCGGGCGGCCCGGCGGAGATTGCGAACCTTCGCCAGCTTGTCAGTCGTCTGCCGCGCCTCGGCCACGTCCACCTCGATCGCCCGGTCAAGTTCTCTGATCCGTTCCATCAACGAAGCCTCCGCCTGAGGCCGGTGCATGGCGGCCAGCGCGTAGTGCAGACCATTTCGGGTGTCGTACCAGGTATCCATGATCTTGACGTTCTCCAGCACCTTGTCGGTCGACACTTTGGTCACCGTGTCCAGAGTCAGCCGACGTTCCGCACTCGCCCCTCCCCGATTCTCCACCAGCAGATACGATTCCCAGTCTTTGGCCTGTGCCGCCACCTCAGCTTTGAAAATCCGCGCGACGGCGGCATAGGCCTGGTCTATGGCGCCGTTCCGGTTATCGGCCTGCCCTACTCCGATCAGATACTGGCCAGGCGGGTAGTCTGCGCTGGCGCCGTCGACCCATCCCGGCCTTACCTTGCCCCCGAACCACGAACAGCTGACCAGCGCGAGGGCGACTGCCGCAGAACCGAACCACCGGACGACCGACCCGAAGAGAACCGGGTTCCGGTTCCTCATTGCATCACCCGCTGAATGACGAAGGTTGTCTGGCCGGCAACCAGTGAAAGCCTGCGGCCATTCGTTCCACCGCCCACGAAGTAACCTGGCGGCTGAACTGACAAGTAATAGTGACCGGGATGCACCCAGGCCCGCGCCACGTGGATTTCATCCGGCAGTGTCTGCCAGCTTCGTTTATCTGCCTCCTCCGAGGCGATCGCCAACCCTTTGGTCAACAACCCGACGGCGAGACCGACCCACGGACCCGCGTCCTTCCCTGCGGCCTGCTGTGCGCCACGGGTCGCTCCTTCCGCCAAGGCGAACTTTGTGGCGGCCCTGGCCAATGCTTTCACGGTCATCGCCGGCAATCGGTCCGAGAGTGCCTTCTCTGCAATGGCGGTAAGGTTGTGGGCCAGTTCGGATCGTACTGTCGTGGATTGGCCCGCTTCGTCCGTCAATGTCATATGTTCGACCGTCACCAGGGTTTTTTGAGGAACGAGCCGCGGCAACGCGACTCGCACGACCCGTCCATTGAGGCCGTAGAGCAGGCTTTCGGCCACCCGATTGTGCTGATGCGATGACGGTGACAATCCGCGATTGAGGAGAACCAACTGCAAGGCGTCCAGGCTGATCGGCAAATCAAGATAGCGGTCCTCTTTCCGTGGAGCGCGGCCATTATAGCTGATCAGCACGACTTGGGCGAGCTGCTGTTGCTGGCCATACGGTATCCACGTGGTGTCGGGAAACTGCCGCCGGTATTCGTCCAGCTCTGTGGTCAAGCCCAAGGCCTCGGCTGTTCGCAGCAGGTCCGATCGCAGTGAAGCCGGAGGAGGCGTTTTCGCCCAATTTCTTGATGCCTCGTATGCCTCGTACGCGTTCCGATACGCGATAAAGGCGTTGTTCAGGTCCCCGGTGGATTCGTACAGGATGCCGCTGAGATAACGGGCGAAGCCGTCGTTGCGATATCC
The DNA here is from genome assembly GCA_964445795.1 of uncultured Nitrospira sp. Classification (GTDB taxonomy): domain Bacteria; phylum Nitrospirota; class Nitrospiria; order Nitrospirales; family Nitrospiraceae; genus Nitrospira_D. The sequence continues at coordinate 8,247 of CAYULI010000038.1, read as the reverse complement.
ATCGCCATCCTTGACTTTGTCGCTGATGACGTTCAACCGATGATCGATGCGGCGGGCCTCCACAAGCGCTTCCTGCCAGTGCCCCTGCGCCGCATAGTTCAGAGCCTTCACCACGTTGATCATCACGTGCTCGTAAGCATCCCCCTCATAAGGCAGCGCGTTGTCGTTCGTCAGAAATGCAACCGTTTCCGAGCGGACGCTTTTCGTGTACAGCCGGTCAACTTCTTCTTCGGCCTGTTCCAGGGCGGCGCTGCTCTGTGGGAACTGTCCGGCCAGCTGGAGCGTCATGCCAAGGTCCATTCCATACAGAACCCGGCTCTTCGGACCATACTCTTTTTCGGATTTTTGGACGACCGCGACCGCGCGCGTCGGATCGCCAGCCAGGAGGCTTTCTTCGATGAGGAGATAGCGGTTGACCGATGGGCCGCAGCCTGTCAGCAGCCACAGCACCAGCACCCAACCGCCCCGAGAGATAAAGACAAGAACGCTCCACCGCACACAGCCACCGTGGGTAAAGCGTGAGAGGAAAGGGCTCACCAGAATCAGGGAGCCTAAAAGACGGTGCGTTTCTTTTCGATGACTTTCTTGATCTTCTTCTGCCCGTACCAGACCTTCGCGTTGGTCTCCAGATCGATCATCTGGAGATCGACCTGATAGAACACGGCCTTGGTGCCGTCGGCCTCATCCAGAATCGTTGCGATGGTACCTTTCATCATGTAATCCGCTCCGGTCTCCTTCCCCGGAGCTTTCTGCGTGTCTTCGCGGGCATACATCGCCTGCTCTTTGCGCTCCGTGCGAAGTTCCTCGCGCTCGCCCCTTCCGGCTACGAATGTCACTTTCTGGGAATTGGTCAGTTCCCGTTCAAGGTCCGTGACGAAGGTCTGCACATTGATATGCTCGTGGCTGTTATTGAGGATAGTCCCGACCACCACCACGGGTTGGCGTTGCTTCGACTGTAAGAAGTTGGCGAGCCACGGGTACTGCAGCGCATCCTTGACCATGGCCTCCGCGACCATACGTGAATCCGTATCGTTCCACCGGCCGCTGAGGTCCGTGACGACTCCCGCATCAACCCGTGTCACCTTGGTTTCGGCCCCACATCCACCCAGCATGAGCACGGCCACCACTATGAGTACAGTCCGGCATCGCCATGTTGCGATCACGCTTGCCTCCGTAGAGAGTTGCCGAGTTCGACCGCCGATCGGACGGGATACGAATCAGCGGATCGCCCGTTTTTCCTCTTCCTTTTCTAATCGATCGAAGAGGCGGTCCGCGTTCTTGCGCACAAAATCACGAACCTGGGCATTCAGCTCTTTGGCCTGCTCCAGGTTATTCTTCATGTCTTCGAGGCTTAGTTTCGTGAGGACGTAATAGGTGTTGGTTTTTGGATCTTTATATCGATCGATGGGACGAACCCCGCTGAGCGTCGCAGTTGTGACAGTTTTGATGGCCCGCTCGACATTCTGTTCTTCCGTGTTGCGGGTAAAATCGCCGGCTGTCGTGGAGGCCGCGTAATCTCGCATCAGATAACCGGTGTAGGTTTCGAATGTCTTGGCGATTTCGGCCCGCGCACGGTTTTCCGCCGTATCCCAAGCCAACGGCTCGTTGCGCACACCCACGACGGACCCGACTCCATAGAACGCCTTGCTGTCTTTGTCGTTAAACGCCCCGGACCCCTTTTCGACCCATTTCGGAGGACCGCCACAAGCCACAAGGCCGATCAGAAGAGCGACGGCAAGACCGCTGGCAGTCAGTCTCGTGAAATGAGCTTGTGCCTTCTGCATACAATCCTCCTTCGTCATGGAACAGGTGGAGCTGCACACGCAGGGTAGGTTCGAGAATATCGACGAATTCATGCTAACATGGCCTCCTATGTCAGTCAACGCAATGACGCGTACCCCGTTGACGAAGGCGAGCGACTTTTGAAGCCGCAGTGCCGGTGCACTTCGCATTTCGTCAGAACCCATTTTTTATGGAGGATGCTCGTGGCCGACGTCCAGATCCAAGACGGCATCATTAGAATCGCAGACCTCGACATTCAGGACCCAAAGGCGGCCGCAGTGCTGGCGGCCTATCCGCAAGTACGGTGGGCAGAAATCACCAGACGGGCGGTGAAGATCGGTCTAGGGTATCTCAAAGGAGGAGAGAAAGGCTGATCTGGAGAGGCCGGTCGCGTCTATGGCGCCGGCTTCCCTGACTGATCGGCCTGGGTGACGGCGGCGCGGGCCCGGGCATTGGTGCCGCCAAGTTCAAGATAGCGCCGGAATGCCTCCACCGCTTTCGCCTGATCGTTCAAGTGATCGGCATACAGGGTCCCGAGCGAAAAGTAGACATCCTGGTATCCGGCATTCACCTTTAACGCTTGCAGCATCGCCCGTTCGGCTTCCTTGAACTCGCCGCGCTTTTCGTACACCAAGCCCAGGGTGTAAAAGGAGTCGGGGTTGTCCGGTGCATATTGTACCGCGAGCTGGCCTGCGGCCAACGCTTCGTCCAGGTTGGGGATAACCTCCAGTCGCAGATAACTCTTGAGCACATAGGCATCGCCAAAGGTCGAATCGTACTCGATCGCCCGGTTCAACCGCTCCAGCGCCTCATCCGCCGATTTGCCTTCCTGTAGCAACGTGAAGGCCCGCTCGTACTGTGCCCTGGCAGCCTGCTGTCTCTCTGCGGGAGTCTGCGGTCCCGGCCCGAGCACGAAAGCCGCCTTGCGTCCTTCGATCAAGACCGTGTCGCCGTCTCCGTCAATACGCTCGCTGATTGGATGCTGCCGACCCTTCGTGGCGACTTCCACCTGCCGGGCGACATACGTGCCGAGTTCGGACGCCATCAGCCAGCCGTTCTTATCGAGATCGGCGGCGCCGGTGAGCCCGGTCAGCAGCACTTGCACGAACACGCTCTTGCCTCCCTCGCGGATCGCTACTTCACCCTTGCCCGCCGCGCTGATCACTTGCACCGCGCGGCGTTCGGTGTCCTCTTCCGGAGCCTGACGGCCCTCCAGCGAGAGCTGCTGCGGAGCCGTGGTTTCCCAACCGCGCACCGGCGCGTCTAGAATCAACAGCGTGTGCTTGGAAGCCGTCCGCCTGGTGAATTCCTTAAGATGCTCGACGGTAACCGATTTGGCGGCATTGTTGATCTGGGCATCCATCGGGACGAGATACCCCACCTCTTTGCCTTGCGCATCCTGGGTGACACCGGTGTGGCCGGCGTAAAAGATGACTAGCCGATCCATGCGACCGACCTTTCTCGGCAGCAACTCATTCAACACCTGATGCAGCCGCCGGTATGTGGCGTCTTTGTCATAAACTTCAATGATCTCCTCGAAGCCGAGCTGGCGTAACGCCTGCGCCACGATCTTGGCATCGGCGACGGCCCCAGGAACCGGCGGAGCCAAGAGGTAGTTTTCGATCGCGATAATGACCGCCCAGGACTTGTAGTACAGGCCTTCGGGTTTCCCCTTCTGGGCGTAGGCGATAGGTACCGTACCGAGCGGGACGCCTCCGAAAACAAACCCGATCAGAGCGACAATGGCGAAAACTGTCCTCATAGCTGGAAAAATGAAGTGGCGAAAGGTTCTCATGAGCGCTCTGACTGACTGAGCGTACCCTTGCGCTGCAACCACTGTCAAGGAACAGCTGAAGCGACACGGCGGGCAATGTGTATATCGACGCATGCGCCGGAGCCTCTCGATTCCCGTACAAACGTATGCTTGCAGGAGGGGGCTCCTTTCTCCATAATGGCAGCAGATTCGCGATCGAGCCAGTGAACAAAGGAGGTACGCATAAATGGGGGAGAAGATCGAAACCCTATTGAAAGAAAGTCGAACCTATCTGCCCACGGACAAGACCAAAGCCGCCGCTCATATAAAGGACTACGACACCGAGTACAAGAAATCCATCGCCGACCTGGAAGCATTCTGGAGCGGAGTCGCCAACGAACTGGAGTGGTTCTCTCCATGGCACACAGTGCTGGAGTGGAACTATCCCTGGGCCAAGTGGTTCGTCGGCGCCACCTGCAACATCGCTTACAACTGCCTGGACCGGCATGTCCGGACCTGGCGCAAAAACAAGGTTGCGCTGATCTGGGTAGGCGAGAACGATCAGGAACGCATCTTCACCTATGCGGAACTCTATCGGCAGGTCAATCGCTGCGCCAACGCGTTGAAGAAGCTCGGCGTGAGGAAAGGCGACCGCGTCACCATCTACCTCCCCAAAATCCCAGAGCAAGTCGTGGCCATGCTGGCCTGCGCACGGATCGGCGCTATTCACAGCGTCGTCTACTCGGGCTTCAGCGCCCCGGCCCTCGCAAGCCGGATCAGCGACGCTGAAGCTAAGCTGGTGATCACGGCTGACGTCGGATTCGACCGGGGGAAGGTGCTCCAGCTCAAACCCGTCGTCGATGAGGCTCTCAAGACTTGTCCCACCGTCGAGCATGTGGTTGTGGTGCGCCGTTACATTCCCGGCACGTCTCTCTCGGCACCGAAGGAGATCGATTGGGCCGAGTGGCTCAAACAGGAAAAGCCGGTCTGTGACGCCGAACGTTTGGACGCCGAAGCGCCACTCTACATCCTCTATACCTCGGGCACGACCGGAAAACCCAAAGGCGTCGTGCACGTGCACGGCGGCTATATGGTCGGCACCTACATCACGACGAAGTATGTGTTTGACCTCAAGGACGACGACGTCTACTTCTGCGTAGCCGATCCGGGTTGGGTGACCGGTCACAGCTACATTGTCTACGGGCCGCTGTTGAACGGCGCCACTATCCTGACGGCGGAGGGCAAACCCGATTATCCTAACCCCGGTCGTTGGTGGGACCTGATCGAGCGCTACGGCGTATCCATTTTCTACACGACCCCCACCGCCATTCGCCTCCTTATGCGCTACGGGGAAGACTGGCCCAGGAAATTTGATCTATCGACCTTGCGGATTCTGGGAAGCGTCGGCGAACCGATCAACCCCGAGGCCTGGGAATGGTTCCACCGCGTTACGGGCGGCGATAAACCGATTATGGACACCTGGTGGCAGACGGAGACGGGATCGATCCTGATCACCCCGCTACCCACCATGCCTCTTAAACCGGGATCCGCCGCCAGACCGTTCCTCGGCATCGAAGCGGACGTGGTCGACCGCGAGGGTAATAGTCTACCGGCCAACGTCGGCGGGTTCGCCGTGATCAAGAAACCCTGGCCCTCCATGATGCGGACCATTTATAAGGACCCCGAGCGGTACAAAACCTATTGGTACACCATCCCGAACTGCTACACCGCAGGTGACATCTGCCACAAGGACGAGGATGGCTACATGTGGTTCATGGGGCGCGCGGACGACGTGATCAAAGTGGCCGGGAACCGACTGGGTACGGCCGAAGTGGAAAGTGCGCTAGTCAGTCACCCCGCGGTCGCGGAGGCTGCCGTGATCGGCAAGCCGCACAAGACCGTCGGCGAGTCGATCAAAGCCTTCGTCATTTTGAAACAGGGCGAACAGGAAACCCCTGAACTCATCCAATCCATCAAAGACCAGGTTCAGCACGAACTGGGCAAGATCGCGGTCCCGTCGGAGATCGAGATCGTCACCTCGCTGCCCAAGACGCGCTCGGGGAAAATCATGCGCCGGGTATTGAAGGCCAAAGAACTGGGGCAAGACCCGGGCGATATTTCGACCATCGAGCAATAGCCATGTCCGCACCCGCGTGGGACACTCCCTTCGATGCTGAATTGTTCCCGTGCGGAGTGTCCGCCTCCGCACGGGCAGCGGGCGTTCGTTTGTGACCGATCGAAGCGCATTTTTCGTCCAATCCCCCGGATGCCGTGTGCCCAATAGCAGAAATCAGACCAATCTAAGTCGGCTTATTGCCGAAGCGGCATAGCCCTTGCTGATGTAGGCGCCATAACAGCACATCCTGTCTGCAGCGCTCGAATCATTGAGCGACTCAGGCTGCAGATACGAGCAACACGAAGGAGGGTACTATTATGGCACGCACGTCAGCGCCTCAGGACGAACAGGTACCGGCCGCAGCTCGCGCCGGAAGACGCACGGTGAAGCAGAGGGTCGTTTTCACGGTCTTCGCGTTTTGCATGGCGATGACCATCGGTGTCGCCGCCGCCGGCGACACTGGTCTGTCGCCTTCGGGACATCGATTGCTCAATCCCCAGCGGATGCAGGAGTTAAAGCAGCGAGTCACCGAGCTGCGCGAGCGGCTGAAAGTACACAAACAGCATCACAACAACACCGGTGGCAACACCACGACGATCGAAGGGCTGCAAGCCCGAGTGGCCAGCCTTGAAACGAGCGTGAACTCGCTCCTGAACGCGGACAATACGATGCTGACGACCTTACAGGCGGCCCAGACGCAGATTGCCGCCCTCCAGGCCAGGGTCACGACCTTGGAGAGCCGGCCGACTAGTGGAGGTGGAGGGGTGCCGGACCTCGAGCGTTACGTCTCGATTGATCCCAACCCCATCAACGGCGTCAACGGCCCGAACCTCATCATACGCGGGGTGAACGTCCACATCCAGAGCGGTTCGGGCGCGACCGTGGATACGACGACCGGGCTCGGTAACCTAATCATCGGGTATAACGAATCCGACCCAAGCGTCGGTCTGTTACGAAATGGCTCCCATAACCTCGTCGGTGGCCAGATGAACTCGTTCAGTTCATCAGGCGGTATGGTGTTCGGCATGCGCAACGTCATTCGCGGACAGCACGCCGTCGTCCTCACCGGCGAACGCAACGTCGCCAGTGGTATTCAGTCGAGCGTGCTCGGCGGCGGTCAAAACACCGCCAGCGGCCAATACTCCACAGTGTACGGCGGCCAAATGAACGTCGCGCCTACACCATACGCTGTCAGCCCAGACTTGAGCGGTGGCGGAGGGTGAGGGGTATACGACGGCCGGGCTCCTCAACGGAGCCCGGCCTCTCTCCTACTTCTGTGCCGATCCGCATCTCCTCGCCTCGGTTTTCTGTTGAAGGTCCGATCCGTAGGCACCACCGGAACTGCTCCACCACTGCGCGGGATGGCCATTCAAGCAGATTCTCAAATCCATGAGGAAGGCAAGTCTACGACCGCGGCGGCAACGCATGTTCGATCAACCGGGAGTCTCGAAGCAAGCAGCCGGGCGCCCGTCGATTCGAATCCTGGGTTCCACTATAATAAAACAATAGGTATATTGTGAGGAAACCCGGCGAGCCGATCTATCTCAGACGCCACATGGCCGGCCTATTGCTGGCCATCGTGCTGCCACTGATTGCACTGCAAGCGTACCAGCTCTATGTGGGGCCGATCAGTTTAGAGGTCCAGCTTCTGGTGGGAGCCATCGCCTCGGCCGCGGGGGGCCTGATCTTGTATTTCGCCTTCCGTTCGTCCGCCCGCAACCAGCCTTAAATTAATCCCCGCTTTTGCAGATAATCCTTGTCGATGACGGGCGTGGTCTTGGGCAGGTGGCTGCGTTCCTGGAGCAGCCGCTCGACATACTTCCCGACGAGGTCGGGTTCGAGGTTGACAAGATCATTCACCTGCTTGATGCCCAGCGTGGTGACTTTGGCGGTATGCGGAACGATCGCGACCGAGAACCCGCGTTCGGATACGTCATTGATGGTCAAGCTGATTCCGTCGACGGTAATCGACCCCTTTGCCACGCAGTAGCGTAGAATCTCCACCGGTGCCTCAATGTCGAAGAAGATGGCGTTGCCCTCCTGATGCCGGCTGCGGATGGTCCCCACCCCATCAACGTGGCCAGCGACCAGATGCCCGCCGATCCGCTCGTTCAGCTTCATTGCCCGTTCCAGATTGACCGGCTCGCCGGCGGTCAGTTGGCCGAGCGTCGTTACCGACAGCGTTTCAGGAGACACTTCCACAGAAAAATCGCGGTCGCCCCTCGTCACCACAGTCAGACAGGTTCCGTTCACGCTAATACTGTCACCGATTTTGAGATCGCTCATGACCGTAGAAGCGAGGATCGTCAGCCTCGTTCCCGCCAGGGTCTTCTCCACACAAATCACCGCACCCATTTCTTCGACAATTCCAGTAAACATAGTAAGCGACTTCCAGCTCCTAGCCCTCGGCCGTCCGCTAAGACTCCTTTTTCAGGACTTGCCGGAGGACATACACGAACACCGCGATTAGTACAACAACCCCGATCGCAGCAACTACCCCTACGACGATGTCTTCCGTCGCAAACTCCCGCATCGATTTAATTATGGCTCTTCAGGAATTTGTGTGGGTAACTGATCCCTCTTGCGCTATGCTCGG
>CAYULI010000037.1:0-32805 GCA_964445795.1 uncultured Nitrospira sp. | reverse complement strand
TGGTCGAAGAAACCACCAGCGCCAGCCAGTCGATGAAGGCCCAGGCCCAGGCCCTCTTGCGGCAGGTCGCCCAGTTCACGGTCGATCTGTCCCAAGCAGCCCGGGTGAAGGTCCCGGAGGTGGTGGATGACCGCACGGACGTGGCGCACACGATCCACGAGGTGTACGGAGACTCGGCGGGCGGGACGGCCGCAGGCGCGCGCCGCGGACCGGCCGCCCCCACGCGACCCGACACCCGCCAGTCCCCGGATCGCAGGGCGCGGCCGCGCCCCGTTGAGAAGCCGCAGCCGGCGGCGGCCGGCGTCATCGGCGATCATCGGACCGACCACGACGACTTCGAGGAGTTCTGAAGTCCGGAAGGCTTCCGGTTGTTCCCTGTTTGGTGCGGGTTCCTCCCAGTCGATCCAGCCGGTAAAGAAGCCGGCCTCATTATCCGATATACATGGTACCGGTAGAGGTCTCTCGGAACGCCCTCTACCGTCCTCCACACGAATGGGGACCAGATGGAGTACGGCATCTCGACCGAGGAATTCGAGCGCTTTCGAAAGTTGATCTATGACGAAAGCGGGATTTCGCTCAGCGATCAAAAGCGGACCCTCCTGGTTTCCCGCCTCTCCAAGCGCCTGCGCGACTTGGGACTGTCGACGTTCTCGGAATATTACGACCGAGTGATGGAAGACCCCACTCGTGACGAATTCACCCGGATGCTGGATCTCATCTCCACGAACAAGACGGATTTCTTCCGTGAACCGCAACATTTCCACTTTCTGCGAGACCGGATTCTACCGGAATTGGAAGACGTCAAACGGATTCGCATCTGGTCGTCCGCTTGTTCCACGGGCGAAGAACCCTACACCATCGCCATCACGCTGTACGAGGGGGTGAAGGACCCCTCCCAGTGGGCGTTCAAGATTCTGGCCTCGGACCTATCGACGCGTGTCCTTGCCAAAGCGGCCTCCGGCATCTATGAAGCCGAACGGGTCAAGAACATTCCCGAGGACGTTGTCCGGAGACACTTCCTGCGTGGACGCGGCGATTACGCCGGATTCGTCAAAGTCAAGCCGCATCTGGCGGCGATCATCCGGTTTCGCCGACTCAATCTGATGGACGATCATTATCCCATCAAGAATCCCCTAGACCTGATCTTCTGCCGAAACGTCATGATCTATTTCGACCGGCCGACCCAGGAGCAGCTCGTCAACAAGTTCCATCGCTACCTGAAACCGGGCGGATATCTGTTCATCGGTCACTCGGAAAGTTTGCAGTGGATCAGGCATCCGTTTCAGTCGTTAGCTCCCACGATCTATCGGAAGGAGGTCTAGCGGCATGCGGCAGGAGGCAGAGCGCGTGGAGAGGAAGACGGATTTCGCCCACAGCCCACCGGCCATCGCTTCGGGACCGGGCGATGAATTCGCGCACATTCGTCGGATGCGGGACATGCGTTTCCCTCACGAAATCGCGTCGATCCTCCCGGGCGAGTTTTTCGTGAGTAAGGAACCGATGATCGTCTATACCGTTTTGGGGTCCTGTATCTCGGCCTGCATTCGCGATCCGATCGCCGGAGTCGGAGGAATGAATCATTTCATGCTGCCAGAGCCGAAGGACACGGCCCACGATTCCTGGGGCGAATCCACCCGGTACGGATCCTACGCCATGGAATCCTTGATCAACGCGATTCTCAAACGGGGCGGAGTCAAAAGCCGGCTCGAAGTCAAACTGTTCGGGGCTGGGAAAATCTACGAGGGCAACATCGACATCGGCGCCCGGAACGCGGAATGGGTTCTACGCTATCTCACGACAGAAGGACTCATGCCGGCCAAGACCGATCTCGGCGACGTTTTCCCAAGGAAAATCTACTACTTCACCCATTCGGGGCGCGTGCTGATGAAAAAGATCGAGCGACTCAAGAACCGGACGATTTTCGAGCGCGAGTCCGAATACGCGGCGAAAATGAAGCTGGTCAAGCAGCAGTCGGCAGAGGATGTGACGCTGTTCTGAACGTGACGCTGCCGCACGCAGGCGCGAACGAAGCGGCGGAATCGGACCTGATCGGGGTTCGCTTCTCAGGAAAGGCGACGCATGGGGAAAATCCGAGTGCTAACGGTCGACGATTCGGCCCTGATGCGCCAGGTGTTGGCCACGCTTCTCTCGAATGACCCGGAGATCGAAGTGGTCGGATCCGCTCCGGATCCGTACATCGCCCGGGAGAAGATCAAGGCCTTGAATCCGGACGTGCTGACCCTGGACGTCGAGATGCCCAAGATGGACGGGCTGACGTTTCTCGAAAAACTGATGCGCGGACACCCTATGCCAGTCGTGATGGTCAGCTCGCTCACCGAAGCCGGCTGCGAAACCACGTTGCGGGCACTGGAGCTGGGAGCGGTAGACTTTATCGCCAAACCCAAAATCGATCTGCGCGCGGGCATGGAGGAAATCGCCCAGGACCTGATCGCGAAGGTCAAAGCGGCAGCCGTAGCCAAAGTGTCGAAGCCGGTCGACGGCCAGGCGTCACCGGCCCACCGCCCCTTCCCTCTCGGCCTCTCCCCATCGGAGGGGGCCATGATCAAAACGACCGATACCATTATCGCCATCGGGTCTTCGACCGGCGGAACCGAGGCTGTGAAACGGATCCTGGAGGTGCTGCCTCCGGATACGCCGCCGATCCTCATCACCCAACACATGCCTGAACGCTTCACCAAATCTTGGGCCGACCGGCTGCACAAGTTCTGCCGGATTTCCGTCAAAGAGGCTGAGGACGGGGACAGCGTCCTCCCGGGCCATGCGCTCATCGCCCCGGGCAACCATCATATGACGCTGGCGCGAAGCGGCGCGCGGTATTCGGTGAAGATCAACCAGGATGCGCCCGTCAATCGGCACCGCCCATCCGTGGACGTGTTGTTCGACTCCGTGGCGCGGAACGCGGGCCGCAACGCCGTGGGTGTCATCCTCACTGGCATGGGCGGCGACGGCGCCAAGGGATTGTTGGCCATGAAACAAGCGGGCGCCTATACCATCGCGCAGGATGAAGCAAGCTGCGTCGTCTTCGGCATGCCGAAAGAGGCCATTAAGCTCGGCGCCGCCGAAGAGATTCTTCCATTGTCCGACATTGCGGGCGCCGTCCTCACACACGTGAGCCGCCCACGCCCTTGAGCCCAAGGAGACGACCTTGCGCATTACGCACCGCACTGACCGGGATGCCACCATCCTTGAACTGGCCGACGAGTTCACGTTCTCGAAACGAAAAGAGTTTACGGCGGCGATGGAACACGCCAAGCAATCCGGTAGTCGCCGCATCATTCTGAACCTGACGAACGTCACCTTCCTGGACAGTGCGGCGCTTGGCCTGTTGGCGCTGTCCGGACAACAACTCCAAGCCGACCATCGCGAATTGTGCCTGGTCGGCCCGCAAGGCACCGTCAAGCAGCTTCTGGACCTCGCACAGATCACCCAGGTGCTGCCGGTGTTTCCATCGGAAGAGGCCGCAGTCGGAGGCAAAGCCGCGTGAGTCGGCGAACCGACGCAGATACACCACAACCCCGTCGTGCAATGAGGAGGATGCCATGTCGCTGCAGATCAAGGAACGGCCGGTCCCGAACGGAGTCGTCTTGGACGTGACCGGCGATTTGACCTACGCCAATCGCGAGCAGTTTAAAACGGCGGTCGAGATGATACGCCAGAAGGGGTGCCGCCATCTTATTCTGAACATGGCCGAGGTGAGATTTGTGGACAGCTCCGGATTGGGATTGCTCGCCCTCGTGTCGCAGAACTTCAAGTTGACCCAAGGCCAGGTCAGCATGCTGAAACCGCAGAGCTACGTGCGGGAGATCATGAGCCTGGCCAATATCCCTAAGCTCATTCCCATATACGACAACGAGCAGGACGCCCTGGCCGGCCATCAGAATGCCGCATAAGGACCGACGATGGACTCGGCGCAGCAGCTTTCCCGGCTTCGCGGCGGGACTCGCCAGACGACTCCGCACACCGTGCTGGTCGTGGACGATGAGCCGGTCACCCGCGTGAGCCTCGCGGCACGGCTCAAACGGCTCGGTTACCGAGTGATCGAAGCCGGCGATGGCCTGACCGGACTGGAGATGCTGCGAAGGGAGCGTCCCGACCTGACAATCCTCGACTGGCTGATGCCCGGCATCGACGGTCCGACGTTCTGCGAGCGCGTGCGGCAGGATCCCGAACTCCGATCGAGTCAACTCCTGCTGATGACCGGCCACGACCAGCCGGAGCAGCTCGCCGAAGGCCTGGCCCGCGGTGCAGACGACTTTCTGAGCAAGGCGGCCAGCACACAAGAAATCACCGCCCGTGTGCAGGCCGGGATGCGTGCAGCCCGACTCGTCCGCGCTCTGGAACAGGCCCGCGACGAGATTCAACACCAAAAAGAGGCGCTGGAGGAGGAACTGCAATCGGCGGCCCGTTACGTTGAGTCGCTTCTACCGCCTCGAGGCGTTCTGGTACCAGGCATCCGCTTGGCCTACGCCTATCGCCCCTCGCTCGTCCTGGGCGGCGATCTGTTCAATGCAGAGCCCTGGAGCGATCGTGTAGTGGGGCTGTACCTGCTGGATGCGTCGGGGCATGGCGTGTCGCCGGCGCTCCACTCGGCGTCGCTCTCGACATTTCTCCGGAGGGAAAGTCTGCAACATGGGGTCGGCTCGAACGATCCCGGCACGATTCTGACGGCCGCCAACAAGCAGTTTCCCCTGACCGACCGAGGGGAGTACTTCACCCTCTTCTATGCTGCGGTGGACCTGATCGCCCATCGCTTGGCATACGCGATGGCCGGCCACAACGGCGCGTTCCTGGAGCGCCGGTCTGGTACCATCATCCGACTGGCACAATCGGAACTCCCGCTCGGATTCGACCCCGCCCATGCGTATCGCACGACGGCCATGCCGATCGAACCGGGCGACCGCCTCTATGTGCTCAGCGACGGCCTCTACGAGGCACCGGACGAGACGGGGAGCCTGTGGGGACAAGACCGTCTGGAAGAGACGGTCCGCCAGATGAATCGCGCTCCTCTCCAGGAGGTCATCGACGCTGTCGTGGCCGCCGCGATGCGTTGGCAGAACAGCGAGCACTTTCGGGACGACGTGGCGATGATGGGAATCGAACTCGACGGCTAACGGCGTCGGCGACTCGCAGGAGGGTCTAATGCTGGATCAGAACACGATCTTCGACCCGGAAGAAGCCCTGGCCCGCGTCGATCACGACACGGACATCTTTCAGACGATGGCGGAACTCTTCGTCGAACAGGGTCCGCAAGATCTGGCGGCGGCGCAGGCCGCACTGGCCGCGGGCGACGCCGCGTCGGTTGCTCGCTCGGCCCATCGGTTAAAAGGCGCCGTGCTGCAGTTCTGCGCCCCGTCCGTCTTCGAACTCACGAAACGACTGGAAGAGCTGGGAAAGGCTGGCGATCTGACATCCGCCGCGGCCGTCTGCGGCAGGCTGGAACCTGAGTTGGTCCGCCTGTGCGCCGAGCTCCGCCGGTTCATCGATAAAGGATCTGCCGTATGACGGCGCCACACGCTTCCTTCACATTGCTGGTCGTCGATGCCTGCCCGGACACACAGTCTCGCATCCTTGAACACGTCCAAGGTCGTGGATTTTCGACCATTACCGCCCCGGACCCGGCCTCGGCCCTGGCCACGATCGACTTGACCGCACCAGACATCGTGATCACCGACTTGTTCCTTCCGGACGGAGGCGGGTTGTCCCTCACCAAGGCCCTGTCCGCCCGTCACGAGCCCTGTCCGGTGATCGTCATGGGAACCGGCGAAGGGCAGACTGCGGTCGTACACGCGTTGCGCGCCGGCGCCGTGGACTATCTGCCAAAACCCGTGGCCGAAGAGGAGCTGGCTCATGCGCTGCAGCGGGCGCTTCATCGACTGCCCGCCGATCTCGCGGACACGCCGGGGGTCCGCCGGTCGGAATATCGACTCACCATCGATTCCAATCCCGCGCACATTCCCGGGATCGTGTCGTGGCTGGTCAAGACGACCGCCTCAACACTGCCGGAAACCCGGCGGCTGCATTTGCGCGGCACCCTGCAGGAATTGCTGTATAACGCGATCGAGCACGGCAATTTGGAAATTTATTACCACGAAAAGCAGCGGGCCATCGTGGAGAACCGGTACGAAGCCCTCGTGGAGCAAAGACTGAAGCTTCCCCGCTTGAAGGATCGGTCGGTCGTCGTTCACGTTCTGTACGACAAGACGGCCAAGACCCTGCAGTATCGCATTGCCGACGAAGGCGCCGGTTTCAAGTGGCGGACCATGCTCAGCCGTGCCCAGGACGCCTGCCAGTCGGAGGACGTCAACGGACGCGGCATCTACCTCGCCAAGTCGCTCTTCCCGAGCTTGACCTACAACGACCGCGGCAACGAAGTGACGATCACTGTGCCATTGGAGTGATACAGAACCGGCAACCCCGGCGAGCAGCCCTGAGCCGGACGCGCGTCAGCCCGTCGGGCCTGTCCCGCCTCTCGGCCCTCCGGTCCAGCTTGCGCTTGACGCCACGCCGCCACCCGATTTATCTTCTGTCACTGTCCTTGCCACCCCACTGGAGACGCGCCATGAGAGTTCTGTCCGCTGCCGTTTGCGCCCTGGCCCTCGGAGGTCTCGCCGGTTGTTCCTCGACCGAATGGGTGCACCCCAATAAACCGACCTCGGAATTCACGGCCGACTATAACCGGTGCCAGACCCTCGTGCTGCGCGACCCCAAGCTCCAGCAAGGGAACCAGCTCATGCTGCTGAACGCAACGGAACGTTGCGTCCAGCGCGAAGGCTGGCGATTGATCGAAAAGAACTAGCGACTACCAGGCCCTCGCCTACACAGTCACCCATCCCACTGCTCCAGACGACACCACAATGTGGTGACTCGTTTCCACTTCACCGTCAAGAATTAACAGTTCCGTAACAGAGCTGTTACGGCACAGAAACCTGCGGTTGTTAGTCTTCGCTCGCAACGTGCGGGTGCGATTCCACACGCATAAGGAGGGGAGTGTGAGACGGACATCGGGTAGAACGACACCTTGGTTGTTTGCAGTGACGGTCGCCGGCTTGTGTGCCATCGGAACCCTGGCTGGGCCCGCACGGGCCGAGATCTCCGTCAGACCGGTGGTGGATTCCACCATTCATGCATACGCACCTCAGAGCGGGATATCCGGCGGTATCGTCGTGGCCGGGTCTGATACGATGCAGCCCATCATGGTCAAAATCGCTGCTGCCTTCAAGTTGCGGCAGCCGGAGGTCAAGATCGCAGTCCAGGGCGGGGGATCAGACGCGGCCCTGGGTCAGTTCCTCCAGGATCAGGCTACCATTCGACGGGGAGACGCCAATCCCCGCGGGCATCTCGTCTCTGGTCACGTGGACCTGCTCGCATCGTCCCGCCCGTTGACCCAGTCGGAACGAAAGGACTTTCGATCGCGGTACGGATTCGAACCGACTGAAATACCGATCGCGCTCGACGCCGTGGCCATCTACGTCAATCACCAGAACCCGATTCAGAGTCTGACCATGGACCAAATCGACAGCGTGTTCAGCGAGTCCAGAAAACGCGGGTCGCCCGAGATCACCACCTGGGGCCAGCTCGGACTGGGGGATGGCTGGGAACAGCAGCCGATCAGACCGTACGGTCGAGACAAGCGTTCCGGGACCAGGACGTTCTTCATACACACTGCGCTGCTCGACGGAGCGTTGAAATCGTCGGTCAAGGAAGAAGCAGGCACGGCCCTTGAGATTCTGGCCATCAGCCGAGATATTCTGGGGATAGGATACGCAGGAATCGGCTTCCAGGCATCGACCGTGCGCATCCTTCCCGTCGTGGCCAAGCCGGGAGACGTGCCGGTGCTGCCGACCGCCGAGAGCGTCGCCGAGGGCACGTACCCCCTCGCCCGATCACTTTATCTCTATGCCAAACGCGGTCCGCATGGCGAACTTCAACCGGAAATCCTGGAGTTCCTGCGATTCATCAACAGCCGAGAAGGTCAGGAGACCATTGCCCGGACTGGCGTGTTTCCCCTTTCTGATCGACAGGTGGCAGCGAATCTCCAAGCTCTCACTGGTCCTCCGACATCCGCGTCCAGCTTGACAGCCCAGGTACGGTGACGATCAAGCCGTCCTGGGTGGACGCCGGACGGCCAACCCGGTTCGCCGCTTCTTGGCCACCCGGAATTCTGCTAGACTCGTTCGCTGACCGGAGAAAGGATCGCTCGCGTGTTTCGTTCTGTCGCGCTTTCGCGGGCTGCGTTGCTGCTTTCCCTGGGTGCGGCTTGTGCCGTCGCGCCCCAGCCCATCACGATTCATGACAGCCCGAACCTCCTCGTCGAACTGGCCTATGATCCTCGCGCGGGCGCCGGGCACACTCATCCGGTGACGATGACCGCCGCTCAGCTTACGGCGATTCTGCAGGGAATCCAATTGCACGGTCGGGACTTCATGGGCACGTTCGGACTCCTGTCCGACGAACGAAGCAGTCCTGCGTTCACCGCGCGAGACATCGCCGCACTCGTGCCTCACCTGCTCACAGGACTGGGCAAGGCGTCTCCCAAGGACATCGTCACATTTCATCTGACGCAGCGGGATGCCCAGCAGGCTCCGCTCATCACATCGGGCGGACTATTCCAACGGAACCGGCACCTGTATATCCTCCTTGCCAACGCCAGGACCTCCCCCACGGCACTCCAGTACGAAACGACCTATGAGCCGGACAGCCGCGTCAACCCGTTGCTACCCATTACTCGGTTCAAATTCATGACGGGTTTCGTCCCCACAGATTGGAGAGTGCCTACGTCCGAAGCGAAGAAGATCGATCAGTGGGAAGGGTATTTCGACGAATCGAAAGTCGTGGTCATTGATCTGTCACGCGTCGCCACGCCCCCCGCAAAGGCAACGGAACCAGCCTCCTGAACCAGTTCATCACGTGTCTCAGCGCATGCGCGAACCCGCAGAGGGGTTCCCGATCGTGTTCCCGCTTGCATGCGCGGGCGGACTGCCACCAGGCCTGTGTCCGGGCGCAACCAGCTAGTTCCAGAACCAGATGACCTGAAACCTCAGCAGGTTGCCATAGGCGTCCAATTGCTGGCCTGGAGTGGAACTCGTCGAGGTCGTCCCGTTGAACAGATTGTTGCGCTGTGTAAATGTGTATGCCACCGTGAATTCCCATTGGGGATCCGGCTGCCAGGCGATGCCGGTCTCGACCTCGCTCATACGGCCGTCAGGAGCACCGGTTTGAAACTTGATCCCGCCGTGGTATTCCTGCCAGCGGGTGTAGAAGTTCGCCAGCCCGACGTCGGAATATTTCCATTGGTAGTGTCCTTGGACATAGCCGCCGTAGAGGGCTCGTTCCGCAATGACGCCGTCCGCTCCCCGCTGCGGTCCTCGGCCGACCACGTACTCGGCGAGGAATCCCCACGGTTGAGGAGGAACATACACGTAAAAATTGAGCCGTTCGTCCAGGTACTTCCCGGACGAATGGCCCGCGTCGAATCGCGACCAGATCGCCGTGGGGTTCGTACCGGAGAAACTGCCTCGCTCGACGCTGAATTGTCCTCGCATCGCATTGATGCCCGTCTCCATGAGCCGCCCACCGGGCAGCTCCCAGGGCCAGCTCAGGCGGAGGCCCACGTGCTTATCGTTGTTCGATTCAGCACGGTTGAGACCTTGGCCGTTGTAGACTTGGACGTGGAACACCCCATAGTCGCCAGGCCCGTACATGTAATCCAACATCTGCTTGTACCGCTGTTGGGCGACCTTGGGCGTCCACATGAACGCCACGCCCATGTCGCGCTCGCTCGATGCGCAGCTGTTCGTCGCGTCGGCTCGATCGATGGCCATGCGCACCCGGCTGGCTTGCCAGTTATCGAACGAGCAGGGAACCCGTTGCAACCCGACGCGCAGCCTGAACTCCTTGTCCTTGTCAAAGTTCCAGTCGCCGAACGCGTCGCGCATCGACAGTGCGTGCGTGTTCCCACTGATGTTGCTCGCTAGGTCAGGCTGAACGAACACCGAGACATGGTCGGAGATCTGTCCCGTGACCACCCAGCGAATCCGGCGAAAGAAGAAACCGGGTTGCGCACCGGTACTCGCGCTTCCCACCGAGGCGTCATGAAAGCTTCTCACCTGTCCGTTCGAGGTGTTGTTGTACCGGAACATTCCGTAGCCGTACATCGTCAGCCGCTCGTACCACCGCGGACTTCCGGTGAATTCGGCTACCACGGACCGTTCGCTCTGCCGTTGTTCTTCCTCCGCTTTGATGCGAACCCAGTCGTCGAGCGTAATAATGCCTTTTTCCAATAACAGATCTTCCATCGAGGTGCTCTCGAGCGGGCGGGGAAGGTTCTGCCCGCCCGAGGGAAGGGCCGCCGGGCTCGTCGCGGAAGCCGCGGTGCCTGCCTTCTGCGGGGAATCGTCCGCACGCGACCCGGCTGCCGGCACAATCAGCAGACCGATCGCAACACAGACCACCAGTTGAACCGTTCGTAACCAGACCGGCAATCGTTTCACCATGCCCCCCTTCCTGTAGATTCGAATCTCCGCCTGTTCGGTCCGCACCAGTCTCGATGAGACTGGTACTCAGATGTCAGTCTCAAAGCGACTATGCAAACGGCATGTATCGTCCACGTGACGTCATAGTTACAGAAATGTTAACTTTC
Source organism: uncultured Nitrospira sp. (assembly GCA_964445795.1). Lineage (GTDB taxonomy): Bacteria > Nitrospirota > Nitrospiria > Nitrospirales > Nitrospiraceae > Nitrospira_D. The sequence goes on along the minus strand of CAYULI010000037.1, from coordinate 22,145 downwards.
GCACGTGATTCGATGACGGTGGGATGAAGGAGGTTGGTTACAGAATACGCATGTACACGACTGAGCTGTCGCCACGGTTGGCGTCCCGGCGCAGGACGGCCAGCGTGGTCTTCGTCGTCTCGTTGACCGTGATGGCCAGGCGGGCGGAAAAATAATCGGACTTCACGTCGTAGTCCGTTCGCAGACGGGCACCGATTTCCTGAAAACTCCCGATCCGGTCGAGCTCGACTTTCGTCTTGAACGGCCGGCCTTGCACGATCTCCATCGCCATGGTTTGCGTGATGGCCGGGTCTAGCGCCTGGATCACCAACGGATCGGCGGTATTTAGATTCACCAAGGCCCCTCCGTCAGTTGGAAACACCGTGACATAGCGTGACAAGCGGTCGATGATCTCCGGAGTGAATCCTTTCACCAGCCGCAGATCACCTAGGGCCTCCAGCGGCGCGTTCGCCGCCCGGTAGGGCGGCCTCTGCGACTGGTAATACAGACTCTCGGCCCCGGCCGGTTCAGGGTTATCATCCTGATCGACCCAATCGACGAGCGCGTCCACAAGATCGGGGCTGATCTGAAGCAGCTCGAAGAGGCGTTTGATACGGAGAATCTTCGTCGTGCGCTGGAGCGCATCTCCAGGGTTGGCAGCCAGGTCGTTGAGATTCAGTTTCCCGCGCTCGTCTTCGATTTGCGCGCTCAGCAGACCGTCACCGATGGCGTAATTCTTGATCGGTACCGCCCACAGGTCTGTGGGGCTATCATAGGTTTCACCCGCCTGCTTGTCCCGGAGAAAATCTTGTTGGAGCACTGCGCGGGCGGCCTGCACGGCCGCGCGCGTCAACAGGCCCGCTTTGAAGTTGTCGCGAAACGCCGCCGCTTCGCGATACTCGCGCCGCGCCTCCGCGTCGAATTCCAGAATGAGTGCGACCAAGAGCGCCAAAACCAGGAGAGCCAACAAGAGCGCGACACCCCGTTCATCAGCTTTTCGCATAGCTCAAGACCCGGACAGTGGCATCGAGATTGACGGGATTGTCGAACTTGGGGCGAATCTGCAGATGCCGGACGTGCAGCTCGTACGGCGCCTGCTCGATCGCGACGAGCAGGGCCAGAAGCTCCGGAAGCTGCACACCTTCCAGCCGCAGATCGACCGCTGTCTCCTGATACCCCTGGGCGAGCGTTTGGACCTGCGGTTGCATGCCGGCGACACGCTCGCGCACGTGCGCCACGGTCGCCGCCTCTTCCATGAAGGTCAGCAACGAAAATTGACTGTCCGCCGCGGGCAGTCGACTCTCCACCCTTGCCAGGCGTGTGCGTTTCTCCGCGTACTCCCGGCTCAATACGGCGAGCTCTTTGATTTCTTTCTGCTTCCGGAGCGCCTGCCGGTCGAGTCGGTCGAGCTTGGCCAGCAACGGATCGATCACCAGCACGAAAACCAGACTCAATCCCACCACGATCCCGCCCGCCAACAGGATGGACCGTTCCCTCGGGGAGCATTGTTGCCACCGCTCTTGCAAAGACCGCATCATAAATAGCTAGCGCACCGTAACCGTCATGCGAAACACCACTTGATTGGGTGCGGCACCCACCCGGGTTTCAGAGACGGAGACATCCTGAAACAGGGAGCTGCCGGCGAATGTCTGTTTGACCTTTTCGACGGCATCGAAGGAGGTTGTTTCGCCTTCCATCAGAATGACCGACCCGTCCACCGTGAGATCCCGCACTTTCACAGCAACACCGGCCGGCAGTTGCCGCACGAACGCCGACAAGGTCCCCAATACACGGCTTTCGTGACCATCGACGATACGCAACGCCTTGTCGATCGACGCGATGCGAGCCCGCGCCTGGTCGAGTTCGTCGCCGGGAGAAACGCCGGACCCGAACGTCTGTTCGAACTGCTTCTGCAACGTCGCTTTGAGGAGCGTCACCCTTTTTTCCTTCAGGCCAACCTGGACGCCCACGTCGGCCGCGGCAAGCAACGCGATCACGGCAGCCGCGCCGATCGCCAGACGGCGATCCCGGACAGAGGTCTGCGGTCGTGGTGCCGCCGCCTCCGTCACCGCTTTCAGGTCGAGCGCCAGTCCGGCCGGCGTCGGCTTAAACCGCCAGCGCGGTTTCACGATCTTGGGATGAATGGCCAGACCGAACGCGACCGAAAAGGCCCGCGGGCTGTTGGCGCCGAACCCCTGGCGAGAACCCACCGGATACAGGCCCAACTGGTGCGCCACGTACCCGCCGATCTCCCTCAGCTTCGAGCCACCTCCCGATACCCAGCAGTGCGTGAGCCGGCCACGTTCCGATCCCTCGTAGGCATGCAGTGTGACCCGGAGTTCCTTGAGGAGAGGCGCGAGATAGGGCTCGATCTGCTGCACCACCATCCCGCGCTTGCGGCGCTCGGCCTCCGCAAAACTGCAGGCGTAGCGCACGGCCAAGGCATGGGTCAGGTGATTACCACCCCAGAGAATGGTCCGCAGCACGACCGGTCGCCCTTCGTGCACCAGGCACACCGTGGTTTTCGAGGCACCCACGTCGATAATAGCGAGATCCTGAGGCACACCAGCCCCTTCCGCTTTCAAGTACTGGACGACCGAGAACAGTGCCAACGCGTCGACGTTGATCGCCGACGGTTGCACATCGGCCTCCGCCATAAATCGCAGATGCTCGGCGACCTTCTCTTTCGGAGCGGCCGTCACGAGCACGTCCGAGCCGTTAGCTGAGCGAGCGGCACCATCGGCCCCCCGCGGCTGGGGAAGTACGACACTGCCGATGGCGAGTTCTTCCAACGGCATCGGAACCAGGTTTTCCACTTCAAAGGGGACGACTTGGGCGAGCTTGGTAGAATCTTTGAACGGAAAGGACAGGGTCCGGACGAAGAGGTCCTGGCAGGGGATAGCGGTCACCAGCCGGTCCGTGGCATAGAGCCCATGCTGCCACAGAAATCCCCGCAAGGAGCGGGCGCGGCGGGCCGGCTCCAGATCCTCCGGACGAGCGAACGGCATCGGATGATGAAAGTAGTCGATGGTTTCGCGCCCGCTCAGACGCCGGCGGAAACGGACAGCCTTCAGGCCCGTCTGCCCGACGTCGAGCCCCACACATTCGGTTGCGATCCCCATGCGTCTCTCCGGATGCGCTCTATGCGCATGCACTCTACAATGCGATCCTGGGCTGTGCCAATGACCCCACGACCTTGATCGTCATCGGCTTCCCCGGCGGGAGGACCGGGAGCCCCAGCGTGCTGGCTTTGGCGGAGAACCCCGCGCCTGGCACGACCGTCACGGTCAACGCCAACTGACTGCTCTGCAGGGGCTGTCGAATCGTGACCGTCCCTTCCCCCGTGAACGAACCGTCAGGCCCATCGCCCTTCAGTTCGGTAACGTCGCAAACCATATCGCGACAGGCCAGCCCGGCGGAAACTTTAGTAAAACCAAGAGACAGGATACGCCCGCCGCCCACCGGAATCTGATCAATCGTCAGATCCCAGACTTCGGCCTTCCACATGCCCTCGCCTTTGAGGACTCCGGCCTGCGATTGGACCGAATCGACACGGTGCGAAAACTCTCCGGTGAGCACGCCGCGACTCACGTATCGGCGGACGACTTTCGAGAGATCGACCTGCTGAAACTGCCCTTTCACAGTCAGAGGCCCAATCAGGGATAGGGACGAGGCGGTGAGCGCAAGCCGGACGAGGCCGGCGTTCGGCGTCGCCTCATCCTGGCGTGCGACCATGTCGATCCCCAGGCTTCCCGTCAGCGTCTTCATCACCCCGATTCTGGTCTGTAATGCGGCCACCTGCACCGGTCCCCAGTCCGGCTTCGAGAGCGTGACGTTCCGCCATTCGATCGCGAGCGGTACCCCGACAGTCCAGTCCGCGACACGGACGTCCATTCCGGTCGACCGGTTCACTTCCGCCACAATCCGAGCATGCAGCGCGCCATACGGGAACGTGGCCAGGAACGAGGCGATCAAGACACCCAGGCCTCCGGCCGCCCACACGAGAACTTCCTTCCACTCGTCGAGCCATCTCATGCGCGCGATCATCAGGACGCTCCGACCGTGACCCATTCACGGACAGTCGCCGGCTCCCCGTCGGGGCCGGCGAACATGATTTCCAGGAGCACAGCCTTGGGCAGCTTTCCGGTCGTGAGCCACTCGTCGGTCCACATCCGGGTTTGGCCGTCAAAATACCGTACGTTGAACCCTTTGACCTGATTGGCCAGCTCGATTTGTTCCAGCGACTCGTCCGTCAGCCCATAGAGGTTCCGCCGGGCGAATCGGATCAAGCGGTCGCCTTCCCTCGTGTAGACGACCCGCATCGACTCGCTGTCCTTGGTCCCGGACGCTCCCACACCAGAGCCGATCCCGATGAATGCGATCGTATCGGCCGCTTGTCCATCCTGCATCCCGTTCATGCCGATCCAAGGAAATCCGGGAAGCTGTTTGCCGGTGGACAGCTCGTCGGCCATGATCCGCAGAATTCGCCTAATCGTCTGCTCCCGCTCAGCTTGCTCCCGTCCCGCATCCACCACGCCCGTCGTCGTCACGAGCGAGCCGAACACGATGGCGGCCACGGTGGCCAGCAGCGCGATCGCCACCAGCACTTCCACTAGCGTGAATCCTTGTTCGTCGCTAGAACGTGAGTCCGGCGAAGACATACGTGCTGACCTCCACCGTTTCGTCCGCGGCTCCTCGCGACCAGGACACCTGCACACGAACCTCCCGGATCAGCTCCAGCGGAGTCGGCGAAATCGTGCGTTTCCATCGATACCCGACCGCCCGATCGGTCGTCCGGGTCGCCGTCTGCGCCCCGAGCGGGCTTCCCTGAAAATCCCCGCTGACTTCCCCGATCGGATAGACGCCCAGCAGCTCGGTTTCGAGCAGCTTCTCCTGCGCTAACAGCGTCGCTTCCCTCAGCTCACCGGCCCTCGCGTGCAAATCCAGATCGAAGTTCCGCAGCCCGAGCAATACCGGCAGCGCAAGAGCCAGCAGGGCGATGGCCAGGAGCACCTCCAACAAAGTGAAGCCCCGCTGATCCCGTATTCGATCGTCGATGCTCCGGTTCATCCGTCTTCTACTCGCGTCACGATTTCACGCCGGACGGCGCGAGCGGACCGGCCTGAGGCGCGGGCTGCAGCAGCGCCTTGACTCGGTCCGGAATCGTCTGGTTCCGGGTGGGCTCGATCCGTTCGTCGCTCGTTCGGATCGCTCCTGTAAACGACTCGATGGCCACGGCCAGTACCATGTTGGCGGCGTCGCTGAAATGGAAAATGGCCGGATCCATGTGTCCGTTCGGATAGAGTACGAGTTCGATGCGTCCGGACACCCGTTTGGTTTGTCCGACCAAGACATCCGTCAAGCGGACCCCCTCGGGGAACGTTCGGGGCGTCGCCCAACTCGCATCCAGCGGAGGTTTCTCCTCTCGCCCTTCTACCATCAGGGCCCAATAGGTCCCCTGATCGAGGTCGACGTAGAGCTTCACCGGCTTTTGGCCAGTCGCGGCAAGCCCTTGCAGCGATCGGATCGCGCCGATGAATGTCCGACCCGTCGCCCGAACATCCTCGCCCACGACGATGCGCGGCACAACGAGGGCCAAGACCCCTGCCAAGAGAAACAGGACCAGAATCATCTCCAGCAGGGTGAACCCGGACTCGTTCCCGGCGGGAGTCGTCCACCTCTTGCCACAACCCGCTGACTTCATGCCTATTCCTTGTCCAAATTCCAATTGGTGATGTCGGCGTTGACGCCTTCGCCTCCCACTTCCCCATCCGTTCCCAAGGAGATAATTTCGTAGTCCCCCCTAGGACTGGGACTGAGATACTTGTACGGATTTCCCCAGGGATCTTCCGGAAGTTTCGGGAGGTAGCCGCCGACCTTCCATTTCTTCGGGATCACGCCGACCGTCGGCTTTTCGACCAGCGCTTTAAGCCCCTGCTCGGTGGAGGGATAGACGCCGTTATCGAGCTTATAGAGCTGGAGGGCCCCCTCGATGTTCCGGATCTGCACTTTCGCGGCCGTCCGTTTCGCCTCGTCGGTCCGGCCCATGATGCGCGGGACGACCAGAGCCGCCAGAATCGCGAGAATGGCCACGACCACCATGATCTCGATGAAGGTAAACCCGGCGGCATCCCCGCAGACGCGAGGCCACGGGCGTAAGGCGAGCGGGCCGCTCCGGACGCTCGGTTCAGCCATTGGATGATTCCGAAACTTCGTCATGTCGTTCCCCCTTCTACGTGTCACATCATATGTGTCCCATCGGTCGCTGCTAGCGGACCATCTGGCCCATCTCGAAGATCGGCAGCAGAATCGCCACCACGATAAAAAAGACGATGACGCCCATCACCAGGATCATCACCGGCTCCAGCAGCGAGGTCAGCCGGGTGATGACCCGTTCCACTTCGCCGTCGTAGATCTGGCTGACGCGGCGGAGCATTTCCTCCATTTCGCCGCTGCGCTCGCCGACCGCGATCATGTGGGTCACGAGCGCGGGAACCTCGCCGCTGCGTTTTAACGGATCGGCGATCGTTTCGCCCTCGCGGATGTTCTGCCTGGCAGCTTCCACCGTCTCTTCGAGCACGCGATTGTTCATGACGCGTTTCGACACGTCCATGGCGTCCAGGAGCTGGACCCCGCTCGCCAGCATCGTCGCCATCGTGCTCGTAAGACGCGAGATCGCCACCCTCCGCGCGACGTCTCCAATCAGGGGTAGACGCAAGATCAGCCGATCCACCATCATCCGCCCCCCGTCGGTCCGGAGGATCCGGCGCACTGCCAGCACAGTGCCGACAGCCAGTCCGGCGAGCAGCATCCAATAGTCCGCGAAGAACCGACTGACAGCCATCAGCGCCACCGTGGGCCAAGGCAGCGCCTGTTTCATGCTGGCGAACACCGCCGTGATTTTGGGCACCACGAACGTCATCAAGAAGAACAGGACCCCCACTCCGACCGCCAGCATCAGGGCGGGGTAGAGGATCGCATTGGTGACTTTGTTCTTGAGGGCCAGTTGCTTCTCGAGAAACTCCGCGAGCCGAAAGAGAATCTGGTCCAGCGCTCCGCTGGCCTCTCCGGCCCGCACCATGTGGATGTAGATCGGAGAAAAGTCCTTCGGGTACACTTCCAACGCGGCGCTCAAGGCTTTCCCGCCACGAATCTGCTCCCGTACATCGGCCAGCAACGCTTTGACGGGTTTCTTTTCCGATTGATCGAGGAGCACGCCCAGCGCATCCACCAACGGCAGGCCGGCCACGAGCAAGGTGGCGAATTGCCTGGTCAGAAGCGCCAGGTCGTTCGAGGTAAGCGCGGCGGTACGACCGGGAGCGGGGCTTGTCCTGACGCGGCTGCTCTCCGGACGACGGACCGACGACTGACCTTGCTCGACGACATCAGTGGGGAACACCCCTTCCTTGCGAAGTTTCAGTCGTGCGACTTTGACGTTCTCCGCATCGATGATCCCGGCCGCCGCGCCGCCGTCGTTTCGATAACCTCGGTATTGGTAGACCGGCATAGGGCTAGACGTCGATCTCCTGCTGCGTGATCCGCATGACTTCTTCCAGCGTCGTCTGGCCTTGTAAGACTTTGGCGGCACCTTCGTCTTTGAGAGTGACCATCCCTTTGGCTACGGCCGCCTGTTTGATCGCAGTCGCGTCGGCCTTCGCGCCGATCAGCCGCCGAATCTCGTCGTCGAGCACCATCAGCTCGAAGATGCCGGTTCGGCCCCTGTAGCCGGTTTGTGAACAGGCCTGACAACCGACGCCACGATACAACGTCACGGCAGAGCCAAGATTGGTGTCCAGGCGGCTCAGCTCCTCAACGCTGGGCTTATAGGGTCGCTTGCAGTCCGGACATATTTTTCTGAGCAATCGCTGGGCGAGCACGGCAACCACGGAGGAGGCCACGAGAAACGGCTCGATGCCCATGTCGATGAGGCGCGTGGCCGCGCTGGCCGCATCGTTGGTGTGGAGAGTGGAGAAGACCAGGTGTCCGGTCAGTGAGGCGTGGATCGCGATTTCCGCCGTCTCGCGATCCCGGATTTCTCCGATCATGATGACGTCCGGGTCCTGGCGCAGAATCGAGCGCAGGCCGGCGGCGAATGTCAGGTTGATCTTCGGATTGACCTGCATCTGCCCGATGCCCTGGAGCTGATACTCTACGGGATCTTCGACCGTGATGATGTTCTTGTCCGGGGCGTTGATCTGGCTGAGCGCCGCATACAGGGTCGTGGTTTTCCCACTTCCGGTCGGCCCCGTGACCAGGATGATGCCATGGGCGAGCTGGATCAATTGCTGCATGGTCGCCAATCGTTCCGGCGAGAATCCCATCTCCGACAGATTCAGCAGCCGGTTTTCTTTTTCGAGCAACCGCAGCACCACGCGCTCGCCGTGGGACGTCGGAAGCACGGAGACGCGCAGATCGACATCCTTCCCCGCCGTTCGAATGGCGAAGCGGCCGTCCTGTGGGAGCCGCTTCTCCGCGATGTTGAGTCCGGCCATGATCTTGAGCCGGGCGATGATGCTGGCTTGCAAACGTTTCGGCGGCGTCAGCACCGGGTAGAGGACCCCGTCGATCCGGTACCGGACGACCAAGCCGCGCTCGAACGATTCGAAATGGATGTCGCTCGCGCGCTGCCGCACCGCTTGGAACAGAACGGAATTCACCAGGCGGATGATCGGCGCTTCGTCCGTCGCGTCCAGCAGGTCCTGCGGCTCGTCGAGTTCGTGCGCCAATTGGTCGAGACTCTCGCTCGCCGCGATATCCTCCATCACCTGCTCGGCACCGGCCGGGCTCGCCACTTCGTCATAGACCCGGTTCAAACAGGCCAGAAGGGACACGCCGGTGGTCAGGACCGGCTTCACGGGCTTTTCCAGGAGCAGTCGCAAATCGTCGAGCGCCACGGTTTCCAGGGGATCCGTCGATGCGACGATGACCGCTCCTTCTTCGTATCGAAGCGGCAGCACCCGGTACCGCCGCGCGAAAGCGATCGGCACCTTCTTAATCAGGTCATGATCGACCTGGGTGGTGTCCAACTGCGGCACCCACGGCATATCGAACTGTTGGGCAAGCCCTTCCAGCAGTTCTTCTTCTCTCAGCAGCCGGAGGTGCAGTAGCACTTCGCCCAACCGGCCCCCTTTTTCCCGCTGGTAGGCCAGGGCCTCTTCGAGTTTGGATTCAAGCAGGTTGAACTTTTCGCCGAGGATACGACCGAGGAGCGGACGGCCGTACCCGGATTCGGCTTGATGCTCTTGACTCTGTCTGAGAGGTGTTGTCACCTTCGGACCTTACAAAAATAGAAACGTTTTCTTCGGCGGATGGTTTCTCTGGGCCGGACACGCGCGCAGCCAGAACCCGCTTCCTGCGCGCACCCAAGCCAAACCTCCTGCCCAAGATACTCTTCCCCCTGAGCACCTGGCAAGGTTCCGATCGTGATCTGACACACCGACGACAGCTAATCCAACGCTTTATCTTCTCAACGTAAGGCTTCTTGTAGGGAGCGCTGTCGATCTGGAAAGAGTCGGAACTCAGAACACCGCCCAGGCTTGTTACATTGAAAGAACCGCCGAGTTCCGCGGGCGGCGGCAAGACACCATGAAAGGGGGCTATCGAAGTTCGTATGTCACGGTCGAATGCTGATTGTTCCGGACAAGATCGAGCTTCACAGTCCGCTCGTTCTTGAGCTGCTGAAACAGATTGAGCATTGTGCCGGGGTCCCGGATCTCGACGCCGTTGACCCGCTGCAGAACGTCGCCGTACTGAATGCCGATCTTCTCGTAAAAGCTGGCCGGAGCAATGTAGTCGATCCGGAACCCGTTCAATGCACCGTTCACCATGTAGGGAACTGCACGGGCCTGGGTGAGCAGCTTCGGCAAGTCGCTCATGGCTTGTTCGACTTCGCGCCGGTCGATCACTTTGCGAAGCGGGGCCCCGGAGGCCGTGGGGGCAGGAACTCCGGCGACGGCGGGAGCCGCCCTCTCGGTCAACGCCAGCTCGAGCAACTCTTGCTGTTCGCCCAGACGAATGACGATCCCGTCGCGACGGATCTCGCTCACTTCACCCACGTCCGGAATCTGGTCGTGGAGCCGGTAGAGCCACTGCTTCTTGCTCGTCAATTCCTCGACGATGGCGAAGACGCCCCGCTGATCGCCCAAGACCACACCGATGAGTCGCAGCTTTCCCGCGACGCCCAGGGAAGCACGAGCGCCGCCGCCCGGCGTTCCGCCCGAACCGGTGATGCCAAGCGGAGCGGGCGGGAGCAGAAACAACCCGCTCGTACGGATGTCTTCAGCCAATTGGGACGGGGAGTAGGGCAGAGGAAGTGCGGCTTCTCCGGCAGGTGCTTCCGCTGCACGAGCGGGGGGCAGGTAGAGAGCCTCGGCGACAAATGCATTGAGCGTGTGAGACACCAGAAACGCCGCGGCCACAAGGAAGACCAGTATTCCGGCGCGCCAAGCCTGCCGGCTGGAAATTTGCCTCATTCTACCGCCTCCGATACAGGCTCATGGTAGCCGGACCCGGACGAATTCGCAAGGTAGGCAAAGCGGAGCGCACAATCTTCCCTATCTCCGATAGACAATGGACAACCGTTATGAAGCAGGCGATAATGCGCCTCCTGGGGAGGAACATTCGGTCGTGAAAAAAGCGCTGGTCACTGGCATAACGGGACAGGACGGATCGTACCTCGCTGAGTTTCTGCTCGGCAAAGGCTATGAAGTCTACGGAATCATTCGCCGGTCGAGCTCCTTCAACACCGGCAGGCTCGACGCGATTTATGAGGACCCGCACGTTCCTAATCGCCGTCTGCACCTGGTCTATGGCGATCTGAACGACGCGAGTTCGTTGAACCACACGATTCGCACCATCCAACCGGATGAGATTTACAATCTCGGCGCGCAAAGTCACGTGCGGGTCAGTTTCGATATCCCGGAATACACGGGTGAGATTACGGGACTCGGCACGATCCGGTTGCTGGAAGCAATCCGCGAATCGGGCTTGAAGCCGAAATTCTACCAAGCCTCGTCGAGTGAAATGTTCGGCAAGGTGCAGGAAGTCCCCCAACGGGAATCGACGCCGTTCTATCCCCGCAGCCCCTATGGGGCTGCCAAGGTCTATGCCTACTGGATCACCGTCAACTATCGGGAAGCTTACGGATTGTTCGCATGCAACGGCATCCTGTTCAACCACGAGTCACCCCGGCGTGGCGAAACGTTTGTGACGCGCAAGATTACGAAAGCGGCGGCGCGCATCAAGCTCGGCGTACAACAGGATCTCTACCTGGGGAATCTGGATGCCAAACGCGATTGGGGATATGCCGGGGACTATGTTCAGGCTATGTGGCTGATGCTCCAGGCGCCGCAGCCGGATGACTATGTGATCGCGACGGGAGAAACACACAGTGTCCGGGAGTTTCTGGAGGTGGCCTTCGACCGCGTTCAGTTGGATTGGAAGAAACACGTGAAGATCGATCCGAAGTACTACCGTCCGACGGAGGTCGATCTTCTGGTCGGCGATGCCTCCAAGGCGAAGACGGTGCTCGGTTGGGAGCCGAAAATCCGTTTCCATGAATTGGTACATGTGATGGTGGACGCGGACCTGGCGGCCGAGCGCGAGCGGCTCGAAGGAATCAACCCGAAACGATGAGCATGGGATTTTGGGACGGCAAACGGGTCGTGGTCACGGGAGGCGCTGGATTTCTCGGCTCCTATGTCGTCGAACAACTGCGGTCGAAACCCTGTGCGTCTGTCTTTGTGCCTCGAAGCAAGGATTACGACCTGGTCGAGATGGACGCCGTCAGGCGACTCTATGAAGACGCCCGCCCCGACCTGCTCATTCATCTCGCCGCCCGCGTGGGCGGCATCGGAGCCAATCAGGCCCATCCCGGTAAGTTCTTCTACGACAACTTGATGATGGGTGCCCAGTTGATGGAAGTCGGTCGCCGGCACGGCCTCAACAAGTTCGTCGGAGTCGCCACCATCTGTGCCTATCCGAAATATGCGCCGATCCCTTTCAAGGAAGAAGACCTCTGGAACGGGTACCCGGAGGAAACGAACGCCCCGTACGGACTCGCGAAGAAGATGCTCCTGGTCCAATCGCAGGCCTATCGGCAGGAGTACGGATTCAACTCGATCGTGCTGTTCCCGGTCAATCTCTACGGCCCCCGTGACAATTTTGATCTAAACACGTCGCACGTCATTCCAGCCCTAATCCGCAAATGCGCCGAAGCCAAGGAGGAGAACCGTCCGGCCCTGACCTTGTGGGGAGACGGATCGCCCAGCCGTGAATTTCTCTACGTGGAGGATGCGGCGGAGGGCATTCTCCGCGCGGCGGAGACCTACGACAAGAGCGATCCGGTCAACCTGGGCACGGGAGAAGAAATCACCATCCGGGACCTGGCCAAGCTGATCGCCGTGGAAGTCGGCTACACCGGCAGAATCGACTGGGACACGTCGAAACCCAATGGCCAACCAAGACGTTGCCTGGATGTCACGAAAGCCCGACAGCTCTTTGGATTCCAGGCCCGCCGCTCCTTGAAGGAGGGGATTCAGGCCACGGTCTCCTGGTTCATGGCCCATCGCACGACCTTGCGGGAAATTCACTTCTAATCTGCCGACCTTCGCTGAAACTCGCGCTATCCCGCTGAGATCGTTAGATAAATGCTCATCATCGCCTCCGCATCTAGCGCGATCGGAAATTGCTGCTAAGATAATAACTGCCGCGTTACCCGACCCGAGAACATTCGATCTATGACCTATGGCCAATCCACAACCCGGTGACCCGACCGCTTCGCTACCCGCCAGCCACCCGCATGTCGATCCGGCCGAACGGTACGAGCGGGGAATGGCCCTGAAAAAAGCCGGCCTCTACAAGGCCGCCATCGAACAGTTCGACCAGGCTGCTAGAATCCCCGCCTATGCCCTGAAGGCAGAAGCTCAGAAAGGTATCTGTTACAAGTCCGCCGGCCTCTACGAGGAGGCGGTTCGCTCGTTTCAGCGAGCCTTGAAGGCTTCGCCGGTATCGTCGAAGGAGACCGTGCAGATTCTCTACGCGCTGGGCCGCACGCTCGAATCGTTGGGACGGGTGGAAGAGACGCTCGAAGCCTACCGGTGGATCAGGCGGGAAGATCCCGGATACCGCGATGTCGCCGGGCGCATCGAGCAACTGAGTACCAGACGTTCCGAACCGGTGCATGTCAAGTCGGCAGCAGCCGAGCGGACTCGAACTGGCGGCATCATGAAAGGTTGGCAGGATCTGCTCCGAATCACCCGATAATCCGACCGAATTCGTTTTCGCGTATTCCCGGCTCAATCCTCAAGCCGTTCGCGCGGCGAGCCGATACAGTCCCGAAGGGGGTCTCGTAGGTCGCATGAGTCTCGAGCTCATTCAAATCATCCAAGATGGGCACGACCAGGCCCAGGTCTTGGACCAGATTCTGCGCAAGGCTTCCTTCCGAACGAACGTGGCCTTCGACGGGGCGACCGGCATTCAGGACATCTGGCGGTTGAAGCCAGCCCTGGTTCTGCTCGATCTGGTGCTCCCGGGAATGAGCGGACGAGACCTCTGTGCCCGGCTTCGGACCGACCCCCAGACGAGGTCCATGGGAATCATCTTCGTGACCGCCTTAGGCTCGGAAGACCACAGGGTGGCCGCTCTGGATCTCGGTGCCGACGACGTCATTTCGAAGCCGTACAGCAGCCGGGAACTTGTCGCGCGCGTAAAAGCCGTGCTGCGCCGGGTCTCGACTCCGACGGCAACGCTCGACGAAGAACTCGACGAGGAACTGACGGTCGAGGAAACCCAATATGTGATTTCCTTCCGCGGAACACGGGTCGTCTTGAGCCACCCCGAATGGACGATCCTCCTCCGTCTGGCCAAGACCGCCGGCAAGGTCGTCCCGGGAGAAGAACTGCGCTCGGCCCTGTGGGGTGAAGACGGTCTGTCGCACGACCGCGAGCTCGAGCGCACGATCCAGTCGCTCAACAAGAAACTCGCCGCAGAAGCGGCCCCTTCGGAAACGATTTCCGGCACCGCCGGGACCGGCTACCGCCTCACCAGAAAACCGCGCGTCCTGCCGCTCAGCGCCTAACCCCGGCTCTCGACCATCAGGCCACTCCTTCCGATCGATTCAAGCATCTGCGACACTGGGCTCCGCTTTCCTCCATATGCTACCTTTCACCCTGGAAACTACGTCTATGGACTGCCTGCTCTTGCGACACGGTATTGCGGTCGACCCGGAGGACTGGGCCGGTCAGGACGAAACCCGTCCACTGACCGCAAAGGGAAAGAAACGTGTGCGCCAGGCCGCGGACGGGCTGGTTTCCCTCGAGTTTGAACCGACCCACCTGTTGAGCAGTCCTTTCCTTCGCGCCGTGGAAACGGCCGAATTGATCCGTTCGGCACTCTGCCCGAAGCTGGCCGTCGAACTCCGCGAGGAACTGGCCGTCGGATCGTCCCCCGAACTCGTCGTGAGTCTGCTGCGCACACTGCCGAGAGACTCCACAGTCGTGTGTGTCGGTCATGAGCCGCTCCTCGGCGAAGTCGCCGGTCTGCTGCTCTGTGGCAAGCCGGCCTCGGGGTTCTCCCTGAAAAAATCTGGAGCCGCGCTGATTCGGTTGTCCGGGCCCGCCAAGCCCGGTCAAGGCGAACTCCGTTGGTGGCTCCAGCCCGCACATCTGCGGACGCTGGGGAAACGAGCGCATAACGAACGGACAGGGGAGGGCTAGGTGGCGGCAGACACAGCGTCGTTGACGGGGACCTGTCTGTGGTTCCGCAGCACCGGAAGAATATGGCTTCGAAGTTCTTCCTGGATTTCTTCGGGCGATTTCCGGGCATCCACGACGTTGAAGTGAAATTCTTCGGCCATCTTGTCGAACTCTTCGATCAGTAACGACTGGTACTTCTTAAAACTGTCGTACAGATCGGTTCCCAGCCTGAGATCCATTCCGGATTCCCAATAATTCATTCCGGTCGTTTCGATGACGCGCAGTGCGAGGGTATCGACGTCGATTCGCAAGTAGCACACTAAATCGGGAATCAAGGCGAAACCAAACACGTCGCGAATCCACTTCCGGTCTCCACTGCGGACGAAATCCCGCGCAAAGGCCGTATAGATGTACCGGTCGGCCAGCACGACAAACCCGGAACGGAGCGCCGGAATGATCTGGTGCTCCAGGCGATCCGCGAAGTCCGTGGCGTACAGGAGGCTCAGCGACCAGCGATCGAGAATATTGCCGGCCTTCGCCACCTCGATCGTTTTCGACATGAGGTTCGACCGAGTCCAGCCGGTCGTAATGACCCCGTACCCCTGGACCTCCAGCCATTCCTGCAGCATGTCGATGTGGGTCGACCGTCCGACGCCGTCGGTCCCTTCGATGGCGATGAGCTTCCCCTTCAAGTCACTCGGATTTAGGTACGTCAAACCGTCGCCAAAATAACGTCCGCCGGCCATAGGTGCCTCGCCTGGGTTTGTAGCCGCGGAGCGCCTCTTCGACCAGCGTCCGCATCTGCTCCTGTTGGGTCTCGATGTCTTGCGTCGCGTCCATCGTCAAAAGCCCGAACTCTTCGACGATCTTGTCATACTCCGCGAGGATCTGGGATTGGAACAACCGGAAGCTTTCGGTCAGGTCCGGGCTCAGATTCATGTCCATCCCGGCCTCGTAATACTTGAATTGGCCCCGTGTGCCTCGCAAGAGCCGAGAGATCGCCACCTCGATCGGAACCTTGAAATAGAACGCCATGTCGGGACGGACGGCGAAGTTGTAGACCTTTCGCACCCACTCGCGAGACACCCCACGCACGACATCGCGCGCGAAGGCCGTGTACATGTACCGGTCAGCAAGCACCAGCATGCCGGCCTTAAGGGGAGGAAGGATCTGATGATAGTGCCGGCTAGCGAAATCCGTCGCGTGGAGCAGGCTAAAGGTCGTCGGGGTCAAGCTTTTGTTTTTCTTGCCGCGCTTGGTGGTGTCCTTCACCAGCTCCGACGAATTCCATTCGGTAAAGAAGACTTTGTGGCCTTTGGATTCGAGCCACTTGTGCAACAGGAGTAATTGCGTGCTCTTGCCCGATCCATCAATGCCCTCGACGATGATGAGCTTTCCTGGATATGGATGGGGCGCTACTCGTGGCGCTTCCTGTTCCGTCATGATTTGCCGGCCTCCTGCGACACAGCGACACATTGCACTCGGCGACGGAAGACCTGTTCGAACAGGTCCGCGCGGTTCTTCGCCGCCCAGAGTTCCATTTCGGCGTCGCCCGACACGACTGCTTCTACCGTCACAGCCTTCCCCAATTTCACGTTCACCGTCTGCACGACGGAGAAATGCGTCCGATCGAGCCCGTCCGCGATCCGCAGTAACGCAGCCAAGATTTTTACCACGCGCTTCAGGCGACCCGTCAAGCCGCCGAATCCTTCGTGTTTCAGCGCCGGCAGCGCGCGGCGATGGTAGCGCGCGACGTTGGCCACGACCTCGATCTCATCCGCCGCGAACCCGCCCAGATCACTGTGTTTAATCAGGTAATACGCGTGCTTGTGGTGTTGCCGTGGGTTGATCAGATAGCCGATGTCGTGCACCATCGCGGCGTACTCGAGCCATTGACGTTCCCTTTGTCCCAAGCCATGTAGTCGTTTGGTCTGGTCGAAGAGGCGGAGCGCTAACCCGGCCACGTGCAGGGAATGAATCTCCGGCGCCTGGCACCGGCGTGCCAATCCGATAACGTTTCGGCGGCGCAGGTCCGGAACTTCGGTCTCCGCCTTCAAGCCCTCCCGGTGCCGTTCGATAAAGTCGTAGATCACCCCTTCGCGGATAGCCTTGTCGCACAGCGTCATTTCATCCAGGTCCGTCAGCTCCATGAGCCGCCGGAGCACCGTCGCGGCCGGCAGCAACGTGTCCGCTCGCTTCGGATCCAGGCCGGGAATGGCCAGCCGCGCCTTCACGGACGACCGTGCCAATTCCGCTTCCAACGTCCGGATGTCTTTCAGTTTCACGCTCGCCAGATTCAGTTGCTGGAGCGGACGACCGGTCTGGCGCAAGTGAATCACTTCGGCCAGGTTGCCGGCCATGCCGGACGTTGCAACCAGGGACTGGAACGATTTCGTCTTGATCGATCCGAGCGCCGCCTTCAACTCCGCGGTCACAGCCTCCTCCATCGCGTGCACCATGGCGGCGGAGGGCGGCGTCTTGGAAAGAAATTGATCGGCCAGGCGGATCGCACCCAACTTCAGACTCTTGCCGTGGAGCAGGCCTTCGCGATTGGCGACGATCAGCTCGACCGAGCCGCCGCCGACATCGACTATCACCGTCGGCCCGTCGGGCAACGCGATGCTGTTCTTGACGCCGAGGAAAATGAGCCGGGCTTCCTCGGTGCCGCTGATCACCCGGACGGAAAGGCCCGTCTGCTTGCCCACAAGCTCGACAAAGTCCCCGCCATTCTTGGCTTCACGCACCGCGCTCGTAGCGACCGCCTCGATGCGGTCGAACCCCTTGTTCCTAGCGAGCGTGACCAGCGTCTTCAGCACGTCCAACGCGCGACCGATCGCTTCCTCCGACAGGCGGCGCGTAGCGAACGCGCCGTTGCCCAACCGCGTCATGTCTTTAAACCGATCGAGAATCTTATAGCTGGCGTCGGGCAGGATCTCCGCCAGCACCATGTGGATGGAGTTCGTTCCGATATCGATAACGGCCAGCTTCGCCACAGAGAGACACCGGTTGAGTTGCATCGAAACAGGAGCGGTGCGACCTTAAAGAAGCGAAGAGAGACCTGTCAAGAACGGGTTTGTTAAGAGTCCGTTACAGAAACCGACCGTCAGCACGGGTGGCGGATGAAGAGGGGATCGTCCATGCTGAACGCATAGAGCCATGCATCGCGCAACCCTTAGGGAAAGACGACTTCTTTGACCTTTTCGTATAAGGCGCGGACCTCGCTGAGCGGCTCCCACCGGAGCACGGCGAGGGAATCGTCGACGTATCGGGGCCTCCGCATGCCGTTCAATACGCTGGTGACGCCCGGTGTGCTGGTCAAGACCCAGAGCGCCTTGCGAGACAACGGCTGGTCGCGCCGCTTGGCGGGCAACAACGGATCGAGCGCCGCCACGACTTTGCCGGTCTTGGCGCGGCTCCGCTCGGTGGCTTCCCGGCGGAATCCCCGTAGGAGCGCCACTAATTCAGGAATATAGCGGTCGCGCCAGGCCTCCCACTGTTTCGACAGCGCACCCGTCAGATGGCGCGAGAGGGTCTGCAACACGTGATTCACTTGAGGCGCGATCAGGTGCTGCTCGACCTGCTCCCAGTGTTCCAGGCCCTGAATCTGCGGACGCACCCGCTCGAGTTCTTGAGCCCATCGAAAAAACTCGGTCGGCACCATGCCCTGACCGCCGTGCCGGACAGCCGGAGCGATCTTGCTCCGGTATTCCTCCTCGATCTGCGCCAGGACGGCGATCTGCCGGTCGAGATCCGCCGGCGGTTCGTCGAGCGGCAGATCGACCAGACGAACCACTCCGCCCCGTGGAGCGGGCATCGCATTCAACGGACGATTGACCAGCACCGCAATGCCGGCCTCCCGCGCATAACCCAGCACCGTTTGCCGTTCCGACGCGCCGGTGTTGGGCGTGAACGCCGCGCCGGATTCGAAGAGGTTCATCGGACATTGCAGGACGCGGAAGTGATGAGACTCGACGCCGGCCGATTTCGCGGCGGCCTCCGCTGCCTCGACCATCCTCGAAAGAGACGTGGCCTCCGGATCCGTTGCAGGAGCGGTCACGGTGTTGGAGGATACGCCGTAGTACTGCAGGCGGCCGGCCGCGATCTGCGACTCGAAAAATGCAAAGGCCCGCTCCAACCGCCGGTAGAACGTCTGGCGCAGCGCTGGCAAATCCCGATCTCCCCGATGGACCGCTTCCGACAGGAAATATTCGGGATTGTGCAGCAGACACACGTCGAGCACGGCCAGACCCACCCGGTCCAGCGAAAGCGCCAACTGATCGGCCAGAAACTCCGGGTGAATACAGTGCCAGACGTCGTCTCCGTATTTCACCATCTCGGGGTAGGGGCGGCCGGCCCGTTCGCGCGCCTCGGCGAGTTTCAAGTTCTGGCCCTGCACGTATCCGATCTTGGAGATGACGATCACGTCTTCCCTGCGGACCTCGACCGCTGCGATCAATTCCGCGAGCACCGTTCCCACCAGACGCTCGCTGTCTCCGTCCATGTAGTTGGTCGACGTATCGATGAGATTGCAACTGTCCAGCAGGGCTTTCTTCAAAGCTGAACGATGATCCGGGTCTTTCATGTCCACACGATACGTGCCGAACCCCACCCGCGACGTCGTGAGGCCAGTGGAGCCCAGCATCGTGAATCCGTTGGCGAGAGCCGCTTCGCCCGTGCGTCCGATGGCCCGCGCCGCGTAGGCCGCCGTCCCTTGGATCGTCGCGCAGCCGGGGAGCTGTGCCCCTTGTAGAAGCTTCCCCCGTTCGCCGGAGCGCTTTCCCGATGCCACCTCCGCCAAGGCCCTGGCTACGAGACGCGGGTCCGTGACAGGCTTCTGACACGTGAAGTGCTGACAAATGTATAGTGCCGGGTGTCCCGCCACGGCGGTTTTGCCTTTCAAGAGCGGGAGAACGGATGCGGTCTCCGGGGGCCCCGTCGCAATGATGCGGTTCGGGATGTAGCATTCGGCCACCGCTCGCTGGAGCGCCAGAAGCGCCGGGTGATCCTCGTTTCCGACGAACGCCAGCTCGACCGGCCCCTCGGTGAGAAAGTCCACCACGGTCAGACTTTTGGCGAAGGCGCGTGGGTAGCGCGCGACCTGACGGCCAAAGGCGCGGATTGCGCCGATCGCGGCTTCACGCCAGTCCTGCCGGTCGAAATGGAACGACAGCCGGGCCAGAACCGAGGCCGCCACCGCGTTGGGACTGGGCGTCGCCCCATCGGCACCCTCCCGAGGCCGCAGGATGAGGGATTCGTGATCCCTCGCGGTGCTGAAAAACCCGCCGCGCTCGGCATCACAAAAGTCCGTCATCAAATACCCGACCAACCGGGCCGCGGCATGGAGGTAAGCTTCCGCGGCGCCGGCCTCATACAGATCGAGAAGGCCCTCGGCCAGGTAGGCGTAATCTTCCAGATAGGCGTCGAGATGCGCGCGACCGTTTCTCGACGTGCGCAAGAGGCGCCCATCGGGGCGCACATGTGTCCGCAGAAGGAAATCGGCCGTCCGCTCCGCAGCATCGCGATAGCGCCGCTGCCCCAGCACCCTCGCCGCTTCAGCCAACGCCGAGAGCATCATCCCGTTCCAGGCCGTGATGATCTTGTCGTCGAGGGCAGGAGGAACCCGCCGGAGGCGGGCTTGGTACAGCACGGGTTTCACTCGGGCGGCCGTTTCCATCAACTCGTCGGTCGTCAGATCGAGCAGTTTCGCGACCTCTTCGATCGGCCGGAGCCGGTTGGGAATGCTGCCGTGCTCCCAATTGCTCGCCTCGGTGATGTCGTACAGGGCGCAAAAGCGGCGCGCATCTTCTTCGTCTGTCACGGCGTCGTGTACTTGTTGCGGCGTCCAGACGAAAAACTTTCCTTCCACGCCTTCGGAGTCCGCATCCGTCGCGGAGTAGAACCCGCCCTGCGGACTTGTCATCTCCCGCAGCACATAGTCGAGCACTTCGACCGCCACCTGGCGATAGAGCGGCTTCTTCGTGACTTGAAAGGCCTCGATGTACACGCGGGCGAGGAGGGCGTTGTCGTACAGCATTTTTTCGAAGTGCGGCACGAGCCACCGGTGGTCGGTGGAATACCGGGAGAACCCGCCACCGATATGATCGTAGATCCCGCCGGCCGCCATCATATCCAGCGTCTTCGTGGCCATCGCGAGTGTTTCTGCGTCGCCGGTTCGACGATGGCACCGCAGAAGCAGCGATAGGCCCACGGCCGGGGGGAATTTCGGCGCGCTCCCGAATCCGCCGAACGTCCGGTCAAACTCTTCCTTGAACTGCGCGACGGCGTCATCCAGGACGGAATCGCTCACGGAAATCGGGGAGAAGCTGCGCCCTTCGCCCCGCAGCCGTTCCGTCATTTCCTTCGCTTGCGTCTTGATGCCGGCCGCATCCTTCTCCCAATAGTCGGCGATCTGCTTCAGCAATCTGCCGAACCCGGGTCGCCCCCATCGGTCTTCCGGAGGGAAGTAGGTGCCGGCGAAGAAGGGTTCCTGGTCCGGCGTCAGGAACACGGTCATTGGCCAGCCCCCTTGCCCGTGATTCATCGCGACGGTCGCCGCCATGTAGATTTCGTCCAGATCGGGCCGTTCCTCCCGGTCCACCTTGATGCAGATGAAATGGCGATTCATGAGGGCCGCAATGGCTTCGTTCTCGAACGATTCCCGTTCCATCACGTGACACCAGTGGCAGGAGGAATAGCCGATGGACAGGAGAATGGGCTTGTTCGTGGCCTTCGCCGCCTGCAACGCCTCCTCGCACCAGGGATACCAGTTCACGGGGTTGTATGCATGTTGCAGCAGATACGGGCTGGTTTCGTCGATCAGCCGATTGGGTGTTCGCCCGGCAGGTACGGAGGACATACGGCCACCGTACCACCGGCATGGAAGGAGGGTCAACGTGGAGAAAAAACGAAAAGGCCTCTGATCCGGCGATCAGAGGCCTTTTCAGAACCGAAGTCGGGCTTGCCTGGCAGGCCCGATCTGCGTCGTTCTTACTTGCCGCCCTTCTTCTCTTCCTTCTTCTTTTCCTCGCCGTACACGACGACGTGGCCCTTCTTTTCCTCTTTCTTCTCCTTCTTCTCTTCGCCCGCGAAGGCCGGTGCGCTGAAGGCCACTGCCACTGCAACTGCCATGACCGCCATCAACATGCGCTTCATACCTTTTCACCCCCTCCTTGAAGGTTTGGAATAGTTGCCCGTCAATTCCAGGCAAACCGGCGGTGGAACTTATCCAAAACGGCGCATAATGTCAACCGGCCAACCGGTGCCGGTGATGTCACGCTACTTGTGTAAATTGGCGAAGGGTGTGCTGGCGCCACTCCAGGTTAAACCGATTGAAGATGGAGAAAATAATCCGCTCCACGCTCTGCACGTTCACGAAACACACCATCGGCCGGGTCCGTCGTCGCACTTCGACGAAGCACCGCTCAATCACATTGGTCGTCCGCAGCTTGCGCCAGAGGGCCCGCGGACACTGGA